>CAMAQR010000008.1 GCA_945860375.1 Pseudorhodobacter antarcticus
GAGAAGACCTTACCAGCCATCAGCTTCGAGGATTATGCCGACCCCTTTACACCGATCCCAAACAGAAACAACAACTTGCAGACCTACATCGGCATAATCCGGACATCGGCATAATGCGCCTTATGCCGACATCGGCATAAGAGTCACACACTACGGGCAGGTTGAAAACCTGACCTATACCGGCACCGGTGCTTTCGTTGGATCGGGCAACGCTTTGGCCAACGTGTTGACCGGCGCTGCGGGCGCCGACAAGTTGCAGGGCGGAGCGGGCCATGACCGGTTGCTTGGCAATGCCGGCAATGACGCCCTCTATGGCGAGGCTGGGAACGATGTGCTGATCGGTGGTGCGGGGGCCGACCGTCTGGACGGCGGGCTGGGCATTGACACCGCGTCTTATCAGACCGCCACGTTGCGGGTTGTCGCAGACATGGCAGCGCCAAACCTCGCTTCGGGCGATGCCAAGGGCGACGTGTTTCTTGGCATCGAAAACCTCGAAGGCTCTGGCTTTGCGGACAGTCTGACCGGCAACACCTTGGCCAACAGCATTTTCGGCGGGGCTGGCGATGACCGCATCTGGGGTCATGGCGGGGCGGACAGCCTTTTTGGTGGAGCCGGGGCGGATGTGTTCGCGTTCAAGAAGGCCAGCGGCAGTGACCGGGTAATGGATTTTCAAGACAACGTCGATACCGTGGCAGTGATCGGCTTTGCAGGCGTCAACACCGCGACCAAGGCGCTTGGTTATGCGTTCCAGGTGGGCAACGACGTGGTGTTCAAATTTGGCGCCACCGACAGTCTGACCATTCAGAACATCACCAAAGCCGCTTTGCTGGATGATCTGGCCTTTATCTGAGCTCATGTGGGTTTTACAGCAAGGATCGCTGCAGAAAACCCGTTCGTGATTTGCTTTGGGCCACCTTTCGGGCCGGGGCATAAACCGACGCCGCGTTTGAAATTCCTCTTGCATCGTGGCGGGTCAGCCACCACATCTGGCGCGAATTGCAGGAGTTTTCCATGACACATCGCATCGCCATTCTGGGGGCTTCGGGCTACACGGGTGCCGAGTTGGTTCGGCTGATCGCCACCCATCCCGAGATGGAGATTGTGGCCCTGTCGGCGGATCGCAAAGCGGGCATGGCGATGGCAGAAGTGTTCCCATTTCTGCGCCATCTGACTCTGCCACGGCTGCAAAAGATCGACGAGATTGACTTTTCGCAGGTCGATCTGGCCTTTTGCGCGCTGCCCCATGCCACAACGCAAGTGGTGGTGTCCGCCCTGCCGCGCGATCTGAAGATCGTCGATCTGTCCGCCGATTTCCGTCTGCGCGATGTGGCGGACTATGAAAAGTGGTATGGCCAGCCCCACACCGCCCCCGATTTGCAGCGTGAAGCGGTTTACGGTTTGACCGAGTTTTACCGCGAGGACATCCGGGCGGCGCGTCTTGTTGCGGGTACGGGCTGCAACGCAGCCACTGGGCAATACGCCTTGCGTCCCCTGATTGCGGCTGGGGTGATTGATCTGGATACAATCCTGATCGACTTGAAGGCCGGGGTTTCGGGGGCAGGAAGGTCTTTGAAGGAAAACCTGCTGCATGCCGAACTGTCGGGCGGCACCCATACCTATTCCGCGGGCGGCAAACACCGTCACTTGGGCGAGTTTGACCAAGAATTTTCCAAAATCGCCGGGCGTCCGGTGCATGTGCAATTCACACCGCATTTGCTGCCGATGAACCGGGGCATTCTGGAAACTGTCTATGTTCAGGGTGATCCCGCGACCGTGCATGCCACCTTGGCCGCCGCTTATGCCAAGGAAGTGTTCATTCAGGTGCTACCCTTTGGCACACTCCCCTCGACACGCGACATCGCAGGGTCCAACTATTGTCACATCGGGGTGATCGGTGATCGCATTGCGGGGCGGGCTGTGGTGGTGGCGGTGCTGGACAACCTGACCAAGGGATCGTCTGGCCAAGCCATCCAGAACGCCAATCTGATGTTGGGGATAGAGGAAACGGCGGGGCTGATGCTGGCCCCGATGTTTCCATAAGAGGGCGATATGGCTGGTCTTAAAGGTCTGAAGAAAACGCGGCGCATTCAGGTGATCCTCTTGGCCTTTCTGGCCTTGGCGGTGTCAACAGCGCTGATTGGCTATGCGATGCAGGACGGCATCAACTTTTTCCGCTCGCCCAGCCAGGTGGTGTCAGAGCCGCCACAACCGGGCGAGGTGTTCCGCATCGGCGGGCTTGTCGAGACCGGAACCTTGGTGCGCGGGCAAAGCGAAGTGATCGCCTTTGCCGTGACCGACACCAACAAAACGGTCCCTGTGCGCTTTGCCGGGGTGCTGCCCGATCTCTTCGCCGAAGGGGCCGGCATGGTGGCCACCGGGTCGATGGAGGGGGATACCTTTGTCGCCACCGAAATTCTGGCCAAACATGACGAAAGTTACATGCCCAAAGAGGTGGTGGACGCACTGAAGGCACAAGGGGTCTATCAGGAAGCAAAGTCGGAGTAACTGAACGGCGGTTGGCTGCATCGTCCTTCGCGGGGTTTCCCACCCCCAAACCGTTGGTCTTTTGAACCAGCGACGAAACCAACAGCTTACCCGTAGGATATTTTTGCCAATCTGAAAGCAAATTTTAGTCCAATTTGACAGATCGCGGCTGTCAGCCTGTCTTAACTTTACCGCCGCATCCTGCATCCCGATCGCTTTGGGGGATGCCATGAAGTCAGTCCGTGATCTTGCCACCGAAATCGTCGCCCGCGAGGGTGGCTTTGTGAATGACCCCGATGATCCGGGCGGGGCCACCAATCATGGCGTCACTTTGGGCACGTTGCGGCGGTTGGGGATTGATCTGACCGGCGAGGGGCGGATTGATGCGGATGATGTCCGACGGGTGACAGCGGCCCAAGCCGTTGATATCTATGTCGATCACTATTTCACCCGCCCCGGATTGGCGGCCCTGCCCGAGGTGGTGCAGGCGTCGGTGTTTGACATGTATGTCAACGCAGGCGGCAATGCGGTGAAGGTGCTGCAGCGGTTGTTGGGGGAAATGGGCTATCCTTGCGATGCCGATGGGCAGGTCGGGCCACAAACCCTGCGGGCGGCGCAAATGGCGTTTGAGGCGGCCCCCAGCCATCTGGCCGACGCTTATGGCATTGCGCGGCGCAATTATTACTACGCTTTGGCCGATGCCCGCCCGGCCAGCCGCAAATTTGCCCGTAAACGCGATGGCGGCAAGGGGGGCTGGATCACCCGCGCCGAAGAGTTCATCGCGCCCCGCTATCACTTGACCGACGCCCAACACCGCGCACGGGTGTCAAATTGGGGAGGGACGGGGGCATGATCGGCAAGCTGGTGGGCGGACCTGCTGCCGTTTCGGCGCTTGGTGATGCGGCGCGCGGGGTAGCCGAGGTGTTCGTGCCCTCTGCCACCAGGCGGATGGAGCTGTCGGCCAAGGCGCAAAGCGATGCATTGGCCGAATTCGGGGCCGAATTCGGCAATCCGCCGATGGGTTGGTTTGATCGCTTTATCAACGGCTTGAACCGTTTACCCCGGCCCTTGCTGGCCTTTGGCACCATTGGCCTTTTTGTCTATGCCATGACCGACCCGCAGGCTTTTGCCTTGCGCATGGTGGGGTTGAACGCGGTGCCAGAGCCGTTGTGGTGGTTGCTGGGCGCGGTGGTGGCGTTTTACTTTGGGGCGCGCGAAACCCACTATTTTCGCAACCGACCGGTGATCCTGCCGCCTGCCCTCGCCCCCGTGCCTTTGCCCGAGGACAATCCCGCCTTGACCGACTGGCGGGCGGGGCAAAACGCGGGCGCTTAAACGGGCGCTCCTTGACCTGTCGCGGCCGCTCTGGCATTCCCAAGCCGGTAAGACAGGAAGTGATCAAATGAACCTCTTCGCCGAAATCCGCAATCTTGTGGTGGACAGCCTGACCGCTTTGGCCCGTGAGGGCGTGCTGCCGGAAGGTCTGGATCACGCCCAAATCGCCGTGGAACCGCCGCGCGATGCCGCGCATGGCGATATGGCGACCAATGCTGCGATGGTGCTGGCGAAACCTGCGGGCCTGCAACCGCGCGTGATTGCCGAGGCTTTGGCCGCCCGTCTGGCGTTGGACCCGCGGATTGCGGCAGCCGAAGTGGCGGGGCCGGGGTTTTTGAACCTGCGGCTGTCGGTGGCGATGTGGCAGGGGCTGGTCAGGGCGGTGCTGTCGCAGGGGGTAGAGTTTGGGCGTTCCACAATGGGCGCGGGCCGCAAGGTCAACGTCGAGTTTGTGTCTGCCAACCCCACCGGGCCGATGCATGTGGGCCATGTGCGCGGCGCTGTGGTCGGTGATGCGCTGTCGCGGTTGCTGGCCTTTGCCGGTTGGAACGTGACCCGCGAATATTACATCAATGACGCCGGATCGCAGGTCGATGTGCTGGCACGCTCGGCCTATGAGCGTTACCGCGAAGCGCATGGCCTGTCGCCGGAAATCCGCGAAGGCCTGTACCCCGGCGATTATCTGATCCCGGTGGGTGAGGCGATGAAGGCCAAATGGGGCGACGATCTGCTGGACAAGGCCGAGCAATACTGGCTGGCCGACGTCCGCGAATTTGCCACCGAAATGATGATGCAGATGATCCGCGATGATCTGGAGCAGCTGGGCGTCAAGATGGACGTCTACTCTTCGGAAAAGGCGCTTTATGGCACCGGCCAGATTGAGGCTGCGATCCAGACCCTGCGCGACATGGACCTGATCTACGAGGGCACCTTGGAGCCGCCGAAAGGCAAGACGCTGGAAGATTGGGAGCCGCGCGTGCAGACCCTGTTCCGCAGCACGACGCATGGCGATGATGTGGATCGTCCGGTGATGAAATCAGATGGCTCCTGGACCTATTTCGCGCCCGATATTGCCTATCATTACAACAAGGTACAGCGCGGCTTTGATGAGTTGATCGACATTTTCGGTGCCGATCACGGCGGTTATGTCAAGCGCATGAAGGCGGCGGTTTCGGCGCTGTCCGGGGGCCGGGTGCCGCTGGATATCAAGCTGGTGCAACTGGTCAAACTTTACAAGAACGGCGAGCCGTTCAAGATGTCCAAACGCGCAGGCACCTTTGTGACCCTGCGCGATGTGGTCGAACAGGCGGGCGCCGATGTGACGCGGTTCATGATGCTGACCCGCAAGAACGATGTGACGCTGGATTTTGATTTTGCAAAGGTGCTGGAACAGTCGAAAGACAACCCGGTGTTCTACGTGCAATACGCCAATGCCCGCATCAACTCGGTGATGCGCAAGGCCACCGAGGCTGGTGTGGATTGCAGCGACACCGCCCTTGCGGGTGCCGATCTGTCGATCTTGTCGCATCCGGCCGAAATTGAAATGGCCAAGAAGCTGGCTGAATGGCCGCGTCTTGTGGAAATCGCCGCCAAAAGCAATGAACCGCACCGGGTGGCGTTTTACCTGTACGAATTGGCGTCAGAATTCCACGGCTTGTGGAACAAGGGCAACGACGACACCACGCTTCGTTTCGTGCAAGAGGGCAATGCAGCAACATCTGCGGCAAAAATTGCGCTGGCGCGGGCCACGGGCGTTGTGATTTCATCGGGCTTGGCTATCCTTGGGGTCACACCTGTGGAGGAAATGCGTTAAGCATCCGTGCAGGCATGGCAGGCAAACAACAAGCGGGGGCGGCATGTATCGCCCAAACGCACGAGGCAAAACATGGCGAACGCGGAATTCGATGATTTCGAAGGCGATTACGTTGCTCATTCGGGGCAGGGCGGTCGTTTGGTCAATATGGCGGGGGCGGTGTGTTCTATCGCCCTGATTGTCGGTCTGGCAGTGTGGGGCTATAAACTGGCGGTGCGCGATGTGTCGGGCATCCCGGTGGTGCGCGCCTTGGAGGGGCCTTTGCGGATGTCTCCCGACAATCCGGGTGGGGCGGTGACGATGCATCAGGGCCTGTCGGTGAACGCCGTTGCAGCCTCTGGCATCGCGATGCCCTTGCCGGAAAGCCTGACGCTGGCACCCAAAAGCACCGAACTGATGGCCGAGGACGAGGCGGGTCTGCCCGTGCTGGTGGCTTTGCCGGAAACCGGGGCCGAGGTCTTGGCCGAAATCACATTGGCCAGTGTCGATCTGTCCGCCGGCGACCTGCCAGCCATTGACACTCCGGTTGAGATTGCTGCCCAACCCGTCGAGGTTTTGCCCGCCACACAGGAAGACGCCGTTGCCGCCGCTTTGGCGATGGCCCTGTCGGATGGCGGCGAGCCGTTCACGGCGCTGGATGACGCCCCCGGCGTGGAACTGACCGCGCTGGATCTGGTCCCGGTGGCTTTGGTGACGTCTTTGCGCCCCAAAGCCCGTCCCACTGCAGATGCGGTGGCCGAAGTGCCGGACGTGGCGGCCGAAGTGCCGGACATGTCGGCCGAAGTGCAGAACGCAGTGGCTGTTGCTCCGGTGGAAATGGATGCGGCGTCCATCGTTGCGGGCACCCGTCTCGTGCAGCTTGGGGCCTTTGACGACGAGGTTGCCGCGCGCGGTGAGTGGGCAAAACTGCAAGGCCGGTTCGCCGAACTGATCGCAGGCAAAGCCATGGTCGTGCAGGCCGCCCAAAGCGGTGGCCGCACTTTCTTCCGCTTGCGGGCCCATGGCTTTGAGGGCGAGGATGAGGCCCGCCGTTTCTGTGCCGCCCTGCTGGCCGAGAATGCGTCCTGCATCCCGGTGTCGCAACGATGATCCAGACGGGGATGATCGGCAAAGGGGCCGCGATTTTCGGTTGTGAAGGCCCAATTCTGGGGGCCGCCGAGCGTGACTTCTTTCGTGATTACAACCCCTTCGGTTTCATCATCTTTGCCCGCAATGTTGAAACCCCCGACCAGTTGCGCCGCCTGACATCGGACCTGCGCGCCGCTGTGGGCCGTGATGCCCCGATCCTGATTGATCAAGAGGGCGGCCGCGTGCAGCGGATGCGTGCCCCCCATTGGCGCGAATGGCTGCCAGCCTTGGACACGGTGGAACGGGCCGGGGCCAAGGCTGCGCGCGCAATGGCTTTGCGGTCGATGGTCATCGCGACGGAACTGCGCGCCGTTGGCATTGACGCCAACTGCGCCCCTGTGGCCGATATTTGCGGGGCTTTGACGCATCCCTTTCTGCGCAACCGCTGTTATGGGCAAGATGTCGAAACCGTCACCGCCATCGCCCGCGCGGTGGCTGATGCGCATCTGAAGATGGGGGTTTTGCCAGTGGTCAAACACCTGCCGGGCCATGGCCGCGCCCAGACTGACAGCCACAAGGATTTGCCGACCGTCAGGGAAAGCCGCGCCGCATTGACCGCCCAAGACTTCGCCCCCTTTCGCGCCCTGAACGATCTGCCGATGGCGATGACCGCCCATATCGTGTTTTCCGCCTATGATGATCTGCCCGCCACCCAATCGCCGACCATGATCAGGATCATCCGCGAAGAGATTGGTTTCAAAGGGCTTTTGCTGACTGACGATCTGAACATGCAGGCGTTGTCGGGCACTCTGGCCGAGAGGGCCGCGCGGTCTGTTGCGGCGGGCTGCGACATTGCCCTGCATTGCAAAGGCGATCTGGTCGAGATGCAGGCGGTTGCCACAGCGGCGGGCGATATGACCATCGCCGCCCGTACGCGGGCGCAAACCGCCCTCGCCCTGCGCCACAGGCCCGATGTCCTTGGCATCGCAGCAGCGGAGGCCGAATTTATGGCACTTCTGGGCGAAGATGCAGATGGCTGACAGCGACATCGACAATTGGGGCATCCTGAACCGCTCTGTGGCCGAGCGGGTGGAGGACGAGTCGTTGATCGTCGATGTCGATGGCTTTGAAGGCCCTCTGGACCTGTTGCTGACGCTGTCGCGCACGCAAAAGGTTGATCTGCGTCGCATTTCCGTGCTGCAACTGGCGGAACAATACCTGATCTTTGTCGAACGCGCCCGCGCCTTGCGGATTGAACTTGCCGCCGATTATCTGGTGATGGCGGCTTGGCTGGCCTTCTTGAAATCGCGTCTGCTGCTGCCGCCCGAACCGGGGGAGGACGGACCGTCCGCCGAGGATCTGGCGGCACATCTGGCCTTTCAGTTGGAGCGGCTGCAAGCCATGCGCGAGGCTGCCGCACGGCTGATGGGCCGCGATCAGCTGGGGCGTGATTTCTTTTCGCGCGGCTTGCCCGAAGATGTGACCAAGCGCATCAAGATCACTTATGCCTCGACCCTTCTGGACCTGATGCGCGCCTATGCCCGCATCCGCACCAAAGACGAATTCCGCCCCTATGCCTTTGATCGGCAAAACGTTTACACGATGGAGCAGGCGCTGGACCGGATGCGCGGGCTGCTCGGCTATGTCGGTGAATGGTCTGATCTGAACAGCTTTTTGCCCGAAGGCTGGGACGTCAGCCCCGCCCGTCGTCGTTCAGCCACCGCCGCACATTTCGCCGCCGTTTTGGAATTGGCCAAGCGCGGCCAGGTACACATCCGGCAGGGCGAGATGTTCGCGCCGCTGATGATCCGCAGGACCGACCCGCCATGACCGATGGGCCCGAGAAATCGCTGTTTGACGCGCCGCCGATGGGCGAACAGGAACGCATGGTTGAGGCGGTCTTGTTTGCATCTGCCGAGCCGGTGACGCTGGCCGAGTTGATCAACCGCCTGCCGCATGGCGCCGATCCCGCCGAGGCCTTGGTGATGCTGCGCCGCCGCTACGACGGGCGCGGCGTGCAGATGGTGCGGGTGGGTGATGCCTATGCCTTTCGTACCGCGCCCGATCTGGGGCATTTGATGCAGAAGGAAACCGCCGAACAGCGCAAACTGTCGCGCGCGGCCATCGAAACTTTGGCAATTGTGGCCTATCATCAACCGGTGACGCGGGCCGAGATCGAAGAAATCCGCGGCGTGGCGGTGAGCCGTGGCACGGTGGATCAACTGCTGGAATTGGACTGGATCCGGTTGGGCCGCCGACGTATGACACCGGGCCGCCCGGTGACTTTTGTGGTGACAGAGCATTTTCTGGACCATTTTGGCTTGGAATCAGCGCGCGATCTGCCGGGTCTGAAAGAGTTGCGCGCGGCCGGGTTGCTGGACAGCAGGCCCTTGCCCGGGGTTATGGCCGTGCAGGGCGAAGAAGATGAGGCCCAGACCGGGCAAAGCGAACTTTTTGAAGATTAAGGGACTAAGACCATGGATTTTAACAGAATTATTCAGATGATCATCAACACCCTGTTGCGCCGGGCGGTGAACGGCGCGGTCAACAAGGGCATCGGCATGGCCTCGCGTGTGGGCAAACCAGCGGCACCAGAACGCGCAGCTTTGACCGAGGAAGAGATTGCCGAACACCAGCGCCAAGCTGACTTGCGCCGCGCGCGTCAGGCGTCCAAGCGGCAATTGTAATCAAAAGGCCCGCCGGATCGGGCGGGCCTTTTGTGTCTTAGCCGCGGGCGCGCCGACCGCCGCGCCGTCCTGATGTGGCCGCCGTCGCCGCTGCGGAGGCTTCGGCAAAGGTTGCACCCGCTTCAACAGCCTCCAGCACCTTGGCAAAGCGAATCCATTCGCCGCCATTGGCGTCGTGGTTCATCAGGAAGTTGGCGGCGCGGATCGCCTCCATTTCCACCTGACGCACCGGGTTCATGATGGCGCTGGTCATCCCCGCACCAATCGCCATTGGCAAAAACGCTGCGTTGATGCCGTGGCGGTGGGGCAGGCCGAACGAGATGTTCGAGGCACCGCAAGTGGTGTTCACGCCCAACTCTTCGCGCAAACGCCGCACCAGCGCGAACACCTGCTGACCTGCCGTGCCCATCGCACCCACCGGCATCACCAGCGGGTCAACGACAATGTCATGCGCCGGAATGCCGAAATCGGCGGCGCGTTCGACGATTTTCTTGGCCACTGCAAAGCGCACGTCCGGGTCTTGAGAAATCCCGGTGTCATCGTTGGAAATCGCCACCACCGGCACGTTGTATTTCTTGACCAGCGGCAGCACCAACTCCATCCGCTCTTCTTCGCCCGTCACCGAGTTCAGCAAGGGGCGGCCTTCGCAGGCCATCAGACCGGCCTCCAAAGCGCCGGGGACCGAGCTGTCGATGCACAAAGGCACATCCACAACCGATTGAATCCGCAAGATCATTTCGCGCATCAACGGCGGCTCGACAAAGTTGTTGTCGGCATAGCGCGGATCTTCGGCCATCTTGTTGGTGAACACGGCACCCGAGTTCACATCCAGCACCGTGGCCCCGCAGGCAACCTGCTCCAGCGCATCGCGCAGGACGGTGTCGAAATTGCCCATCTCCAGCTCTGCCGCCAGCTTTTTGCGGCCCGTCGGGTTGATGCGTTCGCCAATCACGCAGAAGGGCTCGTCGAAACCGATGATCACGGTTTTCGTTTTGGATTCAATAACGGTACGGGTCATTCTTAAACCTCTTTCAAGCGTTTGCGGGAACGCCCGAGGCGCCGCCGTTGTCTGTCACCCAAGCGGCATTGGTCTTAATGCCGCCGAGCGGGAAAAAATGCACCTGTTCGATGCCAAAGGCCGGATTTTTGGCCTTGTGCGCCGCAAGACCCGCCACAAACTCGGTCGGCTCATAGGGCAGCAAAAGTTTGGTCACGTCCATTGCGCGTTTTTGCAGCACGCGCAAAGACGCGCCAACACCGCAGGAAATCGCGAATTTGATCAGGGTTTGCAGCTTGGCCGGACCTGCCACACCAATATGGATCGGCAGATGCACGCCCGCCTCGGCCAGATGGTTGGCCCAAGCGATCACCGGACCCGCCTCAAAGCAGAACTGCGTTGCAATCGCCATCTTGGCGTCAGAGCGTTCCGAAAACGCCTGCTTCCACTTCAGGGCCTGCATGATGATGGCGTCGCCGCCATCGCGGTCGATGTCTTTGTTGCCTTCCGGGTGACCTGCGACATGCAGGCGGTCAAACCCGTCGAACAGCCCGGTTTCGATCAACTGCATGGAACTTTCATAATCGCCCGCAGGCGTGTTGACGCCGCCGGCCAGCAGCAGCGCCTGTTTCACACCAGCTTCGCCCTGATAGCGCGCGATCCAGTCGGCCAGAATGGCGCGGCTGGCGATGATACGGGCCGGGAAATGCGGCATCACCTCAAAGCCTTCGCCAGCGATGCGCTTTGCGGTGGCGACCATTTCCTCTATCGGCGTGCCCTCGATATGGGCGATGTAAACGCGGGTTCCCTTGGGCAAAAGGGCGCGGAAATCCTCGACCTTTTCGGCGGTGCGCGGCATCACCTCGATCGAATAGCCTTTCAGAAAGGCCTCAACCTCTTGGCTGACCCCGGCAGGAGAGGTGGCCTCGCGGCGAAAATTGAACAGGGCCATGGGGCCTCCTTATAGGGTCGGGTGGGGGATCAGACGGCGGCCCAACCCTCGGCAGCGATCAGAATTTTAAGACGATCAGTGTCGTATTCGACGTCCAGACGTGCGGCCTCGGATGCGGCCACGGCGCTTGGTTCGCCTTCCACCGCATAGGGGACGGCCTTGCGCCATTCGGCCAGATAGGCATCTGCATCCTTGGCGCCGATTTTCATGGCGCACCGGTCAATGGCCTGCTCAAACCGTTCGGGAAGCTGCACTTTGGACGCCGCGCGTCCCTTGCCAACGATCACCTGTGCCGGAATATCACGCCAAAACACCACTGTCACGTCCGGCATATCCGATTCCCCATCACCTGATTAGCCTCTGTTCTAATCGCCCATACGCGACAGTCAGAGGCGGTTTTCGACATGGCGCGCGCGTCTTGCGACCATGCTCTGTCGCATTGGACGGCTAACGCTGCCATGGCGCAACAACCAGATGCGGCAATTGGAAGAGTTTTCATCTTTTTCAGGCAAGGATCAGACCGGGCTGGGCGCTTGCCAGCCCTGCCAATCGGGGCTACCCTGACCTCAACCACCTATGGAGGGCGATCATGGCGCCCGAGCGTCTCCGGGGGGGGGACGCGAAACAAACCGCGGTTGAGGCGGCCACAGCCGTTTCTCGCACAGAAGACCCGTCAGCCCCCCCTGCTGTTGGGTCCGGGCGGCTTTATGCCGCTGTGGACTTGGGCACGAACTCGTGTCGCATGTTGATTGCCCAACCAAGGGGCAGTCAGTTTACCGTTGTGGACAGCTTTTCCAAGACTGTCCAATTGGGCGCGGGGCTGGAGGCTTCGGGCCGGCTTTCGCGTGCCTCGATGGGGCGCACGATGCAGGCTTTGCGCATTTGTCAAAAGAAGATCGAACAGCACGGCGTTGGCCGCATGCGGTTGGTGGCCACCGAGGCTTGCCGCCGTGCGCGCAATGCCAAGGAATTCATGCGGCAGGTGCGGCGCGAAACCGGGCTGAACGTCGAAATCATCGCGGCCGAGGAAGAGGCGCGGCTGGCGGTGATTTCCTGCGCGCCTTTGGTCAATGTGGAAACCGAACAGTTGCTGGTGGTCGATATCGGCGGCGGGTCAACCGAACTGGTCTGGGTCGATCTTTCGGGCGTGGAGCCCGAAGACCGCCCGCATGCGATCATGCGCCTGCACCGCGGGTTCCAACCGGTGCCCGAAGGCGGTGCGCGGGTGGTGGACTGGATTTCCGTGCCTTTGGGCGTGGCGACGCTGAAAGACCAGTTCGCGGATGTCGAAGATGACGCCGCGCGCTTTGCCCTGATGAGCTGGTTCTTTGAGGAAAACCTGTCGTCCTTTTCACCCTACAACGCCGCGCAACCCCGCGCCGGGTTTCAGATCATCGGCACCTCTGGCACCGTCACCACGGTTGCCGCCAGCTATCTGGGCCTGCGCCGCTATGACCGCACCAAGGTGGATGGCTTGCAGATGACCAGCGATCAGATTGATTTCGTCATCCGCGAGTACCTGTCGCTGGGGCCTGAAGGCCGTCGCATCGATCCGCGCATTGGCCGTGACCGTCATACCCTGATCATGTCTGGCGCGGCTATCCTTCAGGCGCTGATGCGGATATGGCCAACCGATCGCCTTTCTGTCGCTGACCGTGGTCTGCGCGAGGGGCTCTTATATGCACAGATGAGCGCAGATGGCGTTCTGGAAGACGGGCCATTCGAATGACTGACAATAAATCTGGCGAAAAGGGCAGTTCAGGGCGCGGGATGCGCGAATTGCGGGTGCGGGTGAAATCCGCCAAAGGCCGCAAGCTGTCCTCCACCCTCTGGCTGGAACGGCAGCTGAACGATCCCTATGTCGTGCGCGCCAAGAAAGACGGCTACCGGGGCCGCGCCGCCTACAAGATTGCCGAGTTGGACGAAAAGTTCGAATTTCTCAAACCCGGTGTCCGCGTGGTTGACCTTGGTTGCGCGCCGGGGGGCTGGTGTCAGATCGCGGTCGAACGCGTCAACGCCTTGGGGCAGAACCCGAAAAAGCCCATTGGCACCGTGCTTGGCGTCGATTTGCAAGAGGTTGAACCGATTGCGGGCGCGCAGATCCATCAGCTGGATTTTCTGGCCGATGAGGCCGACGCGCTGGTCAAGGGCTGGCTGGGTGGTCGTGCTGATGTGGTGATGAGCGATATGGCGGCCTCTGCCTCGGGTCACAAGGGCACCGACCATTTGCGCATCATCGCGCTATGTGAAGCGGCGGCTTATTTCAGTTTCGACGTGCTGGAGATCGGCGGCACATTCGTCGCCAAAGTGCTGGCGGGCGGGGCAGAGGGTGAGCTGTTGTCGATTCTGAAAAAGACCTTCACCAAGGTTGCCAATGTCAAACCCTCGGCGAGTCGGTCGGACAGTTCGGAAAAATTCGTGGTCGCGATGGGGTTCAAGGGCAAACCGCTGGATTTGTTCCCAGGGTATATCGCGCCAGAAGATCAGGACTGATCACGTTTTCGCGATAATTCCACGCCGATCTGGCAACAAAAAAGGGCACCACCGGGTGCCCTTTTTGCTTAAAACTGTAAGTTTTGCTTCAACCGCCCCAAGTGCGGACCGGGCCGCAATCCATGTGGACAAAGTTCGACCGGTAGTAATGGCCGACGCCGCCGCCGCCACAAGCCTCAGCCGCTTTGGCCATCTGACCGACCGACCGCGACTTCAACCGCAGGTCAGCCGCCTGACCTTTCATATGCAACGAGTTCTTGGCGACGCCGCCAGACTGCGACCGCAGCATGTTGTTCGTGGCCGGGCTGCGATAGCCCGACAGCAGCATGTAGGGTTCACTCACGTCCATCAAACGATGCGACGCCGCGATGATATCAAAGTTGCGCGCGTCCATCTTGACGGTGGCATCAGAGCGCCAGTCGCGCATGAAGTGATTGATTTCTTTCATGACTTCGGGAATGTATTCGCCCTCGATCCAATAGATCGTGTCGATGCTTTCGCCGGTGCGGCCCGAATACATCCGAATGCGGCGGATGTCGCCTGCGCCTTTCAGCACACCAAAAGCGTTCGAGTAAGTGGGTGCCGCAATCACGGCGCTTGCCGCAAAGATGCCCAACAGCTTGCGCCGTGTCATGCCTGTCAAATTTCTGTCCGCCATTCTGTGCGCCTGTCCCGTCGCTGGTCTTCGACCGCTTGTCGTCGCGGTTCGTCTGCCACTTCGTCCCCGAGTGCCTGATGGTTATGGCACAACAGGGCGCAAAGCCAAAGTGCAGAATGGCCGCCTGTACCGGACCTTACCGGGCATAAGCGAAAATTTGCTGAACGGGCGTTGCGCAAGCGGGGAATTCCGCGGGTGCCAAATTGGTGGCCGACTTGCGACAATTTTGCAGGTCCGGGGCGTGACGTGCCAAAAGCCGCCGCTGTGCGAGTTTACACTTTGCGCGATTTCACAGAAAATACAACTGTTCGACAAGGCAGTTGCCGCCCCATTACCATAAATCCACGAAGGATTTGCTGTGAAAATGATTTTGCCCGCTGTTGCGCGCGGGGTTGTCCGTGGAGCAGTCCGCGTGTTCGCCCCTCTTTCGGCGCTGGCCTGCTGCGTGGCCCTTGCCGCGCCGGTGCTGGCCCAATCCAGCGCCTTCAGTCGGTCCTTGGCCGAAGCCGCCGCCACCGATGACGCCGTCGCCGCATTTTACCGCGGGCAGGGGTTTGCGACCTTGTGGACTGGCCCGCAGGATCGGGCGCGCAGGCAGGCGCTGATCGCGGCCTTGTCTGGTGCCAGCCTTCACGGTCTGCCCGTCGCGCGCTATGACGCCGCCGCCTTGATCGCGCAGGCGCAGGCCGCCGTAACCGAAGGCGACCGGGGCCGGGTCGAGGTGGCGCTGACCGCAGCCTTTCTGACCTATGCGCATGATCTGAATTCAGGCGTGCTGGACCCTGCCAAGGTCGATGCCGGCATCATCCGCGCAGTGACGCGCCGCGATCCGGGCGTGCTGCTTGCGGGTCTCGCGCAGGCGCGCAGCCCCGGTGCTTATCTGCACGGTCTGGCCCCGAAATCGCCGTATTATGCCCGGCTGATGAAAGAGAAGTTCGCGCTGGAAACCAGCATCGCATCGGGGGGCTGGGGGCCTGAAATTGCGGCGACCAAGCTGGAGCCCGGCGCACAGGGCGCGGGCGTGATCGCGCTGCGCGACCGTTTGCTGGCTTTGGGCTATCTGCACCGGTCCTCAACCGCGATTTACGACCGCGCGCTGCAACGTGGCGTGCAAAGGTTCCAACTGGATCAGGGGCTCAACGCCGATGGGGTCGCGGGTGACAGCACCCTTGCCGCGCTGAACGCCGCGCCGCAAGACCGCCTCAAATCGGTGGTTGTGGCGATGGAGCGGTTGCGCTGGATGGGCGATGCCCCGTTGGGCGCGCGCCACGTCTGGGTGAACCAACCCGATTTTACCGCCAAGATCGTCGACAATGGCCGCGTGACCTTTCAAACCCGCGCCGTGATCGGCAAGGATGTGCCCGATCAGCGCAGCCCGGAGTTTTCCGATGTGATGGAATATATGGTCATCAATCCCAGCTGGGGGGTGCCGAGATCCATCATCGTCAAGGAATACCTGCCGCTGTTGCAGCGCGACCCGAATGCGGTCGGGCATTTGCAGGTGATCGACGGCTCGGGCCGGGTGGTGCCGCGCGGGGCGGTGAATTTCGCGGCCTATTCGGCCAGCAGTTTCCCCTTTGGCCTGCGTCAGCCGCCGTCAGATGGCAACGCCTTGGGCAAGGTGAAGTTCATGTTCCCCAATGCCAACAACATCTATCTGCATGACACGCCAACGAAGTCCTTGTTCGCCAACGAGGTGCGCGCCTACAGCCATGGCTGCATCCGCCTCAACGACCCCTTTGATTTCGCCTACACGCTGCTGGCGGCGCAAACCTCTGATCCCAAGGGTGAATTTCAAAGCCATCTGGACACCGATCAGGAAAGTGTGGTGGCGCTGGACACGAAAATCCCGGTGCATCTGGTCTATTTCACCGCTTGGCCCAATGCCAAGGGTGGCATGACCTATCGCCGTGATGTTTACGGGCGCGACGGGCGGATATTTGACAGCTTGACTGAGGCCGGGGTGGTGCTGGACGGCATTCAGGGCTAAAACTTGGTTCCAGTGCCGCTTGGGCCAAGGAGAACCTGATGCCCCATTCCATCCGCGATATCGCCGCCGCTTTGGGGGCGCAGGCAGAGGGCGATCTTGACCTGACCATCCTGCGCGCTTCGGAACCAGCCAGCGCTGGCCCGCAGGATTTGGCCTTGGCAATGGACCCGCGCTACGCTGACGGCATCGCCAAGGGTCGGGCACAGGCAGCGATGCTGTGGCCGGGGGCGGATTGGCGCGCTTTGGGTCTGAAGGCCGCAATCTTTGCGCCGCGCGGGCGGTTGGCGATGGCGGGGCTGAGTGCGATGCTTGATCCCGGCCCGGCGATTGCGGCAGGGGTGCATCCGTTGGCGGTGGTCGATGGCTCGGCGCAGATTGGCGCAGGGGCGGCGATTGGGCCGTTCGTCGTCATCGCTGCGGGCGCTGTGATTGGGGCAAGGGCGCGGATCGCCAGCCATGTGTCCATCGCCGAAGGGGCGGTGATCGGTGACGATGCGCTGATCTTGCAGGGCGCGCGGATCGGCGCGCGGGTGGTGATCGGGCACCGCTTTGTCTGCCAACCCGGTGCCGTGATCGGCGCGGACGGGTTTTCGTTCGTCACACCCGAGAAATCCGGGGTCGAGGAAATCCGGGAAAGCTTGGGTCAGCGCGACGACATTCGCGCGCAAAGCTGGACGCGGATCCATTCGCTGGGTGCAGTCACCATCGGCGATGATGTGGAAATTGGCGCAAATTGCGCGATTGACCGTGGCACCATCCGCAACACCACCATCGGGTCGGGCACCAAGTTGGACAATCTGGTTCACATTGGCCACAATGTCACCGTGGGCCGGGACTGCCTGTTGTGTGGTCAGGTTGGCATCGCCGGATCGGCCCGCATCGGCGACCGGGTGGTGCTGGCCGGGCAATGCGGCGTCAATGACAATATCTTTGTCGGCGATGATGTGATTGCGGGCGGTGCCACCAAGATTTTCACCAATGCGCCTGCGGGCCGGGTGTTGCTGGGCTATCCGGCGGTCAAGTTGGAAACCCATGTCGAGATCAACAAAGCCTTGCGTCGGTTGCCGCGATTGGCAGCAAGAGTGGCAATGATAGAGAAAGCCACATCTTTGTTACCTGACGCAGACTAAAAGCGCACAAACCTGCAAGAGGGGCAAGCTATGGCGTTTAGTGTTCAAGACCGGGTCATTTCGATCATCGCCGAACAGGCGGTGTTGGACAGCACCGACGTGCGGCCCGACGCCAGTCTGGAAAGCCTTGGCATCGACAGTCTGGGTCTGGTTGAATCCATCTTCGCGATCGAAGAGGCGTTTGACATCTCGGTGCCTTTCAACGCCAACGATCCGGGCAAGAACGGCTTTGACATCAGTTCGGTCGCCTCCATCATCGCAGCCGTCGAACGGCTGATTGCGCGGCAGCCTGCATGAAACGGGTGGTGATCACCGGCGCAGGCACGGTGAACGCGCTGGCGCAGGATGTGGCGGGCACCTATGCGGCCTTGGCCGAGGGGCGCTGTGGCATCGGGCCGCTGGACATCAGGGACGTGGACCGGCTGACTGTGAAGATCGGCGCGCAAGTCACTGATTGGCAACCGGAATTTCATTTTTCCGCCAAAGAGCAGACCCTGCTGGACCGTTTTTCTCAATTCACGTTGGTCGCCGCGCGGCAGGCGATTGCCCAGTCCGGGCTGAGTTTTGACGACGATCTTGGTCTGCGGTCCGGTGTGGTCTTGGGCACTGCAGCGGGCGGGCTTGGCACGTTGGATGACAGCTATCGCGCGGTTTTCGCCGAGGGCAAAAGCCGCGTTCACCCTTTGGTGGTGCCGCGCCTGATGCACAACGCCGGCGCCGCCCATGTGGCAATAGCGCATGGATTGCGCGGACCCAACTTTACCGTATCCACCGCCTGCGCCAGTTCCAACCACGCCATGGGATTGGCGTTTCAGATGGTGCGATCCGGGGCGGCTCCGGTGATGATCACCGGCGGGGCCGAAGCGCCCTTGTGCTTTGGCGGCTTGAAAGCGTGGGAGGGGCTGCGGGTGATGTCCGCCACCGCCTGCCGCCCGTTCAGTGCCAACCGGGATGGCATGGTACAGGGCGAGGGCGCGGGCGTCTTTGTGTTTGAAGACTATGACCACGCGCGGGCGCGGGGGGCGGTTGTTCTGGCCGAGGTGATCGGCTTTGCCATGACCTCGGACGCCTCCGACATCGTGATGCCGTCGCAAGATGGGGCCGCGCGGGCGATTTCCGGGGCTTTGCGGGATGCGGGGCTGAATCCGGGCGATGTGAGCTATGTCAACGCCCATGGCACCGGAACAGCGGCCAATGACCGGATTGAAAGCGCCGCGATAGCGCAGGTTTTTGGCGCCGATGCGGCGCGGTTGTTGGTGTCCTCGACCAAATCCATGCACGGCCATCTGATTGGTGGCACTGGTGCGGTGGAACTGCTGGCCTGCCTGATGGCGCTGCAAACCGGGCTGGTCGCGCCGACGATGGGCTATGAGGCCGCCGATCCCGACTGCCCGCTGGATGTGGTGCCCCATGTCGCACGGCAAGCGCGGGTGGATGTGGCGCTGTCGAACGCCTTTGCCTTTGGCGGCTTGAATGCCGTGATCGCTTTGCGCCGCGCGCCCTGACACCGGGCATGAAAAAGCCCCGCAAAACCTGCGGGGCCTGTTCCGTCAGATCGTTGTTTACTCGGCCTTCGGCGTCGTGGCCTTCACGGCGTCATAGCCTGCGGTGAAACCCTTGAGCGAGATGTCCAGTTCCACCTTCTGCTCGGGCGCTGCGGCCGGAACGATGGTCAGCACCGCCTTTGCGCCCTTCTTGAACTGCGCCACTTCTTCGGCGGTAAAGCCAACGCGGGCGATGCAGCCCAGATTGGCGCAGAAGGTGAAGGGATAGACCTTGGCTTGGGCCCCATCAATCGCCAGGGTCATATTGGCGGTCAACAAGGTTTCCAGCGGCACAATCACCGTGGCACCGGCAGCGGCCTGACCGCCCTCGGGCAGCGCGAACATGCTGATTTCAGCGACCGAAGTGCCCTGCGCGTCTTTCAGCAACTGATACAACTGGCATGGGTCCGATCCGTCTTCCAGTTTGACGCAGCGCACTTCCCAGACCTCGATGGCTTGGGACAGATAGGTTTCCCCGATTTCGGCGGTTGCTTGGGTTTTCGGCGCCGGGGCCACATTGGTTTCGGCTCCCATCGACAAGCCATCCACCGCCGGTGCTTCGGCGGCCACGGCTTCGGTCGGCACCGCTAGCGGGGCTTCGGCGGGGGCGGTTTCCTGTGCCATGGCAAACTGGATGCCGCCAAGGGCCGCCATTGAAAGGCCAAGCGCCAGGGCAAGAGGTCGGGTCAGTGCTGTCATCGACATTGCTGTCACTTTCTTGGTTGTTTGCGCAGGGCAATAGCATGCGAAATGCGCCAAGTCAGGTGCGAAAAACACGACGCATGTCAAAGTTTCGGCATAAATCTGCCGAACTGCGTAATATCTTGATTGACAGGTCCAAATGGAAAAAGGGCCAGCGAACCGGCCCTTTTTCACGTCAATTTTTTTTGCTCCCTGTCGGACCGGCCGACTTGATTGCTTGACGCTACGGCGGATTTGCGAAGGCGTCAACGGGGATTCTGTCAGCATCACCCACGAAAAGACGTGAAAAAAGCCGCACCTTTTCAAGGGCGCGGCAAGCCTGACAGCGACAAAGGCACCGCCCGGTACGCAAGCGCACGCCCGGCAAAAACAGACTGGCCCAGAACAGACTGTCCCAGAACAGACTGGCCCATAACAGACTGGCCCAGAGAGGTTCGCACTGTTTTTTGCTGTTTGACGGTGCAAACGGGCGACCGCGGGATCAGGCAAGGGGCGGAGCGCTGCGAGGAGGCTGGCCACGTTGTCCGGAGCATTCTGGCCACCGACAAGCCGACGAACGCCCGACCACGCCTCCAGGCGACCTTCCTTCTGTGGCTGCTGTGCGAACGGTTCAGAGACCTGCCCAAGCCGGGCGATCCCGACAAACCAAAGCTCATGTTCTTCTGTGACGCGGCGCATCCCTTGTTCCGCCCTCCCCCCCAAGGCGCTGATTTTCAAGGTCGAACAGCTTGCGCGGCTGATCCGGTGCAAAGGCGTTGGCGTTGGATGAGACACGCCGCGTCAAGGGAGATCGCGATTTCCGCACCGCGCGGCGAAGTCAGCCGCGCCGAATCCGCGTCAGATGAGCGCACCTCCACTCCAGCCGTTCGGATACTAACCTGCGTTTGTTAAAGGTTTCGCCGGCAGCTTATGTCAAAGCCAGCCAAGCGACCATCCGGTGGGTTTTGGGACTACCTTCAAAAGCTGCTGACATCAAATCGCCAATAGTTGGCCACAATCGAAAAATATTCAAGGTAGGTCTGCTGCCTTAGGGGAATTCAATGACCATCTCTGGTGCCGAACAATACATGATTGAACTGCTGAACCGTGCCCGTCTGGATCCGCTGGGCGAGGCGGCGCTGAACAAGATAACGCTCAATCAGGGCTTGGCGGCGAACACGCTTGGCGCTCAGGTGCGACAGGTTCTGGCCCCGGATCAAGCGCTTGAAAATGCGGCAATTGGTCATTCGCAATGGATGCTGGTGGTCGATCAGTTTTCGCACACCGGTATCGACGGGTCGACGGCCGGTCAGCGGGTTTCAAAGGAAGGATACCGCTGGAACCGGGTCGGGGAAAACATTTCCTGGCAAGGCACCACGGGGACCTTGAATCTTGAAAAGATGATCGCGGTGCAGCATCAGCTGCTGTTCAAAAGCGCGCCCCACCGGGTGAACATCCTGCTGGACGGGTTCCGCGAAGTGGGTGTCGCGCAAGAGGAAGGGAAGTTCAAATCGGGGTCGAACACATTCAACGCCTCGATGATCACGCAGAACTTTGGCACCTCGGGCAGCGATGTTTTCGTCACCGGCGTGGCCTACACTGACAAGAACAAGGACAATTTCTACTCGATCGGCGAAGGTACGAAGGGCGTCACATTTGCGGCGCAAGGCGGTTCCGACATCTCCAAAGCGGCGGGTGGCTATGCGCTGGCACTGACGGCGGGGGCTGCAGTTGCGCTCAGCGGCCGTGTCGGCGCGCTTGATTTTTCCGTGACCGTGGCCTTGGACAATGGCAACGTCAAACTGGATGTGGTCAATGCCAACACCTTCTTCACCTCGGGTGACATCAAGCTGGGCACAGGCATAAACGATCTGCGTTTGCTGGGCGCCGGGGCGCTGGAGGCAGAGGGCAACAACGCGGCCAACAAGATGTTTGGCAACGCTGCCGCCAACATCTTGACGGGCCTTGCCGGGGCCGATGTGATTTACGGCGGGACCGGGGCCGATACCATCTACGGTGGTGCCGATGCCGACAAGATTTGGGGCGAGTTTGGCGCTGACAACCTGCAAGGGGGGGCAGGGGCAGATGCGATCTATGGCGGAGTTGAAGCAGACAACATCGACGGTGGTGCCGATGCCGACAAGCTTTATGGGGATCTCGGTTCTGATACCATTCGGGGCGGCGCGGGGTCGGATATGCTCTATGGCGGAGACGGGCGTGACCGGTTGCAGGGGGGCACAGAGGCTGATGTGATTTCGGGTGGCCTTGACCTTGATACCTTTGTCTTCATGAACGGTGACGGCGCTGACCGGATTACCGACTATTCAGTCAAGGCCAAAGAGGTGCTGTTGCTGGACGACGCATTGTGGGGCGGTGCCGCCATGACAAAGACGCAGATGGTCAAAGCCTATGCCAAGGTGGTCAGCGGTTCGGTGGTGTTCAACTTTGGCGACGGCGATATGCTGACACTGACGGGCGTCAAATCTGTGGAAGGCATCGCCGCATTGATCGACATCATCTGACGCCCCAGAGCCTGTTGCGTTTGATCGGGTTTGGCCGAGGGAGCGCAACCGCAACAGACACCGGCAGTACCAATGTTGGATGTCCTTCGATCCGCATAAAATTACAGGAAATCCGCTCACGTCTGCGCGATGCAGTCGCACCGCATTACAGCGGCCGCATTTTCAGCTTGGTCAGGCGGTTTTCGCGCCGCTGCGCCACCTCGAGCCGAAAGCCGTGAAAGCTGAAGGCCTGACCCTCATTCGGGATCATCTGCGCCTCATGGATGACAAGGCCCGCCACGGTGTTGGCCTCGTCATCGGGCAGCCGCCAATCAAGCGCCCGGTTCAGGTCGCGGATCGTCATCGCTCCATCGACCAGATATTCGCCGTTTTCCGACCGTTTCAACCCGGCATCCCGCGCCACGACGTCGAATTCGTCGGTGATATCGCCGACGATTTCTTCCAGAATATCCTCCAGCGTGATCAGGCCTTGCAGGCCGCCATATTCATCAACCACCAGTGCGAAATGAGCGTGGCGTTTGAGAAACGCGCGCATTTGTTCGTCCAGCGCGGTGGTGTCAGGAATGAAATAGGGTTTCATCGCCACTTTGACGATGTCCAGCGCCTTGATCCCTTCCAGATCGCTGCCCTCGGGTCCGCGCACCAGCCGGTCCACTTCTCGCAGCAAGTCTTTGGTGTGGATCACGCCCAGAATGTTTTCCTCATTGCCCCGGTAGACCGGCAGGCGGGAGTGGCTTGAGGCCAGCACTTGGGTGAGGATCGCGTCGGGAGCGTGGTCGGCATCGACCATCTCGATCTGGCGGCGGTGGCGCATGATTTCATCAACGGTGCGGTCGGCCAGATCAAGCGCGCCCAGCAGGCGGTCGCGGTCTTCCTTTTCCACCGCCCCGCTGGAATGGCCATGCGCAATGGCCCCGGCAATGTCATCGCGCAGACCCAGAAAATGGCTGTCCGCCTCGGGTTTGAGGGCAAACAGTCGCAGAATCAACCGGATCAGCGCCGCAATCATCGTGACCAGCGGCGTCAACGCCATGCCCGAAATCCGCGCGAACAGCGCTGTGTGGGTGGCAACCGTTTCAGGATAGGTCAGCGCCAGGGTGCGGGGCAGGGCCTCGACCCCGATCAACACCACGACGATCACTGCGGCCAACGTTGCCAACGGATGGTCTTGCCCCACAAGATGCGCCACGAAAGCCGCCGCGACCAGTGCCACAGTCATGCCGATGCGCAGCGCCGCCATTGCCGGGGCCAGATCGGCCAACCGCATCGCCAAAGCAGCCCCACGGTCGCTCTTGTCCGCCAAAGCCCGCAGCTTGCTGCGCGACGCCGCCGCCAGCGCGGTTTTCGCGGCATTCAGGGTGGCGGCCAGCACCAGCAAGGCCGCAAGGGTCAGCCAAAGCATCTGATCGGCAAAAGGCATCAGTCGTATATCCTACGGTTTCTTCCGGGCAAGCGGGTGGTGGGTCAGCACCAGATCCCGCAGCTGGTCCTCCAGCACATGCGTGTAAATCTCGGTGGTGGCAATATCGGCGTGGCCCAGCAGGGTCTGAATCACTCGCAAATCGGCCCCGCCTGCCAGCAAATGGGTCGCAAAAGCGTGGCGCAGGGTGTGAGGGGTGACGGTGGCGGGATCGATGCCGCCCTGCACCGCGATGTCCTTGATCAGCAGGTAGAAATGCTGGCGCGTCAGGTGGCCGTCCACGCCCGGACCGGGAAACAACTGCCGCGACGGTGGCTTGCCCTTGATCCGTGCGGCATCTTCCAAGGCGTCGCGGTGGGTCAGCCAATCGGCAATTGCCGCGCGGGCGGGCGGGGACAGCGGCACCATGCGTTCCTTGTCGCCCTTGCCCTTGACCAAAATCATCCGTGGATTGCCGCGCGCCGCCGCCACCGGCAGGCCCACCAGTTCTGACACCCGCATACCGGTCGCATAGAGCAGTTCGATCAAGGCGCGGTTGCGCAAACGATCGCCTGCCGTGCGGCCGTGGTCGCGCGCGGCATCCAGCAAGCGCGTCACCTCATCTTGCGACAGCGTGCCGGGCAAATGCTTGCTGGCCCCCGGCCCCTTGATCCGCACTGCGGGGTTGTCCTCGCGCCAACCCTCATCATGGGCAAAGCGGTAAAGCTGCCGGATCGCCGAAAGCCTTCGCGCGCGGGTGGCTTGCGACAGGCCCTGCGCCTCGCAGAACACGAGGTAAGTTTCCACATCGTCGCGGCTGGCCGTGGGCAGGGCATGGCCGTGGCGGGCCAGCCATGCGATAAAATCCTTCAGATCGCGCCCATAGGCCAAAAGCGTGTTGCGCGCCGCGTCCAACTCGGCGGCGGCGGCGGCCAGATAGGTGCTGATCCACTGATCCGGCGACTTTGGCGCGGCCATGGTCAGCCCCGCCGTTCCAGCAACATCAACTCCAGCGCCGTGCGCCGCGCCACATCCTCCAGCCCCAGTTTGCGCAGCACCGACAGGCCTTCGGTGACTTTCACCAACTCACCGCTGACGCCGCTTTCAATCCGGGCCATGGCGGCCAGAATCGCCTCACCCACCCGCTTTTGCGCGATCATCGTCGCAATATCCTCGGGCAGAACCGCATCGGTGAAGGCCGGCGCAATCGCCCGCGCCATGCTGTCAGGGGCCACCAGACCTTTGACCGACCCCGAAGCCAGCCCCGCCAGAAACGCCGCCCGCGCGTCTTGCGCCACCGGCATCTTGGCCAACCGTTCGTAATCGGGCGACAGCAACCCCAGTTCATAGGAAATCCGCGCGGCATCCCCGGTCAGCACCATTTTGGACAACAACGGCGCAAACAGCGTGGCAAAGGCTACCTCCAACTCGACATCCTTCATCCGCGCATAGGCCAGCGGCAACCGCTGTTCCACCATCGCCACATCGCCTCTGGTCAGCGCCGCGTCGAAGCGCTGAAACGCATCGGCCCGGTCCCAAACCCCGCCCGAGGCCGCAGGCGCACGGTCGGTGTAAAGGCCCAGCAGCACATTGGGTGTGATGGCACCCACCCGGGCCAAGCGTTCGGCCGCCTCGATCTGCGCCTTCCAGCCCGCGCGTTCGGTCATATCGGCATGGGCAAAGGCGATGGGCAGGGTGGTCGTGGCCAAGGATTCACCCAGCGAATCGTAAATCCGCCAGACCAGCGGCGTGATCGGTTTCGGCGGTTGCGGCATGTCCTCGCCGTCAAACAGGCTGGGGTCCAGAAAGCGGGTCAGCAGGTCCGCATCCTCGGCGCTGACATTTCCCAGCGCGATAGAGGTGCGCAGCGTCAGCGCCGCCGTGGTCCAATCGGCCGCGCGTGCCAGACAGAACACCCGCGCAGTCAGGGTGGGGGCCAGTTCGGGGGCCGATTGCAGGGTGGTGCAGGCAAGACCCTCCTCGCCCGTCAGCAGGGCCACGTCAAAGCTGCGGCGAAAGAGATCGGCCGATGTGGTGGGGCCTGCCGCCTGCAACAGCGCCTGCGCTTGATCCAGCGCCCCGATGGTCAGAAGCTTGTCGATCCGCGCCACCAACAGCGCGCCCGATCCCGCCGCATCCGCCGGGGCTTCGGCCTCGGCCAGCAGCAGCGTCAGCAGCAGCGCTTGCAGCGAGGGAAGGCCGTCCAGCCGGACCTGCGCAATCGCCGCGCCAATCTCGGCGGTGCGGCCCAAGCCCCACAGCTGGCGCGGAAATCCGGTCACATCGGGCGGCAACAACCCCACAGCGTCGGGCGACGGCCCGCCCAGAACCGACACCGCCACCGTGGCGGGCATGGCACCGGTCTTGGTCACAGCCACCTCACCCGCCGTGGCGGGCAGGGTCGCCACCGACCCATTGCTGGCAACGGGTTTGCGCGCGGGCGCGTCCAGCGGCGCAGGTTGCACGCCTTGGGCCGGAGGGTCCGAAACGGATTGCGACAGCCAGTCAATCGCCGACAGCGGCTTTTTCTGCGCCATTGCAGGCGATGCGGCCAGCACCAGCGCCAAAACCATCGCCTTATTGCGCATGCAGCACCACTGGCTGTTTCACCACGGTCGCCGGAGGGATCAGGTCGGCCAGATAGGCATAGCCCGCCAGCCCGGCAAACCCCAGAACCGCCAACACCACCACCGCTTTGATCAGTCGCCCCATGCCCGTATGCCTTTTGCTTTGCCTTTGGTTTTGTCCAAAGTCGCTTTGTTGTCGCTGCCGATCCTTGGCCCCAGACGCGTCCTGCGCTCTTGGTATCATGCCAAGCCCATCATGGATGCGATTATATATGGCATTCACGGCAAGTTCACGCCATTCAAGGAAGAAAGATTTGGCATGGGCGAGGGACCGCCTTTGCCGCCAATCGCCATGAAAGACGGGGATAAACAGGGTGCGGCTGAAAAAGACCGTGGCAATGATCGGGATGATGGGCGCGGGCAAAACCGCCGTCGGGCAGGCGGTGGCCCGCATTCTGGGCGTGCCCTTCGTTGATTCGGACGAGGAAATCGTCAAGGCGGCGGACCGTTCCATTGCCGAGATCTTTGAACGCGACGGCGAGGCCTTCTTTCGCACCCGCGAAACAGAGGTTTTGGGACGTCTGTTGCGCGGCAGTCCCTGCATCCTGTCGACCGGGGGCGGCGCGTTCCTGTCCGCCTCCAACCGGGCGCTGATCCAGGATCAGGGCGTGTCGGTCTGGCTGCGGGTGGACATTGATCTTTTGTGGCAGCGGGTGCGCCACAAGACCACCCGGCCGCTGCTGCGCACATCAAATCCGCGCGAAACCCTGCGCACGCTTTACGAGGCGCGGCTTCCCTTTTACCAGATGGCTGATCTGACGGTGGAATCGGCAACCGATCTGTCGGTGGAAGACATGGCACAACGGGTGGTCGATACCCTTGGCCGCCGGGTCGATGTGTTGGAAAGGGAATAGCATGGCATTGGATGTGGTGAAGGTTGCGCTGGGAACGCGCAGCTACGAGGTGCGCATCGCCCCCGGTCTGATCGGTCAGGCCGGCGTGCAGATCGCGCCCTTGTTGCGCCGCAAGAAAGTCGCCGTCATCACCGATGAGACCGTCGCCGCGACGCATCTGATGGCTTTGGCCGCGTCACTGGAATCGCAGGGCATCGCCATGACCGCCCTTGCCATCCCGCCGGGCGAAGGCAGCAAGGGCTGGCCGCAGTTTGAACGCTGTGTCGAATGGCTGCTGGAACAAAAGATTGAACGCCGCGATGTGGTGGTGGCCTTTGGCGGCGGCGTGGTCGGCGATCTGGTGGGGTTTGCCTGTGCGGTTCTGCGCCGGGGCGTGCGCTTTGTGCAACTGCCCACCACATTGCTGTCGCAGGTGGACAGCTCGGTGGGCGGCAAGACCGGGATCAACACCGCCCAAGGCAAGAACCTTGTCGGGGCGTTTCACCAACCCAGTCTGGTCTTGGCCGACATCGACGCGCTGGCCACCCTGCCGCCGCGTGATTTTCTGGCGGGCTATGGCGAGGTGGTGAAATACGGCCTGCTGGGCGACGCCGCTTTCTACGACTGGCTGGAGGTCAACGCCCCCGCCATGGCACAAGGCGACTCCGTTCTGCGCCAATATGCGGTGAAACGCTCGGTCGAGATGAAAGCGGGAATCGTCAGCCGTGACGAAACCGAAGAAGGCGAGCGCGCGCTTTTGAATCTTGGCCACACCTTCTGTCACGCGCTGGAAAAGGCCACCGGCTATGGCAACCGTCTGCTGCACGGCGAAGGAGTGGCGATCGGCTGTGCCTTGGCGTTTGAGCTGTCACAGCGGATGGGCCTGTGCGCGCAAGAGGCCCCAAGCCGGGTGCGCGCCCATCTGCGCGCCATGGGCATGAAGGTGGATATAGCCGATATTCCGGGCGATCTGCCGGGGGCAGAGGCCCTGCTGGCGCTGATGGGGCAGGATAAAAAGGTGGTTGATGGCAAGCTGCGCTTCATTCTGGCGCATGGCATCGGGCAGGCTTTTGTTGCCGATGATGTGCCGCATGATCTGGTGCTGACGCTGCTGGCCGACGCTTTGGCCGCGCGGCGCTGACACCGCCTGATTGGTCGCAGCCACGCTTGCTTGGCGCAGGCTTCGCGCGTAAATCAAAGGCCACGCCAAAAGGGTTTGCTGATGTTGCCACCTGATCCACTGTCGCGGTTGCTGGCCGTCATCGAAATGGGCGGCCCGGCAATGTGGGCGATTGCGGTGTTGTCATTGGCCACTCTGACGCTGATCTTGTGGAAATTCGCGCAGCTGATCCGCATCGGCGCGTTGTTTGGCGGCGGTGTTTCCCAACGCGCGCTGGCATTGTGGGAAGCAGGCGAAAGCGCGGCAGCCCTTGCCCTGCTGGCCCCGCGCAAATCCGCTCGCGCCCGCGTCAACCACGCGGCCATGCGCGCCGCACTGGAACCGGGCCTGTCGCGGTCGGGGGCCGAGGCCGCCACCGAACAAGCCGCCCGCGCCGTTCTGGCAGAGGCGCGCAATGGTTTGCGCGGCCTAGAACTCTCCGCCGCCATCGGTCCGCTGTTCGGCCTTTTGGGCACCGTTACCGGCATGATTGCCGCCTTCCAAGGGCTCGAATCCGCTGGTGTGCGCGCCGACACTGCCACTCTTGCGGGCGGGATATGGGAGGCGCTGTTGACCACCGCCGCAGGCATGGGTGTGGCGATCCCGGCGATGATGGCGCTGAGTTGGTTTGACGGTATCCTCGATGGTTTGCGCCATGACATGGAAGATGGCGCGACGCGGGTGTTTCTGGCGCAGGACCGGGGATTGGTGCAAACCAAGTCCGCCGAATGAAGATCGACGCGGGTCCAGTGCGACCGCGTCGCCGCTTGAACCTGACGCCGATGATCGACGTGGTGTTCCTGCTGCTGGTGTTTTTCATGATGGTGTCGCGCTTTGGCGGCCTGCACGGGCTGCCGATGGCCGTGGCGGGGCAGGGCGGGGCCGCTTGGGTGGGCCCGCCGCGACTGGTTGATCTGCGCGGGCCTTTGGTGGCGCTGAACGGCGTGGCGACGTCGCTGGAGGCGCTGCCGCAGGCACTGGCCCCGCTGATGGATGCCGCCAGTGATCCGATAATCCTGCGCCCCGACGCGGCGGCTTCGGTGCAAGACATGGTCGCGGTGCTGGAAACCCTGCGCGCGGCTGGACTGACGCAGCTGGTGGTGGTGGAATGATGCGTCTGGACGATCCCGCCCCGCGCACCAAGCCTGAACCGCTGTTGCCGATGATCGACGTGGTGTTTTTCCTTGTCGTGTTCTTCATGATCGTGTCGCGCTTTACCAACGCCGAGCCCTTTGCGGTGGCCCGGCCAGCCTCGACCGCCCAAGAGGTTGCGGCGGGTGATCTGGCCCTGTTTCTAGCCCCGGATGGTCGCTTGGGTTTTGCAGGCGCAGCGGGCCTGTCCGAGGGCGAGGCGGCACTTGCGGCCCTGACCGTGGCCCGCACCGCCTATTGCGCGGCACAAGATTGCACCCTTCCGCCGCCCTTGCTGCTACATGCCGATGCCTCCGCCCCTGGGAGCGCGTTGGCGCAGCTCTTGCCGAAGCTGTCGGCCATGGGGTTTGGCGAGCTGCGCCTGATCACGGTGGCACAATGATCCGCGTGCTGGAATGGGGGGTGGCAGGGCTGGCGGCGCTTGGCCTGCATCTGGCCGCGCTCGCTGCTTTGCCGGCCGTCACATCGGGGGCTGTGGCCGCGGGCGATCAGGGTCAGGCATTGGTGTCGCTGACCGCATCAGATGCGGCGATTGCCGCATTGGTGCAGCGCTGGGAGACCCCACCAGACCTGCCGCCGCTGCCGCCCGCGTTGAAGGCCCCCGATCTGACTGCGGGTCCGGTCGCGCTGCCGAAGCTGACGACCATTGGCAGCGTCAAGCTGCCGCAACTGGCAGAGGCCCCCGCGCCCGAGATCAAACCCGAACCGCAGGCCGTGCCGCAAAAGCCGGAACCGAAACCTGCGCCGAAACCCAAGGCAAAACCCGAGCCGAAACCAGAAAATCCCACGCCGAAACCGCAACCCAGCCCCGCGCTGCCCGCGCAGAAATCCGCAGGCGCGGGCGGCGGCGAGGTTGCTGGCACCGGGGGGCGCGCCGCCGCTGCCACCCTGTCCGAAGGTCTGGCAGAGGCGGCCATGGCCACATGGGGCGCTTCGATCCGTGCCAAGATTGAACGCCGCAAGGCCTATCCATCGGCGGCCAAGGGGGCAGCTGGCAAAGTCACCCTGCGCTTGGCCGTTGCCGCCAATGGCCAATTGCAATCGCTGTTTGTCGCCCAATCATCGGGCAACGCGGCATTGGATCAGGCCGCCGTCAATGCGGTCAAAGCGGCGGGCAAATTCGCCAAAGCCCCCACGGGCTTGGGCGCATCCACCTTCACCCTGCCGATCAGCTTTCAACCCTGATCTTTCCACCCAACGCCGCCCCAAACCTGATCCGGCGTCTCCATTGATAAGCCTAAGGCCCCGGATCGAGCGTGGTTCAGGATGCCCTTACGCTCCGCCCAGCCGGAACCGCGCAAACAGCACCACCGCGTCCAGACCATTTTTGATGGCGCTCGCATCGCCGCGCCGCATCCAGTCCAGCCACAACCCGTCCAGCGTCGCCATGATCAGATCGCTGACCATCGGAATGCGATCGGATTTCCACGGGTCGCTGACCTGACCCAGCAACACCTCCAACTGGGTGCGGTAGACGCTGTAAAGTTCCAGCTCGGTTGCGGCAATGCCGGGGTGGGTCAGGGCCGCTGACCACAGGTCAATCCGCATCCGCAGTTGCGCGGGATTGAGGAATTCGGGTGAAAAACCTGCGTGCAGGAAGGCGTCCAGCCGTTCCGCAGGCGTCAGGCCGGGACGCGTGGCCAAAGCCCGTCCCGCCTCTTGCAACTTGGCGGCACCCAGACGGTAGGCTTCGGCCAGCACCTCATCCATGTCCTTGAAATGATAAGTGATGTGGCCCAGCGACATCCCCGCCTCTGCCGCCACCTTGCGCGCGGTCAACCCCGAATGGCCGACCTGCTGCAAACAGCGCAACGCCGCCGCTGTGATCTGCGCCCGCCGGTCCACGGCCTTTGGTTTGTCTGTCTTTTCCATCACAGCCATCCGGTCAAAGCCAACCCTCTTGGCTTTTTGCCTTCATTCGACCAGAAGGGCAACGTCAAGCAGGAGAAAACCCATGACAAAGGCCTTCGGCTTTGCCTTGCATGCCACAGATGGCACCGCGCGCACGGGCGTGATCAGCACCCCGCGCGGCGACATCCGCACGCCCGCCTTCATGCCGGTGGGCACTGCCGCCACGGTCAAGGCGATGCTGCCCGAAAGCGTGCGCGCGACGGGGGCCGATATCCTGCTGGGCAACACCTACCATCTGATGCTGCGCCCGACCGCCGAGCGGATCGCCAAACTTGGCGGCTTGCACAGGTTCATGAACTGGGATCGCCCGATCCTGACCGATTCCGGCGGCTTTCAGGTGATGTCACTGGCGTCTTTGCGCAAGCTGACCGAAGAAGGCGTGCGGTTTTCCAGCCACATCGACGGCTCCAAACACATGCTGACGCCAGAACGCAGCATGGAAATACAGCGCCTGTTGGGTTCTGACATCGTCATGTGCTTTGACGAATGCCCGGCACTGCCCGCCACCGATGCCGAGGTGGCCAAGTCGATGGCCCTGTCGATGCGCTGGGCGCAACGCTCACGCGATGCTTTTGGCGACCGCCCCGGCCATGCGCTCTTTGGCATCATGCAGGGCGGTGTGACCCATGATCTGCGCGAGGAATCGGCCAAGGCGCTGACCGCCATCGGCTTTGACGGCTACGCGGTTGGCGGCCTTGCGGTTGGCGAAGGCCAGGAGGCGATGTTCGGCGTGCTGGATTATGCACCGGGCTTCCTGCCCGACGACAAACCGCGCTATCTGATGGGCGTGGGCAAGCCCGATGACATTGTCGGCGCGGTGGAACGCGGCATCGACATGATGGACTGCGTGTTGCCGTCACGGTCTGGCCGCACCGGACAGGCCTGGACCCATCGCGGCCAAGTCAACATCAAGAACGCCCGCCATCAGGACGACCCGCGCCCGTTGGATGAAAACTGCAACTGTCCTGCTTGCAAAAACTACAGCCGCGCCTATTTGCACCATGTGATGAAATCGGGGGAAATCATCTGTTCGATGCTGATGACCTGGCACAACCTGCATTATTATCAGGAATTGATGCAGGGCCTGCGCGATGCCATTGCGGGACAAAGGCTTACGGCTTTCGTGGCCGATTTCCACGCAGCGCGCGCGCAAGGCGATATCGAACCCCTGTGAGTGCGTGAACAACCGCCTGACATCGGCGCAGGCTTTGTAACGATTTCCGCTCTTGTTCCGCCACGGTCACAGGCGCATGATTGTGACAATTGCAGTGGTTGACAGCCGCCCAAGGCAACACCAGATATAGTGACTGAATGAGGGGAAGACCAACCGCTGCCGATGATCGGGGCATCGGTCTTCCTGCCCGCTAAAGGATATGCAAATGACTGACACCCTTTCCACGAGTTACCCGGTTCTGCCGCTGCGTGATATCGTGGTTTTCCCGCATATGATCGTGCCCTTGTTTGTGGGCCGCGAGAAATCCGTGCGGGCATTGGAAGAGGTTATGGCCGATGACAAGCAAATCCTGCTGTCGTCGCAGATCGACCCTTCCGTTGATGATCCGGCAAAGGATGGCATCTACACCGTCGGTGTGCTGGCCAACGTGCTGCAATTGCTGAAACTCCCCGATGGCACCGTGAAGGTGCTGGTTGAGGGTAAGGCGCGGGTCAAGATCACCGAATTTGTCGAAAACCCCTCCTATTTTGAGGCGCGGGCCGAACGGCTGTCCGAAACCCCGGGCGACAAAATCTCGGTCGATGCGCTGGTGCGCGCCGTGGCCGAAGAGTTTGAACGTTACGCCAAGGTCAAGAAAAACATCCCCGAAGAAGCGCTTTCGGCGGTGTCCGAAACCCGCGAACCGGCACGGCTGGCCGACCTTGTGGCCGGTCATCTCGGCGTCGATGTGGCGTTGAAGCAGGATCTGCTGGAAACGCTGGACGTGGCCGAGCGGTTGGAAAAAGTCTACGGTCAGATGCAGGGCGAAATGTCGGTCCTGCAGGTTGAGAAAAAGATCAAGACCCGCGTCAAGTCGCAGATGGAGCGCACCCAGCGCGAATATTATCTGAATGAGCAGATGAAGGCCATTCAGAAGGAATTGGGCGACGGCGAAGAAGGTCAGAATGAAATGGCCGAGTTGGAGGCCCGGATCAAGGCCACCAAATTCTCGAAAGAAGCCCGCGAAAAGGCGGAAGCAGAGCTGAAAAAGCTTAAGTCGATGTCTCCGATGAGCGCCGAAGCTTCGGTCGTGCGCAACTATCTCGATTGGCTGCTGGCGGTGCCATGGGGCGTTTCCAGCCGGGTCAAAAAGGATCTGGCGGCGGCGCAAAAAGTGCTGGACGCCGACCATCATGGCCTTGAAAAAGTGAAGGAACGCATCGTCGAATATCTGGCGGTGCAGGCGCGGTCGGCCAAGCTGAAGGGCCCGATCCTGTGCCTTGTCGGCCCTCCGGGTGTCGGCAAAACCTCGCTTGGCCGGTCGGTTGCCAAGGCCACCGGGCGCGAATTCATCCGCATTTCGCTCGGCGGCGTGCGCGACGAATCCGAAATCCGCGGCCATCGGCGTACCTATATCGGATCGATGCCGGGCAAGATCATTCAGGCGCTGAAAAAGGCGAAAACCACCAACCCTCTGATACTGCTTGATGAAATCGACAAGATGGGTCAGGATTTCCGCGGCGATCCGGCATCCGCCATGCTGGAGGTGCTGGACCCGGAACAGAACTCCACCTTCGTCGATCATTACATGGAGGTTGAATACGACCTGTCCAACGTGATGTTCATCACCACGGCCAACAGCTACAACATGCCGGGGCCTTTGCTGGACCGCATGGAAATCATCAGCCTGTCAGGCTACACCGAGGATGAAAAGCGTGAAATCGCGAAGGGTCACCTGATCCCCAAGCAGATCGAAGGCCATGCTCTGAAAAAGGGTGAGTTCAAGATCACGGATGACGCCTTGCAAGAGATGATCCGCACCTACACCCGTGAGGCGGGCGTGCGGAATCTGGAGCGTGAAATCGCCAAACTGGCCCGCAAAGCGGTGACAGAGATCGTGAAGAAGACGGCGAAAACCGTTGAAATCACAGAGGAAAAGCTGGAAAGCTATCTGGGCGTCAAACGCTATCGCTATGGCTTGGCCGAAACCACCGATCAGGTGGGCGTGGTCACGGGTCTGGCTTGGACCTCCGTTGGCGGCGAGTTGCTGTCGATCGAGGCTTTGCGCCTTCCGGGCAAGGGTCGGATGAAAACCACCGGCAAACTGGGCGATGTGATGAAGGAATCCATCGAGGCGGCAGCCTCGTTCGTCCGCTCGATCAGCCCGGAAATCGGGGTGAAACCGCCGAAATTCGAAACAATGGACATCCATGTCCATGTGCCGGATGGGGCGACGCCCAAGGATGGCCCTTCGGCGGGCCTTGCGATGGTGACGGCGATCGTGTCGGTGCTGACCGGGATTCCGGTGCGCAGAGACATTGCGATGACGGGTGAAGTGTCGTTGCGCGGCAACGCGATGCCAATCGGTGGCTTGAAGGAAAAGCTGCTGGCGGCATTGCGGGGGGGCATTAAAACGGTGTTCATCCCGCTGGAAAACGAAAAAGACCTGACCGAAATTCCCGATAACGTGAAGCAGGGATTGACCATCATCCCCGTGACCAACGTGCGCGAAGTTCTGTTGCAGGCCTTGGTGCGTCAACCGGTTGCCGTCGAATGGGACGAAGCCGCAGAAGAGGCCGCAGCCGCCGCGCGGGTTCTGGCGGCGGGGCCAGCCGCGCAAGCCACCGCGCATTGACCTTGTGAAATCACAAAGACGCCCTTCGAAAGAGGGGCGTCTTTTGCGTTCCCACCCCCCACTTTCCAGCGCTGCCCTGTTTCTTGTTCACAATTTCTGGCGTAGTCTGTTTTCATTATCGAAACAAAAGGATTGCATTGCACCATGCCAACCAAAACCGCCGCCCCGAAACCTGCCAAGCCAAAGGCTGGGACCGCGAAACCGGCGCACTCTGCCGCGAAACCTGTGGCGAAATCACCTGCCCCACAGCTCGATGATGTGGTTGCACAGGGGGCCAAAGTTGCGCTTTCCCTGCGCGTGAAAGATTTGATCGAACGGGTGACGGCTGCAGGTGAGTTCAAGAAAAAAGACGTGCGTGACATCGTCGAGGCGACGCTGGTTGAACTCGGCAAGGCGCTTGATGAGGGCTACTCGCTGAACCTGCCGCCCTTCGGCAAAATGCACATCCGCAACAACCGCGCGATTGACAATGGCATCTCGGCAATGACCCTCAAAGTGCGCCGCGGCGCGTCGAAAACGACCGAGTCCAAGGCCGAAAAAGAGGCTCTTGCAGAGGCCAACGAAGCGGGCTAAATACCCGCCACCGGGAGATTAGCTCAGTGGTAGAGCGCGTCGTTCACATCGACGATGTCAGGGGTTCAAATCCCTTATCTCCCACCATCACAGCCAAAAGCGCGCCCGATGTGGCGCGCTTTTGTCATGTCGGGCTGGGCGTTTTTCACACCAAAGCCGCTTGCATCCCCGCGCCGCAATCGTTAGACGCTGCTGACGACTTGAAGGAACCCTTCAAGGGCTGTTAGCTCAGTTGGTAGAGCGTCTCGTTTACACCGAGAATGTCGGCGGTTCGAGCCCGTCACGGCCCACCATTCCCTATTCAGATCAGTGTTTTGTGACCCGCTCTTAAGGTGGCGTCAAAGCCAGCCCGCCGTCGCGTTCCAAAAACGCCGCCACCTCCGCCACGCCGACACCCTGCCGCAGCCGCGCCATCACATAGGGGCGCGGGCCACGCGCGGCCTTGGTGTCCGCCTCCAACAGCGCCAGATCGACGCCAACATAGGGTGCCAGATCGGTCTTGTTGACCACCAGCAGATCAGATCGCGCCACCCCCGGCCCACGTTTGCGCGGGATGTCCTGACCGGCGGCCGTATCAATCACATAGATCGACAGATCGGCCAGTTCGGGGCTGAACGTGGCGGCAAGATTGTCCCCCCCGGACTCGATCAGGATCAGGTCCAGGTCGGGGAAGGCGCTGCGCAGATCGGCCACGGCGGCAAGGTTGATGCTGGCATCCTCGCGGATCGCAGTGTGCGGACAGCCGCCGGTTTCCACACCGCGAATGCGGTTGGCGGGCAGCACCTGCGCGCGGGTCAGATGGTCGGCATCCTCGCGGGTGTAGATGTCATTGGTGATCACCGCCATCGAACAGCGGCTGGCCAAGGCGCGGCACAAATGTTCGGTCAGCGTGGTCTTGCCAGCCCCAACCGGGCCGCCAATACCAACGCGCAGGGGGCCATTGGCGCTCATGTGCGGTAAATCCTGATGTCCATGGTTTCGTGATGCATCGCGGCCAGATCGGCGCGAAAAGTGGCGGTTGTCAGATCATCAAGGCCGGCGGTGGCAGAGCGAGCCGCCAGATCAAGGATCAAAGGATGCAGCGCGGCCAAGATCCGTTGCCCGTCGCTTTGGCCCAAAGGCACAAAGCGCACCGCAACCGACACGAGGTTGGCGGCAAAGCTGTGCAGGTAAAGCGCGATCACCTGATCGGCACGCAGGTCCAGACCCTGCGCGGCCTGACCCAAAACCACGGGCAGGGGGGCCGCGTCCACAACCACGGCCAAAGCCGCGACCCCGCGGGCAAAAGCACTGCCTTGCTCCAGCGTTTCGGCCAGACGTTCGCGGCTGGGGGCCAAGGCGCGGGCATGGTCGGCCAGTGTGGAAGGGTCGGCGTCATGCCGCAAGGCACAAGCCAACAGCACCGCATCCTGCCAGCCCGCGCCAAAGCGCAGAATGTCGGACAGCCACGCTTGCGCCTGCGCCGCATTGGTCACTTCGCCCGCGTCGATCACCGCCTCCAGCCCATGTGAATAGGCGAAGGCCCCGGTCGGAAACGCGGGTGACAGCCATTGCACCAGTGGCAGCAGTGCCGCGGTTTGAAGGTCGGGCGTCATCGGCGCAGCGCTGCAGGCAGGTCAAAGCCCGCAGGCTCAGGCCCTTGGCTGTGCCCCGCCAGACTGTGCCCCGCCAAATTGTGCCCCATCGTCCGCCCATGCCCATAGGCGCCACCCTCGGGGGTGAAGGGTTCCATGCTGCGCGACAAACTGGCTCCCAACTGCGCCAGCATCGCCTCCAGCACATGATCTTGCCGGATCAGCAGCCGGTCCACCTCCACCTGACAGGGCGTATGACGGTTGCCGATGTGCCATGCCAGCCGCGCCAGATCGCCCGTCACCATCAGCAGCGGCTCTTCGGCGGCAATCACTTCCATCACCCGGCCATCATCCAGTTCCAAAAAGTCGCCCTGCGCCAGTGACGTCGTTTCGGCCAAATCGACCAGAAAGCCCTCGTCATGCACCGTCACCAGCCGCTTGCGGCGCACGAACCGCTCGTCATAGGTCAGCACCACCAGATCATAGGCGATCAGCGGCGAGGATTTCAAAACGCGGCGGGCGGGGGGCAGGTCCATGGTGATCCTTACTTTGCGGGCGTCAGGGCGGTCAGCCCCAGTTTGCGGTCGTCACCCGAATTGTGAACCGTCACGCGGGTTTCCAAACCGAATCCCAGATCGGGGAAGTAAATCCAGCGCTGGGTTAGATGGGTGTTTTCCCCGGTAAAGGTCGCCTCCACCGGCATGATCCGATAGGGGCAGCCTGAAAGCTGGGCCTCTTTGATGGGTTGAAAGCTGTAGACCACCGCGATGGACGTCTTTGACACCTCGGGCCCGAATTCGGTGCCATTGTCCTGCGTCTCGGTCACCTTGATCTTCGATTGCCAAGCTGTGCCTTCGGCGGGGACGGGGGGCTTTTTGACGAATTTGTACGCATAAAGCCCACCCGGACCGCCACCGACGTAATGGTCGTCCGTGGGGGTGTATGCCCATGCGGTTTCGTAAATCCCCATCACCGCGTCGCGCTCGTCAAGCCATGCGGTTTTCGATCCGACCGCATAGTTGATCTCGAATGTCTTGCCCTTGGCCTTGATCAATCCGGCGCGGCCATCCTGTCGCTTGAAGGCGACACCGCGCGCCAGATCGTCCTTGGTCACACAGTCTGCGAAAGCCGGGGCGGCAAAGGCGGGGGTGGACAGCAGCAAGGCAAAGCAGAGGGGAAGGCGCATGACAAACCTTTTTTTTCGGGGCGTTGGACCGCCACTTTGAAGCCTGTTGCTTTGGTTTTCAAATGACATCCGCCGTCACCTAATACAGGAAATAACGCTGAGCCAACGGCAGTTCGCGCGCAGGTTTGCAGGTCAACACCTCCCCATTGGCGCGCACCTCATAGGTTTCGGGGTTCACTTCGATTTCCGGCACAGCGTCGTTCAACCGCATGTCGGCCTTGCCGATGCCGCGACAGCCCTGCACCGCCAGCATATCCTTGGCCAGCCCCAGCCGATGCCCCAAGCCATCCTCAACCGCCGCTTGACTGGTGAAAATCACAGCACTGCGTTCCACATTCCGCCCCATCGCCCCGAACATCGGGCGGGAGTAGACCGGCTGCGGCGTCGGGATCGAGGCATTCGGATCGCCCATCTGCGCCATCACGATCGACCCGCCCAGCAGCACCATCTCGGGTTTCGCCCCAAAAAACGCCGGCGACCACAGCACCAGATCGGCGCGCTTGCCAACCTCTATCGACCCGATATATGCGGCCATCCCATGCGCCACCGCCCGCATCAGATCGGCCACCGACCGCCCGTCGCGCGCGCCTTTCACCACGAAATCGGCGATCAGGGCGATCGCCTCGGGATGGTTCAGCCGCACCCCCCGCGCCAGCCGACCGCGTGCCACCATCGCGGCGACCGAAATCAGCAGTTTGTCTTTTTCACGCGGTGTCAGATTCATCGCACCCCCTACATCTGCCAGACGCGGGGCAGGGGGCGGCCTTGGCGCAGCACCTCCAACACCCGCAGGATTTGCCGCCGCAGCGGCCAGCCATCCCCGGCGCACAGCCGCAGCGTCAACCGCCCGTCCCAACCCGAAGCCGCCCCTTGCACGCCCGCCTCGTCCAGCACCGCACGCACCGACCCCAGCGCATCGCAGGCCCCACGCGCCACCATCGCCAAAGAGGCAAAGGCCCGCGTGCCGCCCAGAACCGCAGCCCCGGCGCGCAAGGCCGCGTCATTCAACCCGAACGGCTCGATGACCACCGGGCGACCCTGCCGCCAGATTTCCCGGCGGTCGCGGAACATAAGATGATCGACGGTTTCGCCCATCGCCGCCCGCCCCAGCACCACCGATTCCAGCAGCAAACACCCCGCATCCGCGCTCATATCAATGCGGGTGTTGCGCTGCAAGGCACTGGCCTGAAACAGAATTGTTTCCTGCGGCAGCCAATCCAGCCAGCCACCATCGCCCACTGTTGCGGCAACCGTCACCCCAGCCACGCCCGCATCCGTCTGGTACGCCCGCTCGGCGGTTTGCGTCGTGGCCACCGCCCGCACGCCTTCACCCAGATCAACGCGGCAGGACAGCCGGTCGCCTCCGGTCAGCCCGCCCGAGGTGTTCAGAAACACCACCTCCGGCACCGCCCCGCCCTGCGGCAGCAACACCTTGGCCGACCCTGCCTGCACCAGATCGCGCAGCCGCGCCCGACCCGCATGCAGATCAAACGACACCGCCGCCGCTCCGTGGCTGCGCTGCATCAGGGGGATGGGGTGGTGAGCGGTCATAGGGGCAAGCTGCGTGCAACCAAGCGGCACAACAATCTGTGGGCACAGGTCTGCGCCCGACTTACCGGCATTTGCCCGAATTATGGGCGGCGTTTCCATCCGCTGGCCAATAAACCAGCAGCACCCACACCAAGCGCGCAGCCCTTGTGCATTGCCGCGCCTTGCCAGACGCGCGCAACCTGCCATCTTTACAGGACCAACCGAAAGGCCGCGCCATGAGCTGGAATCCGATCCTTGACCACTCTATCCCCATTGGCGACGCGGTGGATGCCATCGACACCGTCATCATCGCCCGCGCCCGCGATCTGGGCGGTTTTGAGGTGCGCCGCGCCTTGCCATCGGTGCAACGCCAGATGGTCGGCCCGTTCATTTTCTTTGACCAGATGGGCCCGGCGGAATTCCTGACCGGGCAGGGGGTGGACGTGCGCCCCCACCCGCATATCGGGCTTGCCACCGTCACCTATCTGTTGCGCGGGGCCATGCACCACCGCGACAGCCTTGGCACCGACGCCTGGATCACCCCGGGTGAGGTCAACATGATGACCGCAGGCCATGGCATCACCCATTCCGAACGCATGGACGGCCCGGCGCGGCAGGGTCCGCAAAGCCTGTTTGGCCTGCAAACCTGGCTGGCCCTGCCCCTGACGCATGAGGACGCCCCCGCCGCCTTCGCCAACGCCCCCGCCGCCGATCTGCCGCTGCTGCAGGCCGAAGGCAAAGATGTCCGCCTGATCCTTGGCACTGCCTGGGGGGCCACGGCCCCGCTGCCGATGCCGTCCGAAACCTTTTACGCCGATGCCACGCTTGCGCCGGGGGCCGCGCTGCCCTTGCCCGACAATCACGAGGATCGCGGCGTCTATGTGCTGTCGGGGCAGGTGTCGCAGGGCGGCCAAAGCCATGACGCGGGGGCGATGCTGATCTTCCGCCCCGGCGACGCGGTTGCGGTGCGCGCAGGCGATCAGGGCGCGCGGATCATGGTGCTGGGCGGCGCCACGATGGAGGGCCCGCGCCATCTGTGGTGGAACTTCGTCGCCTCCAGCAAAGACCGCATCGACGCCGCGAAAGAGGCATGGCGCGCCGGGGATTGGGCGCATGGTCGCTTCCGCCTGCCGCCCGCCGACGACGCTGAATTCATCCCGGCCCCCGAGCGGTGAACAGGGCGCTGATTTTCATCACTTTCGCGCTTGACGCGCCCCGCGTGCTTCCGTAATACCCCCACACGCCGGGCAACCGGCGATGCGATGCGGTGGTAGCTCAGTTGGTTAGAGTACCGGCCTGTCACGCCGGGGGTCGCGGGTTCGAGTCCCGTCCACCGCGCCAGTCGCCAGAAAAGCTGCCCCTCGGGGTGGCTTTTTGCGTTTCGGGGGGGCGTGGTTCCGCCGCGCGCACTTCTTGAATCCAAGGCCCGGCAGGGTGCGCGATCCGACGCACCAGTTCCCCAGCGCTCCCCCTTCGCCACCCGCCCCAACACCGTCAAAACCGCCCGCGCCGCTGGATGCTTTGCCCCAGGAAATCAAACGGCCGCCGGGGGGGCCCCATGCTCATCAAGCTGACACATCCCCGCGCATCAGAAATTCCGGCGCTTTTGCCAAAGCTGCGCCTGAAACCATTCGTCTTGGCCAAAGCCGCAGCCGCCTTGCACCAAGGCCAAGGCTGCGGCCAAAACGGCAGGGTTTTCAGATCGGCCTGCGCTGCCGCTGATGCCCTTTCTGCGGCCATCCCTGCCACACCTCGCCCCTGCCAAACCTTAGGTCAACCCTAACCCTCCGGGCGCTGCGTCGGGACGGATAAAGGACGCGGGCGGGACGCAAGACGGACGGGGAAAGGACGGGAAAATCTGCGAGTTTCGCCGCTTTGGTCATTGACGCCCCCGAACCCATCGGCTACGTCAGCCACATCGCGCGGTGGTAGCTCAGTTGGTTAGAGTACCGGCCTGTCACGCCGGGGGTCGCGGGTTCGAGTCCCGTCCACCGCGCCAACAATTCCCATATGCAATTGTTTGAATTGGTGTATCCGCAGGCAAACGCCCAAGGATCCCCGGAGGACAAATGGCTATTCTTGACCAGGTGCCGATGCCCCTGTTGATCCTTGCCTGTCTGACGCTGGGCCTTGCGCCATTTTTCCCCGAGCCGCATCTTTGGGAAAAGCTGAAGATGCTTGTGGCCGGAGACTTGGTGAAACCCATTGATATATTTGACCTTCTGATGCATGCAGCGCCGTTTGTGCTGTTGGCCGCCAAGCTTGTGAAACGGGCCATTTCGCGGTAGAACGCAACCGCACCAGACGCTGGCAGTGCCTGTCTTGGCTATCCGCAGCGCCTGCCGTTAGAGCTGCGCACCCTCATGGATGCCGAGTTGCAGATGCCCCCGACCTTCCGCACCTGCATCGGCAAGCGCCGTGACTTCGGCGAGATTACCCCCGAAACCGCCTGCGTCCACGGCGCCGATGCCGCGCCAAGCGTGGTGATCTGGGGCGACAGCCATGCGGGCGTTCTGGTGGATCCGCTGGCCAGATTGCTGGCGCCGCACGGGCTTTCTGTTCGGGAATTGACTTTGGCCGGCTGCCCACCGGTGCCGGGGCTGGACAGCCCCGGCGTCGGCGAATACGCGATCTGTGAGGATCACAATCGCCGTATGTTCCAGTATTTGCTGACAGATTCCGCAATCAAGTTGGTGATTCTGCACGCATACTGGAACCATAAAGTGCAGCGGATTGACTATGATAACGGCGCGGGCGACATCAAGGTTGACCGCGCCTATCTGTTCAAGGCGGGCAGCAACACGGATCAATCCGACACCGACAGATTTGCCGAACTGACCACGGTGATCAGCGATGAGGTCAAAGCTTTGCGCGCTGCAGGCAAGCAGGTGATCATCATCGGCCCGGTTCCCGATCCCGGTTTCAACGTTTTGGATCGGATCGCCATGCGCTATTGGAAGCAGGGTGGCCCCGGTGCGCCGATAACCATCCCGGCCAAGGCGGCTTTGGACTATGGCGCGCCAACCCGGCAGATATTGACCGATGCCGCCCGGGCCGGAGGCGCGCAATGGATTGATCCGGCACCGCTTTTTTGCGTCGAAGGCGGGGTTTGCACGCTGACGGCTGACGGCAAGGCGCTTTACTTTGATGACAACCATCTGGCGCTATTGGGCGTGCAACGCCTGATGCCGCAGATCGTGGCTGCGGTGCGCGTGGCCTTGGGCGACACTGCGCTGTCTGCGACCAATCTGCATCACAGGGACAGCCGGTAGCGGATATGACCGTCATCCGGGGTGATGCTGTCATAAAGCTTGCGGGCGGTTTCATTGGAGGCGTCGGTGTTCCAGTAAAGCCTTAGCCAACCCTTTGATTTTGCAAGCACCTTCAGATCCTCGATCAGCGCCCGACCCACCCCCAGCCCGCGCGCGTCGGGGCTGACGAACAGGTCTTCCAGATAGCAATCATCCCCCATCACCCAAGTGGACGGGTGGTGCTGATGGATCGCAAAGCCCACCACCTTGCCATCAACCTCGGCCAGCCGCGCCTTTAGCGGGCTGGCCGGGTTCAGCAACCGCGCCCAAGTGAAGGCGGTGACCTCTTCAGGCAGATTGACATCATAATAGGCAAGAAACCCTTGCCAAAGCCCACGCCAAGCCGCCTCGTCGGGCGCCAAACCATCGCGGATGATCATATCAGCCGCGCCAAAATCCGCGCCCAGGATCGGATGCCTTTGTGAAAGCTGGCCAGATCGTATTTCTCATTCGGGGAATGGATCTGGTCGTCGTCACAGCCAAACCCCACAAGCATCGCATCCATGCCGAGATAGGTCTTGAAATAGCCCGCAATCGGGATCGACCCGCCGCAGCCAACATAGGCGGCGGGGATGCCCCATTCATCGGTCAGCGCCGCGCGTGCGGCCTCGAACGCCTTGTTTTCAATGGACATCACACCAGCGGGTGAGTTGCCGTGGCCGTGAAACTCCACCGTGCAATCGGCGGGCAACTGCGCCTGAACCCAAGCGCGGAAATGGCCGCGCAACGCGTCGGGGTTTTGATCTCCGACCAGCCGGAACGACACTTTGGCATGGGCTTCGGCGGGCAGAACGGTCTTGAAACCTTCCCCCGTATAGCCGCCCCAGATGCCGTTGATTTCCGCTGTCGGGCGCGACCAGATCATCTCCAAAGGCGTGCGATCAGTCTCACCCGCTGGCACCGACAGGCCGACGTCGCCCAGAAACCGCGCGTGATCGAAGGCCAGTGATTGCCATTGGGCGCGGATGGCGTCGGGCAGTTCGGTCACGCCATCGTAGAAATGTGGGACGGCGACGCGGCCCTGATCGTCGTGCAAATTGGCCAGAATATGCGACAAAACCCGGATCGGATTGGCCGCAAGCCCGCCGTACATGCCCGAATGCAGGTCCTTGGAGGCGGCCTTGATGGTGATCTCTTCACCCAGCAAACCCCGCAGCATGGTCACAATGGCCGGGGTTTTGGACTCGAACAACCCGGTGTCGCAGATCAGAGCCACATCGGCGCTGAGCTCGGCAGCGTTTTCCTGCATGAAGGGGATCAGCGACGGCGAGCCGGATTCCTCTTCGCCCTCAAAGAAGATGGTCAGACGGCCGGGCAGGGTGCCATGCACGGCTTTCCAGGCGCGGCACGCCTCAAGGAACGTCATCAACTGGCCCTTGTCATCGGATGATCCACGCGCCCGGATCACTTGGCCGGTGGGGGTGTCCTGCAATTCGGGGTCAAAAGGATCGCGGTCCCAAAGGGAAAGCGGATCAACGGGTTGCACGTCGTAGTGGCCGTAAAACAGCAGGTGTTTGTCGCCCGAACCGCCATGGCCCACCACCATCGGATGGCCCGGGGTCGGACGGCTTGACGCGTCAAACCCCAGCGATTGGAGGTCGGCCACCAGCCAGTCGGCGGCGGCGGCGCAGTCGGGTTTGTATGCCGGATCGGTGGAGATCGACCGGATGCGCAGCAGGTCCATCAGCCGGTCCAGCGCCTGCGGCAGATCGGCGTCTATGCGGTTCAATACGGCGTCGAGGGTCATCACAGTCTCCATTTCGTGATCGGCAAGGCCAAGCCTAACAGGCGGGCGGGGACTGTCCAGAGCCGCCGCGCTGCGCTATAGCCGGGAAAATTGCGACCCGGAGGGTTTGAGATGCGGAAACTTGCCTTTATTGTTGCCATGGCCATGGCCATGGCGGGTGTGGCGGCGGCAGAGCCGATTGACAGCAAGACCGCCAAGAAGGCGCTGTTTGCCCCGATCAAGGCCGAGGTAGAGGTTCTGGCATCGGCGGGTCTGCCGAAAGATCAGGCGGCGGCGCTGGAAATCGTTGGCGGGCAACAGCTTTATTATGGCGCTATTGCGATTTCTCCCGATGAGGGCCTGATGTCGGCGGCGACGGTGGCCGCGGCGAATTACCATGACACCGATGCGGCCTCCGCTGTGGCCTTGGCCGAATGCAATGCCAAGAAGACCGCCCAGATGGATTGTGTGGTGGTGGCGTTGATCCGGCCCAAGGGCTGGAAAGAAAAGGGTTTTCAGCTGTCATCAGATGCGACGGCTGGGTTCGAAGACGACGCCACGGGCGCGCTTGCGGTGTCGCCCGATACCGGAGCCTGGGGCGTTGGTGCGGACGGCGATGCTGCGATCAAGGCCTGCGCGGCCCTCACTGGTCAGGCCACGGATTGCAGCGTGGTCATCGCCAACTGATCAAAGACCGGGGCGGGGCGTCAAAATGCCCCGTTTCGTTTTGGCTCGGATTGACCCAAGTCAAGGTATCTTGCGGGCATATCTTTGAGACAAGCGCAAGGATCAGGAGCCGATAATGACCTACGACAAAGCGCTGGACGATGCGATTGGCCGTTTGCACGACGAGGGCCGCTATCGCACGTTTATTGATATCGAACGTCGCAAGGGACATTACCCGCAGGCGATCTGGCGCAGACCGGATGGGTCCGAGGCCGATATCACGGTCTGGTGCGGCAATGATTATCTTGGCATGGGGCAGCACCCCGACGTTCTGGCCGCGATGCACGAGGCTTTGGACGCGACCGGGGCAGGGTCGGGCGGCACCCGCAACATCTCGGGCACCACGGTTTACCACAAGCGGCTTGAGGCGGAACTGGCTGACCTGCATCACAAAGAGGCGGCCTTGGTGTTCACCTCGGCCTATATCGCCAATGACGCAACACTTTCGACGCTGCCGAAGCTGTTCCCCGGCCTGATCATCTATTCCGATGCGTTGAACCACGCCTCGATGATCGAAGGCATCCGCCGCAACGGTGGCGCGCGCCGGATTTTCCGGCACAATGACGTGGCCCATCTGCGCGAATTGCTGGCGGCGGATGATCCGGCCGCCCCCAAATTGATCGCGTTCGAGTCGATTTATTCGATGGATGGCGATTTCGGCCCGATCAAGGCCATTTGCGATGCGGCGGAGGAGTTCAACGCCCTGACCTATATCGACGAAGTGCATGCGGTGGGCATGTATGGCCCGCGCGGTGCAGGGGTGGCAGAGCGTGACGGCTTGATGCACCGGATCGACATTATCAACGGCACTTTGGCCAAGGCTTACGGTGTCTTTGGAGGCTATATTGCTGCAAGTGCGAAGATGGTCGATGCAGTGCGTTCCTATGCGCCGGGCTTCATTTTCACCACCTCTTTGCCCCCTGCGATTGCGGCTGGAGCGGCGGCCTCGGTGCGGGTGCTGAAGACCGCGCAACACCTGCGGGACGCGCAGCAGACCAACGCCCGTATCCTGAAGCTGCGGCTGCGCGCGATGGGCCTGCCGATCATCGACTACGGGTCGCATATTGTGCCTGTTCATGTCGGCGACCCCATCCATTGCAAGATGCTGTCGGATATGTTGCTGGAACAGCACGGCATTTATGTGCAGCCAATCAACTATCCCACGGTGCCACGCGGCACGGAACGGCTGCGGTTTACGCCCTCACCGGGGCACGATTCCGGCCAAATTGACCGGCTTGTCAAGGCGATGGACGGGCTGTGGCAACATTGTGCGCTAAATCGCGCCGAGGTCTGTGCTTAGGGTCTTTCTGCGCATGCAGAATCGCTTGCCCTGTGCTACTCAGTCCGCAATATGAAAAACATGAGTCGACGGTGGTGCGGCTCGGGGCAACGGGACAGCGATGGGGCGGATGGCATGATCGGGCGGAGGTTTAGAACTCCGGCGCCAGTCGAAGACAAACCCAAAGGGTTTGACGACTTCGATCTGCGTCTTGGCGATCTGATGCGTGGCGAACGTGCCACTTTGGGTAAATCCCTTCTGGATATTCAGCGGGAGTTGAAGATCAAGGCAACCTATATCGCTGCCATTGAAAACGCTGACGTTTCTGCCTTTGAAACCCCTGGATTCATCGCGGGCAATGTTCGGTCTTACGCCCGATATCTTGGGATGGACCCGGATTGGGCCTTTGCAAAGTTTTGCCGCGAAGCGAATTTCGAGGTCGCGCATGGCATGTCTGCGGCGGCGTCTTCTGCTTCAATGACCGCTCTGCGCGCTCGCCAAAGTGCTGCTGAGGGTCGTGACGGGCTTTCCGATCTGAACCCGTCTTTCATTCCGCGCGCAGAAAGCGTGTTTGCCCGCGTTGAACCCGGCGCAGTCGGGTCGTTGGCGGTGCTGATCGCGTTGATTGGCGCTTTGGGGTATGGCGGTTGGTCTGTGTTGCAAGAAGTGCAACGTGTGCAATTGTCTCCGGTGGATCAGGCACCCTTGGTGGTGGCCGAGTTGGACCCTCTGGCGGATGTGCAGGGCACAGCGCCGCTGACCCGCGCGCCTGTCGCCAATGATGTGGCGGCGGCTGAACTGCTGGCGGCCAATGGCGGTACGGCGGATCCGCTTGATCGCTTGTATCAACCACAGGCGCTGGATGTGCCAGTGCTGACCGCCCGTGATGGGCCGATTGCCGCGATAAACCCGCGCAATGCAGACGTCTTGCCTGCCGCTGTCGCGCAGGCTGAGGGTATTGCTGCCGCAGATGACGCTGTGCAAGTCGTGGCCGATGCCAAGCCAGGCGTCGAAGTGCTGGCCGTGCGTCCGTCATGGGTGCGGGTGTCGGCCGCTGATGGCACCGTGCTGTTTGAGAAGATCCTGAATGCCGGCGAACGCTACGCAGTGCCGCCGCTGCAACAGGCGGCTGAATTGCGGTCGGGCAACTCGGGCTCAATCTACTTTGTGGTGAATGGCCAGACCTTTGGCCCCGCAGCCCCCGGCGCGCAGGTGATCAAGAATGTCGCCCTGTCGCCCGAGGCCTTGACCGCCGCCTACGCTGTTGCCGATCTGTCCGGTGATGCCGCTCTGGCACAGTATGTGTCGGTTGTGGCGGATGCCGGCTCGGCTCCTGCCGAATAAAGTTCCGTTGAAATGACGCTGGAAAAGCCCCGCGGCGGTTGCTCCGGGGCTTTGGTCTGTTTATCTGTCGGACAACCCCGCGAAAGGCCGCATAATGACCCACAATCCGATCCGCCCTTGGCGCAACATATCGCGCCGTGTGTCGCGCCAGATCCGCGTTGGCAAGGTTCTGGTCGGTGGCGATGCGCCGATTTCGGTGCAGACCATGACCAACACCCTGACCACCGATATCGCAGCCACGATTGAACAAATCCAACGCTGCGCGGTGGCGGGGGCGGACATTGTGCGGGTGTCCACGCCGGACCGCGAAAGCACCTTTGCGCTGCGGGAAATCGTGCGCGAAAGCCCGGTGCCGATCGTGGCGGACATCCATTTCCACTACAAACGCGCGATCGAGGCTGCCGAGGCGGGCGCTGCCTGCCTGCGCATCAACCCCGGCAACATCGGTGATGCCAAACGCGTGGCCGAAGTGGTGCGCGCTGCCAAGGATCACGGCTGCTCGATCCGCATCGGCGTCAACGCCGGGTCGCTGGAAAAACACCTGCTCGACAAATACGGCGAGCCTTGCCCCGATGCGATGGTCGAATCCGGGCTGGACCATATCAAACTGTTGCAGGACAACGATTTTCACGAATACAAGATCAGCGTCAAAGCCTCTGATGTGTTCATGGCCGCTGCGGCGTACCAACAACTGGCCGACGCGACAGATGCGCCCATCCATCTGGGCATCACCGAGGCCGGGGGGCTGGTGTCTGGCACGGTGAAATCGGCCATTGGCTTGGGCAATCTGCTGTGGTCAGGCATTGGCGATACCATTCGGGTGTCGCTGTCGGCCGATCCGGTGGAAGAGGTGAAGGTCGGCTTTGAAATCCTGAAAAGTCTTGGCTTGCGCCATCGCGGCGTCACCATCATCTCGTGCCCGTCTTGCGCAAGGCAGGGGTTTGACGTGATCAAGACCGTAACGGCGCTGGAAGACCGGCTGGCCCATATCACCACCAGCCTGAGCCTGTCGATCATCGGCTGTGTGGTGAATGGCCCGGGTGAGGCGCTGATGACCGATATCGGCTTCACCGGTGGCGGTGCCGGGTCCGGGATGGTCTATCTGGCCGGCAAGCAAAGCCACAAGCTGGGCAATGACGCGATGGTCGATCACATCGTCGCACTGGTGGAAAAGAAAGCGGCAGAGATTGAGGCGGCGGCGCTTGTTGAAGGCTGAGACCGCGCAAACGTGACGGATGCCTGCGCATTCATCTTGGTCTAAATATCCCCGCCGGAGGCTCTTGTGGTTGGCCCAGAGCCTCCGGCGGGGATATTTAGACCAAGATGAAACCGCCGCACGATCCCGTGGGTTCAGCCGCGCTCGCCCGCCACGATCTGCCGCAGGCCGTCCAAGGGCACATAACCGCGCAGCAAGGTGCTATCGATCACGAAGGTGGGGGTGCCGGAAATCTGCATGGTTTCGGCCAGCGCGTGGTTGGTGGCGATGACTTGTGTCACCTCATCGCTGGCCATTTTGATGATGATGGCGTCGGCGTCCAGACCCATGTCCGTGGCCAGCCGCCCCAGATTCTCGGCGTCGGGAGCGCCGCGCAGACCGATCAGGCCGTCATGCGCCTTCTTATAGGCATCCGGTCCATGCAGTTGCAAAACCGCAATGGCAAAACGTGATGCCGTTACAGATTCCTCGCCAAGGATCGGAAATTCCTTCAGCACAAAGCGGATGTTGCCGTCCGACTTCACCAGTTCTTCAACCTCGGCAAAGGCTTTGCGGCAATAGCTGCAGCGGTAGTCCATGAATTCGACCACCGTCACGTCGCCATCAAGATTGCCACCCACCCAGCTGATGCCATCATTGAAAATAAGGTCCTTGTTGTCGGCCAGAACCTGTTGGTCGCGGTTTGCCGCCGCTTCCTCTTCGCGCCCTTGCAGAACGTTCATTGCCTCGACGATGACGTCCGGGTTTGCCAGCAGATAGGCCTTCACTTCGGCCTGAAACGCCGTGCGTTCGGCATCGGTCATATCGGCCAGACCTTCGGCCAAGGTGGGGGTGGCCAACAGGGTGGCGGTCGCCAGCAGGGCGGCAAGCAAGGAACGCATGAATAACCTCGGGTGGGGCGCGGGCTTGACGCGGGCGGCGCGCGGTGGACTATGACGCCCAAAGCGCGCTTTGGACGATGACGCGCGACAATAGGGGCAGGGCTATGGATAGATCAAGCAGGGGTCAGGTTGATCCCTTCATTGTGATGGATGTGATGGCAGAGGCCCGCGCATTGGAAGCGCAGGGGCGGCGGATCATCCATATGGAGATCGGCCAACCCGCCACGCCGGCCCCTGCTGGTGCCCGCAAGGCCTTGGCGCAGGCGTTGGACCATGACGCTTTGGGCTATACCGTGGCGCTGGGTTTGCCGCAGTTGCGTGCGGGCATCGCGGCGCTGTACCGCCGCTGGTATGGCGTCGATCTGAACCCTGACAGGGTGATTGTGACCGCGGGGTCATCGGGGGCGTTTCTGTTGGCCTTTACCGCGCTTTTCGATGCGGGCGACCGGGTGGGGATGGGCGAGCCGGGCTATCCGTCTTATCGCCAGATTCTGAAGGCGCTTTCCTTGGTGCCGGTGGGCATCCCTACGGCGTCGGAAAATCGGCTGCAGCCGGTGCCGTCTGATCTGCAAGGCATTGATCTGAAAGGGTTGATTGTCGCATCCCCCGGTAATCCTTCTGGCACTATGCTGTCGCGTGCGGCCTTGGCGGACCTGATCGCGCATGCGGATCAGCGCGGCATCAGCTTTGTATCGGACGAGATTTACCACGGGTTGCACCACGCAGACCGTGCGGTGTCGGCGCTGGAAATCACCGATCAGGCCTATGTGATCAATTCTTTCTCCAAGTATTTCAGCATGACAGGCTGGCGCGTTGGCTGGATGGTGGTGCCGGAAGACCACATTCGCACGGTCGAACGACTGGCGCAGAACATGTTCATCTGCCCGCCCCATGCCAGCCAGATTGCGGCATTGGCGGCGCTCGATTGTATCGAAGAACTGGAGGCAAACCGCGCCACTTACGCCGCCAACCGGGCGCTGTTGCTGGCGGATTTGCCCGGTGCAGGGTTTGCCAAGATTGCGCCGCCGGACGGTGCCTTTTACATCTATGCCGATGTGGCGGACCTGACCAACGACAGTCTGTCCTTTGCCCGCGAGTTGCTGCACGGTGCGGGTGTGGCCGTCACACCGGGCCTCGATTTCGACCCCAAACGCGGCCATCAGACCTTGCGGTTTTCCTATGCGGGGGCCACGGCGGATTTGATCGAGGGCTTGGCGCGGCTGACCGATTACATGAAAAATCGCCCCACGCAGGGGTGAGTTTACATTGCCGTGGCTTTGAGGATAATCGCCGCAACATGAGCATATTACACCAAGTTTTGGCGACAATCGCGGCGATGACCCTGCTGGCTTTGCCCATGGGCGCGCAGGACCTGTCGGCACTGGCGCGGTTGAATCCGACGCAATCGCAGATCACGGATGCAGGGCAGAGCCTGTCAGTGACGCTGGCGCTGTCGCAGCCGGTGCCGTGGCGGGTGCGGCTGTTGGATGGCCCGCCGCGTCTGGTGCTGGACTTCCGTGAGGTGGACTGGACAGGCCTTGCCGAAATGCCGGTGGACAGCGAGGCGCTGCTGGGTCTGCGCGCGGGCGTGTTTCGGCCCGGTTGGTCGCGGCTGGTGATGGAACTGGCCGGGCCCATGCGGGTGGTGTCGGCCGAAATGGCGACCGATGCCGGTGCCACTGTCACTGTGCAGCTTGACCCTGCTTTGCAAGTCGACTTCGCAGCGCAGGCGGCGCTGCCCGAGCCCGCTGCTTGGGCGCTGCCGAAAGCCGTGGACCTGCCTGCGCCTGCGGCCAAAGGGGTGGGACCGCTGATTGTGGTGCTGGACCCGGGCCATGGCGGCATTGATCCGGGCGCCGAACGTGGCGGCCAAACCGAGGCCAACCTGATGCTGACCTTCGCGCGCGAGTTGAAAGAGACCTTGCTGCGCGATGGTGATTTCGCAGTGGTCATGACGCGGGAAAGCGATGTTTTTGTGCCGCTGGAGGAACGAATCTCTATCGCCCGCGCGGCGGGCGCGCATCTGTTCTTGTCACTGCACGCCGACGCCTTGGCCGAAGGGGAGGCGTCAGGGGCCACGCTTTACACCCTGTCCGATGACGCCAGTGACGAGGCCGCCGCCACCTTGGCTGAACGCCATGACCGCGATGATCTGCTGGCCGGCGTCGATCTGACCGAGGCCGATGATCTGGTGGCCGCCGTTTTGATGGACATGGCCCGCACCGAAACCACGCCGCGCATTGACCGGCTGGCAGCGGCATTGGAAACGGCGATAAAGGCTGCCGGGCTGAAAATGCACCGCCACGCGCGCCAGAACGCAAGCTTTTCGGTGCTGAAATCGCCCGATATCCCGTCGGTGCTGGTGGAATTGGGGTTTTTGTCATCCGAACGCGATCTGGCGCGGTTGCGGGATGCGGACTGGCGGGCCCGGATGACGGCGGCTTTGCGGGACGGGATAAAGGCCTGGGCGGCAGAGGATGCAGCGTTGCAGGCTTTGCCCTTGAAATGATGCGCGGGGCTCCGCCACTGGTCACGAGATTGCGCTTCTGTGTTTTGACCTTTCTGCGCGCAGCCGTGTATAAGGCCGCGTGCGCGCAGTGCGTGCGATTAGGGGTAGCGGCGTGGTCAGGTTTATCGGGTCTTTCTTTGGGGCCATTTTCACGACAATCACCTTGGGCCTTTTGTTCGGGGCGTTGACCATTGGCGGCATTTTCTGGATGTACTCCGAAGGCCTGCCCAGCCACGAAAGCCTTGCGCAATACACCCCCCCGACCATCAGCCGGATTTATTCCGGAGAGGGGCGCATCATCGATGAATTCGCGCAGGAACGCCGCCTGTTCGTGCCGGTCGAGGATATTCCAGATCTGGTGCAGCAGGCTTTTGTCTCCGCCGAAGACAAGCATTTCTACAGTCACAAGGGCTATGACGTCACCAGCATGTTGGCGGCATTCCGCGATGCGATTGTGTCGCGCGGGTCGAACGTGCGGGGTGCGTCCACCATCACCCAACAGGTGATGAAAAACTTCCTGCTGGACGGATCGCGCAACGTTGAACGCAAGGTCAAGGAAATCATCCTGGCCTCGCGGTTGGAAGAAACCTTGTCGAAGGACAAGATCCTTGAGCTATACCTGAACGAAATTTTCCTCGGCCAGAACTCGTATGGCGTTGCCGCTGCCGCCCAGACCTATTTCAACAAATCGCTGGAAGATCTGGCCCCGCATGAGGCCGCGATGCTGGCGGCGATGCCGCAAGCGCCCGGCAAATACAACCCGGTGACTGCGAAGGAACGGGTCACGGAACGGCGCAACTATGTGCTGCGTGAGATGTGGCAGAACGGCTATATCGAAGAGGCGACCTATCTTTCGGAAAAGGAACTGCCGCTGGCTTCGGTGCAGAACGGCGACTATGTGCCGTACCGCGAAAGCCTGCCGCCGCGCGATTACTTCACCGATGAAATCCGCCGTCAGCTTTCTGGCACCTTTGGTGAGGAAGAATTCTTCGGCGGTGGTCTGACCATCCGCGCCACCGCCGACCCCGAAATGCAGGCGATTGCGGCCCGCGCCTTGCGCCGAGGGCTTGAGAAATATGACCGCGGTCAAGGCGTTTGGCGCGGCACTGGCAAGGCCGTTGCGGCGGACCAGCTGGGGGCCGAAGCGGATTGGCGCGCGGCATTGGCCGCTGTCACAGACCTGCCGCGCGACGTTGAGGGCTGGAGGGCCGCCGTCGTGCTGGAACTGGGCGAAGACACGGCACGGCTCGGGATTGAGGGCCCGGTTGAACAAGACCCGATCCTCCCGGCCGAGGATGTGACCTGGGCCCGCAAGCGGCTGGCGGATGGCAAGCTGTCCAAGAAGGCCCGCGTGCCGTCTGACCTGTTGTCGGTCGGTGATGTCGTGATGGTGCGCGCCCTGGTCAATGACGACGACGACAGCTTTGTCCGCTGGACCTTGCGGCAGGTGCCAGAGGTGCAGGGCGGCTTCATGGCGATGGACGTCAACACCGGCCGCGTGATCGCGATGCAGGGCGGTTTCAGCTATATGGCCTCGGTGTTCAACCGCGCGACGCAAGCAACGCGCCAACCGGGGTCGTCGTTCAAGCCCTTCGTCTATGCGGCGGCATTGGACAGCGGTTTCACCCCGGCCACGATCGTGGTCGACGCTCCGATTGAGATCGAGACGCCGCAGGGCCTTTGGACGCCCAAGAATGCGACCAATAAATTCTATGGACCAACGCCTTTGCGCACCGGGATCGAACAGTCGCGCAACCTGATGACCATCCGCATCGCGCAGGAAATTGGCATGGAAACCGTGGCGGGTTATGCGGAAAAGTTTGGCGTCTACAAGCCGATGAATCCGTTTCTGGCCAACGCCTTGGGTGCACAGGAGACAACGCTTTTCAAGATGGTTGCCGCCTATGCCATGTTCGCCAATGGCGGCGAGCGGGTTGAACCCACGCTGGTGGACCGTGTGCAGGACCGCTTTGGTGCGACCATCTACCGCCATGACCAGCGCAAATGCGAGGACTGCAATTCACCGCGTCTGGACAAGGGCGCGGGCGTCAGGATCACCTCGAACCGCGAAAGGGTGATGGACGCCATCACCGCCTATCAGCTGACCTCGATGATGGAGGGGGCCATTCAGCGGGGCTCGGGATCGGGTGTCAAGCTGCCGGTTCCGGTGGCGGGCAAAACCGGCACCACCAATGACGCCAAGGACGTGTGGTTCATTGGCTATACATCCACCATTGTGGCCGGTTGCTACATGGGCTTTGACCAACCCCGCAGCTTGGGCGAAGGCGCTTATGGCGGCACCCTTTGCGTGCCGATCTTCCAAGAGTTCATGAAAGAGGCCGTGAAGAAGTTCGGCGGCACCAAGTTCAGTGTTCCGCCGGGCGGCTATTTCCAGAAGATCGACCGCTTTAGCGGCGCGAAATTGCCCGACAGCGCCGCTGGCGACAACGTGATCTCGGAATATTTCCGCGAGGGTGAAGAGGTGCTGTTCGGTCTGGACGCGCTGGTGGATGGCGGCTTTACCATGGGGTCGAACCTGCCGCTGTTTGCCTATGGCGAAAGCGATGGGGGGGAACAGGTCGACACTGTGACCACTTCGGATGGTCAGACCAAATCGGTGCCAAAGAAGGCTGATTACGGCACGCTGTCTTCGGGTGGCCTTTACTAGAGCGGGTTTTTTCACTCTGAATCAGATTGAAGGAAATCCGAGACAAGTAGAGCTGGTGACTGTTGCACCAGCCACCCGCTTGCCGACCGCCGTCCCCCACGATATGACCCCGCCTAAGCCGTTGAAGGAACCATCATGCGCACCGAAACCCAGTACAACGTGGACGCCATCGCCAAATCGCTCAAGCTGGTTGGTCAGCGCATGGATTGGGACACGGCGGCGCATCGATTGGAAGAGTTCAACGCGATGATCGAGGCCCCAGACTTGTGGAACGACCCCGCCCGCGCGCAAAAGTTGATGCGGGCGCGGCAGGGGGTGCTGGACCAGATTTCCACCTACCGGCTGATCGAGTCCGGTCTGAACGACAATGTCGAACTGATCGAACTGGGCGAAGCCGAGGGCGATGAGGAAATCATCACCGAAGCCGAAGCCGCGCTGAAGTCCTTGGTCGAACTGGCGGCGGGCAAAGAGTTGGAAGCTTTGCTGAACGGCGAGGCCGATGCCAACGACACGTTCCTTGAAATCAACGCGGGCGCGGGCGGGACGGAAAGCTGTGACTGGGCGTCGATGCTGGCGCGGATGTATGTGCGTTGGGCCGAGAAGAAAGGCTACAAAGTGGAATTGCAGTCCGAAAGTGCCGGTGATGAAACCGGCATCAAATCGGCGTCCTACAAGATTTCGGGCCTGAACGCCTACGGCTGGCTGAAGTCCGAATCCGGTGTGCATCGCCTTGTGCGGATCAGCCCCTATGGGTCGGCCGACAAACGCCAGACCTCTTTCGCATCGGTCTGGGTTTATCCGGTGGTCGATGACAATATCGAGATCGACATTCCAGACCGCGACATCCGCATCGACACCTACCGATCGTCCGGGGCGGGGGGCCAGCACGTCAACACCACCGACTCGGCGGTGCGGATCACCCATTTGCCGACGAATATCGTGGTGACGTCGTCGATGAAATCGCAGCACCAGAACCGCGACGCCTGTATGATCGCCCTGAAGGCGCGTTTGTATCAGGTCGAACTTGATCGGCGCAATGCTGCCGTCAACGCCCAGCACGATGCCAAGGGCGATGCGGGCTGGGGCAACCAGATCCGGTCCTATGTGTTGCAGCCGTATCAGATGGTCAAAGACCTGCGCACCGGGCATGAAACCAGCGACACGGGTGGCGTGCTGGACGGCGATCTGGACAAGTTCATGGCGGCGACGTTGGCGATGGACGTGGCCGGCAAGTCGCGCGCCGAGGCGAACGCTGAAAGCTGAGGGCGGCCGGAGTTTTCTTGGCAGCAAGGACATCGGAAAACGCGTTCCTGTGAAGCGGGCAACAACGGGCTTTGCGCCCGAGCCTGAACCTACTTGACGCCATCAACAAAGCAGCCGCAAAAATACATCTTTCTCTAACCCCGAGCTGCCGCATAGGTTGGGCCAAAGTGGGGGGATCTATGAAAATGAAACAGGCCGACAAGCCCGAAGTGCTGCATGTCGAGTTTTCAGATATCCGGGCGGCGTTGATCGCAGGATGGCGTGATTTTGCAACCGCTCCCCGATATGGATGGTTTTTTGCCGGCATTTATGTGCTGGGTGGCTGGGCGATCTATCTGGCGGTGACGGTGAAGGGGCAAATCTGGTGGACCCTTCCCGCCAGCGCTGGGTTTCCGATTCTCGGACCTTTCATCGCCTGCGGGCTGTACGAGGTGTCCCGGCGGCTGGAGCAAGGCATCCCCTTGAAATTCTCAGAGGTTTTTGCGGTGATCCTGCGGCAGAAGGATCGTCAGATTCCGTCGATTGCGGCGATCATCGTGGTGTTTTTCCTGTTCTGGAACTTCCTTGCCCATATGATTTTTGCGCTGTTTCTGGGCAACGCCACCATGACCAATGTGTCTTCGTCACTGGCGGTTTTTGTCACCGTTGAAGGGCTGACGATGCTGGCCGTGGGCACCGCAGTGGGGGCTGTGTTTGCGCTGCTGCTGTTTGCCATCACGGTGGTCAGCTTGCCGATGTTGCTGGACCGCGAGGTGGATTTTGTGACCGCGATGATCACGTCTTTTCAGGTCGTTTCCGAAAGTCCGCTGGTGATGCTAAGCTGGGGCACACTGATCGCGGGCTTGCTGTTTATCGGCATGTTGCCCGGTTTCTTCGGGCTATTCATCGTGCTGCCACTGCTGGGCCATGCCACTTGGCATCTGTACAGGCGTGCGATTGTCTGGAACCGTGAGGCATAAAAAAAGCACCCGGTTGCGCGGGTGCTTTTTTCAAGGAGGTGACGGATCTTACGATTCTTCGCTGGACGCCGGTGGCATCATCACGCGCGATTGCGGCACTGGGCTGCGGCCTGTGGACAGCGGATCATCCTGACGCTGCACCGAGCCTTCGAAATGCGCGCCAGACTCGATGGCGATGGTCTTGTGAATGATGTCACCCTCCACCTTGGCGGTCGAGGTCAGGCGGACCTTAAGACCGCGCACACGGCCAATGACGCGGCCATTGACCACGATATCGTCGGCCACGATTTCACCTCGGATGGTGGCGGTTTCGCCAACCGTCAGCAAATGGGCGCGAATATCGCCTTCAACCGTACCTTCGACCTGAATATCGCCGGTGGTGCGCAGATTGCCCACCACGGTCAGATCGGCGGACAGGATGGATGCGGCAACTTTGCCCTTGGGTGCGGACGGGGTGAAGTCCATCGACGGCTTCGACACGGGGGCCTCCGGGGCTTTGGGTTTATCGGATTCGCCGGCCTTGGGGCCGGGTTCGTTTATGCGGCTTTTAGAAAACATTGTTCGCTGCCTTTATGAAGGTCATCGGATTTACAGCAGACCCGCCGATGCGGATCTCATAGTGAAGATGTGTCCCGGTCGAGCGGCCAGAACTGCCCATATCACCGATCCGGTCGCCGCGCGATACCTTTTGACCGACTTCAACGCGGATTTGAGACAGATGCGCATAGCGGGTTTCGATGCCAAAGGCATGCTGGATCTTGACCAGACGGCCATAGCCATCGCCCCAACCGGCATGCACCACGGTGCCATCGGCGGTCGCGAAAATCGCCATCCCATAGGCGCCGGCGAAATCTTGCCCGTCATGTTGACGATAGCCGCGTCCCATCGGATCGTTGCGCCCGCCATAGCCAGACGTGTAGCGTACGGCATCGCGCACCGGCATCGAGAACGGCGATTTGAACGCTGCAATGCGGTAAAGGTTCATCGTGTCCAGCCCCTTGAGGATGGCATTGGCGCGCAATTCCTCGGATGACGGGCTTTGCCCCGATGTGGACAGCGACAACGGCGTCAGCGGCCCGCCTTGGCCGCTGTATCCCTTGCGCACTGAATTCAACAGATCATCGGGGGACATGCCCGCAGCCTTGAACATCTTTTCCAGCGGCTCCACCGACACGGTCAAAGCCTGTTCCAGCTGGCTGAAAATCTGTTCGTTGCGCAGCTCAAGCGCTTGTTTTTCCTGGGCGATCAGGGTGGTGCGCTCGTCAGCTTTCTGAACTGCACCCTCCATGGCATCGCGTTCCTGCGCGGTGGTGCCCAAAGCGCCGGTCAGATAGTCCAGCGTCGCCTCGGTGTCACGCATCTGGCTTTGGTCGCTGCGCCCGGTGCCCGGGTCCACCGCAGCCAGCATTTCGCCGCGCGCGGTGTCGCGTTCCTTGATGGTGCGGCGCAGGGTGTTCTGAATGACGTCAATGCCGGTTTCCAACTCCCGCCGCCGGTCTTCGGAGGCCAGCAACCGCGCCTGCATGGTGGACACCTGCGTCAACGCAAGGTTAAAGCGTTCCTGCGCCCGCGCCGCCTCATCTGCACGGATGTCGCGGTCGGCGGATAGGGCGTTCAGACGTTCTTCGTAAAGGGCCTGCTGGCGCAAAACCTGTTCGCGCGACGTGCCTGCCGAAATCGAATCCATCAACAAAATCGCGGTGGCAAGGATGGTCCAAGCCAAGGCAACACCGCCCACTGTCACCGCCACTGCTTGGGTCAATGGCCGCAGCCGGATAAACCGGGTTTCGGTTTCCGATTTCAAGAACAGCCGCTGCTCCGGAAAATACCGCTCTAATGTGGTATGGATCCGATAAACAAAGCGCGTCAACACGTGGGGCTGTTCCGGTTCTGGGCTACAGGGTTGGATTGCTGATCCCAGACAGGGATCGTCCCTGATTAGCCATCGGTCGTCCCGGTCGCAACAAATTTGACCGCAGGCTTCACAGTCAGGGGCGGATTACCGCCAGCATCGGCGAGAACCCGCCGATGCCATCAGCGCTGATCGGTTGCGGCGTCGCGACTGTCCACCAGTGGCCAGTAGAAATCGGGCGGAATTCCGGCCTCGGCCCGCTTTTCCTCGTTGAACGGTGGCTTCAGATTGCCATGGAAGTAGCGCCGGACAAGGTGGTGAAAGACCTCTTTGGGATCATCGCCCGCGCGCCCGCAGAGCCAGTTGAACCATTTGGAGCCATAGGCAACATGGCCCACCTCTTCGGCGTAAATGGTCTGCAGCGCGGCCAGCGGTCCGGTGTCGCCTGCCTTGGTGAACAGATCAATCATGCCCGGCGTCACATCCAGCCCCCGCGCCTCCAGCACCATGGGCACCACGGCAAGACGGCCCAGCAGGTCATCCGCGGTGTCTTCGGCGGCTTGCCACATGAAGGCATGGGCAGGCATCGCACCGTAATGGCTGCCTGCCGCCTCCAGACAATCGCACAGCAGATTGAAATGCTTGGATTCTTCATCAGCGGCCTTGACCCAATCGTCATAGAACCCCAAGGGCATCGGCATATCCGTAAAGCGTGCGATGATGTCCCAGTGCAGGTCGATTGCGTTCAATTCGATATGGGCCACGGCATGCAGCAAGGCGATGCGGCCCGTGGTCGATCCGGTCCGGCGGCGGGGTACATCGCGCGGGTCCAGCAAGTCGGGCTTGAGGGGCCGCGCCGGGCGCAAGGGCGGCGTGGCCTGACCAATGGCCAAAGGCGCACCCGCCGCGCGTGACGCCCGCCACGCCGCCGCATGTTGGTGCGACAGCGCGGCCTTGGCGCGGCCGTCGGCGCAGGTCAGCACTGCAACCGCCATTTCGGCCAGCGTCACAGCGCCTGCACCGCCGCCAGCACGGCATCGGCATGGCCTTTGACGGAAACCTTGTTCCAGACCTGCGCCACCACGCCCGCGCCGTCGATCAGGACAGTGGTGCGTTCAATCCCCATGTAGGTTTTGCCGTACATGCTTTTCTCCAGCCACACGCCGTAATCTTCGCAGGTCTGCCCGGCCTCATCCGAGGCCAGTACAATCCCCAACCCGTGCTTTTTGCAAAACTTGTCATGGGCTTTGACACTGTCCTTGGAAATTCCGATCACGGTGCAATTTGCAGCGGTGAAATCCGCCAGCCGCGCGGTGAAATCCTGCGCCTCAATCGTGCAGCCCGGAGTGTCGTCTTTGGGGTAGAAATACAGCACCACCTTGCCGGGGCGCAGGTCGGACAGCGTGACCGTGCCACCACCATCGCGGGGCAATGTGAAATCGGGGGCAGTCTGTGCGGCGGTGATCATGGGCGGCTCCTTGCTTTTGAGTAGATCAACCCTTTGCGATCTAGTTGCCTTCGGTCCAAGATAAAGGCAAGCCCGCAAAGTCGGGTCAATTCAGGCAAATTGGGGAAGCAGACGGCGATGACAGCGGGGGCGCAGATCACAGACAGCGCAGACGCAACCCCCGTTGCTCCCCCTGCGCCTAAGCCCAAACCAAAGCGCCATCGCACGGGTCTTGGCGCGCGGCTGTTTTTGCTGTTGCTGGCGATGGGGCTGGCTTTTGCGGCCCTTGGGCTTTCGGGCAAACCGATTGGCCTGCCGCTTTGGGCTGTGGTGGAAATCGAGGAACGTCTGAACCGCAATTTGGGCCGCGCTTTGCCCGAAGGCGCACTGGCCATCGGCGCGATGGAGATCACGGTTGACAGCGATTGGGTGCCGCGCCTGCGCCTGCAGGACATTCGCTTGCTGAAACAGGGCGGACAGGCCTTGGTGACGCTGCCTGATCTGAGGCTGTCGCTGGACCCACAGGCGTTGCTGCGGGGGCAGGTGCGGGCGCGCAGTCTGCGGCTGATCGGTGCCAAGCTGACCATCTTGCGCGATCGTGAGGGGCGGTTTGATCTGTCTCTGGGAGCGGGGCGGTTGCAGCCGCCGATCACCAGCTTTGCGCAGCTTTTTGATGCGGCGGATGCGTTTTTCGCCAGCCCCATCGCCGCCAGCCTGCAAACCGTTGAAGCTGAGGCGCTGTCGATCACGCTGAACGACCAACGTGCGGGGCGGGTTTGGGAGGTGGGTGATGGCCGTTTGACCTTGGAAAACCGTCCGACGGAACTTGCGGCCGAGTTGGGACTGTCGTTGGTTGGGGGGGGTGCTGCTCCTGCGCGGGCGGTGTTCAGCATCGTCTCGGAAAAAGGGGCAAAGGCCGCGCGGGTGACGGCGCAGGTGGTGGGTGTGGCGGCACAGGACATTGCGTCGCAAGCGGCCCCGCTGGCCTTTGCCGGGATCGTCACCGCACCAATCTCGGGCCGCATTGCCTCTACGCTGGACGAGAATGGCATCGCGGCGATGGAGGCGCAGCTGGAGTTTGGTGCAGGCGCGCTGCAGCCGCTGCCAGAGGCGCAGCCCATCGCCTTTGACCGCGCCACATTGTCGCTGCGCTATGATCCCACTGAAGGCCGCATCAACCTGACCGCGCTGTCAGTCGAAAGCCCATCGCTGCGGGTGAAGGCCACTGGCCATTCCTATCTGACCCGCGCCGATGGGTCGGCCATTCTGGGTGGGCTGGCCACCGAACTGCCCGCAGCCTTCCTGACCCAGTTGCAGTTCAGTCAGGTGATGGTGGACCCTGAAGGATTGTTTCAGGAACCTGTCACCTTTTCGTCCGGTGCTCTTGATCTGCGCCTGAGGCTGGAGCCATTCTCGATTGAGGTCGGGCAGTTGGCCTTGGCCGAAGACAAGCGCCGCTTGACCGCGCGCGGCACCATCAGCGCCGATGCGCGGGGCTGGAAGGCCGCAGTTGATCTGGGCTTGAACGAGATTGCGCATGACCGGTTGCTGGCGCTGTGGCCGGTGACATTGCTGCCCAACACCCGCGGCTGGGTGGGGCGCAACGTGTTGAAAGGCGCGATGTTCGATGTGCAGGCCGCGCTGCGGATTGAACCCGGAGCCGAGCCGCGCCTGCATCTGGGCTATAGCTTTGCGGATGCCGATGTGCGGTTTTTGACCACCTTGCCGCCAATCAACGCCGCCTTCGGTTATGCCACCGTAGACGGGCAGGCCTATACGATGGTGATGTCGCGCGGCACTGTGAGCGCTCCGCAGGGCGGTCAGGTTGACGTCGCAGGATCGGTGTTCAAAGTGCCCGACGTCAGCGCCAAGCCTGCGATGGCCGAGATCACCCTTTCCACCAACAGCAGCCTGACTGCGGCTTTGTCATTGCTTGATCTGCCGCCGTTCAACTTCATGACCAAGGCAGAACGGCCGGTGGCTTTGGGCGAGGGCACCGCACGGATCATGACGACGCTGCGCATGCCGCTGCAAAAGAAGATTGCGTTGAAGGATGTGCATTATGATGTGACGGGTACGGTTGCCAATTTCCGCTCTGATCTGTTGGTGCCGGGCCGACTGATCGCCGCCGAAGCGCTGCGCGTGGCCGCCACGCCCGACGGGTTGACCATCGCCGGGCCGGGCCAGATTGGCGCGGTGCCGTTTGATGTGACCTATGCCCAAAGCTTTCATCCCGACAAACGCGGGCAGGCACGGATCGAAGGCTCTGTGACCCTCAGCCAAGCCATTGCCGAGGAATTCGGGCTGGGCCTGCCTGCAGGCATGGTCAGCGGGCAGGGGCAGGGCGAGGTTGAGATTGACCTGATCAAGGGCAGTCCGGGACGGCTGCGGCTGGTGTCCGATCTGAACCAGATCGGGCTGACCATCCCCGAGCTTGGCTGGAGCAAACCTGCTGCCAGCCGGGGGCGGCTGGAGGCCGTTGTGCAACTGGGCCAACCGCCGCGCGTGGAAAGTCTGACGTTGAGTGCAAACGGGCTCAAGGCCAGCGGGTCTGTGACGCTGCGCAAGGGCGGGGGTCTGGACGTGGCACGGTTTGACAGGGTGGAGTTGGGCGACTGGCTGAACGCACCCGTTGAATTGCGCGGACGGGGCGCTGGCACGCCGGTGGGTCTGGCGCTGCTGGGCGGTTTTGTCGATTTGCGCCGGATGCCGCAGGCCTCGGACCGCAAATCCACGGGCAGCGGTGGCGGTCCGCTGGAACTTCGGCTGGACCGGCTGCAGGTGTCGCAAAGCATCAGTTTCACCAATTTTCGCGGCGATTTTACCTCGGCGGGCGGGCTGAGTGGCAGCTTCACATCCGCCATCAATGGCATCGGCGCGGTGAAAGGCACCGTGGTGCCTGCGCGGTATGGCAGCGCGATCCGGTTGCAAAGCAATGACGCGGGGCAGACGCTGACGGCGGCGAAAATCTTTGCCTCGGCCCGGGGTGGGTCGCTGGATATGCAACTGACCCCGGGCGCGACGCCCGGTCACTACGATGGCTCAGCCCGTATCCGCAACGTGCGGGTGCGCAACGCGTCGGTGCTGACCGAACTGCTGAATGCGATTTCGGTGGTGGGTCTGCTGGAGCAGATGATGGATCAGGGGCTGGTGTTTAATGAAGCGGATGGCGAGTTTCTGCTGACCCCTGACGCGGTCGAAGTGCGGCGTGGATCGGCGATTGGCGCGTCCTTGGGGGTTTCCATGGCCGGAGTTTATCAAAGCGGGTCGGGGCGGTTGGCGATGCAAGGCGTGGTGTCGCCGATCTATTTGCTGAACGGCATCGGCGCGATGTTCACGCGGCGCGGCGAGGGTGTATTCGGCTTCAACTACTCGCTGCGTGGGACAGCTGATGACCCCAAGATCGACGTCAACCCGTTGTCGATCCTGACCCCCGGCATGTTCCGCGAGATTTTCCGGGCCGCGCCCCCGATATTGCAAGGAAACGGTGGATGAAGCTTTCGGATTTCGATTTTGACTTGCCCGAGGCTTTGATTGCCACGCGCCCCGCCAAGCCCCGGTCCTCGGCACGGTTGCTGCTGGCCGAAGGGGGGGGCATCCGTGACCGGCATGTGTCTGATCTGGTGGAGATATTCCGCCCCGGAGATCGGCTGGTCCTGAACAACACCCGCGTCATTCCCGCGCGTCTGTTCGGGACGCGGGCGCGGTTGGACGCAGTGGCCAAGGTGGAAATCACTTTGCTGGAGCCGCAGGCGGCAGGCTGGCGCGCACTGGCGAAACCCCTGCGCAAGGTGCGGGTGGGCGAGGTGATCCGCTTTTCCGATCAGCTTTCGGCAACGGTCGCGGCCAAGACGGAAACCGACCTGACGCTGACCTTCAATCTGACCGGCGATGATTTTGACGCCGCCCTGACCGCCGCCGGGGCGATGCCCTTGCCGCCCTATATCGCCGCGCTGCGCCCGGCGGATGAACAGGACAAGGCCGATTATCAGACCGTCTTTGCCCGTCATGCCGGAGCCGTTGCCGCCCCCACCGCCAGCCTGCATTTTGACACGGACCTGCTGGCCGCGCTGGCCGCCAAGGGCGTAGAGTTCACCGAAGTCACCTTGCATGTCGGCGCGGGCACCTTCCTGCCGGTCAAGGTGGAAGATGTGACCACTCACAAGATGCACGCCGAATGGGGTCGGGTGACGGCGCAGGCGGCTGCCGAGATCAACGCCACAAGGGCGGCAGGCGGACGGGTGATCCCTGTCGGTACGACGGCATTGCGGTTGATCGAGTCGGCTGCCGCGTCGGGGCGGGTGCAGGAATGGACAGGCACCACCGACATCTTCATCTATCCCGGCTACAAATTCCGCATCACCGATGCCTTGATGACCAACTTCCACCTGCCGAAATCCACCCTGCTGATGTTGGTCGCGGCCCTGATGGGCAAAGAGCGGATGGATGCAGTTTACGCCCATGCCATCGCGCAGGGGTATCGGTTCTTTTCTTATGGTGATGCGTCTTTGCTGATCCCCGACTGACGCCAAACGTCGCAAATATGATCCGCGCGGATCGCCCATCATGCTACCCCATCCCAAACCGGAGCTGTCGTCATGATCAAAGTTCTCGCCCAATCCTGGCCCCTGCTGCTTGGCGTCATGCTGCTGATGGTGGGCAATGGGGTGCAGGGGTCACTTCTGGGCATTCGCGGCGCTTATGAACAATTCAGCACTTTCGAGCTTTCGATCGTGATGTCGGCCTATTTTCTGGGTTTTCTGGGCGGGTCGCGGATGGCGCCCGAGATGATCCGCCGCGTCGGTCATGTCCGCGTGTTTTCGGCACTCGGGTCGATGATTTCGGCGGTGCTGATCCTATATCCTTTGCTTTTGGATTGGCAGGCTTGGGCTTTGATGCGGGTGCTGATCGGGTTTTGTTTTTCGGGCGTCTATGTCACTGCGGAAAGCTGGCTGAACAACACCGCCACCAATGAAACACGCGGTCAGGCGCTGTCGGCCTATATGATCGTGCAGATGTTGGGGATCATCGCCAGCCAAGGCTTGCTGTCTTTGGGCGACCCCTACGGCTATGAATTGTTCATCATTCCGTCGGTGCTGGTGTCGCTGGCCTTCATGCCGATCCTTCTGGCCGCCACGCCCGCGCCCACGTTTGACAGCATCAAGGCCATGAGCTTTCGCCAACTGTTCCGCATTTCGCCACTGGGTTGCGCGGGGATGCTGCTGACCGGGGGTGCGTTTTCGGCGATGTTCGGGATGGCCTCGGTGTACGGTGCGATGAGTGCGATGACCATCGGGCAGATCGCGGCCTTTGTGGCGGCGATGTATGTGGGCGGTTTGCTGCTGCAGTACCCGATCGGCTGGGTGTCGGACCGCATCGACCGCCGCGTGTTGATCCTGTGGATGTCTGCGGCAGGGGCTTTGGTGATGGCGGTGGCGGCGGTGCTGCCGCTGCCGTTCTATTTTGAACTGCTGGTGGCTGCGTTGCTGGGTGGCATCATCAACCCGTTGTATTCGCTGCTGATTGCCCACACCAACGACTATCTGAGCAAAGAGGAAATGCCCGCAGCCTCGGCCGGGTTGATTTTTCTGAACGGATTTGGCGCGATCTTTGGTCCTTTGGTGGCGGGTTGGTTGATGCAGCAGATGGGGGCGAAGGGCTACTTCGTGATCATCGGGCTGTTTTTTGCGGGCCTTGCTGCATATGCCGCTTACCGCATGACCCGCCGCGCCGCACCTGCAATGACCGGAACCTATGCGGGCCTGACGCCGACAGCCTCGTCCTTGGCAGTGGGTGCCGTGCTGGAAGGCGAGTCGCGCCGCTGACTTGCGACGGGGGGCTGAACCTGTCAGCTTGGCGCAAAGCGAGGTGTTCTCATGGCTGATCCGATTGAAGTGCTGGATTTCTGGCTGGGCGAAGTAGGTCTCGAAGGTTGGTATGCGGGCGACCCGGCTTTGGACGCTGTTTGCGCCGATCGTTTTGGGGACGTGTGGGTGGCGGCCTCCGAGGGCGGGTTGGAGCATTGGGTCGAGGGCACCGTCGGCACTTTGGCTTATCTGATCATCTGCGATCAGTTGGCGCGCAACATTCATCGCGGTTCTGCGCTCGCCTTTGCCACCGATGCGCGGGCGCGAGAAGCGGCGAAACTGGCAGTCGCGCAAGGCTGGGACATGAACGCCCCCGAACCGGAACGTCAGTTTTTCTACATGCCGTTCGAGCATTCCGAAGCCTTGGAAGATCAGGACCGTGCCGTGGCTTTGTTGACAGAGCGGTTGTCCTCTGATCCCGAGATGGCCCTGCACGCCCGCGCCCACCGCGAAATCATCAGCCGTTTTGGCCGTTTTCCATTTCGCAATCCGGCCTTGGGGCGGGAAAGCACTCCAGAAGAGGCCGCATTCATGGCCGACGGCGGTTATGGCGCCATCGTCACTGCGCTGAAGTCCAGCCATGCGCCCACTGCATAGGCCTGCGGCATTGCCAATGTTGCTTGGATTTTGAAAATAGTTTAATGGCAAACTACTTTTTCTGAGGAGGGAAAGATGGCTGTCCAAACATTTGACGTGATCGTGATCGGGGCGGGTCCTGGGGGCTATGTGGCGGCCATTCGGGCCAGCCAGTTGGGCCAGAAGGTCGCGATCATTGAACGCGAAAATCTGGGCGGTATCTGCCTGAACTGGGGCTGCATTCCGACAAAGGCGCTGCTGCGCAGTGCCGAAGTTTTCCACCTGATGCACCGCGCCAAGGAATTTGGCCTGTCAGTGACGGGCGCTGCCTTTGATCTCGACGCGGTCGTGGCGCGGTCGCGCGGGGTGGCCAAGCAGTTGTCGGGCGGCATTGGTCACCTGATGAAAAAGCACAAAGTGACCGTGTTCATGGGTGCGGCCACGCTGCCCGCCAAGGGCAAAGTGACGGTGAAAACTGATAAAGGTGTTGAAGAATTGACCGCCAAGTCGATCATTCTGGCGACCGGAGCGCGGGCACGCGAGTTGCCGGGGCTGGAAGCAGATGGCGATCGGGTCTGGACCTACCGCCACGCCTTGCAGCCCAAACGGATGCCGAAAAAGCTGCTGGTCATAGGCTCGGGTGCCATCGGCATCGAGTTTGCCAGCTTCTTCAACACTTTGGGTGCAGATACCACGGTGGTTGAGGTGATGGACCGCGTGCTTCCGGTCGAGGACGCCGAAGTGTCGGCCTTTGCCAAGAAAGCCTTCGTCAAGCAGGGCATGAAGATCCTTGAGAAGACCACGGTCAAGAAACTCGACCGTTCCGCGGCCAAGGTTGTGGCGCATCTGGAGGATGCCAAAGGCACCACCACGATGGAGTTTGACACCGTGATTTCCGCCGTTGGTATCGTTGGCAACATCGAGGATCTGGGGCTGGAAGCTTTGGGCGTGAAGATCGACCGCACCCATGTGGTGACGGATGAATTCTGTCGCACCGGGGTTGAGGGGCTGTATGCCATTGGCGACATCGCGGGCGCACCGTGGTTGGCGCATAAGGCCAGCCATGAGGGCGTGATGGTGGCCGAACTGATCGCGGGCGGGCACCCGCATCCGATCAAGCCCGGCTCGATTGCTGGCTGCACCTATTGCCACCCGCAAGTGGCGTCGGTGGGCATGACCGAGGCCAAGGCGAAAGAGGCCGGGTTTGACGTGAAAGTCGGGCGTTTCCCTTTCATCGGCAACGGCAAGGCAATTGCGCTGGGTGAGGCCGAGGGTTTCATCAAGACCATCTTCGACGCCAAAACCGGCGAGTTGCTGGGCGCGCATATGATCGGGGCGGAAGTCACCGAGCTGATCCAAGGCTATGTGATCGGTCGCGCGTTGGAAACCACCGAGGAAGACCTGATCAACACCGTCTTCCCGCATCCGACCCTGTCCGAGATGATGCACGAGTCGGTGCTGGATGCCTACGGTCGCGCGCTGCACATCTGATAAGCGCCGCCTTGCGACACAAGGCTTTGTCGGGCTGCCACACCAAGATTGTACGAAAGGGCGACGGCGCAGGCTGTCGTCCTGCACCTTCTTTGCCCATAAACGACGATCTCACTGCCTTGATGGAGGCCGCAACCCGATGGTTACAGTTTCAAAAGCTGGACCATCTTGAGAAAGCCTGCCAGATCGTGGTGATGGTTCTGGCGGGGCTTCCGTCCAATGCCGAAAGGACGACCGATGCGGGCCGCTTTGACAGTTCTGGCGTTATGGGCGGCGGGCCTTGGGGCTGCGGCGCAGTTTGGCAAAATTTCCGTTCTCTATCAAACGCTTCAAACCACTTACGCCGACCATGCAGGTGTCGGCATCGGGTTGATGGTGTCGATTGTCGGCATGGTGGGGCTGGTGTTTGGCACCACCGCAGGGCTGTTGGTGGCCCGGATCGGGCCGCGTCGCTCGATCCTTGTGGCGCTGGCCTTGGGAGCCGCCGTCAGTGTGGTGCAGTCTGTTTTCCCAAGCTATCCGGTGATGATGCTGACCCGGGTGTTGGAGGGCGCGTCGCATCTGGCGATTGTGGTGGTGGGGCCAACGGCGATTGCCGGGGTGACGCCTGCGCGGCATCAGGGTTTGGCGATGACCTTGTGGTCGTCGTTCTTTGGCGTGACTTATGCGGCGCTTGCGTGGTTTGCGCCGGGGTTGATGGCAGATCATGGGCCGGGGGCGTTGTTCTGGGGCCACGCTGGGTGGATGCTGGCCTGTTTTGCCGTGCTTTGGGTGTTGATGCCGCGTGATCCTGTGCATCGCCTTGTTGGGGTGCAGAGCGGTCTTTTGGCGCAGCATTGGGCGATCTACGCCTCGCCCTTCCTTGCGGCTCCGGCGATGGGGTTTGTTTGTTATACGATGACTTACGTCGCGATCTTGACCCTGTTGCCGGGCATGGTGACGCCCGGATGGGGGCATTTCATTGGCATCGCCATGCCTTTGACGTCAATCATGGTGTCTTTGACCTTGGGCGTCTGGCTGTTGTCGCGCCTGCCTGCGTTCCGCTTGGTGCAGGCGGGATTTGGCGTGGCCTGTCTGGCGGCGATGGGCCTGTGGGCCGTCTGGGGGCAGGGCGCGGTTGAGGCGGCGTTCGCCCTGATGCTGGCGGGCGCTTTGGGCATCGTGCAGGGGGCGAGTTTCGCGGCCTTGGCGCAGATCAATCCTTTGGCCGAAGACCGCGCCCGCGCCGCCGGGGCGATTGCGCAATTGGGCAATCTGGGCACCACCAGCGGCACGCCGATGCTGGCGCTGATCTTGGCGCAGGCCGGGGTGGGCGGCCTGACGCTGTTTCTGATCGGATTTTCTGCGCTTGGAATTGCGATCCATGCGCTGCAAGCGCGCCGTCGCCTTAACGGCTGACAGGACCGCCTGCTGCGGCCCAATCGCCAAAGCCGCCGATGTTGTGCGCGTCATACCCCAGTCTGACCAAGGCTTGGGTCGCCATTCCCGCGCGGCCGCCAACAGCGCAATAGACGGCGACAGGCTTGCCCTTGGCAATTTTCGCCTCGGCTTGCAGCGGCACCATCGACAACGGGATATGCAGCGCGCCTTTGGCTTTGCCAGAGGCGGCGATTTCAGCGGCTTCGCGCACGTCGATGACGATGATGTCACCCGCTGCGGCTTTTGCGATGGCGTCTTTGACGGTAAGTTTGGACATTTTAGGGCCTTTCCTGATCGGGTTGATGCCAATATATGCCAACTATGGAATATGTAAAGACCTTCATCACGATTTGATTTTCACAATGTGCAGCGTTCATCCTTCGTTCACATTTTAGGGTTGGAGACTCGATCAATCCGCCCTATCTATCCGAGTGTCGAGTGGGGTGAGTCATGGCTGAACAGAAGTTCATAGAGGTGCGCGGTGCGCGCGAACACAACCTGAAATCGGTAGATGTGGACATTCCGCGCGATCAGCTGGTGGTGATCACCGGGTTGTCAGGATCTGGCAAATCATCCTTGGCCTTTGATACGATTTATGCCGAGGGTCAGCGGCGCTATGTCGAAAGCCTGTCGGCCTATGCAAGGCAATTCCTTGATATGATGGGCAAACCGGATGTGGACCACATCTCTGGCCTGTCACCGGCGATTTCAATTGAACAAAAGACCACGTCGAAAAATCCGCGTTCAACCGTCGGAACCGTGACCGAGATTTACGACTATATGCGTTTGCTTTATGCGCGTGTTGGCACCCCGTTCAGCCCCACGACAGGCCTGCCGATCACCGCGATGCAGGTGCAGGATATGGTCGATGCGGTGATGGCGATGCCCGACGGCAGCCGCGCCTATCTGTTGGCGCCAATCATCCGTGACCGCAAAGGCGAGTACAAAAAGGAATTTCTCGACCTGCGCAAGCAAGGGTTTCAACGCGTCAAGGTGAACGGCGAGTTCTTCGAACTGGAGGAACCGCCGACGCTGGACAAGAAATTCCGCCATAATATTGATGTGGTGGTGGACCGGATCGTGGTGCGTGAAGGCTTGGAAACCCGGTTGGCAGACAGCTTTCGCACCGCTTTGAACCTTGCCGACGGCATCGCGGTGATTGAAACCGCACCGACCGAGGGCGAGGCGCAGCGCATCACCTATTCCGAGAAATTCGCCTGCCCAGTGTCGGGTTTCACCATCGCCGAAATCGAACCACGCCTGTTTTCCTTCAACGCGCCGTTCGGGGCTTGCCCGGTGTGCGACGGCTTGGGGATGGAGTTGTTTTTCGATGACCGTCTTGTGGTGCCGGACCAATCTTTAACCCTGATGGGCGGGGCGATTGCGCCTTGGGCCAAATCGAAAAGCCCCTATTTCACCCAGACCATCGATGCGTTGGCAAAGCATTATGCCTTTGATAAAAAGGCAAAATGGAAGGACTTGCCCGAGGCCGTCAAAGAGGTTTTCCTGCGTGGGTCGGGCGAAGAGGAAATCTCCTTCCGCTATGATGAAGGTGGCCGCATCTATCAGGTCAGCCGCGTTTTCGAAGGCGTGGTGCCGAATATGGAGCGGCGCTATCGCGAAACAGATTCCAGTTGGTCGCGCGAAGAGATGGAGCGGTTTCAGAACAATCGTCCCTGTGGTGCCTGCTCCGGGTTTCGGCTGAGACCCGAGGCTCTGGCTGTGAAAATTGCCGGCCTGCATGTGGGCCATGTGGTCAAAATGTCGATTGCCGAGGCGTTTGACTGGATCGGTCAGGTGCCGGACAGTTTGGGCACGCAAAAGAATGAGATCGCGCGCGCCATCCTGAAGGAAATCCGCGAACGCCTTGGGTTTTTGGTCAATGTGGGCCTGAACTATCTGACGCTGTCGCGCAACGCGGGCACGCTTTCGGGCGGCGAGTCGCAACGCATTCGACTGGCCAGCCAGATCGGCTCGGGGTTGACGGGGGTGCTTTATGTCCTGGATGAGCCGTCCATCGGCCTACATCAGCGCGACAATGACCGTTTGCTGACCACGTTGAAAAACCTGCGCGACGCAGGCAACACGGTTCTGGTGGTCGAACATGACGAGGATGCGATCCGCGAGGCGGACTATGTTTTTGACATGGGTCCGGGGGCGGGGGTGCATGGCGGCAGGGTGGTTTCGCATGGAACTCCGGCGCAGGTGGCCGCCGATCCGGCCAGCCTGACCGGGCAGTATCTGTCGGGGATGCGCGAGATTGCGGTGCCGAAAGTACGGCGCCGCGGCAATGGCAAAAAACTGGTGGTGGTTGGCGCGACGGGTAACAACCTGAAAAACGTCACCGCCGAGTTCCCCTTGGGCAAATTTGTCTGCGTCACCGGCGTGTCGGGGGGCGGCAAATCAACGCTGACGATTGAGACGCTGTTCAAAACGGCGGCCAGTCGCTTGAACGGCGCGCACGAGACGCCTTCCCCCTGTGAGACGATCAAGGGGTTCGAACATCTGGACAAGGTCATCGACATTGACCAGCGCGCCATCGGCCGCACGCCGCGGTCTAACCCCGCGACCTATACCGGGGCCTTTACGCCGATCCGTGACTGGTTTGCCGGGCTGCCCGAATCCAAGGCGCGGGGGTATTTGCCGGGACGGTTCAGCTTCAACGTCAAAGGCGGGCGCTGCGAGGCGTGCCAAGGTGATGGCGTCATCAAGATCGAGATGCACTTCTTGCCCGATGTTTATGTGACTTGTGAGACCTGCAAGGGGCAACGCTATAACCGTGAGACTTTGGAAGTTAAGTTCAAAAACAAGAGCATAGCCGACGTTCTTGATATGACCTGTGAAGATGCGCAAGGCTTCTTCCAAGCCGTGCCCGGCATCCGCGAAAAGATGGATGCGCTGTGTCAGGTGGGGCTTGGCTACATCAAGGTGGGTCAGCAGGCGACAACGCTTTCGGGCGGTGAGGCGCAGCGGGTGAAGCTGTCAAAGGAACTGTCGCGCCGCGCCACCGGGCGCACGCTGTATATTCTGGACGAGCCCACCACGGGCCTGCATTTTGAAGACGTGCGCAAGCTGTTAGAAGTGCTGCATGAGTTGGTCGATCAGGGCAACACCGTGGTGGTGATTGAGCACAATCTGGATGTGGTCAAAACCGCCGACTGGGTGATTGATATTGGGCCTGAAGGCGGCGATGGCGGTGGCGAGATTGTGGCCGTGGGCACGCCGGAAGAAATTGCAGCGGCGGTGCACAGCCACACCGGACGTTATTTGGGTCATCTTCTGAAACCACGTCGGGCGGCTGCGGAATAGCCAAACCGATTGCAGAGGGCATCGAACCCTCTGCAATCGGCTGCCGCGGATGCATCCCGAGGCAATTTCGCGGGGGGATGAATGCGCCTCCGGCGGGGATATTTGAGCCAATGTGAAAGGTTAGCGCTTCACCGGACAGGTGGACATGCCGAAGATCGAATAGAGCGGGCAAGAGCCTATTGCGGCGGTCAGCAGTGGTATGATGCCGACCAGTTTGGCGTAATGCCAAAATCCGGTGCCTTGATCGAGGAAGAACCAGACCAGCAAAGCGACACCGAGGATGATGCGGGCGATGCGGTCGATGGAGCCGACATTGGTTGCGAACATGTTGGTTTCCTTCGGTTTGTGTTTAGAGGTTCTGGACCTGAGCACATCTTAACGCCGTGGCATTGGATTGTCTGTGATCTGGTCACGGGATTTGCAAAGAAATCTGCCGCAGGGCCGTTGTGTCATGGGTGATCACCTGACCATGGGCGTTTTCGGTCAGACCGGCTGTGGCAAAGCTGTGCAATTGCCGCGTTACTACCTCGCGTGCGGTGCCGATGCGGGCGGCCAGATCGGCTTGGGTTGCGGTGACACGATTGCCCAGAGCGAGGTCCAGCAGCAGGGTCGCCAAGCGCATCTTTATCCAACCCAAGGCCACCTGCTCCAACATCCGGGCCAGATCAGCCATTCTTGCCCCAAAAGCGCGCAGCACGAAATTGCGAAAGCCGGCATCGCTGTCCATCAAGCGCAGAAACAGCGGCTTGGGGATCAGCACCACCTCGGCCTCTGTCATCTTCATGGCCGCGCCTGTGTCAGCTTGATCCCCCGGCAGGCCCAATGTGGACTGGATGCAGGACTGGCCCGGCTGAACCGCATAAAGCAGAATCTCGCGCCCCGAAGCGGCCGTCAGGCGAACCTCGGTGCGTCCAGACAGCGCGGTGACAACGGCTTGTGCGGCTCTGCGGCTTGAAAGAGCGGAGTACGGGCCGCCAATTTGCATTTGGGCAGCGGTGCCACTACGGCGGCGGCGATCCGGGCCCAGAGTGGCGGTCCAGGCCGTGCGGCGTTCCTTTGGCTTCGGCCGGGTCAGTCCGGCCTAATCGACCGCCGACAGCAATTCGGACAGGCTGCGTTCGCGTAGACCGAGCAGGGCCAGCGCCTCGGCCTCATCCGCATGGATCAGCACCACCAAGGCGTGCAGACCGTCCCATGACTTGCGTGCCATCTGCGCCAATTCCTGCCCGGCGCGGGTTGGGGCGTAAAAAGCCACCAGCAGGTCGCGTCCGGCAGGCAGCAAGGTTTCGACAAACTGCGCTTGCATTTTCAACAGTTCAGGGAAATTTCGTTCCACCCCGGTCACGAGGGACAGATCACACAATTGGCGCATCCAAGGTTGGTAATCCGGGTGGCGACCGCAGTCAGAGACTACGGCCAAAGACTCCGCCAAGGTCACAAAGCCGGAGTATGTGAACAGCACAAGGTTGCGCTGCGGCAGGATCTGAAAGCTTGCGGGCATGGACAACCAAAGCAAGGGGTGCATCTGTCGTCTGACAGATGCACCCGTTTTGTCAATCCATTGGCTTGAAGTTGAGGCTTGCGCCCTCTTTCATGCCCGTGGGCCAGCGCGAGGTGATGGTCTTGGTGCGGGTGTAAAAGCGGAACGCGTCCGGCCCGTGCTGGTTGAGATCGCCAAAGGAGGATTTCTTCCAGCCGCCGAAGGTGTGGTAAGCCAAGGGCACCGGGATCGGCACGTTGATGCCGATCATGCCGACGTTGATGCGGTTGGCAAAGTCACGTGCGGTGTCGCCGTCGCGGGTGTAGATCGCGGTGCCATTGCCGTATTCATGGTCCATCGCCATTTTCAGCGCATCTTCATAGGTTTGCGCCCGCACCACCGACAGCACAGGTCCGAAGATTTCCTTGGTATAGATGTCCATATCGGTGGTCACACGGTCAAACAGATGCGGGCCGACGTAAAAGCCATCCTCATAGCCTTGCAGGTTGAAGCCACGGCCATCGACGACCAGTTCCGCACCCTGCGCCACGCCGGATTCGATCAGCTTCAGGATGTTCGCCTTGGCAGCAGCGGTCACAACCGGGCCGTAGTCGATGTCATTGCCACCGGTATAGGGGCCGACCTTCAGCTTTTCGATGCGCGGAATGAGACGTTCGATCAAGACGTTGGCGGTTTCTTCACCGACCGGAACCGCGACTGAAATCGCCATGCAACGCTCGCCTGCCGCGCCGTAACCGGCACCGACCAAAGCATCCGCCGCCTGATCCAGATCGGCGTCGGGCATGATGATCATGTGGTTCTTGGCACCACCAAAGCACTGCACGCGTTTGCCGTTTGCAGTGCCACGGGCGTATATGTATTGCGCGATGGGGGTCGATCCGACAAAGCCGATGCCGGAAATCGTCGTGTTGTCAAGAATCGCATCGACCGATTCCTTGTCGCCGTTGATCACCTGCAAAACGCCATCGGGCAAGCCCGCTTCTGTCATCAATTCGGCCAGCATCAAGGGCACCGTCGGCGCGCGTTCAGACGGCTTCAGGATGAAAGCGTTGCCGCAGGCCAAGGCCGGGCCCATTTTCCACATCGGGATCATGGCCGGAAAGTTGAATGGGGTGATGCCGGCAGCCACACCAATCGGTTGGCGCATTGAATACATGTCGATGCCGGGGCCGGCAGAATCGGTGAATTCGCCCTTCAGCAGATGCGGTGCGCCGATGCAAAACTCGATCACCTCCAGCCCGCGCTGAATATCGCCCTTGGCGTCGGGAATGGTCTTGCCATGTTCGCGCGACAGCGCTTCGGCCAGCTTGTCCATATCGCGGTTCAAAAGGCCGACCATGGCCATCATCACACGCGCTCGGCGCTGCGGGTTGGTGGCGCCCCATTTGACCTGCGCCAAAGCGGCGTCGGCGGTGGCTGCGTCAAGTTCTGCCTTCGAGGCCAAGGCGACGCGGGCCTGCACTTCGCCAGTGGCCGGGTTGAACACATCAGCAGTGCGCCCCGAGGTGCCTGCAACGTGGCGACCGTTGATCCAGTGACCGATCTCTTTCATGGTATCTCTCCCTTTTCGGGGCATGATAGCCTTGCGAAATTGCGGATGGTATAGGTAATATTTCAAATGGATTTTGCGATTTTGCAAAGGTGCGGTGATGGCCAACGAAACGATGGATTGGGACGACCTGCGGGTGTTTCTGGCGGTGGCGCGCAATGAAAGCCTGTCGGGTGCGGGGCGTGGCTTGCGGATTGATCCGGCCACGGTGGGGCGACGCGTGGCCCGGCTGGAGCAGGCCGTCGGGGCGCGGCTTTTCACCAAAACCCCGCAGGGCTATGCGCTGACCGAGAGCGGCACGCGGCTGCTGACCCACGCCTTGCGCGCGGAAACCGCGATGGAGGGGGCGACCGAGGCGCTCAAAGGTCCAGAAGGATTGACTGGGCAAATTCGCATCGGCGCGCCGGATGGTTGTGCAAACTACCTGTTGCCGCAGGTTCTGGCCCGCATCTGTGACGCGAATCCGGGGCTGGAGGTGCAGATCGTGGCCCTGCCGCGCGTGTTCAACCTGTCCAAGCGTGAGGCCGATATGGCCATCGCGGTATCGCGCCCCGAGGCCGGGCGGCTGACCGTGCAAAAGCTGACCGACTACCAGCTGCATCTGGCCGCCAGCCGCGACTACATCGCCAGCCATGACCCGATCCTGACCGCCAATGATCTGAAATCACATCGCTTTGTCGGCTATATCCCGGACATGATCTTTGACAAGGAACTGGACTATCTGACTGAAATCGGTGCCAGCCCGCCGCCTTTGGCGTCGAATTCCGTCTCGGTGCAACTGAACTTTCTGCGCCATGGGGCGGGGGTTGGTGTTGTGCATGATTTCGCTTTGCCAAGCGCCCCTGAACTGCGCCGCATCTTGCCTGACCAGATCCATCTGACCCGCGCGTTCTGGCTGATCCGCCATGCGGATGATGGCAGGGTGGAACGGCTGAACCGGTTTGCTACGCAACTGGTGGCCGGGGCGCGCGCCGAAATGGCGCGGCTGGAAGATCAATCGGTGCAGCTCGGGTAAGGTGGTTGCTCGCCTGGAATGATGTCGCAAACCTTGGCGCGGGCGTGCAAAAGGGCCAGCCGATCCTGCCAGACGCCACCGGGAAAGCCGATGGGCGCAGCACTGGCCGGGCCATGTTCGGCCCATTGCAAGGAGTAGATGTCTTCTGCGCCCACCAGCACCAGAAACACCATTGATTCTGACATTGGCCCACCGTTCAAGCTGCCACAGCTGAGGTATCCCGCAAAGAAATCCTGCACACCCGGCACCGCATCGACATCCAAAGCGGTGGCACTAAAGCTGTCCGGGCAGGCCTGATGGTAACTCTCCGCCAGAAATTCGGCAAAACCGTCGGCATCCACCGCTTCAGCCCCCAAGGCCAGCCCCTTGGCCCCGGTCAGCGTGACCATCTGCGACCAGTCTTCGACGCTTTCGCCCTCTGGCACCGCCTCATTGATATAGCCGGTTTCATTGGCGTTTTCATAAGCAGGGGCAAAACCGTCGGGCAGGGGGGCCGTCACCAGTTGCGCAAACACGGGTGCGATGATGGTGGCCGTCTCGGCTTGTGCCGCATTGGTGATAAGGAAAGCCGCCAGAATGGGAAGAACGCGCATGGAAAACCTCTTTCAATGCGCCAGCCTAACCCCAACGGCCACCGTGAAACAATACAAAGGACGCAGGCGGCGCTTGACAGAATCTTGCGCAGGTCTGACGCTGGGTCTGACAGAGAAGGAGAATTCCATGCTCGTCAGCCAAATCCTGAAGTCGAAATCTGATGGCGGAGTTGTCACCGTCGCCCCCGGCACCACTGTGTCGCAGGTGGCCGAAGTGCTGTCGTCGCGTCGCATTGGCGCTGTGGTGGTGTCTGTGGACGGCAAACACCTGACCGGTATCGTGTCCGAGCGTGACGTGGTGCGTGAGTTGGGGCGGCGCGGCCCGTCTTGCCTGACAGATTCGGTGGACAGCGTCATGACCGCGCGCGTTGTCACCTGCACCCCTGCCGACAGCGCCGATGACGTTTTACAGAAAATGACCGACGGGCGCTTTCGCCACCTTCCGGTGATGCGGGGCGACGAAATGGTGGGCCTGATTTCCATCGGTGACGTCGTCAAAGCGCGGCTGGCCGAGTTGTCGATGGAGAAAGACGCGTTGGAAGGCATGATCAAAGGCTTCTAACCCTTTGGACGTCGCCGCATTTTCGCGCTTGCATCACGACACGCAATATTGTTGCGTGTCGTTGGTTTCTGCAGGAGTTGCCCATGCGCATCGGTCTTTATCCCGGCACCTTTGACCCCATCACTTTGGGTCACATCGACATCATCCAACGGGCAATGGCTCTGGTGGACCGTTTGGTGATTGGCGTTGCCATCAACCGTGACAAAGGCCCGGCGTTCTCGCTGGAGGAACGCGTGGCCATGGTCGAGGCGGAATGTGCCGCCATTATTGCCAAAACGGGTGGCGAAATTGTCGTTCATCCGTTTGAAAACCTGTTGATTGATTGTGCCCGCGATGTCGGCGCATCCGTGATCGTGCGCGGCTTGCGGGCCGTTGCGGATTTTGAGTATGAGTTTCAGATGGTTGGCATGAATCGCGCGCTTGATGCGTCGATTGAGACGGTGTTCATGATGGCCGATGCACGGCGTCAGGCGATTGCTTCAAAACTGGTGAAGGAAATCGCGCGGCTGGGGGGCGATGTGTCAAAATTCGTAACCCCGCCAGTGAAGGCGGCGCTGCACCGGCGGTACCCGCGTGGATAGGCTTTGCTTTTGGAATATTTGTTCCATACTTTTCGCCTGCATGGCAACATCAGGTGAAAAGTGAAGCGCATGGACGATCTGAGCCGCGTTGGGACGGCACCCGCCTCGGTGGAAGCGTTTCGGGACCGTCTGGCGCAGATTGCCGATGGTCTGCCCCGACGCTTGCGACAATGCGCCGAATTCATTGTCGCCAACACTGACAGGATTGCGGTTTCAACCGTGGCCGAACTTGCGGCGGGCGCCGATGTGCCGCCCTCTGCCCTGATGCGGTTTTGTCAGATTTTGGGGTTTTCCGGCTTTTCGGACATGCAAAAGCTGTTCCGCGACGCCTATGCGCCCGGCTGGCCGGACTATGCGACACGGTTGAAAAACCTGAAAGAGCGCGGCGCTGGCAGCCCTTCTGCCTTGTTGGGCGAGCTCATCGAAGCGGGTCGGTTGTCGTTGGAGGCTTTGGCAAAATCGACGGATGAGGCGGCCTTGGCGCAGGCGGTTGCAGTGCTGGCCCGCGCTGACACTGTGCATCTTGTGGGTTTGCGGCGCGCTTTTCCGGTGGCCACATACCTCGCCTATGTCTTTGAAAAAATGGCTGTCCCGGCAATGTTGCATGATGGTGTTGGTAAGTTGGATCACCGCTTTGCCCTGCGCGCCAATGATGCCGTGCTGGCCATCACCTTCGCACCCTATTCGGAAGAAACCATCGCGCTGGCGCAGGATGCCCGCGACCGAGGCCTGCCGGTGGTGGCCTTGACCGATCGTCTGACCAGCCCATTGGCCCGCGTGGCCGATGCCGTGCTGACGGTGCCAGAGGTGGATTTCGGCGCGTTCCGTTCGCTTTCCGCCACCATTGCGATGGCGATCACTCTGGCGGTCGCGGTCGGGTCTGCGCGCGGCTGACGCAGGTCACTGAAAGAGCTTTTGTCGGCGAGTAAAATAGAATAAATATTCCACAACGGGCAGGCTGAGTCTCGATCTTGGATTGGGGCGGTTGGGGAGTGGTCATGAAAACGCTGGATGTCATCACGATCGGGCGGTCGTCGGTCGATCTCTACGGCGCGCAAGTGGGCGGGCGGCTGGAGGATATGGGGTCGTTTCAGAAATACATCGGCGGCTCACCCACCAACATCGCCGCCGGCACCGCGCGTCTGGGTCTGAAATCGGCGTTGATCACGCGGGTTGGCAACGAGCACATGGGCCGTTTCATTCGCGAAGAACTGGTGCGCGAAGGGGTTGATGTGCGCGGGGTTGTGACCGACCCCGAACGGCTGACAGCTCTAGTGATCCTTGGCATTCGCGATGAGACGCAATTCCCGCTGATTTTCTACCGCGAAAACTGCGCCGATATGGCGCTGTGTGAAGACGACATTGATCCTGATTTCATCGCCTCTGCCCGCGCCGTGATCGCCACCGGCACGCATTTGTCGCACAAAAATACCGAGGCAGCCGTGCTAAAAGCGCTGAAACTGGCCCGCGCGCACGGCACCCAGACCGCGCTGGACATCGACTATCGCCCAAACCTGTGGGGGCTGGCGGGGCATGGTGATGGCGAGTCCCGCTTCATCGAATCTGCCGCAGTCACCGCCAAGTTGCAGGCCAGTCTGCACTATTTCGATCTGATTGTTGGCACCGAGGAAGAGTTCCACATCGCAGGCGGCACCACCGATACGATCGCCGCGCTGCGGGCGGTGCGGGCGGTGTCAAAGGCCACGCTGGTTTGCAAGCGGGGTGCTGCGGGTGCTGCGGCCTTTGAAGGCGCTATTCCGGATTCATTGGACGAAGGCCAGACCGGCCCCGGTTTCCCGATCGAGGTCTTCAATGTGCTGGGCGCGGGCGATGGCTTTATGTCCGGGTTGACCAAGGGCTGGCTGGATGGAGAAAACTGGCCCATCGCGCTGAAATACGCCAATGCTTGCGGGGCCTTCGCGGTTTCGCGCCACGGCTGCACGCCCGCCTATCCCAGCCTCGAAGAGCTGAACTTCTTCCTGGAACGCGGCGTGAAGACCCCGGCCCTGCGCAAGGATGCGGAACTGGAGCAGATTCACTGGTCCACCAACCGCCGCAAGCAATGGTCCGAAGTGCGCGCCTTTGCCTATGACCACCGTTCGCAAATGGAGGAAATGCCAGGGGCAACGCGGGAAAATATCGGACGTTTCAAAGAGTTGTGTCTTGAGGCGACTTTGGCCGTGGCGCAGGGCCGTGATGGTTATGGGCTGCTTTGCGACAACCGTCTGGGCAAGGCCGCGCTGCACAAGGCTTCAGGGCAGGGGCTGTGGATCGGGCGTCCGGTGGAATGGCCCGGCTCGCGGCCCTTGACGCTGGAACCCGAGATTGGCCCGGATTTTGGCGGCCTGTCGGAATGGGCGCTGGAAAATGTGGTCAAGGTTCTGTGCTTTTGCCATCCCGATGACAGCGCCGAAATGCAAGCTGCGCAAGAGGCCACCGTCACCCGGCTGTTCCACGCTTGCCGCCGCAACCGATTGGAAATGCTGCTGGAAATCATCCCGTCCAAGGTTGGCCCGGTGGATGATCACACCAATGCCAAGCTGATCAGCCGCTTTTACGACATCGGCATTTACCCTGATTGGTGGAAGCTGGAGCCGATGCAGACCAGCACCGCTTGGGCCGCCACCTGTGATGCCATCACCTCGCGCGACGCCCACACTCAGGGCATCGTCATTCTGGGGCTGGGGCAAACCGAGGCGGAACTTGCGTCCTCGTTCCGTCTGGCTGCCGATTTTCCGTTGGTGAAGGGCTTCGCCGTCGGGCGCACCATTCACGCCGAAGTGGGGCGCGACTGGATCGCAGGCCGGATTGACGACGCCACCGCCGTCGCCACAATGGCCGAGAATTACCGCCGCCTGTGCGGCATCTGGGATACCGCCCGCCAAGGAGCAAAACCATGACCACGATCCGCCTGACCGCCGCCCAAGCCATGGTGCGTTGGCTTTCCGTGCAGATGACCGAAGACGGTGAGCGCTTCATCGAAGGCATATGGGCGATTTTCGGCCATGGCAACGTGGCGGGCATCGGTGAGGCGCTGCATGCGCATCGCGATGTGTTCCCGACATGGCGGGGCCACAATGAGCAGACCATGGCGCATACTGCGATTGCTTATGCCAAGGCGATGAAGCGGCGCCGCGCGATGGCAGTGACAACCTCGATCGGGCCGGGGGCTTTGAATGTGGTGACGGCGGCGGGCGTGGCTTTTGCCAACCGCCTGCCGCTGCTGATCATTCCGGGCGATGTCTTTGCCAACCGCGCGCCCGATCCGGTGTTGCAGCAATTGGAGGATTTCAACGACGGCACCGTCACTGCCAACGATTGCTTCCGCCCGGTGACCCGCTATTTCGACCGCATCATGCGGCCAGAACAGATCATGACGGCCCTGCCACGCGCAATGCGGGTGATGACCGATCCCGCCGATTGCGGCCCGGTGTGTTTGGCGTTCTGTCAGGATGTGCAAGCCGAGGCTTATGAGTTTCCGGCGGCGTTCTTTGCGGCCAAGGTCTGGAAAATCCGTCGCCCGCAGGCCGATGCCGAGGAAATAGCGGTAGCGATTGAAGCGATAAAGGCGGCGAAAGCCCCGGTGATCGTGGCTGGGGGTGGGGTGATTTACTCTGGTGCCGAGGCCGAACTTGCGGGCTTTGCCCGCGCCCACAACATCCCGGTGGTGGAAACGCAGGCTGGCAAATCCTGCCTCGATTTCGACCATCCGCTGAACTTTGGCCCCGTTGGCGTGACCGGGGCGACAAGCGCCAATAGCGTTTGCGAAAATGCTGATCTGGTGATTGGTGTCGGCACGCGGTTTCAGGATTTCACCACAGGCTCATGGTCGCTGTTCAAGAACCCGGAGCGGCGGGTGATGTCGATCAATGTGGCGGCCTATGATTCCTATAAGCATGGCGCGATTAACCTAACGTCAGATGCGAAGATCGCCTTGCAAGTTATTGGTATTGCGTTGAAAGATCAGAAATGGCCCGGCATTTCGGCTTTGCAGGCCGATTGGGCCGCCACCACCGCCGCGGTCAAAGCCAAACCCGCACATGACAACGCTTTGCCAACCGATATGCAGGTGATCGGGGCGGTGCAGCGTACGGCTTTGAAATCAACCGTCGTGATGTCAGCCGCGGGCACCATGCCGGGCGAGTTGCACAAAATATGGGATGCACCGGTGGGGGGCTATCATATGGAATACGGCTTTTCTTGCATGGGCTATGAAATAGCCGGGGCCTTGGGCCTCAAGATGGCGCGGCCAGAGGCAGATGTTGTGTGCATGCTGGGCGATGGCAGCTATATGATGGCAAACTCGGAACTGGCGACCGCCGTGATGATGGGGGTGCCGTTTACGGTGGTGATCACCGATAACCGGGGTTTTGGCTGTATCAACCGGCTGCAAAAGGGCACCGGCGGGGCGGGCTTCAACAATCTTCTGGATGAAAGCTATCACGTCAACCCGAGCCACATCGACTTTGCCGCCCATGCAGGCGCGATGGGCGCGCAAGCGGTGAAGGTGTCGAATATCGCGGAACTGGAGGCTGCAATCACGGCTGCGAAAGGGGCAAAAATCCCGCATGTGGTGGTGATTGACACCGATCCATGGCCCGGCACCGAAAGCGGGGGCACCTGGTGGGAAGTGGGCGTGCCAGAAGTGTCCATGCGTCCGCAAGTGAATGCAGCCCGCGCGAGTTACGAGAAAAACCAGAAATACCAGCGGCTTGCCGACTGAAGCTGACCAGAGGTAACAATGATTTATTACGGCACCAACCCGATTGCCTGGACCAATGACGACGACCGCAGTTTGGGCGCGCACATCAGTCTGGAGCAATGCCTGAACGAGGCCGCAGCGATCGGTTTTGACGGCATTGAAAAGGGCCACAAGATGCCCCTGACCGTGGACGGGCTGAACGCCCTGTTCGACCCGCGCGGTCTGCACTATATCTCCGGCTGGCATTCGACCAATCTTCTGGTGAATTCGGTTGAAACCGAGAAGGCCGCGATGCAGCCTTATCTGGACCTGCTGAAAGGCATGGGATGCAGCGTTATCATCGTGTGTGAGACGTCAAACGCCATCCACGGTGCAGATGACAAGGCGGTGAACGACCGCCCGCATTTGCCAGATTGTGAATGGGCAAAGTTCGGGCAAGGCATTGAGGCGCTTGCGGAATTTTCGGCATCTCAGGGCGTGAAGCTGGTTTATCACCACCACATGGGCACGATTGTCGAGGCCGAATGGGAGATTGACCGTTTGATGCATGAAACCGGCCCGCACACACATTTGCTGCTGGACACCGGGCATTGCTATTACGGCGGCGGCGACCCGGCGCGGGTGGCGAAAAAGCATATGGCGCGGGTGGGCCACATCCACGCCAAAAACGTCCGCCCCGACATCATGCAGCAGGTGCGCGAACAGGGGTTGTCGTTTCTGGAAGGCGTGCGGCGCGGGTCCTTTACGGTGCCCGGCGATGCCGAGGGGGCAGTGGATTTCCACGGCGTGCTGGAGGTGGCCGCCGCGCATGGCTATCAAGGCTGGCTGGTGATTGAGGCCGAGCAAGACCCATCAGTGCGAATTCCGTATGAGTATCAGAGTCTTGGGTTGCGCAGTCTGAAAGCCTTTGCGAAGCGGGCGGGCTTGGACAAGTGACAAAGGCCGGGGGGCCGACCCCCCGGACCCCCCGGGATATTTTCACCAAGATGAACGAGGCAAAGATGGCCGACCTTTTGCGCAAACCGACCGGCACCACGGGCAAGGTGCATGACATCACCCCCGAAAGCGCAGGGTGGGGCTATGTTGGCTTTGGCCTGTATCGGCTGGAGGCGGGGCAGTCGGTGGCCGAGGCAACGGGGGACCGCGAGGTTATTCTGGTGCTGGTCGAGGGCAAAGCGCAGATCACCGCCTCTGGGCAGGATTGGGGCATCCTTGGCGACCGCATGGATGTGTTTGAAAAAACCCCGCCGCATTGCCTTTATGTGCCCAATGCCAGCGCCTGGGCGGCCAGGGCCACCACGGATTGCACCTTGGCAGTGTGTTCTGCTCCGGGACGATCGGGGCATCTGGCGACGCGTCTGGGGCCGGATGGCATCACCTTGACCCAGCGCGGAACTGGCGCAAACACGCGCTTTATCAATAACATCGCCATGGAAGGGCTGGATGTGGCCGACAGTTTGTTGGTGACGGAAGTCTTCACGCCGCAGGGCAACTGGTCGTCCTATCCAAGCCACCGCCACGACGAGGATGATTTCCCCCGTATGACCTATCTGGAGGAAACCTATTACATGCGGCTGAACCCTCCGCAGGGCTATGGCATTCAACGGGTTTACACCGAGGATGGGTCCTTGGATGAAACCATGGCGGTGAAAAATCACGATGTGACGCTGGTCCCAAAGGGGCATCATCCCTGTGGGGTGCCGTATGGCTATGAGATGTATTACCTGAACGTCATGGCCGGACCACGTCGCAACTGGCGCTTTCAGAACGATCCTGATCACGACTGGATTTACCAGCGCGACAATCCTGCGGTGTGACTTCGCTTGCGGCTATATCGCGCTAGATCAGTGTCAGCAGCGACCCCGGCCCCAAGGCCTGCAACTCGGCCTCGATCAGGTCGGGACGCGGCACGCCTTGGCACAACACCAGAATGCGGCCCCGGTAATGCAGGCTTTCCAGCCGTTCAACCAAGGCGAAAGCATCGCCTGCGGCCAGATCGCTGCCAAACAGCGCACAGAGAATCAAATCCGGTGCGAGGCGGCGCAGTGTGACGGCGTCTAGGGCCGAAAGGGCAACGTAGGGCACCCTTTGCTCACCACCAGCCACGCAGCCTGTGCCAAGGCCAACCACCAAAAGACCTTCGGTTTTTGGCAGCACGGGGGATTGAACGGCACCCATTGCCATGAGGTACTCACTCCGTTCCAAGGTGGCATCTGATGTGTGGCTTTGGATGCGCAACCAAGGGCGGAAATAAAATTTGGCGCGTATCTTGATGGTTACATTGCTGTGTCACAAGCTTCAAGCCAGAACTGGCATGATCGCCGCGTGATGGTTAACGTGGCAAGCAGCCGCTTAAAAAAAGGGTCCTGTCCTATGCCACAAATCAGCGCCGTTCTGGCGGGTATCCCGATGCCTGCACTGATGATTGACCGCGACGCGCGCATCATCGCTGCCAACCTCGGGGCTTTGGACCTGCTTGGAGAGGCGGCTTTGGGGCGGCATCACGGCTTGACGCTGCGCCAACCCGAGCTGCTGGCGGCCATTGCAACTGCGCTGGAAGGCCGGGCCGGTCGGGTGCGCCAAGTGCGTCCCGGTCCCGCGCATGACCAGATCCATGAAGTCATTGTGACACCTTTGCCAGAGGGCGTGCTTTGCGCGTTTCAGGATCTGTCAGCGTTGGAGCAGATGGATCTGATGCGCCGCGATTTTGTCGCCAATGTCAGCCATGAATTGCGCACACCGCTGACGGCGCTGTTGGGGTTTATTGAGACATTGCAAGGCGCGGCGCGCAATGACCCGGTGGCAAGGGATCGATTTTTGACCATCATGGCCGCCGAAGCCGGGCGGATGAACCGGTTGGTGGCGGATTTGCTGCATTTGAGCCGGGTCGAGTCCGAAGAACGCATTCGCCCGCAGGACAGCACCGATATTGCCGGGCTGATCCGTTCGGTTGCCGCCACCTTGAAGCCGATGGCCGAAGCCGGGCGGGTCACGATCCGGCTTGTGGGGGCGCAATCGGAACAGATGTTGCGGGCTGACCGCGATCAGATGACGCAAGTCTTGACCAACCTGATTGAAAACGCAGTGAAATATGGCAGCCCTCCGGGGGCCGAGGTTTTGGTGGAACTGCGTTCCGAAATGGGCCCGCGCGGGCCGCAGTTGCGTCTGACGGTGCAGGATCAGGGTGAGGGCATTGACGAGATACACTTGCCGCGTCTGACAGAACGTTTCTACCGGGTTGATGGCCACCGATCGCGTGAAAAAGGGGGCACGGGTCTTGGTCTTGCCATCGTCAAGCACATTGTCAACCGTCATCGCGGGCGCTTGGTCATCGCGAGTGGAAAGGGCAAGGGCAGCCGATTCGAAGTGGTTCTTCCGCTGGACCGGGTTTAGATTGCTGGCTCTGTGTCCGGTGTCTGTCCAGCACATCTTGGTGCAGATTTGCGCGTTGCGGCAGGCACCGCCTTGGATCAGATCGCGACACTCATGTGCCAAAGGGTAAGCCCGGCCCATGTCATAAATCTGTTATGAAACTGTCGTAAAACTGCAGGCAAGCGGTCGTAGACGGAAGCTGCGAAGGGTTGGTCGACCGGTCTGCTCTCACAAGATTGACAGGAGAGACGGATGTCTCTGATGAAACGGCCCGGATCAACAATCGATATTCTTGCTGCAAGCCGCTTTTGTGCTTTGGCGACCTTCCTTTTGCCAAACTGTTGCTGTTCCACTGGGCCACATTACGCCGCGATCGTTTCACAGGCTTAACGTGGTGCCGCTGTCGATCCCCAATGCAGCCCTTGGCTTTTTGCAGATTCATGACTGGACCCGGCCCAACAATCCGGGTTTGGGTGACTGGCATCGGGGGCGATCTGCGAATGTGACAAGTGCCGCGGCAATGCGGCTGAGCCGAATCATTGAACGCCGTTGGTAAGAGGGTGACATGATGAAAGACCTGAATACGATGGAGCGCTTGGTGAACACCAACACGAACAAGATCGAGGCCCGCAAGATACAGGTGTATTACGGCACCAACCATGCGCTGAAGGATGTCGATGTCGATATTCTGGACAAGACCGTGACGGCCTTTATCGGCCCCTCGGGTTGTGGCAAGTCGACCTTCTTGCGCTGTTTGAACCGGATGAACGACACCATCGCTGGCTGCCGTATTGAGGGCAAGATCACCTTGGAAGGCAAAGATATCTACGACGCCCGCGTCGATCCGGTGCAACTGCGCGCCCGCATCGGCATGGTGTTCCAAAAACCAAACCCGTTTCCGAAGTCGATCTATGACAACGTGGCTTATGGCCCGAAAATCCATGGTCTTGCCAGTAACAAGGCGGAAATGGATGAAATCGTCGAGAAATCCCTGCGCAAAGCGGCGTTGTGGAACGAAGTCAAAGACCGGCTGCTGTCGCCTGGCACCGGACTTTCGGGCGGCCAACAGCAACGCCTGTGCATTGCCCGCGCCATCGCCACCGGCCCCGAAGTCTTGCTGATGGACGAACCTTGTTCGGCCCTTGACCCGATTGCGACGGCGCAGATCGAGGAGTTGATCGACGAACTGCGCCACCAGTTTTCGGTGGTCATCGTGACCCATTCGATGCAGCAAGCCGCCCGCGTGTCGCAGCGCACCGCGTTTTTCCACTTGGGCAATCTGGTGGAATACGGGGAAACCACGACCATCTTCACCAACCCGAGCGACCCGCGCACGGAATCCTATATCACTGGCCGGATCGGCTAACGGAGGCTGTCATGCTGAATGATCCCCATATCGCCCGCGTTTTTGACCGCGATCTTGAATCGGTGCAAGCCATGATCATGCGGATGGGCGGGCTTGTTGAAGCCGCTTTGTCTGATGCGGCCAAGGCGTTGGAAACGCAGGACGAAACGCTGGCCGAAAAGGTGCGGCGCGGCGATCAGGCGATTGACGAGCTGGAAAGCGCCGTCAACGCCGAATGCGCCCGCCTGATCGCGCTGCGCGCGCCCATTGCTTCTGACTTGCGCACGGTGCTGACGGTGATGAAGATCGCCTCCAGCCTCGAACGCTGTGGCGATTATGCCAAGAACCTGTCCAAACGCGCAGTGGTGCTGGGCACCATGACAGCGATCCCCGGTGCTGCTGGGTCCATCCGCCGGATGTCACGCCAAGTGAGTTTGCTGCTGAAAGACGCGCTCGATGCCTTTGTGGCGCGCGATGCCGGTCTGGCAGCCGAAGTGCGCCTGCGCGACCACGAGGTCGATCAGATGTACAACGCCCTTTTCCGCGAATTCCTGACCTTCATGATGGAAGATGCGCGCAACATTTCGGCTTGCATGCATCTGCAATTCATCGCCAAGAACATCGAACGGGTGGGTGATCATGCCACCAGCATCGCTGAACAAGTGATCTATCTGACCACGGGTTCGATGCCCGGAGACGCGCGGCCCAAGGCCGACGCCGTGACAGGCGGGCAAGACTGATGGCCATGCCTCGCCCCACCGTCCTGCTTGTTGAAGATGAACCAGCGCAGCGCGAAGTGTTGTCTTACAACCTTGAGGCTGAAGGTTTTGACGTGCAAAGCGCTGACAATGGCGAAGATGCACTGCTGCTGATCGAAGAGTCACCGCCCGATCTGATCCTGCTCGACTGGATGATGCCGCATGTGTCGGGGATTGAGGTTTGCCGTCGCCTGAAGCTGCGGCCCGAAACCCGTGGCATTCCGATCATCATGCTGTCGGCGCGGTCCGAAGAGGTGGACAAGGTGCGTGGCCTTGAAACCGGGGCGGATGACTATGTGATCAAGCCCTATTCCGTCGTGGAACTGATGGCCCGCCTGCGTGCGCAACTGCGCCGGGTGCGTCCCGCGTCGGCGGGTCTGGTGCTGCAGTGGGGCGACATCCGTCTCGACAGCGAAACCCACCGCGTCTATCGCAGCGACAAGGTGCTGAAACTGGGCCCAACCGAGTTTCGTCTGCTGTCCACGTTTCTGGAAAAACCGGGACGGGTGTTCTCACGTGAAACCTTGCTGGACCGGGTTTGGGGCCGCGACATCTATGTCGACACCCGCACTGTGGACGTCCACATCGGCCGCTTGCGCAAAGCGCTGACGCAGTTCGGCGGCGACGATCCTTTGCGCACCGTGCGCGGCGCCGGATATGCGCTGGGTTGATGGTTTCATCTTGGTCTAAATATCCCCGCCGGAGGCCCTTTTGATGGGCAAGGAGCCTCCGGCGGGGATATTTTCATCAAGATGAAGGCAAGACCTAAAGCCGCCCCAGCCGTTCGGTCAGCAAAGCAAAGAACCCATCTGCGTCGATGGACCCCATGAACAGCGCATTGGCCGGGCGCTTGGTCACCCCCCACCAATCGGCCACGGTCATGCCAAGGGTCAGTTCTGACTGCACCTCGATCTGCACGTTGATGTGGCGGCCTTTGAACAGGCCCGGCTGGATCAGATAGGCGATCACGCATGGATCATGCAGCGGCGCGCCCTCAGACCCGTATTTCTCCATATCGAAGCGCTCGAAGAAATCCGCCCATTCGGCGGCGACCCGGCCGACTTCGGTGCCCAAGCCTCGGAATGCCTCCACCCGCGCGCGCGTGGTCAGGGCTTTGTGGGTCACATCAAGAGGCATCACCACCAAAGGCACGCCCGCGCGAAACACGACATCGGCGGCCTCGGGATCAACGAAGATGTTGAATTCCGCGACCGGAGTGATGTTGCCGCCTTCAAAGCAACCGCCACCCATCAGCACGATCTGCTGCACGCGCGCCACGATGTCGGGGGCTTTGTGGAACGCCAGGGCGATGTTGGTCAACGGGCCAAGCGGGCAGAGGGTAACGGTATGGGCAGGCTCGTGGCGCAGGGTGTCGATGATGAAATCGACGCCGTGCTGCGCTTGCAAAGGCATCGTCGGTGTGGGCAGATCGGGACCATCGAGGCCGGTTTTGCCGTGGACATGCTCTGCTGTCACCAGTTTGCGCACCATGGGGCGGTCGGCCCCGGCAAAGACCTTGACCTTGGTTTTCCCCGCCAATTCGCAGATTTTGCGGGTGTTCACTTCGGTCAAGGGCAGCGGCACATTGCCTGCAACTGCGGTGATCCCCAGCACCTCGATCTCCTCGGGGCTGGCCAGCGCCAGCAGGATGGCAAAGGCGTCGTCCTGCCCGGGGTCGGTGTCGATGATGATCTTGCGCGGGGCATGGGTCATGGGATGGCTCCTTTGGCACCAGAAAACGCCATGGCGCGCGGTTTGTCCATCCGGTCAAACACGGTCTACCGAGAAAGCGGACGGACCCAAAAGCCCGCCCGCCGTCGTTTGGCCTTAGCCGTCGAAGTTGACCTCTTCGATCAGTTTCAGCGCCGCCGGGCGCAGTTTGGCCACATCGGCCAGACCCAGATTGTCCGAGGTGAAATCACCCCAGCCTTTGACAAGGTCTGATCGCGCCACGCCCGGATTGACCGGGAACTCGTGGTTGGTGCTGGCGTAGATCGCTTGGGCTGCGTCCGAAGACAGCCATTCCATCAACTTCAACGCCGCGTCATGGTTCGGCGCGGCTTTGGTCATCGCCACGCCCGAGACGTTCAGATGTGTGCCGCCGCCTTCAAACACCGGGAAGGTGATGTTGACCGCATTGGCCCATTCGACCTGCTCGGGATCGGCCAGCATCTGCCCCATGTAATAGGTGTTGCCGATCGCGATGTCGCATTCCCCGGCCCAGATCGCCTTGACCTGATCGCGGTCGCCGCCATCGGGTTTGCGCGCCAGATTGGCTTTCACGCCCTCCAGCCATGCCTTGGTGTAGGCCTCGTCGTGGTGGGCCAGAACGGCGGCGGTCAGGGCGACATTGTAGTCGTTGGTGCCAGACCGGGTGCAGATGCGGCCCTTCCATTTCGGATTGGTCAGGTCTTCGTAAGTGGTGACTTCGCCCGCCGCCACGCGCTCTTTGCTGGCATAGATGATGCGGGCGCGGGTGGTCAGGCCGAACCACTGGTGGCCCGGATCGCGGAATTCGGCGGGGATATTGGCGGTCAGCACGTCTGAGTCCACCGCCTGTGTCACGCCTGCGTCCACAATCTGCATCAGACGCGCCACATCCACCGTCAGCACCAGATCGGCGGGCGAACGATCCCCCTCGGCCACCAGACGTTCGGCCATGCCTTTGTCGACGAAGGCCACATTGACCGTGATGCCGGTTTCAGCCGTGAAGGCGTTCAACAGCGGTTGGACCAGTTCAGGCTGGCGGTGCGAATAGATGTTTACCTCGTCGGCGAGGGCGGGCAGGGCGGTAGAGCAAAGGGCAAGGGCAAAAAGGGGGAGGCGCATATCTTTAGTCCTTTTGTCGGATATTCTGGCGCCCTTAAACATGAGTCTTTTAGTCAGGTCAATACCTGACTAAAAGACTTTGTAATTTTGTCAGGCCTTTTCGGCCTTTTCCTCTGCCTTCGCGCGGTTCCACAGCGCGTCCATTTCGGCCAGATCGGACTGGTCGGGCAGCTTGCCCGCCTCGGCCAGCCAATCCTCTATCCGGCCAAAGCGGCGGCTGAATTTGGCATTGGCGGACCGCAGGGCGGCTTCGGGGTCGACGTCGAGATGCCGGGCCAGATTGGCCATCACGAACAAAAGGTCGCCGAATTCTTCGGTCACTTCTGCCTGCGTCAACTGATCGCGCGCCTCCACCAGTTCGGCGGCCTCCTCCGTGATCTTGGCCACCACTTCATCGGTGGAAGGCCAGTCAAACCCCACCCGCGCCGCACGTTTTTGCAGCTTCACAGCGCGGGTCAGGGCGGGAAGGCCCAAAGCGACGCCGTCCAACACCCTTGCGGGACCGCGCTCTGCCGCCTTGATCCGCTCCCAATCCATGGTTTGCTGTTCGGGGGATTTGTCGCGGGATTGGTCACCAAACACATGCGGGTGGCGGGCCAGCATCTTGTCGGAAATGGCGCGGACCACATCGTCAAAGCCGAAAAGCCCCGCATCCGCCGCAATTTGGGCATGGAACACCACCTGCAACAGCAAGTCACCCAACTCGCCCGGCAACTCGCCCCAAGCGGCGCGTTCAATGGCGTCGGCCACCTCATGCGCCTCTTCGATCGTATAGGGCACGATGGTCGCGAAGGTCTGCACGATATCCCAAGGACAGCCCGAAACCGGGTCTCGCAGCCGCCGCATGATCTCTCGCAGCCGGGGCATGCCGCCGTTGGGGTCACGCACAATTTGATCGGTGGCGTCGTCAGAATGGGGCAGGGGCATTGCCGATCCCTTCCAGATAAGATTTGATCAAAGGCCATCAGTCAGGAGACTTCCATGCCCGTGCTCAACCGTATCGCCTCTTATGCCGAGGAAATGAAGGGCTGGCGGCGGCACCTGCACGCAAATCCCGAGCTGTCCTTTGAGTGCCACCACACCGCCGCCTACATCGTCGAGCGGCTGCGCGAGTTGGGTGTGGATGAAATTCACCCCGGCATCGCGAAAACCGGCATCGTTGCCATCATCAACGGGCAGGGGAATGGCCCGACCATTGGGCTGCGCGCCGACATGGACGCGCTGCCGATTGTCGAACTGACGGGGGCGGATTATGCCTCGACCATACCGGGCCGCATGCATGCCTGCGGACATGACGGCCATGTCACCATGCTGTTGGGGGCGGCAAAATACTTGGCCGAAACCCGGCGCTTTGTGGGTCGTGTGGCACTGTTGTTTCAGCCTGCGGAAGAAGACGGCGCGGGCGGCATGGTCATGGTGAATGAGGGCGTGATGGACCGCTTTGCCATCACCCAAGTTTACGGCATCCACAACGCGCCAAACATTCCCTTGGGCCATTTCCTGACCAATCCCGGCGCGCTGATGGCCAGCGTTGATACAGCCTTCGTTTACATCACTGGCAAGGGCGGCCACGGGGCCAATCCGCATGAATGCATCGATCCGGTGGTGGCGGTGGTCGGCATGGTGGCAGCCGTGCAAACCATCATCCCGCGCAACATCTATGCGTTGGACGAGGCAGTGATTTCGGTAACCCAGATTCACACGGGCACCGCGTCCAACATCATCCCCGAAGAAGCGATGTTCTGCGCCACCATCCGCTGCTTCAAACCAGACGTGCGGGCGCTGCTGAAAAAGCGGTTCCACGAGATAGTCGAGGGCCACGCTTTGGCCTACGGCGTCAAGGCACGGGTGGACTATGACTGGGGCTATCCGGCCACGGTCAATCATCCGGCAGAGGCCGGCTTTGCCACCGAAGTGGCCGCCGAAATCGTCGGGGCCGATGCGGTCGATGGCAACAGCAACCGCGAGATGGGGTCGGAAGACTTCTCTTACATGCTGGAGGCGCGACCCGGTGCCTATCTGTTCATGGGCATCGGGCCGGGTGCCGGTTTGCACCATGCCGCCTATGATTTCAACGACGAGGCGGCACCCATCGGGGCGAGTTTCTTCGCCCGACTGGTGGAGCGCGCGCAGCCTTTGGCGTGAGCCAAATGTCAGGTAAAGAGATTTGAAGATGCGGTGGTGCTTGGGGTAGGGTGGGGCAAAGAGGAGACTCCCATGCGCCACCTGCCCCTCGCCTTCGTCCTCTGCGCCAGCCCCGTTTGCGCGCAGGATGACATCGCGTTTCACACCCCCTCGGGCAATATCCAATGCGCGATTTTCACCGGCGACCATGCCGGGGTGCGTTGCGACATGAGGGTCTTGACGCCCACCCACACCACCGCGCCACCCGATTGCGAATTTGACTGGGGCAGCAGTTTTGCCGTCGACGCAGGGTCGCGCAAAGGGTATCTGGCCTGCGTCAGCGATGCCGTGGCGGACGACAGCGGCTTGGAGCTGGGCTATGGCGAGGTGCTGGACCTTGGCGGCATCGCGTGCAGGTCCGAGACATCGGGGTTGACCTGCACCAACCGGGCCGGGCACGGGTTTGCAATCGCCAAAGCCAGACAGGAATTGTTCTGAGGCTGCAGTTTGGGCCTTGCGCTGGTCCGGGGGTTTCACACCCCCGCGCGGCAAAGGGCCGCTTCCCCCGTGGGATATTTTTAGACAGATGAAACGCAAATTTTAGGCAAATTGTGAGGAAATCAGGGGTGTGCAGAACCGGGATTGGCTGCGAAACCGGACCTGAATGTTTTGATCAAAATATCTCTGGCGTCTGGGCCGCCAATTGGTAGTTTGGCTTTCAGCTTTTGACTGGAGTTTCAAGATGACCGCCCCGACCTTGCCGAACGAAAACCTGTGGCAGATGGATCATGATCACGCCTTGCACCCGTGGACCAATTTTGGCCAGTTTGAGGACAAGGGCGCTTTGGTGATCACCCGCGGTTTGGGTTGCGATCTTTGGGACGATCAGGGGCGGCAGTATCTGGATGCGGTGGGGGGATTGTGGTGTACCAACATCGGCCTTGGGCGGCCCGAGATGGCGCAGGCGATTGCGGCTCAGGCGGAAACTTTGGCCTTTGCAAACTATTTCGTCGATATGACCAATGGCCCTGCGGCGCGGTTGGCGGCCAAGATTACGTCACTGGCCCCCGGCGATCTGAACCGGGTGCATTTCACCACCGGCGGTTCAACCGCGGTTGATACCGCCGTGCGGATGGTCAGCTATTACCATCACGCCCGCGGCAACCCGGACAAGACCGACATCGTGGCACGGGAAAACTCGTACCATGGCTCGACCTACCTGTCACAATCGGTGGGCAAGCGTCACGGCGACCGGGTGGAAGAGTTCCGCTACAAGACCGAGGGCATTCACCACCTGTCTTGCCCCAACCCCTACCGCCGCCCCGACTGGCAGACCGAAGCACAATTCTGCGATGATCTGATCACAGAGTTTGAGGCGCTGATCGCCCGCATCGGTGCGGATCGCATCGGCGGCTTTATTGCCGAACCCATTCAGGCCTCGGGTGGCATCATCATTCCGCCGGAGGGCTACCTTTTGCGGATGTGGCAGGTCTGTCAGCGCCACGATATCCTGTTCATCGCGGATGAGGTGGTGACGGCTTGGGGCCGCATCGGGCATTGGTTCGCCAGCCTGTCGGAATTCGGGGTGCAGCCCGATATGATCACCTCGGCCAAGGGGCTGACCTCGGGCTATCTGCCGTTGGGGGCGTTGATTTTTTCAGATCGTATCTGGGAGGTGATGGCGCAGGGGGGGCAGCGCTGGTTCACCTCGGGGCTGACTTATTCCGGGCATCCGGTGTCCTGTGCGGCGGCGCTGAAGAACATCGAGATCATGGAGAATGAGGGGCTTTTGGCGCATGCGTCGAAGGTTGGGCTGTACTTTGAAGAGCGGATGCAGGGGCTGGCCGATCTGCCCTTGGTGGGGGATGTGCGGGGACGCAAGTTGATGCTGTGCGTTGAGAATGTCGCCAACAAGGTCACCAAGGCGCTGCTGCCGGATGAGGCGAATGAAAGCAAGCGCATCTCGAACCTGTGCGAGGACATGGGGTTGATCGTGCGGCCCATCGGGCATCTGAACGTGATGTCGCCGCCTTTGGTGATCACGCAAGCGCAGATTGATTTCGTGGCCGAAACGCTGGAGGCGGCGATCCGGCAAGTGACAGATGATCTGGTGCGCGAGGGGTATCGGATTGGGTGATCCGCCCCCCCGCGTCTGCGCTTGGCGGTTCACACAGTTCTGAGCCTCCATCCGCGGGGCGCGGGATTTGAAGTATTGGAGGCCGTGGCAGAAGGTTATCGGGCTGAGGATCTGGAATATGGATAGCTGTCCCATCCGCCGAGCTTGGCGATGATCCACGCGGCAGAGGCAAGCGATTCCGGCGGATGCGGGTTCTTTTGGACCGCGGTCTTGCCTTCGGGTCCGGGCAGGAGTGCGTGGAGGGTTTCGATTTCGGGGGGCAAGAAGGGGATCCTGGCGTCCTGCCCGTACCTGCCATCGCGCGCTGGACGAGTTGCAGGGTGGTGCAAGCGGTACGGGCGGCAATCGCGGTCGACTCAAGCAACCGCCCGGCGGGTTCCGGCTGGCTGTCTTCCAGGTGCAGGCCCTGCTGTTTCAGGGTGCGTAAGAATTGCTCGATATGCCAGCGCTGCCGGTACCCGTTGCCTGGCAGGGCGTTAAAAATGCCCGAGAAGGGGCCAACCTCGCGCCAGGCCATCGCCGCAGCCTCGACACCATGGGTGGTCAGAAGCCGCCACAAGATGGGCGCGGCGCCCGGCGGCGCATCCACCGCGCAGGCCTCGACCGGGCTGACTTCCATTCAAGGTGGAGCAACCGAATCATGCGACCCAACCCCCGTCAAGCGCACCGGGAAAACCAATCCTGACCATGTCTGCATCCACCAGCGTTAGAAATGGGGGGACGACCTTGGCACCTGCAAGCCGGGGCAGGAACGGCGGATTTCCGGCGCAAATGTGTATCAGACACGGTCCAGCCCTTGACCTTGGCGCGCGGCGCCCTCTTATTGGGAAACAGCGCCCACCCGATTTCAGGAGAAAATCCAATGGCTTTCACCCTTCCCGATCTGCCCTATGCCCATGACGCGCTGGCGTCGCATGGCATGTCGAAAGAGACGTTCGAATACCACCACGACATTCACCACAAGGCCTACGTCGACAACGGCAACAAGCTGATCGCTGGCACCGAATGGGAAACCAAATCGGTCGAAGAGATCGTCAAGGGCACCTACAACGCCACGGCAGTTGCACAGAATGGCATTTTCAACAACGCGTCCCAGCATTGGAATCATGCGCTGTTCTGGGAAGTGATGGGCACTGCGGGCAAAGTAATGCCGTCCGAGCTGGAAAAAGCTTTGGTTGACGCCTTCGGGTCGGTTGCCAAGTTCAAAGAGGATTTCGCGGCGGCTGGTGCCGGTCAGTTTGGCTCGGGCTGGGCCTGGCTGGTGAAGGACGCCAGTGGGGCCTTGAAAGTCACCAAGACCGAAAATGGCGTCAACCCGCTGTGCTTTGGTCAGACCGCTTTGCTGGGCTGCGATGTGTGGGAACACTCTTACTACATCGATTTCCGCAACAAGCGTCCGGCCTATCTGACCAACTTCCTTGACAAATTGGTCAATTGGGAAGCCGTCGCCGCCCGCATGTGATGATCACACGGCGGACATTTCTAAAGGGCCTGCTGGGGGGAACCTTGGCAGGCTTTTTGACGGGCGGCTACGCTTTGGCAGAGGCGGGATTGCGGTTGCACGTGCAAACCCATGCGGTGCAACCGGTGGGGTGGCGGCGCGGTCAACGCTTGCGCATCGCGATGGTGGCGGACCTGCATGCCAGTGGGTTTGGCATGGCCGAGGACCGCATCGCGCGGATTGTCGAGCGGGTGAATGCCGAAACCCCCGACCTGATCGCGCTATTGGGCGACTACCGTGCCACGCACCGCTTTCAAACCCGCCCCGTGTCGATTGAGGCGGTGGCCCCGATAATGGCGCGGTTGCGCGCACCTTTGGGTGTTTACGCGGTGACGGGCAATCATGATTGGTGGGACGACCCAATCGCCTGGACGCGGCGCGCGGGGCCGACCCATGTGCAAACGGTGCTGGAGGGCGCGGGCATCCCGGTGCTGGCCAATCGCGCGGTGATGTTGGGGGCCGGGGACGCGGCCTTCTGGTTGGGCGGCGTCGAAAGTCAGTCGGCCTTTCAGCGCAGCAACGGCGATGACATCATCGGCATGTCGGATGTGCCCGGAACCGTGGCACAGATGGTGGGCGACGCGCCTGCGATCCTGCTGGCGCATGAACCGGACCTCTTTGTCACCGTGCCGGACCGGGTGGCGTTGACGCTGTCGGGGCACACGCACGGCGGCCAAATCCGGTTCGGGCCTTGGGCCCCGGTGGTGCCGTCGCGCTTTGGCCGCCGCTTTGTCTATGGGCATATCGTTGAGGGCAACCGCGATCTGGTGGTGTCGGGCGGCTTGGGTTGCTCTGGCCTGCCGATCCGGCTGAACCGCCCGCCCGAGATCACCATGGTTGACCTGTCGTGACCCCAGCAAGCAAAGGTGTGCTGGCGGTGGTGTTGGCCTGCGTGATCTGGGGATTTGCCACGCTTTACTACAAGGCCATGGCGCAGGTGCCACCGTTGGAGGTTTTGGCACACCGCAGTCTGTGGACCCTGATACTGTTCGGAGCGATTCTGTGGGGGCAGGGGCGGCTGGCCGAGGTTTGGGCGCTGTTGCGCGGTCCGCAGGCGGGGCGGGTGGTTTTGGCCGGGGGCATCATTGCCTTGAACTGGGGCATTTTCATCTGGGCCATTCAGACCGGCCATGCGGTGCAGTCCAGTCTGGGCTACTACATTCTGCCGCTGGTGTCTGTCGTCATGGGCGTGGTTATGCTGGGCGAACGGCTTGCACCCTTGCAGGGGGCGGCGGTGGCACTGGCGGCGGGTGCTGTCGGCGTGCTGACATGGGGTCTGGGTGTGGCTCCGTGGATCTCCTTGGCGCTGGCCTTCAGCTTTGCGCCCTATCTGCTGATCAAGAAAACCATGCGGACCAGTGCTTTGGTATCCGTCGCGGCCGAGGTTCTGGTGATCGCGCCCTTTGCACTGGCGCTGTTGGCGGCGGTGCATTTTGGCGGCTGGTCAGAGTTTGGCCGCCCCGGTGGTCTGTTTGGTCGCGACTTTTACAGCACGCTGATGCTGCCCATCACCGGAGTGATTTCCGGGGTGCCGTTGATGCTGTTTTCATGGGGCGCACAGCGGGTGCGGTTGTCGACATTGGGGCTGGTGCAGTACCTGAACCCCAGCTTGCAGGCGTTTTCGGCTGTGGTGATCATGGGCGAACCCTTCACCCGCTGGCACGCTGTGGCTTTTGCGATGATCTGGGCGGCTTTGGCGGTTTATAGCGCGGAAGGGCTGCGTCAGGACAGGGCGGCGCGCAGGGCCTCGGTCGCCTCTGGCACCGTTTGAACGACCGCAAAATGGTTGCGCACAGAGGTGTCGGCAAAGCCTTGCGCCACGATGTGATCAATCAGGTCGATCAGCGGTTGCCAGTACCCTTCGGCATTCAGCAGGTAAATCGGTTTGCGGTGCAGGCCGATCTGCGCCCAGGTCAGCACCTCGAAAAACTCATCCAATGAACCGGCACCGCCCGGCAGCACCACGATGGCGTCCGAGTTCATGAACATCACCTTTTTGCGTTCGTGCATGTTTTCGGTGATGATGAACTGGGTCAAATCGCGTTTGCCGCGTTCAAGGGCCATAAGATGGGTCGGAATGACGCCAAGGGTGGCAGCCCCTGCGTCTTGCGCGCTGCGGGCGACTTCGCCCATCAACCCCACATCCCCCGCCCCATAGACCAGCCGCCAGCCGTTGGCAGCAATTGCCTGACCCATGGCGCGGGCGGTGTCGGTATGGGTGGGGTTGGTGCCCCCGCGCGCGCCGCAGAAGACACAGATAGAGCGTTGTGCGGCAAGCATCGCGGGGGCACCCTGAAAAACTGTTGCGTTGCGCGTTGATATAAGGGTTCCTAGCCGAAAGGAAAGCAGAGGCCGGGAACAGGCCTCGCGGTTCGGGGGAAGAAATGTCGGTTTGGTCAGGTTTGGGTGTGAGTGCGCGGGCGGCGGCGCTTGCGGGTGGCGCGGCAGTTGTTGCGGTGGCGGGCTGGTTTGTTTGGCCGGGCGCAGCGCCTGCGCCCTTGGCTGTTGTGCCTGAGGTGCAGACGGCGGTTGAGCCGCAAACCGCTTTGGTGGAACCCGCCACCCCTGCGGCTTCCGCCCCCGAAGCCGTCGTGGCGGCAGCCCCGGAGGCACCGGCTCCAGTGCAAGCCTTGGCAGAGCCTGTCACAACAGCCGCTGATGCAGAGGTTCCGGCTGCCGCGTTGGCAGTCTTACCTCCAGTTATGCCGCTGTTTGATCTGGTGCGGGTCGAGCCTGATGGCTCTGCGACGGTCGCAGGCCGTGCGGCACCGGGGGCAGCGGTGTCTTTGCGGGTGGACGGGGTCGAAGTGGTGCAGGCGGTTGCGGATGCGCAAGGCAGTTTTGCGGCGTTGTTCACTTTGCCCGCAAGTGCTGCGCCGCGCCTGATGACTTTGGTCGCATTCGCCCCGGATGGGGCCGAACTGATGGGGCCGGACACAGTTGCTGTGGCACCGACACAGCCTGCCCAAACGGCAGTTGTGGTCGTCGCCCCCGAACCCGTCCTTCCCGCCGTTGCTCCCGACACCGTCCTGCCCGCCGTTGCTCCCGACACCGTCCTTCCCTCCGTTGCTCCCGACACCGTCCTGCCCGCCGTCGAACCTGCACCGGCTGCGGTCCCGGTGGCGGAACCGGCCCCTCCGGCTGCGTTGCTTGTGACCGAAGACGGCGTCAAGGTGTTGCAGCCGGGCGCAGAGGTGCCTGCGGAGATGGCCGCCAATGTCAGCATCGACACGATCTCTTATGCCCCGGACGGCGCGGTGCAATTGGGCGGGCGCGCCACCGCGAAGGCGTTCGTGCGGCTGTATCTTGACGATGCCGAGCAGGCCACGGTGCTGGTTGCCGAGGGCGGGCAATGGGCGGCGGTGCTGGCCGATGTGGCGCCCGGCATTTACACCCTGCGCGCCGACCAGATCGGCGCGGAGGGCAAGGTGACGTCGCGCTTTGAAACCCCGTTCAAGCGCGAAACACTGGAGGCTTTGGCCGTCGTCGCGGCCCCTGAAGCGGCCCCGGTTGTGAACTCTGCGTCGGCGGTTGCACCTGTGGTGGAAACTGCACCCTTGGCAGAACCTGTTGCGCTGGCCGAAGTGGTTCCTGCGCCCGAAGCGATCGCAACCGAGGACATGGCACCGGCTCTGCCCGAACCCGCGCCACTGCCAGCCGTCGAACCTGCCCCTGCGCCCGTGGTGCAGGCTGAACCCGCCAAACCCGCGCCGGTGTCTGTGACGGTGCAACCCGGCTTTACTTTGTGGGGCATTGCGCAAGAGCGGTTTGGTGACGGCGTGCTTTATGTGCAGGTGTTTGAGGCCAACAAAGACAAGATCCGGGACCCCGACCTGATCTACCCTGGCCAGATTTTCACGATTCCAACGCCGCCTTGATCACGGGCGCTGTGACTTCGTGGCCATGGCGGCAGCAGGCGACAACCTCGGGGTGGTCCATGCAGCAGTCGTTCAGAAGGTAGGCGATGGTGGTGCCCAACCCCCCCGGATCGACGGCGTAAAACACGTGTCGGGCCTGTTTGCGCGACCGCAACAGGCCTGCCGCCTCCAGTGCCGCAAGGTGGAATGACAGGCGCGAGGCGGGCAAACCAAGGCTGCGGCCAATGTCGCCCGCCGTCATCCCGTCGGCGCCGCAAGGCATCAACAGACGCACAAGATCCAGCCTTGCATCATTGGCAAGGGCTTGCAGGGCGGTCAGGGCGTGGGCGCGGTCCATATTTCAACTTCCCTTGAACAATTCCGGTGTAGCGGCTATGTCGACTGCAATCAATCGGGTGTGAGCCAAAGGACGAAAGATGCGCAGAACAACTGCAACCACGGCTGATGCCGCAAAGCCTGAGGGCAACGGCTGGCAGACCCTGAAACGGATGGGGCCGTATCTGTGGCCGAAGGGCGAGTTGTGGGTGAAACAGCGGGTCGTGGTCGCGTTGTTGCTTTTGCTTTGTGCCAAGATCGTGTCGATCACAACGCCCTATCTGTACAAGCTGGCTGTTGATGCCTTGGGCGGCAAGACCCCTGATGCGGCTTGGGCCTTGGCCTTGGGCGCGGTGGGATTGACGGTGGCCTACGGGCTCGCGCGCCTTGGATCGGTGGCCTTTGGCGAATTGCGCGACGCGGTGTTTGTGCGCGTGGGCCAGCGCGCGCTGCGCAAGCTGGCGCTGGAAACCTTCACCCATATTCACCGCCTGTCGATGCGGTATCACATCACCCGCAAGACTGGGGGCCTGTCACGCATCATCGAACGCGGGGTGAAGGGCGTCGATTTCCTGCTGCGCTTCATGCTGTTTTCCATCGGGCCATTGATCTTGGAACTGTCGATGGTGTCGATCATCTTCGCGCTGTATTTCGGCTGGCAATACATGGTCGCCGTGGTGGTAACGATCACGCTCTATGTGGTCTTCACCTTTCGCGTCACCGAATGGCGGGTGCAGATCCGCCGCCAGATGAACGATCAAGACACCGATGCCAACCAAAAGGCGATCGATTCACTGCTGAACTTTGAAACCGTCAAGTATTTCAACGCCGAAGCGCGCGAAGCGGCGCGCTATGACCTTGCCATGGCGGCCTATGAGGGGTTGGCTGTGCGCACCGGACAGTCGCTTTCGTTCCTGAACGTGGGGCAAAGCTTCATCATCACCATCGGTTTGATTGTGGTGATGGTGATGTCGGCGATGGGGGTGCAGACGCAGGTCTTGACGGTGGGCGATTTCGTCATGGTCAACGCCTATATGATCCAGATCACCATGCCTTTGGGCTTTCTTGGCACGGTTTACCGGGAAATCCGGCAGGCTTTGGTCGACATGGGCGAGATGTTTGGTCTGCTGGCACAACCCTCCGAGGTCAACGACAAACCGGGCGCGCCCGATCTGCGGGTCACCGGCGGCGAGGTGGTGTTTGACAATGTGTCCTTCGCCTATGATCCGGCGCGGGCGATCCTGAAAGGGGTGTCTTTGCGGGTGGGTCCGGGGCAGCGCATTGCGTTGGTGGGTCCGTCGGGGTCGGGCAAATCGACCATCGGGCGGCTTTTGTTCCGGTTTTATGACGTCACCGGCGGGGCAATCCGCATTGACGGGCAAGACATCCGCGACGTGACGCAGACCAGTTTGCACCAGTTGATTGGTGTCGTGCCGCAAGACACGGTGCTGTTCAACGACACGGTGTATTACAACATCGCCTACGGTCGCCATGACGCCACGCGCGCCGAGGTCGAGGCTGCAGCGCGGGCGGCGAAGATCCACGATTTCATCATGTCCTTGCCTGACGGTTATGACACCACGGTGGGCGAACGCGGATTGAAGCTGTCGGGCGGCGAAAAGCAGCGGGTGGGCATTGCGCGCACGCTGTTGAAGAACCCCCCCATTCTGGTGCTGGATGAGGCGACAAGCGCGCTCGATACCCAGACCGAGCGCGCCATTCAGGACAGCTTGCTGGAGATGGGGCAGGGCCGGTCGGTGATCACGATCGCGCACCGGCTGTCCACCATCGCCGATGCGGACATCATTCTGGTGCTGGAAGAGGGCGTGGTGACAGAGCGCGGCACGCATGAGGAATTGCTGGCGCTGGACGGGCGATATGGCGCGATGTGGGCACGGCAATCGGCGGAAGAGGAAGAGGTCAAGGCGGCTTGAACCGTCACGGCGGCGCGGCCCGGTCCCCCCATTGAGGGGGGCCAGTGCCGCCTGCCGGCGCGTGGTTTCGACCCTGGGCTCTTGCACCGGGCCGCGTACGCTCCGCGGGGGATATTTGAGCCAAGATGAAGCCCGCGAAGGTTTGCGGATTTCGCGCTCTGGCTGAGCCGATCCAAAGGTTGTGCTTGGGGCGAATCTTTTTGATCGACCAAGTCAGGACTTGTGCTGAACCAAACCCGCGCCTGACTCAGTGGTTTCATCTTGGTTCAAATATCCCCCGCGGAGCGTCCGCCCTGAGTCACGAACGCGCAAGTTGACACTCAAACCGCGACAGCGCGGCGCGGCCCCCCTTCGATGGGGGGGCTGGGCCGACCCGCTGGTCAGGTCAGGCTGGGATGAACACGTCAGGCGTCGCGCACCAGGATCACATCTGAAAGGTTCGGCGTCGTGCTGCCCATGATGTGGGCGACGGGTTCGCCGTTGATGCGCAGGATATGATGGGCGTTGCCGGGGCCCGCGACGATGGTCAGCACGGGCGGCACTTCGACAGTGTCGCTGCCATAGACCGGGGTGTAGTGGATTTCAAGCTGATCCTCACCCGTGACGTAATCATTGATCACGGCGATCTGGGTGCTTTCCAGCCAGCGGTTGTCAATCTCCAGCGTGTCGTTGCCACTGCCGCCAAGGGCTATGTCGCCGCGCCCGACGATCCCTGTGTCATTGCCCGCACCCGCCGACAGGGTGTCGATGCCGTCGATGGCGGTCAGGCTGTCATCCCCCGCGCCGCCCTCAACCGTGTCGGCATCCGCGCCGCCGGTCAGCACATCGGTTCCCTGCCCGCCGACGACACGGTCGTTCCCCGCGTCGCCCGTCAGGCTGTCGTCGCCAAAGCCACCCCAAAGCGTGTCATTGCCACCTCCGCCACCCACCGAATCGTTGCCTGCATCGGCTCGGACGGAGTCGTCGCCTTCGGGCAATCCGGCTTGGTCATTGCCGATGCCCAAATTGGCATGGTCATCGCTGGTGGAACCCGTCAGCGTGTCGACTCTTGCACCGGTGAACCATTTGGTTGGATCCGTGCCACCACGGGCGGTGTCATGGCCATCGACTTGCACCACTTCGCCAGCATGGTCGCCACGGGTATCGGCCGTGTCGGTGCTGGTGTCGGCCACCAGTTCAATGTCAGCCAGCGTCAGATCGGTGACGCCGTCCATTTGCGCAATCACAAAGCCGTTCATGCGGATCAGGCTGCTTTCGCCATCGGGTGACAGTTCTATGCGCAGCTCGGGCGGCAGTTCCACGTTGGTGTCAGACGCTTGGCGCGGAATGTGGTGCAATTGCAACTGATCTTCGGCGCGGTTCAAATCGACGATGTGGAACTGGTCTGTGCTGTCGGTGAAACGGTGATCGAGATGGGAATTGTCATCGCTGGCCCCGCCCAAAGCGCCGCCGCCGGAGCCCATCAACAAGGTGTCGTTGCCGATTCCGCCGAGCATCTGGTCAATGCCTTCGGGCGCGGTCATGCCCGGTGACCCTGCGTCTGCACCGGTGGATTCGGACAGAAAGACATCCCCTGCGCCGCCCAAAAGCGCGTCGGCTCCAGTGCCGCCCGTCAGCCAGTCATCGCCGTCATCTGCGGCCAGACTGTCGTCGCCGGTGTTGCCCCACAAACTGTCATCAACCGCACCGCCCAACAGGCTGTCACCGCCGATGCCGCCCGCAAGGCTGTCATCCCCTGCGCCGCCCAAAGCGAGATCGCTGCCAGCGCTTGTTTCGGCTTTGTCATTGTCGGAACCTGCAGTGATATGGTCATGGCCTAAAGACCCGGCGAACCGGTCATCGCCCCCGGCCAGAAACCACGCCTCCGAGTCACCCGCCGTGGTGATGTCATCTTCGTCACGGGTGCCGTCGCGGGCGTCAGTGTAATCTGCGGCATTATCAAGCGGGTCGTTGTCGGTCGTGCCCGAACCGCTGCTTGCGTCCAGCGCAAAGTTGACGCCAAGCGCACCCAGAAACAAAAACAGGTTGACGAGGATGCTGACGTCCATGAACACACACTTGGCTGATGCTGTCGGACTCAAAGCATTGCATCAAATTATGGTCAAACTTCGGCTGTGCTATCAATCTCGGCAAAGAAGGTGTTCCACGCCATTGCCGTCAACCGCGCGGCACCGTCTTTCAGCAGGCAAAGTGCGCCCGGGATGGGTTACAGTCGGTCGGTGATGCAGCAGCCAAAGCGTTGGTTGGCGTGGAGGTCTGCCCTGGTGCGCAAAGTCTTGCCCGAAAGCTGATCCAGATCGGACTTACGGGCAAATTGTCCCGGCTTGGTTTGTGAAGCCGCGCGTGATGTCTAGACAAGACCGGCTTTGTGGCCGCCGCCGCGATTGATGCCGCGGTTATCAGGCCGACAATGCGCTTTTTCGAAACACGCACCCCGCAACAAATTGACCGCAGGCCCGGCACCGGGTCCGGGAGCGGTTTGAGGAACCAGAGGCGGGCGTTGCTGGCCATCCGGGCGCGCGGCGCCTCAGGTGTCACGGCAATGGTGCCGAGGGGTAGGCCTTACATTTCCGACAGCGTCCTTCAACGCCGCAGTGTCGGGCATCGTGTCAGCCGACAGTCGTTTCAGCCGCACCGCCCGTGTCGCTTGGACCGTGTATGGATGGCTCCTGCGTGGCAAGGGGGTTGTGGTTTTCAGGCGTCTGGTCGGTTGCGGCCATGTATTCGGTGTCTGAACTGCGGTTTTACCCGCGCACCATGATGAATTCCGCGTGGATTTGGTCCCAATCAATGGCGCG
>CAMAQR010000009.1 GCA_945860375.1 Pseudorhodobacter antarcticus
CGAGGCGGACCTTCCGATAAAGTTCCACGATTAAAATGCCCCCACCCTCCCTGTCGCCAGAAAGGGCCAAAGTGGCAAAGTTTTACTCTGCCCGCAGCAAGACTATCCCGCCACTTCCGTGGCAAACTTTTGCACTGCCGTTCTCAACACCAACAAGCTCACGCAGTTCCGCCAGCCGCTCATCTACGCTGACCAACTTTCGCTTCCTGGATTCATTTGCTTCCTTCGAACTGATAAATGACTGAATTTGTTCAAGTAACTTCACTTGATTAAGAAGCAAATCATACTTTGTTTGCAGATCCGCATCCACAACAATAATGGTGTTGCTTGTCTGATTGCTATTTAAAACAACAGTTTGCTGCTGAACTTTGGGAGCGACAATAACTTCCGTTACTTGAGCCGCCGGCGCAGGTTGCGGTGCAGCTTCTGCGGCAACTGGTGGTGCGTATAGCTCCTCCAGATATTGCTGCAAGAGAACGCAGTATCCATTTGGTTTTGAAGCAACGATCTGAAGCGTCGACGTACCGCCTGCCTCACTCTTGAAATACGAAGTTCTAAGGAACTGATCTTGGAAGGAATCAAGCTCACCCGTGATGGGCTTACCTATGCAGGCCTGAAGCTGCGAAATAGCGGTGTTGCTTCTACGACCCAAAACACCATCTGGCGTTCCCACATCAAAACCGAAATAGTTAAGAGCTTCTTGTATTTCTTTGTTTTTTGCCCTGGTCTCGGCAGAAATTCCACCACCACCGCTCGACCTGTTAGCTGAATTGTTTTGGTTACTTGAAGCGCCCTAATTCATAATCGCCGCTCCAATCATTCCACTGATCAATCCCTGAACAAGATCGTTATCTGCAGTTGCTGGACTCGCGCAAATAATTGAAAGTGCACAAATCGCCCCTGTAACTGCCTTCACGTCACTTTCCTCCAAATTATGCAAACATATTCACTATTTCCGAGCATCCTCACCGAGGCGCCCCACCGTGTCAATCAAATATCACAATCTCGCACAATTTCAGCAACATCAGGTTCAGCCGACATTCCCCAAGTGGTCGACTGCTTGACGGAAATAGCGCCTAAATCCGCCGCTGAGCAAGCTTTTTTTGCCCCAACCACCGCCCCACCTTGCAAGTCTCTGCATCCTTATGGTACCAGACCAACGGCGGAGCAGGATCCCTCCCGCCCCAGCCAACATCCTTGCAAATGGCGCTGCGCTGGTAGATTGCACTCTGGCAGCCCGAAATATTTGTCGGGTTTTGCCCGGTCTGAAAGGAAAGCTGATGTCCTTGCGTGTCCTTGGTCTTATGGCGGCTTTGGCGCTGTCTGCCTGCGGTTCCAGCCGCGAGATGCAGCTTTATCCGACCGCAGGGCCGTTCGCGGTGCAAACGCCACCACCAGTGATCCGGGCCAAAGCCGACACCGCCGCCGAAACCTCGGGCGCGCTGACGTTCCGCTTGCCCGACCGCACCAAATGCGCGGGCACATGGTCGGCTTTGGCACCAAAAGTGGTGGAGAAATCGCGCGGCCTGTCGCTTACCTTGCGCGGCGGTCCGGGCGGCAGTTTCGGCAATTCGGTGGAATCCGTGGGCGGCATCAACTCGGGTGAGATTTACGCCGTCTGCAAGGACGGCACCCGGGTTGAGGGGCAGTTCGTGATGGGGTCAAGCACCACCAGTGGCACCGGAACCGCCACCGACAGCCGTGGCAACACCTACAAACTGCTGTTCTGAACCAGCGCCCGCTGTGAGGGCAGGCCCATCGAAATCAGCACCGGATCGCGCTCCTGCCGGGCCACAAAGTCGGCCTTGCAGCGCAAACCCTGCCAATTCGCCGCGATCAAGGATTGCGCCACGGCGCCACCCAAGGTCGTCCCTGGCCCGGTCAGGATGAACAGATCAGGCGCAAATTCCCGGGCTGCGGTACGAATGGCGCGGGCGAAATCATAGGGTTGCGTCACCTGATGGCCCAAGGTGTAGTCCCATAAGGCAGCGGGCTTCACCGCCCCAGGCCACCAGACAGCACCCCGCCCGTCGATCAGCGGCACGTCGGGTTGGCCGAACAAAGCGGGTGCGATCCGCGCGCGGCCTTCGGCGGCCACCGGGGCCTGCAATCGGGTGTGAAAGCCCGCGTGATTGGCAAGACGCATGGGAAAGCGGCCCAGCACCGGCATTGCCGCCTCAAACGCCTCCAGCCCTGCGTCATTGCCGGCCAGCACCAACATGCCGCCCAGATCGATCGACAGGCCCAGCACATGGCCAGGCCGCTGCGCGATGTCAGCCACCTGCGCCAGCAAGGCGGCCTTGCGCGCAGGGTCGGGCCGCCAGTCGTCATCCGTGCAGGGATAGATCAACTGGCCGCCGATCAGATGGGTCTGCATCAAGGTACCCATGGTGTTGACCAAGTCGAAGCCGTTTTGCGGGGTCAGCGCGCCTGCGCAGGCCAATGCCGAATACCAACCCATGGAGTTGCCCGTCACGGCGACCACCTTGACGCCCCTCAACGCCAGATAATCTCCGAAGGTGGCGGCGTAGATCAACGCGCTGGCGTTGTCGCCCCGGGTGTGGCGGGCGACGGAATAGGTGCTGGCGCTGTCAAGCGCGGTCAGGGTGTCCTGACCCAAAGCCGTGCGGCGGGCGTCGAAATGCGCCAGCAGATCCGGGTCGGGAAAGCGGGCCAAAGACCCCAATTCCGTTTTGGTATAAGTGCCACGACCGGGGCAGATCAGAACGGCAGTTTTCATATTGATACCAATTTTTTAGCGGCCATTATTATGCTTTCACATGAAGGCATGGTGACGGCATAGGCGGGCCCTGTTGCGATAAAGCTGTCAGCCGCCGTCAGACGCGCCAACCGCGCTGGACTGCGTTCGGTGAACAGCGCCATCAGCGCCTCGGCAACACCGCCGGACTGGCGGGTTTCATCGACGATCAGGACATTCTTGCAGCCTTGCGTGGCCGCAATCAGCGCCTCTGCGGGCAAGGGTGACAGCCAGCGCAGGTCAATCAACCGGGTTTTGATGCCCGCGGCCACCAGCGCAGGCAGGGCTTGGTGCGACAGGTAATGCCCGTTGCCAAAGCTGACGATGGCAAGGTCGGTGCCGTCGCCCGTCACTCCCACCTCCCCCAGACCGATCAACTGGTCGGGCGCTGGGTAATGCGTCATCCAACCGCCGTCCTTATCGCCGTGCAGATCGCGCATCGGGTAAAGCGCGATGGGTTCCAAAAACACCACCAGCCGCTGTTCTTCACGCGCAAGACGCACGCATTCGCGCAGCATTTTCGCCGCATCCGCCCCGTTGGACGGGCAGGCAAGGATCAACCCCGGAATGTCGCGCAGCACCGCGACCGAATTGTCGTTGTGAAAATGCCCGCCAAAGCCCTTTTGATACCCCAAGCCCGCAATCCGCAGCACCATCGGGTTGCTGTATTGGCCGTTGGAAAAGAACGGCAGCGTCGCGGCCTCGCCGCGCAACTGATCCTCGGCGTTGTGCAGATAGGCGAGGAACTGGATTTCCGGCATCGGGATGAAACCGTTCTGCGCCATGCCGATGGCGAGGCCCAGGATCGACTGCTCATCCAGCAGGGTGTCGATCATCCGGTCGGCGCCAAAACGCGCAGCCAGCTTTTGCGTCACGCCGTAAACACCGCCTTTGCGCCCGACATCTTCGCCCATCATCACAATCTCACGGTGGGCCAGCATCAGGTCGGTCAGCGCCCAGTTCAGGATGCGGCTCATCGGTTGCGGATCGTCCATTTGCTTCAGATCGCCGCCGAAGGCCTGCGCGCGGGCCTCTGGACTGGGGCCATTGGTGGGGGTGCAGGCGCGCTTTGGCGGCACAATCGCCGCCATCACCTGCGCTGCAGTTTGCAGGCGCGGGCGGGCCACGGCCTCGGCGGCAACGCGCTTGGTGCGGGCTTGGGTGTCGATGTAAACCGCCAGCGCCTGTTCTGGCAGCATCGCGCCCGATTGCTGCAACTGACGGACCATGTGCAGCAGCGGGTCTTGCGCTTCTTCAGCCTCGACCTCGGCGCGGGGCAGATAGGTGGTGGGCATATCGGCCCCGGCGTGGCCGTAAAGACGGATTGTACGAATGTGCAACACGGCCGGTTTGCGTTTCAACCGCACGAAATCGGCAGCCTCTTGCGCGACGCGAAAAGTGTCGTACATGTCCAGCCCGTCGCAAGTGAAATAGGTCAGGCCGGGGCGGGACTGAAAGCTGGCGGCAATCCAACCCTTTGGAGTCTTGGTGGAAATCCCGATGCCATTGTCTTCACACACAAACAGCAATGGCATTGGCAGGTTCTGATAGGCCGTCCAGCCTGCGGCGTTGAACGCCCCTTGCGCGGTGGAGTGGTTGGCCGAAGCATCGCCAAAGCTGCACATCACAATCGCATCATCGGGCAGTTGCGCATGTTCGGGGCGGTGACGGCGCGCGGCCCCGATGGCATAGGCACTCCCCACCGCTTTGGGCAGATGCGACGCGATGGTTGAGGTTTGCGGCGGTATGTTCAGCGCGCGCGACCCCAAAACCTTGTGCCGCCCGCCTGAAATCGGGTCTTCGGACGAGGCTGCGAACGACAACAGCATGTCCCACAGGATCGTCTGTCCGGGAACCTGCCCCGCACGGGCGATCTGAAACGCGGCGTCGCGGTAGTGCAGGAAGGCCATGTCGGTGGGGCGCAAAGCGGTCGCAACCGCCGCCATGCCTTCGTGCCCCGACGAGCCGATGGTGTAAAACCCCTGCCCCACCCGCTGCATCGCGCGACTTGTGCGGTCCAGCGCGCGGCTTTGGCACGCGGCCAGATAAATCGCCACCGCATCCGTCGCGGTCAACGGCCCCTCTGGCGCGAGACCCGGCGGAAAATCATGGGCGGCCACCCGGCGCAGAAAGTTTTCATGCACAATATTCGCGCGATCCATCACCGTCTCCGCCTTGGTTTGCGCAGTCATGGCATGCCGCAAACGGCTGCGAAAGCAGATCGGTACAAACTGCCCGAAATCCGGCGCGGAATGCAGCAGATCACCGGAGCAACCGTCACATTGCCAACAGGTGACCAAACCACAGCGGCCAGTCAGCCCAAGGCACGCAGAGCCGCATTTTGCCAACTGACCTGTCTTGGTCTTGGTCTCAAACATCAACGGCAACGCTTGAACTGAAAGCCTTGATTTCTTCGGCCGTGGCGGCGGCGGGGGCTTTCCAGCCGGGGGTTTTTCTGGAACGCCCATTCATCAGTCTGGCGGCGTCGTTGAGCCAAGTCTGCGAAGACTTATGCGGCACGGCTCCGATACCCGCACCACTTCAACTTGGGCGATGACATGGGGACCATGCTGCACCGAAGGGGTCTGTGCTACAATTAGCACCTGCCGCAGTCCGCCTTGGCCCGCAAGACGACCCTGCAGGCGATGAAAGACTGGCAGAAACTGAAGCCGGGGTTGTTCAGAAGAACAACCCCGCTTCCTGACGGGATGCGATATCTCGGCTCCGCACCCCGTAACCTAAGTCCTGAGCCTAGATATCGAGGGTGTTTTCGTGCTCCCATTTCGAGAAATGGCTGACGTAGCTGTCCCACTCTTTGGCCTTGAGTTTCAGGTAGGCGGCCGAGAATTCTTCGCCCATCGCGGCCTTCAATGTGCTGTCTTTGTCGTAGTCGCGCAAAGCATCCAGCAGGTTCAGCGGCAGTTTCGGTGCTCCGGTGACAGTCTGGCCTTGGGTATACATATCAATGTCATAACGTGGGCCCGGATCGGCTTTGGTGCGCACGCCGTCAAGGCCAGCCGCGAGGATCACCGCTTGCATCAGATAGGGGTTCGCCGCGCCATCGGGCAGGCGCAATTCAAACCGTCCGGGGCCGGGAACGCGGACCATATGGGTGCGATTGTTGCCCGTCCATGTCACGGTGTTGGGTGCCCAAGTCGCCCCCGATGAGGTGCGCGGCGCATTGATGCGTTTGTAGCTGTTGACGGTCGGGTTGCAGATCGCGGCCAAAGCGCTGGCATGTTTCATGATGCCGCCGAGGAAGTTACGGCCACGGTCGGACAGACCAAGTTCTTTGGTATCATCGGAAAACACGTTGTTTTTGCCTGCCAGATCCCAAACCGAGATGTGGGCGTGGCAACCGGAGCCCGTCAGGCCCTTGAACGGTTTTGGCATGAAGGTGCAGCGCAACCCGTGCTTTTCGGCCACCGATTTCATCATGAACTTGAAAAAGCTATGCTTGTCAGCGGTTTGCAAAACGTCGTCGTATTTCCAGTTCATCTCATACTGGCCCGTCGCGTCTTCGTGGTCGTTCTGGTAGGCCTCCCAGCCAAGTTCCAGCATGTAATCGCAGACTTCGGCGATCACATCATATTGCCGCATCATGGCTTGCTGGTCGTAGCAAGGTTTTTCGGCGTTATCATAGGGATCGGCGATTCTGTCGCCTTCGGGGGTCAGCAGGAAGAATTCAGGTTCGACGCCGGTTTTGACGCGCAGGCCTTCTTTCGCGGCCTCATCGACCAGTTTCCGCAGCACGTTGCGCGGGGCTTGAGCGACGGGTTTGCCCTCCATCACGCAGTTGGAGGCCAACCATGCGACTTCTTTTTTCCACGGCAGTTGGATGACGGATGAGGCATCCGGCACGGCCATCATGTCGGGGTGGGCTGCGGTCAAATCGAGCCAGGTGGCAAAGCCCGCAAAGCCCGCGCCATCGACGGCCATGTCATTGATCGCTTGCGCTGGCACCAGTTTGGCGCGCTGTGCACCGAACAGATCAGTGTAGCTGATCATAAAGTATTTGACGCCCTTTTCCTTGGCGTAGGCGGCTAAATCTTGGACCATCTGGTCACTCCCTGTCGTCTTTTTTGTTTTGACGCGGGCCTGATTGTTCAGACCCGCCAATAGCTTAGAAACCGTTCTTGCCGGGTATCCAGTTGGTGCCCGCAAGGGGCACGCCCGCCATGGCCGCACCTTCGATGGTGATCGCGCAGAGATCTTCTGGCTCAAGGTTGTGCAGGTGGTTCTTGCCGCAGGCGCGGGCAATGGTTTGTGCCTCCAGCGTCAACACCTTGAGGTAGTTTTTCAAACGACGCCCGCCGAGGATCGGATCAAAGCGGTTGAAAAGCTCGGGGTCTTGAGTGGTGATGCCTGCGGGGTCTTTGCCTTCGTGCCAGTCATCATAAGCGCCGGCGGTGGTGCCGAGTTTGTTGTACTCGGATTCCCAAATCGGGTCGTTGTCCCCCAAGGCGATCAGAGCGGCGGTGCCAATGGCGACGGCGTCTGCGCCCAAGGCCATGGCTTTGGCCACATCCGCGCCGGTGCGGATGCCGCCCGAGACGATCAGTTGCACTTTGCGGTGCATGCCAAGGTCTTGCAGCGCCTTCACGGCGAGCGGGATGCAAGCAAGGATTGGCATGCCGACGTTTTCGATGAACACGTCTTGGGTGGCAGCGGTGCCGCCTTGCATGCCGTCGAGCACAACCACATCAGCACCGGCTTTGACGGCGAGGGCGGTGTCGTAATAGGGCCGTGCGCCGCCGATCTTGACATAGATCGGCTTTTCCCAGTCGGTGATCTCGCGGATCTCCATGATCTTGATTTCCAGATCATCGGGGCCGGTCCAATCGGGATGGCGGCAGGCGGATCGCTGATCGATGCCTTTGGGAAGGTTGCGCATAGTGGCCACGCGGTCAGAGATTTTCTGGCCCAAGAGCATGCCGCCGCCACCGGGTTTCGCACCTTGGCCGACGACGACTTCGATGGCATCGGCGCGGCGCAGATCGTCGGGGTTCATGCCGTAACGGCTTGGCAGATATTGATAAACGAGGGTGTTGGAATGGCCGCGTTCTTCTTCGGTCATGCCGCCGTCACCGGTGGTGGTCGAGGTGCCTGCGGCTGACGCTCCGCGACCCAAGGCTTCTTTGGCGGGGCCTGAGAGGGCGCCGAATGACATGCCTGCGATTGTGACAGGGATGTCGAGGTGGATGGGTTTCTTGGCAAAACGGGTGCCAAGCCAGACGTCGGTTGCGCATTTCTCGCGGTAACCTTCGAGGGGGTAGCGGCTGATGGAGGCCCCGAGAAACAGCAGGTCATCGAAATGCGGCAGTTTGCGTTTGGAACCGCCACCACGGATGTCGTAAATCCCGGTGGCTGCAGCGCGGCGGATTTCGGCGTTGACGTCGTTGGAGAAGGTCCAGCTTTGCTTTGGCGGGGTATGGGGGAAATCGCTCATATATGCCTCAGTACGACGACGCGTTGTCGATGTTGAATGTGTAGAGTTTGCGGGCGGAGCCGTAGCGTTTGAAATCGCCGGGCTTTGCCAGATGGTCAGCTTCGCCGCGTTTCAGCAGGTCGGCAATGATGGCGAGATGCTCGGGGCGCATTTCTTTTTCGATACAGTCGGTGCCAAGGGATTTGACGGTGCCGCGCACGAACAGGTGGGCCTCGTAAAGGCTGTCCCCCAGCGCGTCACCGGCGTCGCCCAGCACAAGGATGTTGCCAGATTGCGCCATAAAGCAGGACATGTGGCCGATGCTGCCATGCACGACGATGTCGATGCCCTTCATCGAGATGCCGCAGCGCGATGAGGCGTTGCCCTTGATCACCAATAGGCCGCCGCGCCCGGTGGCACCTGCGTATTGGCTGGCGTCACCGTCAATGATTACGGTGCCGCTCATCATGTTCTCGGCCACGCCAGGTCCGGCGGAGCCTTTGACGCGGATGGTGGCTTGCTTGTTCATGCCGGCGCAATAATAGCCGGTGGAACCGCGCACGGTGATGTCGATGGGTGCGTCGACGCCGACGGCAATCGCGTGACTGCCTTTGGGGTTAATCACCTCCCATGCGGTCTGGTTGGTCTGGCCTTTTAGGTCATGGAGCGCTTGGTTCAGCGCGCGCAATCCCTGCGCTTCAAGGTCGAAAGTCTGCATGTTCAGCGTTCCCAGAAGTAAACGGTGGCGGGCTCTGGCTCCCAGACACGGGCGGATTCGATGCCCGGCAGGTTGACGAGGGCGCGGTATTCAGAACCGAAGGCGACGTATTGATCAGTTTCGGCCATCACGGCGGGTTTGCAGGCGATGGGATCACGCACCACGCCAAAGCCGTCTTTGGTGCCAACCACGAAGGTGAAGAAACCATCAAGATCGGTGAGCGTGGCTTCCAGTGCTTTGCCCAAGGTTTCGCCCTGTTGCAATTTGTGGCTGACGAAAGCCGCGCCAACTTCGGTGTCATTTTCGGTCTCAAAGGTCATACCAAGGCGTTTGAGCTCGCGGCGCACACCATTATGGTTGGAAAGTGAGCCGTTGTGCACCAAGCACTGATCGTCACCGGTTGAGAACGGATGCGCGCCCATCGTCGTCACGGCGGATTCGGTGGCCATGCGGGTATGACCGATGCCATGGGTGCCGTGCATTTTTGCAACTTCAAAGCGGGCCGCAACGTCTTTCGGCAGACCGACCTCTTTGTAGATTTCAATGCCTTCACCGGAAGACATCACTTTTACATTGGGGCGCAATGCGCGCAACGCAACGCGCGCTGCATCCAACTGGCCCGCCGGGACATCCAGCACGGCATGGGTGGATTTCACCACCATCAGCACGGGTTGGCCCAAAGCAGCACCCATATCGACGTCGAGGTTTTTGAAGTCAATGTCGGGTGTGGCCGATTGCACGGTCAGTTTGCCGTGGCCAGCCTTGCCTTCGGAATAAATCGCGATTCCGGCGCTGTCAGGGCCGCGGTCGGTCATGGTGATCAGCATTTCGGTCAGCATCGCGCCCAACTGAGGCTCTAGCTTGGGGTCCTTCAAGAAAAGACCGACGATTCCGCACATGGCGCGACTCCTTGTCGTATTGATCTCGGCCAAGGCTACCACGGCAAAATGTTTCGTCAACTGTGAAGAAACTTTTTTTCACCTTGGGTAATGATTTTCAATTGGCCTATTTTTTCATCGAATCCTTTGACAGAATGTCGCAGGCGGTGTTTCCTATCAGACAATAAAATTCACGCACAGAAATCAAGCGGGACCAAACCCGCTGCGACTGCCGCGCAACGGCCCTAAGCGCGGTCAGGTGGAGGGGGCCTTGGGAGGAAATCTTGTCTGATCTGAACACACGGATCGAGGCGATGCATCGAAGCGACACGCGAATTGCGTGGGCGTTTGTCATCGGCCTCTGGCTGGCTATTGGGTTTGTGGCTTACGGCACTTGGGATCTGGCGCCGTCAGGTGCTGCGCGGGTGCTGCTGCTGATCGGCGGTACGCTGGTGCTGATCTATAACACCGCTGCGATCATGGCGATGCTGCGCCATTACCGCGATGACCGCGACTTCATGTATGGCTTGGACATCAAGTTCATGGATGCAGCCAAGCTTGCGAAGGGGAAATAGATGGCACGCTATATCCCCCCCGTTCAAAGCAAACTGAGTCAGATCATCGACGTGGTTGTGCTGGTGGTGCTGTCGGTCGGCGCGTTGTTTGTGCCTTTGTGGCTGGGGTTGGCCGGATCGGCCAAATTGCCGGTTCCGGTGGAAAACCCAACTTGGGAGAGTCTGGGACAGAACTCGGTGATGGTGGCGCAGTGGAACAAGCTGGGCTTTCCCGATGCGGCTTCGGCACATGATATGATCACGGCACGATATGATTACAGTTTCAGCTGGGTGTCGCTGGCAGTGATGGTCGTCGTGATCGTCGGCTATTTCGTGATGATGATCCGGTTTTCCGACATCGAATACCGCGAAGTGATCGCTGAGAAATTCGGTGAGAAATAGGGGGCGATGATGGATATCTGGAATTATATCGAATACGGCGCTTGGACCTTGTCCGCGCTGTTCGGGCTGTTGATTGTGATCGACTGGATCAAGATCGACACCACATATTCGGAAGAAATGCTGACATCGTCGCGCGAAGGCGAGTTGGAAGCGATGACCGAAAAACATCGGCTGGAGGGCTGAGATGGCACATTCTCAAACGGACGTGGACCATACCGCGCATGGTCAGTCGATGGGGCTTTTGCGGGTGCTGGGCCCGGCGCATGTGTGGGCGCTTGGCGTCGGCATCGTGTTGGTCGGCGAGTATATGGGCTGGAACTTTGCGGTGGGTAAGGGGGGCGCTTATGCAGCACTGATCGCCTGCTGGTTTGCGGGGGTTCTGTACTCTTGTGTCGCGATGATTGACAGCGAGGTGACCTCTACGGTGGCCGCCGCGGGTGGGCAATACACGCAGGCCAAGCATATCGTCGGGCCGCTGATGGCGTTCAACGTTGGCCTCTATCTGGTGTTTGCCTATACGATGCTGGAGGCTGGCAACGCGATCACTTTGGGGTTCTTGGTCGATACTGTGGCCGGGATGACCGGCCATGAAGGCGGCTTGGATCAGCGCCCGTTCATCGTGCTGGCGATCATGTTTCTGGCATGGCTGAACTATCGCGGGGTGTTGGCGACCCTGACGTTCAACCTTGTGATCACCGCGATTGCCTTTGTGGCGATCATCGTGATTTTTCTGGCAACCTCGCCTTTGTTGGGTGCCGGAGAGATGCTGCACAAGGATCTGATGAGCGGTCAGGCGTCTTTGCCTTACGGCTGGTTGGGGATCTTGGCCGCGATGCACTTTGGCCTTTGGTATTATCTGGGCATTGAAGGGACGACGCAGGCGGCAGAGGAAGTGCGCTCGCCAGCCCGTTCTTTGCCGTTTGGCACCTTGGCCGGGATCATGACGCTGCTGATTGCGGCGACGTTGACCTGGTATGTCTGTGCGGGGCTGTTGCCTTGGGAGTATCTGGGCGACGGGGTGAATGGGGCGGTGGCACCATTGTTCTCGGCGGCGCAGATCACGGGGTCTTCGGCACTGGTGTGGTTGCTGGGGATTGGCACGCTGTTTGCCACTTTGGCAAGCGCGAATGGCTGTATCAATGATGCATCCCGTGCGTGGTTCTCTATGGGCCGCGATCACTATCTGCCCGCGTGGTTTGGCGCGGTGCATCCGGTCTATCGCACGCCCTACCGCGCGATCATCTTTCTGGTGCCGATTGCGCTGATCTTTGCTTTGGGAGCGCCCTTGGATCAGGTGATCACCTTCTCAATCCTGTCGGGTCTGCTCGGCTATACGTTCATGCCGATAAACATGATTATGTTCCGCAATAAATGGCCTTTGGACACCATCAAGCGCGGCTATGAGCATCCGTTGCACCCGCTGCCGGCGATCTCGCTGATGGCTTTGTGTGCGGTGACCTATTTCGCGGTGTTCCTCGGCTATGGCACACAACTGATTGCGATGATCGGGTTTTATATCGTGGTCAGCCTGTGGTTCCACTTCTGGCGCTATCGGTTTGTGAAGCGCGCCGATCAGTTCACCATGCCGTGGCCACGTCCGCGCGGCTATTGAGACAGCTCCCCGGCCCGCGTTCTGCGCGGGCCGGTTTCTTTTTTTGGGATAGCGTATGAAATTTCTGATCTGGGCCTTGGTTATTGCGATCGGCTGCGCCATTGCGGTGCGGCTGCGGGGGCAGAGTGCCAAGCGGTTTGCCGTGCGGGGGCGGTATTTCGCAGAGGTCGAAAGGTTGTTCGTGGCGCCGATTTTGGCCACCGCACCGACCGGGTTTCCGCGCCTCTCAGGCCGCTATCAGGGCGCGCTGTTTGATCTGCAAGTGGTGCCAGATACCCTGACCTATCGCAAACTACCTGCGCTGTGGCTGCTGGTGACACTGACTGAACCGACCCCAGCCCGCGCCACGATCGATGTGATGCTGCGCCCGCGTGGGGTGGAGCCGTTCAGCAACTTTCGTGATTTGGCGGTGCAGATTGCGAACCCGCCAGAATTTCCAGAAGATTGCGCTATTCGTTCGGATGCGCCAGAGGCCGCACCACCGGCGGATTTCGTGTTGACGCATCTGAGGCGGCTGGATCCTGATTTGCTGAAAGAGCTGGTGATCTCGCCCAAGGGGTTGCGGCTTGTTTGGTTGGCCGACGAAGCCAACCGCACCCGGTATCTGGCATTTCGGGATGCTGAAATGGGCAAGACACCACTGGCCCCGGCGCTGTTGGAACCGCTGCTGGCGGCGCTTCTTGCGCTGCGCGATGATCTGAAGGAATTGCCATGAGCCAGCCACTTAACCCCCGCCTGATCTTATTGGCTGCGACGATTCTGCCAGGATCCGGGCAAGTGCTGAACCGCCAGCCGATCCGAGGGCTGACGTTTGTGTTTTTCATCATTCTGCTGGGCGCATTCACCTTGAAAACCGCAGACCCCGATGTGTCACTGGTTGGAAAACTTGCCGGTGGTTTGTTCGTTTGGGCGCTGGCGATGATGGATGCCTACAAGACCGCCCGCGTGCGATTCGAGGTTTGGCGGCATGGCAAATCGGCCTGACAGCACAATTCTGCGGCAGAAATGCACTTTTTACCCAGACAATGACATCGACGCCCAATTCAAAGTTAAAAAATATTCCCCTTAGGCGAAAAATCGCTTTGCGATGGGCGTGCCCCGCTTCAATGTGTCGCAACCGGAACCATAGGATCTGGCCAGTTCAAGGCCAGACAACAACAGGGACAAAGGAACACTTGATGTCTACAGAAAGCAAAGCGGGCGATCTGCATCGCGCGCTGAATTGGAAAGGCGCCTTCTGGGTCGCCGCAGGGGTACCGCCCCTTGTGCTGTTTTCCATCGGCGGCATCGCGGGGGTGGCTGGGCAAGCCGCCTTCGTGGTTTGGATGTTGTCGATGATCATGGGCTTTTCGCAAAGCTTCACCTATGCCGAAATGGCGGGGATGTTCGGCAACAAGTCGGGCGGCACGTCTGTTTATGGTGCGACCGCATGGTTGCGCTATTCCAAGCTGATCGCGCCGCTGTCGGTCTGGTGCAACTGGTTTGCATGGTCGCCCGTGCTGTCGCTGGGTTGCGCCATCGCGGCGGGCTATATCCTGAACGCTTTGTTCCCGATCCCGCTGGAAACCGCCCCGCAAGTGGTGGAATGGATTGCAGCCAATATTGCCAACTATACAGAAACCACCGAAAGCGTGGTGGCCTATATCGCCGCCAATGCGGGCACCACGCCTGCGGATGCGATCACCGCCGTGGCTTCTGCCGATGGCGTTGCCGCCCTGACCCCGGCGTTCCGGGTGTGGGAGGCTTATGCGCTGAACATTCCGGGTCTGGGTGTGCTGCACTTCAACTCGACCTTCGTGATCGGCGTTGTGCTGATGCTGATCATGCTGGCGATCCAGCATCGCGGCATCGCGGCCACGGCAAGCGCACAAAAGGTGCTGGCGGTTGTGGTGTTGGTGCCCTTGCTGCTGGTCGGTCTGATCCCGATCATCAACGGCGACATCAACACGATGAATGTCACTGGCATCGTGCCACCGACAGGGGCCTATTCGGGCGTTAATGGCGAGTGGAACGTTGGCGGCTGGACGCTGTTCTTGGGCGGCATGTATATCGCCGCTTGGTCGACCTACGGCTTTGAAACTGCGGTTTGCTACACGGCCGAGCTGAAAGACCCCAAGCGCGATACGTTCCGTGCGATTTTCTACTCGGGTCTTTTGTGCATGGTGTTCTTCTTCCTGATCCCGTTCTCGTTCCAAGGCGTTTACGGCTTGAACGGTATGCTGGAAACCGGGATTGTGGATGGCACCGGGGTGGCTGCGGCTTTGGGTGCTATGGTGGGGTCCAACCCGGTCTTCATCCAGATCTTTGTGATCTTGATGATCCTTGCGCTGTTTCTCGCGATCATGACGGCGATGGCAGGGTCTTCGCGGACGCTCTATCAGGGGTCGCGCGACGGATGGTTGCCGAAATATCTGGTGAAAACCAACGCGAATGGCGCGCCTGTTGGGGCGATGTGGACGGATTTCGGCTTTAACGTGATCCTGCTGGCGCTGGCCTCGGACGTTGGTGGCTACTTCTATGTGCTGGCGATCTCCAACGTCGGCTACATCCTGTTCAACTTCCTGAACTTGAACGCAGGCTGGATTCACCGCATCGACAGCCCGCATCTGAACAGGCCGTGGAGAGCCCCGAACTGGCTGATTGGCGTCAACACGGTGCTCGCCTTCGTGAACGCGCTGTTCTTGGGCGCTGGCGCCAAAGTCTGGGGCTATGAAAACGCTCTGTGGTCGGGGCTGGTGTTTGCGGCCTTTATCATCCCCGTGTTCTGGTTCCGCCATTATGTGCAGGACAAGGGCCATTTCCCGAAAGAGGCGATGGAGGATCTGGGTCTGAGTGATCACGGCGATCTGGGTCCACGCAGGGCCGGGATGCTGCCCTATCTTGCGCTGTTGGCCGGGGCCGCGGTTGTATTGTGGTCGAACTGGTTCTTCGTGCTGCCCGTCGCAGCCTGAACTGCCCCTAAATTGTGCAAATGGGCGGTCTTCGGGCCGCCCATTTGTATTCACCATTGTCTCCGCAAGTAATGGTCGGGAAAATTCCCTGACAGGAAATAATTTTGCACAACAAGGTTGATTTTACCAAAACCCAGCCCCACAGTGTTGGCAGAAAATACAACCGCTTAAGGGGGGGGATACATGACAAATTCCTGGCGTTTCTCGACACTCGCAGATCGTCACCGCGCTTTGGGGTCCAATCTGGAAGATTGGTCAGGCATGGGCACAGCTTGGTCTTACGAGAAAGGTGACCCGGATGCCGAATATATGGCGATCCGCACCAAAGCCGGGCTGATGGATGTCTCGGGGCTGAAGAAGGTGCATGTCACCGGGCATGGTGCCAGCCATGTGATTGAACGCGCAACGACGCGAAACATGGAAAAGCTGATGCCGGGGCGCTCGGTTTACGCAGCCATGCTGAACGATGCCGGCAAGTTCGTCGATGACTGCGTGATTTACCGCACCGGGCCGAATGCGTTCATGGTGGTGCATGGATCCGGTCAGGGCTTTGAGCAACTGACAATGGCGGCAGCGGGCCGCGATGTCTCGGTGCGGTTTGACGACAATCTGCACGATCTGTCACTCCAAGGGCCGCTGGCGGTGGATTATCTGGCGCAGCATGTGCCGGGCATCCGCGACCTCGCGTATTTCTCGCAGATGCAAACCGCGCTGTTTGGCAAGCCGGTGATGATCTCGCGCACCGGCTATACCGGAGAGCGCGGCTATGAGATTTTCTGCCGGGGCCAGGATGCGCCGATGATCTGGGACCGGATTTTGGAAGAAGGGGCGGCGATGGGGATCATTCCCTGCCGCTTCACCACCTTGGATATGCTGCGCACTGAATCGTATCTGCTGTTTTTCCCGTTCGACAACTCGGAAATGTATCCGTTTGACACCGAAGGCCCCGGCGATACCCTGTGGGAATTGGGTCTGGATTTCACCGTGTCGCCCGGCAAAACCGGGTTCCGGGGTGCTGAGGAGCATTACCGCCTGAAGGGGCGCGAGCGTTTCAAAATCTGGGGGCTGAAGCTGGACGGCAAGAATGCACCCGGCAATGGTGCGCCGGTGTTCAAGGGCAAGGAAAAGGTCGGTGTGGTGACGCAAGCGATGTATTCGCCGCTGAACGACTGGACCATCGCCATTGCGCGCCTGCCTGTCGACTGCGCCAACAACGGCACAAAACTGGTGGTGAACTGCGCCACCCACGGCGAGATCGCGGCAACCACCCACGCGATGCCGTTCTTCGATGTCGATAAAAAGCGTCGGACGGCGAAGGGCTAGGGATTTCGCACTGGCTTAAATATCCCCGCCGGAGGCATTCGACCCTGGCCGAAGGAGCCTCCGGCGGGGATATTTTGACCAAGATGAAATCGTTCAGGGCAGATCGTTCAGGGATTGACGGAACTATGACGAAGACGATGTTCGAGCCTTCCATCACCAGCCGCCCGGTTTACGGCGTGCTTTCGCCGGCCACCGGGTCGGCGCATTTGTTTGTCGCCGATGGTGAGGGCGCGGAGGCTTTGTGCGATCTGTTTGCCAAGGCTGAGACCGCCGAGATGAAATCTGTCGGCCACATCATTTACATGCCGGGGGCGAATGGCTGCGACAAGACCGCAGCCGTGCAGGCCTTGGGCGTGGCGCAGTTTTATCGCGCACCGAGTTTTGCCGCGGCGCAGTCGCGGTTGGCCAAGGTGCTGGCTGATGCGCATATGGGATTGCAGATTTACACCGCAGGTACGGAGGGGTTGATGGCACAGGTGGCAGCCGCCGCGCAAAATGCCGGGCTGCCCTATGAGGCGGTGCAGATGGAACATCGCGGCAGCCTCGCGCGCCGGGTGCAGTGTGTGCATTGCAAGGGGGTGACCGAGAATGTCACGCTCGATCCGTTCCTGTGCAGCCATTGCGGCTTGAGCCTGTTCGTGCGCGACCATTTCTCACGCCGCCTTGCGGCGTTTCAGGGCGTGAATATTGATGCGGAAGACCCCGGGCAGGTTCCGGCATCGGTGGAGCGGTTCAAATGAGTGTGGGTGCGCCGAAAATCCCGGTTGTTGTGACCGAGGTGGTTGAGGTCAATGCTCTGATCAAACGCTTTCGCTTCATGCGCCGCGATGGCGCAGCAATGCCGATGTTTTCAGGTGGTGCGCATGTGGTCGTGGAAATGGACGACCACGGCACGCGGCGCATGAACCCCTATTCGCTGATGAGCATTCCTGTCGACACCATGGGCTATGAAATCTCGGTGCGACGGGATGAGGCGGGGCGCGGCGGCTCGCTTTACCTGCACCAGCATGTGAAGCCGGGGATGGAGATGGTCCTCGGCCAGCCCGTCAACCTGTTCCCGCTGGACGCGCGCGCGAAAAAACATCTGTTGATCGCGGGCGGCATTGGCATCACGCCGTTTGTCGCGCAAATGGCGCAGATGGAGGCGATGGGCGGGCGGTTTGAGTTGCATTACTCGGTGCGCTCGCCCGCTTTGGGGGCTTATGTCGGGCATTTGCAAGAGCAGTACGGCAGCCGCGTGCATGTTTATTATGACGAGTTGAAACAGCAGATCGATCTGAAAACCCTGCTGAAATCTCAACCGCTTGGCACACATATCTATGTCTGCGGGCCGAAGGGCATGATCGCTTGGGTCAAGGCCACGGCGGCGTCGATGGGTTGGCCAGCGCTGACGGTTCATTCCGAGGAATTCTTGGCACCCCCGGTTGGTCTGGCCTTTGAGGTGCAACTGGCGGCCTCGAGAAAATCATTCACCGTGCAGCCGAACCAGTCCTTGTTGGAGGCGATTGAGGCGGCGGGGGTCGAGGCACCTTATCTTTGCCGCGGCGGTGCGTGCGGGCAGTGTGAGACCAATGTTTTGCGGTGTGACGGCCATATTGAGCACAACGACCACTGGCTGACCGATGAGCAAAAAGCCAGCCATACCAAGATCATGCCGTGCGTGTCGCGGTTTCGGGGCGCGGCCCTGATCCTAGACCGATAGGGGGGATGCGATGTCTATTGAATTCAACGACGAAACGTTTCGCGGCGATTTCACCTACAAGAACTCGGCAAAGGCGATCAAACGCTTCCCGTTCCCCTTCCCCGAAGACAGCTATATGTATTCGGTGAATATGGAGCCGCATGTGCCGGGGGCGGTCGGATCCGTGTTCGAACACATGTTCGACGTCGACGAGCATTATGTGGCCGAGATGCGGGATCGTGCGCAGGTGCTGGCAGAAGATCCTTTGCGCTGCCAGTCGCTGCCGCATATGGAACTGGCGGGCTGGGATTTGCTGGAACTGATCATGGAAAGCAAGGCGCGGGACTATCCGCAGTGGTTTTCGCTGACCAAAGCCGGCAACCAGTGGCATTGGATCAATCGGCCGCTGCAGATCGAGCAGAAGTTCACCTTCATGGATGCCTCCACCCTGCCCTACGGGCCGATGGAATATATCACCCGGCAGACGCAGGGCGATTTTACCCTGCAAGATCAGCGCGATGATGATTTGTGGATTGAAGCCGGGATGGTGACGACGCAGGCCGACTGGTCTTTGGATTTTGACATCGGCATGAGCTTCAAGCAATGGCATGCGCCAGTGCCCTTGGCGCATCAGATGAACATCTTTGACCGCGCGTTGAAGTTTCTGCTGAAGCTGCAACATGGTGCCCCGGTGCGACGGTTCAACTGGACGATGACAGTGGACCCGTTGCTGGACACCAGCCCGGAGAATTACCCGAAATGGGGGCCGGGAAAGACCACAATGACACCGCAAACCGTGGGTCGCAGGCAACATTTGCGGGTGGAATTGCAGACATTGCACCGTTTGCCAAGGTCGAACGCCATCGTATTCCCGATCCGCTGCTATCTGATCCGGTTTGAGGAATTGGTGACAGTGCCGAAATGGGCGCGCCGCTTGCACCGGGTGGTGCGGGACATTCCCGATGAATTGGCGACCTACAAGGGGTTTTTGCGCAACAAACCTTTGATGCTGGACTATCTGTCAGCTTTTGATGATGGAACGCCGACTTCGCCGGGGTTTGCCGTCGACTAGGCCTGCTTGTAGGAAATCACCGACAGATAGCGGGCGGGAAGTTTCACCAAAACCTCTGGCCCGTGCTGGGCGTCGGCATCAAAAAACAGGCTGTCGCCGGGTTTCAAATGGAAAAGCTGATCGCCATGGCGGTATTCGACCTCTCCCTCCAGCATGTACAAAAGCTCGATACCGTCGTGCTGAAAGGCAGGGAATACGTCGGATTCGGTGGTCAGGGTGATCAGGTAGGGCTCCACCAAGACACCGGAATCATTCGAACCAATATGGCCAAGGAGGTGATACTGATGGCCGGCGCGGGTGCCGCGCCGTTCAATCTCAAGGTGGTCGCCGGCCTTCACATGCTGCACCTCACGGCGTTCTTCAAAGCCGCGAAAGAACGAGGTGACCGGGGTGGAAAAGGCGTGAGACAGGATTTGCAGTGTGGTGAGTGAGGGCGAAGTGATGCCATTTTCGATTTTCGACAACATGCCGATGGAAAGCCCGGTGACGCCTGCCAGATCAGCCACGGTCATGCCCTGCGCACGGCGGAAGGCGCGAACCGAGCGGCCGATGGCCATTTCCAGATTGCGTTCGGACAACTCACGCACCCGGTGCGGGTCTTGGTCGAACGCGGGCTTCGCACGGGGCAAGTTGGATTCTTCGGGTTCGATATCCATTTGGCGGGCTCTTTGTGGCATGCTATCTGTTGTTTACTACCGTGAAACATGTCCCCGCTCAACAGAAAATCCCGCCGCATGACAATCCACCGCGATTCCGCTGCAAATTTGGGGTTTCTTTTGTTCCCCGGCTTTCCGATGGCCTGTTTGACCTCTGCCATTGAACCTTTGCGCGCAGCGAACGAAATCACTGGGCGGAAAGAATTCAGCTGGAAACTGATCGGAGAAGAAAGCAGTCCGGTGCGGTCATCGGCTGAGGTGCGGTTTGACCCGGATGTGACTTTGAGTGACGCTGTGGGCTTGGATTATCTGTTTTTCCTGTCCGCACCGACCTCGCAATTCCAAAACCCCAAGCGCGGCAATGCGCAGGTGCGTTGGCTGGACCGATCGGGCGTGGTGCTGGGCGGGTTTTCGGGCGGGATATTTCCGCTGGCGCGCTCTGGCGTGATGGAGCGGCATTCGGTGTCGGTGCATTGGTGCTACGAGGCGGCGTTCAAGGCGGAGTTTCCGGATTTGCAGGCGTCTCAGTCGGTGATTTTGCGGGACAGGCGGCGCTACACGGCCTCGGGGGCCGGGGCGGTGTTTGATCTGATGTTGCGGCTGATCGAGGAGCGATTGGGGCGTGACACGATGACCGAAGTGGCCTGCTGGTTTCAGCATCCCTTTGTGCGCACCGAAGATGCGGCGCAAAAGGTGCCGGTGCAAAAGCAGGGCGGGACCGATGACATGCTGCCCGATACGGTGCGGGCGGCGATTGCAATTTTCGGCGATCATATTGATGACCCGTTGCAGATCGCCGATGTGGCCGAAGCGCTGGCGATGTCGGAGCGGCATCTGGAGCGCTGCTTCAAGCAGGCGACGGGGCAAAGCCCGCTGAAATACTACCGCCTGATGCGGTTGCGCAAGGCACGCCAGCGGGTGCTTTACTCAACGCAAAGCATCCGCGAGATCGCGCAATCGGTGGGTTATGCAAGTTCGACCCCAATGACCAAGCATTACGCCGAAGCGTTCGGGGTCAATCCGAATGACGAGCGGCGTCGGTTGGTGGGGCTGCGGGGTTTGGCTGGGGCGATGCCGCCAAACGATTGAGCTTGCGGCAGACCGCCGGGGGTTTCACACCCCCGGACCCCTGTGGGATATTTTCAGACAGATGAAATCAGAACAGCGATTTTGCTGCCGATGTCAGGGCATGTTGCAGGCTGTGGGCAGAGGAGCGCGGGCCAAGGATGGAAACCTCGGTTTCACCGCGCCGGATGACGTAGCAGCCAAGATGGTCGATCACGGTGCGGGTGGCGGCCCCAACCCCGGCCCGGTGCAGATCGAGATTGCATAGGCGCTCAAACAGGGTGGGCAGGTCTGGGGCGGTCAGATCAAAGCGCACCCAGGCATCGGTTTGCTCGGTGATCGAAGCGGCCTGCAAGAAGATTGGCTTCAGGATCGCGGAGATGTCTTCATGCGTCGCGAAGGGGGCTTCGATCATCCATTGCTCGGGGCCCAGCCAGATCGCGCTGTAGGTGACGCCGGACAGGCTGCGTCCGGGTCCGGGCAGCGGGATGCCGGCGGCTTTTGCGGCAAGTGCAACATCGGCTTGGCACCCCAGACGCGTGGCAAGCGATGCGAGCGCGGTGGCTGTGTTCTCGGTGATGCTGACCGGGCCGATGGTTTCGGTGAGCGGCGCATCATGGCCCAACGGGGTCAGAGGTTTCAACGGATTAGCCACGGAGACGCTTCCCTTCCGGGTCAAAGAAATGCGGACTGACGATTTCGACTTCGACGTCTGTCTGCGCAAGCAGATTGACGCTGCGCAGGCGCTCGCCCTTGCGGTCATCGCCGGATTTTAGGTAGCCCAAGCCGATCGAATGGCCCAAGTGAGGGGAATAGACCACCGATGTGAGCCAACCGCCATCGTTGTCCGCCGTGGCTGACGCACCTTTTGCGAGAAAATGCGCGCCTGCGGTGAGGGCGTCGGCGGGGTTGACCGGTTGCACACCAACAAGGCGGTAACCATTCGCAGCGGTCATGCCTTCACGCTGCGACAGCACCATGCCAATGCTGTCTTTCTTGCGCGACACCATTTTGCCAAGGCCCATGTTCAAGGCGCTCGATTGACCATTGAGTTCGTTGCCCGCGACATGACCCTTTTCGACGCGCATCACACCCAGCGCTTCGGTGCCATAAACCACGGCGTCAAATTCGCGCCCTGCCTCTACCAATGCGCGGATCATCGCATCGCCGTAGCGGGTTGGCACGGCAATTTCGTAAGCCAGTTCGCCGGAAAAGCTGATGCGGAACAGCCGCGCGCGGGTGCCTTGCACGGTGATCGCACCGCAGGCCATGTAGGGGAAAGCCGCGTCAGAGATATCTTGATCGACCAGTTTTTCCAGAAGTTTCCGCGCGTCAGGGCCAGCGACGGAATACTGCGCCCAAGCTTCGGTGGTCGAGATCAGTTGCACATCCAGATCGGGCCACAACACCTGGCGGCAGTATTCCAGATGGCGGAACACAGGGACCGCATTCGCGGTGGTGGTGGTCATCACATATTCGTTTTGCCCCATCCGGGCCGTGGTGCCATCATCCATCACCATGCCATCTTCGCGCAGCATCAAACCGTAGCGGACTTTGCCGACGGCGAGCGTGCCAAAGGTATTGGCATAGACGCGGTCAAGAAACAGGCCGGCATCGGTGCCTTGGATGTCGATCTTGCCCAAGGTGGTCACATCGCAGATGCCTGCCGATTTGCGGGTTTGCCGCACCTCACGGTCCACAGATTGCCGCCATGTCGTCTCGCCCTGACGCGGCAGCCATTGCGCCCGCAGCCAGTAGCCGACCTCGACGAAAACAGCCCCCTGCTCGGTGGCCCATTTGTGGCTGGGGGTCTGGCGAACGGGTTTGAAATCATGGCCCCGTGCGCGGCCCCCAAGTGCGCCCATCGCAACCGGGGTGTAGGGCGGACGGTAGATGGTGGTGCCGGTTTGGGGAATGGTTTTGCCTGTCAGTTCGGCCATCACGGCAAGGCCCAAGACGTTGCCCGTCTTGCCTTGGTCGGTCGCCATGCCGAGGGTGGTGTAGCGTTTCAGATGCTCGACCGAGATGAAGCCTTCCTGCTTGGCCAGCTTCACATCCTTGACCGTCACATCGTTCTGCTGATCAACCCAAGCGCGGCCTTTGCCGGAATGAACATACCACGCGGGGGTCAGGTTCAGCGGGGCGTCTTCGGCCTTTGGCACGTCGGCAGTGGCCGCGATGCCTATCTCGGCGAGGGCGGCAATCGCATGGGCAGCCCCCGTCGTCAGAGCGGCATGGGTGGACATCGCCCCTGCGGCAGCGCCGACGGAGCTCATGCCCGCGATGCTTTCTGGGGCGGGAAGGAAAGCGGCGATCTGGTCGTCCCAGATCGGACGGCCCCGGTGGTTTGAGGCGATGTTGAGGTTGGGGTTCCAGCCGCCAGAGACACCAAGCGCGCTGACTGGCAACGTTTCGATCTGGCCATTGGCACGGCGGACGGTGATAGATTTCAGACCGAGGCGGCCTGCGGAATCAATGACTTCATCGCCTTTACGGGCGTCGATCAGGGTGACATCAAGGCCCTTGGCTTTCAGATCAGAAACCGTGCGCAGACCGTCGTCATTGTTGGTGAACACGGCCACGCGCGTGCCCACAGCCACGCCCCAGCGGTTGGCATAGGCGCGCAACGCGCCCGCCAGCATGATGCCCGGGCGGTCGTTGTTTTCAAACGCGATCGGGCGCTCGGTTGCACCTGCGGCGAGTATGGTGCGGGCGGTGTAGATGCGCCACAGAACCTGGCGCGGCTTGCCGGGAAGGGGTTCGGCGAGGTGATCCGAGACCCGTTCCACCGCGCTGTAAATGCCATGATCGAACGCGCCCATGACGGTGGTGCGGGGCATCAGGCGGACGTTGGGCAGGGTGCCAAGTTCCTGCACGGTTTTCGCGGCCCAATCGGCACCTGACATGTCGCCGACCTCTAGCGTTTCGGCATTCAGGCGGCCACCCATGCGGAAGTCTTCATCGGCAAGGATCACCCGCGCCCCTGCCCTGCCAGCGGTCAAGGCGGCCATCAGGCCAGCTGGGCCCGCGCCGATGATCAGCAGATCACAATGCAGGAAACCCTTGTCGTAGATGTCGGGGTCGTCTTGTTTGGAAAGCGACCCCAAGCCCGCAGCGCGACGGATGATCGGTTCGTAGACTTTCTCCCAAAACGCAGCGGGCCACATGAAGGTTTTGTAGTAAAACCCTGCCGCGAAAAACGGTGACAGGCGGTCGTTGATCGCCATTGCGTCGAACTTCAGGCTGGGCCAGCGGTTTTGGCTTTGCGCTTGCAGCCCGTCAAACAGCTCAATCACCGTGGCGCGGGTATTGGGTTCTTGGCGCGCGCCGGTGCGCAGTTCAACAAGGGCGTTTGGTTCCTCCGAGCCTGCCGAAATCACGCCGCGCGGCCGGTGATATTTGAAGCTGCGGCCCATCAGTCGCACATTGTTGGCGAGCAGGGCCGAGGCCAGAGTGTCACCGGGATGACCCGTATAGGCCACACCATCAAAGCTGAAATGCAGGGTTTTGCTGCGGTCGATCTGACCGCCAGAAATACGGCTCATTTGCTGCGACCTTCTGCGCGGGCCACGTCGCGGGCCATCTCGACTGCGGTGATCTCATGGGTGACGGTGTTGCGGGTCACGACCAGCCAAGAGCGGTCGCCCTGTTCGTGATACCAAAGTTCGCGGTGGGCCCCTGCGGGGTTGTCCCGCAAGTATGTGTAATCTATGAACTTATCCAGCGCACCTTCGGCCATGCCATCGGGGCGGTGGATCAGGGCGGCGTCGCCAAGATAGACGAATTCTTGTGAATCCCGAGGCCCCAAAAGCGGATGATTGATGATCATGGTCTGCTCCTAGTGCAAATTCGGCTGGGCGCCCTGGCCCTTTTCGTCGATCATCAGGCCTTTGGCGAAACGATCAAAGCGGTAGGCGGTGGCGGTGCTGTGGGGGGTGTCTTTGGCCAGCAGATGCGCGAAGACAAAGCCGCTGGCGGGGGTGGCCTTGAAGCCGCCATAGCACCAACCGCCGTTGAAATAGAGCCCGTCGACATGGGTTTTGTCGATGATGGGCGAGCCGTCCATCGACATATCCATAATCCCGCCCCACATCCGCAACAGGCGGGCGCGGCCGATCATTGGCATCAGGCTCATCCCGCCTTCGGCCACATCCTCGACCACCGGCAGGTTGCCGCGTTGGGCGTAAGAGTTGTAGCCGTCAATATCGCCGCCGAATACCAGCCCCCCCTTGTCGGATTGGCTGACGTAAAAATGCCCGGCGCCATAGGTCATCACGCCATCGATGAGCGGCTTTAACCCTTCGGATACAAAGGCTTGCAGCACATGGCTTTCCATTGGCAAACGCATCCCAGCCCCTGCCATCACCTTGCTGGAAGACCCCGCCACTGCCACGCCAACCTTTTTCGCGCCAATGAAGCCGCGCGAGGTTTCCACCCCCAGCACGCGCCCATTTTCAATCTTCATCCCCAAAACCTCGCAGTTCTGGATGATATCAACGCCGCGGCTGTCCGCGCCGCGTGCATAACCCCAAGCCACCGCATCATGCCGCACCGTGCCGCCGCGCCGCTGCATCAACGCGCCCTTGATCGGGAAGCGGGCGTTGTCGAAATTCAGATAGGGATACATTTTGCGAACCTGCTCTTTGTTCAGCAGTTCGGCATCCGCGCCGTGCATGATCATCGCATTGCCGCGCCGGGTGTAAGCGTCGCGTTGCGCATCTGTGTGAAACAAGTTGATGATTCCACGCTGGGACACCATGGCGTTGTAGTTGAAGTCTTGCTCCAACCCCTCCCACAGCTTCATCGAGAACTCATAGAACGGTTGGTTGCCATCCAGCAGATAGTTAGACCGCACAATCGTGGTGTTGCGTCCGACGTTGCCGCCGCCGATCCAACCCTTCTCCAGCACCGCGATCCGCGCCTGCTTGAACTCTTTCGCCAGATAATAAGCGGTTGCCAGCCCATGCCCGCCGCCGCCGACGATGATATAGTCATAGGAGGCTTGCGGAGCCGGATCGCGCCATGCCGGTTTCCAGCCCTTATGCCCGGTCAAAGCCTCGGCAATCACCCTAAAACCCGAATAGCGCATGTGGTGTTCCTATGTCTTCCTTCCAGCCAATATGGTGCAGTCGACGCCTGTCTGTGCTTTCATTCCCGACAAGCAATCTTTCATTTCAGACAAGCCCCAACACGGCGATGCCCGCAAACACCACCGCAGCACCACAGGCTTGCAGCGCGGTCAGCGGTTCACGCAAGAACCGCCACGCCAGCAAAATGGTAACCAAACCAAAGCAGGACGCGGCAACAGAAGCGAACTCGGGGCGCGCAAAGCCGCCTGCCATGGTGACTGCCAGCATGCCGCCCACATCCAAGGCCCCCATCATCAAAAGCGTCGGCCAGATTGCCAAAGCGGGTTTTAGATCAATGCGTTGCGAAACCACCCAGATCAAGACGCCGACAAAGCCCGCACAACGCGCGATCAGGGTAACGGGCAGATCAGCCGCCCTTCCAGCGGCCTGATGCAGCAACTCAAAACTGACAGCAAAGCCAAGCGCAGCTATGATCGACCAGGTGATCGCTGCACGGCGCGTGCCTTGGGTGGGGCCGTTTTCGCCCTGCGCCACCACGGCAATGCCCGCCAATACCGCCAGTGATGCCAACCAAACCACCGGACCTGCCTCTTGCCCGCGCGCGACGGCAAAACCAACCGACAGCAACGGGAAAGCGCCGCAAATCGGGGCAACCAACCGCACGGGCCCGATGATGAAGGCACGATAGAGCGCATAGACGCCGACGGCGTAAACCAGACCGGTCAGGATACAAAATCCCAGTAACCCCGGCGTAAAGTCTTGCCATCCCCCCGAAACGGCGGCCATCGGGGCCAGCAAAATGGCGCCAAACCCCAGCACAACCAGATAGAGTGCCGCAGCGTCGGTCTGTGCCGCCACGCGTCTGATGGTAAAGTCGTGCAAACCCCACAACACTGCCGCCAAAAGCCCCAACATCAGTGATTGCACAGCGTTTCTCCGGTTTGCGAACTCTGTCAGCGTAGCGGCGCAAAACTCTTGCGGAAATCCCCAACCGCGATATTCTTCAAAAGAATAAAATTTGCCATGGATGCAAAAAGCGAGGCCCTGATGCTCGATTCATATCCGATTGTTCGCCCCGGCCCACCGCGGCCGAGCCAGATCATCACGCCCGAACCCTTGGGCGTGCGTTCGGGGTCAGAGCGGTTTGAGGTTCCCGGGGGTGGCGCTTGGCTGGTTGCACTGGGTGTGGGCGATCGGGTGACGCTGGTGAACCGAGAGGGCGGCCAAGGCGTTGAGCTGGTCGCGGCCGATGACAAAGGCCGGGTCGATCCGGGAGTTTTGGGCGTTGTTGGCCATGCGGATGCGGCAGGGCTGAAAAGGCTGCTGACGGACAGCAAAGCGCCCGGTCTGGCTGGTTTGCGGCTGGGCATCGAACGGCGCGGCATCAACCTTGCAACCGCACGCGCCGTGGCGTGTTTTGGCGCGGATTCGGCGGCGGGAGATGAGGTCAGCTTCACCGCCACCCGCGACGGCGTGCTGATCATCGCCGCCCCCGGCACCGCGATGCTGCCCGATGCGCAGGATACTTCGACGCCGATTGGCGTGCGCGTGCAACGCTCGACCTTGGTGGGGATCAGGAAATTCGAACTGGCCGACCCGCTTGCGGCCCCCGTTTTGGACCTGCGGGTGAAATCAGCGACCGCCGAAAGCTATTTCGTCAAGGCGGGCGACTACATTCAAATCATCGACGTCGATGGTCGGCAATGCACTGATTTTCAATGCTTTTCTGCCAGAAAACTGGATAACGGGCTAGAGCAACCCCTGGACGTCACCACCTCGCGCACGCTGATGGGCCACGCCTATCCGATGCCGGGCCTGCATGCAAAATACTACGATCAGGATTGGCTGCCTCTGATCGAGGTGGTTCAAGACACCATTGGTCGCCATGATGCCTTCGCAATGGCCTGTGCTTCGAAGTATTATGACGAACTCGGTTACCCCGGCCACATCAACTGTTCAGATAATTTCAACGGTGCATTGACGCGCCATGGGGTAACGGCGCGTCCGGGTTGGATGGCCGTCAACCTGTTCTTCAACACCGCAATTGACGCGCATGGCGTGCTGATTGCGGATGAGCCGTGGTCGCGCCCCGGCGATTATGTTTTGCTGCGTGCGCTGACCGATCTGGTTTGCGTCAGTTCCGCCTGCCCGGACGACACCTCGCCCGCGAACGGCTGGTATCTGTCAGACATCCATGTGCGCACCTATGACGGTGCCGAACCCTTCCAGCGGTCCATCGCCTACCGCCCCACCCCGACATCGGAGCCTGTGATGACCAAAGAGACCGCCTTCCACGCCAAGATCGCCGAGAAGACCCGCAATCTTGTGGAATATAAAGGCTACTGGCTGCCGCAGACCTATTCCTCGAACGGGGCCATCGAAGAATATTGGGCCTGCCGCGAGAAAGCCGTGGTGCTGGATCTGTCACCTTTGCGCAAGTTTGAAGTGACGGGACCGGATGCCGAGGCCCTGCTGCACTATTGCCTGACGCGGGATGTGAAGAAGCTGTCGGTGGGTCAGGTGGTGTATTCGGCGATGTGTTACGAGCATGGCGGGATGATTGATGACGGCACTTTGTTCCGGCTTGGCAAGGATCAGTTCCGCTGGATTGGTGGCGATTATTACTCTGGCATCTGGCTGCGCGAGCAGGCGGAGAAGCTGGGGTTGAAGGTGATGGTGCGGTCCTCGACCGATCAATTGCACAACCTCGCGGTACAGGGGCCCAACTCGCGCGAAATCATGCAGCGGATGATCTGGACGGCCCCACATCAGCCGACAATTGCCGAACTTGGGTGGTTCCGCTTCACGGTGGGCCGTTTGGGCGGGCATGATGGCGCGCCCGTGGTGGTGTCGCGGACGGGGTATACCGGCGAGTTGGGGTTCGAGGTGTTTTGTCACCCCAAAGATGGCGCTGCGGTTTGGGATGCGGTTTGGGAAAGCGGGGCCGACCTCGGGTTGCGGCCGATGGGGCTGGCGGCGCTTGATATGGTGCGGATTGAGGCCGGGTTGATCTTTGCGGGCTATGATTTCAGCGATCAGACCGACCCGTTTGAAGCGGGGATCGGGTTTACCGTGCCGCTGAAATCCAAAACCGATGATTTCATCGGGCGCGAGGCGTTGATCCGGCGCAAGGAAAACCCACGCGAGAAATTTGTGGGCCTTGAGATTGAGGCGGCGGTTGATGTTGGGCATGGCGACGGGATTTACATCGGCCGGGCCAAGGTTGGGGTGGTGACCTCGGCGGTGCGCTCGCCTTTGCTGGGCAAGAATATCGCCCTCGCCCGCGTTGATCTGGCCCATGCGGCGCTTGGGACGGCGGTGGAGATTGGCAAGCTGGATGGCCAACAGAAACGGCTGCCTGCGGTCGTCGCGGCAACCTCGGCCTATGATCCGAAGAAAACCCGACCCCAATCTTAGGGGGCAGGCGTGGCCTCGGTGATCGAGCGGATCGGTGGCGAGGCGGCGGTGCGGGCGCTGGTGGAGCGGTTCTATGATCTGATCGAGACGTTGCCCGAGGGGCGGCAGATCTTACATCTGCATTTCCGGGGGCACGGGATTGCCCACGTCAGGGCGGCGCAGTTTGAGTTTCTGTGCGGCTTTCTGGGGGGGCGGCGGGATTACATGGAACGGCCCGGCGCGCTGAGTTTGAAAGAAATGCATGCCCACGTCCCGATCCGCCCCGAGGATGCCGAGGATTGGCTGACCTGTATGGGGCAGGCTTTGCAGGATAGGGGGGTGGCCGAGCCGGTGCGGGGGCAGGTTTTCGGGGCCTTCGAGCGCGCCGCCCGGGCGCTGGTCAACCGGGAAGCAGGCTCGGCTGCAGAGTAGTGTCCACGCGTGGACAAAGGGGTGGGGATAGGGATTTCAAGAGGTTGGGTGGGGGTTGTTGCGACTCCGATGATCTGGCCGCCCCCCGACTGATTCTCTGTGTCAGGGCGGGTCTGCGCGGATCCACACAGCAGAACGGCCCCGTCTGAGATTGCCACGGTCGAACCCGGCCTGGCGCAGAATGTGTTTCAGTTCCACGGGGCTGCTGGGGCGGGTCAGGCGGTGCTGCGCAAGAAGCTGCTCCGGGATCAGGTGCTGGCGTTCTTTGGCCAGATGCGGTCTTGCATCGTCGCGATGAAGGGCTTCGTTGCGCGCAATGGTCCGCGGGGTGACAGCCTGCCACGGCTTGCCCTGAATCTCCCCGGCGGGGTATTTGGGCCAAGCTGAAATCTGCCACTCAGTGTTGCGGCAACAGAGGTGTCAATTGCGCCGGGCTGGGCCCTTATAGGCCACAGCCAGCCCTTCACCCACCATGATCTGCGCCATATCCCTGCCGCCGATGGCCCGCCCCACCAGATCGCGGCCGTACTTGTCATAACCCTTGCGAAACATGCCAATTCGGGCCGTTTGACCAGGCCCCGCAGCCGCAGGGTGGCGCGGTGGCCCCGCTCGGCCTCGGACGCGCATTGGGGGATCGGGTTTCGGGGGCGTCAAAACCCTGTAACCGAGCGGTCAGGCTTTTTGCACCACACAGCAGTTCCACCGTATCGCCGTCATGGACATATCCGACGCGGCATTGGGTTTCCGCCTGCCCGTGATAGGGCGCAGAGCGATCGGCTATGGCCTAAATCACCAACACCGTCAGCAGGATACAGGGGGTCGGTTTGGCAGCTTGCCTCACTGGATCACGGGCAATACCGCTGCTTGCGGTTCCGGCCCCTGCCCCACTGCCAAGGCCTCGGCCTTGATGATCCGCGCGATCTGAGCGACATCATCTGGCGAAAAGGTCAATGGCAGGCGCATGTCGATCAGCCCGGCCAGAATGCGGTCGGTCTGCGGCAGGCTTTGCACAGCGGCATAGCGCCAATGGTCATAGCGGCTGGTGAAGGCCACTGGATCATCGGCCCCGAACCATTTCAATTCGACCCCGCGCGCCAAGGTCCGGGTCAGGAACGCCCCGACCCGCGCGTGGCTCCACCCCGGTAACAGGAACTGGAACGACGAAGCGGCATAGGTTTCCGCCGCAGGCCGAGTCACCAGCCGCAGGCCGGGGGTGTCAGCCAAGCCCGCCTCAAGCGTTTGATAAAGCGCCTTCCACCGCGCCACCCGATCCGGCAACAGGGCCAGCTGCGGGCGCAAGATCGCTGCGCGCAAATTATCCATCCGGCCCGACACGTTGGGCACCTCCAGCCGCACCGCGTCAAACGCCTCGGGCGGAGGGGCCGCCCGGTGGCGGGCGTAAAGCATGTAAGACCCCGACAGCAGCACCGCGCGCGCCATCACCTGCGGGTCGTCCGAGATCAGAAACCCGCCCTCGCCCGCGTTGATGTGCTTGTAAGTTTGCATGGAATAGCAGCCAATCAGCCCGTGTCGCCCCGAGGGCACACCGTTCCATGCAGCCCCCATGGTGTGGGCGCAATCTTCAATGATGGTGACGCCCAGATCAGCGCACAGTGTCACCAGCGCCTCCATATCGCAAAGATGCCCGCGCATGTGCGACAGCATCAACAGCCGCGCCCCGGTGGCCCGCGCCTTGGCCGCCAGATCGTCAAAATCCAGCACCAGATCGTCGGTCACTTCGACAAAGACCGGCCGCGCACCCACCGCCGCAATCGCCCCCGGCACCGGGGCAAGGGTAAAGGCATTGGTCAGCACAGGTTCATCGGCGCGCACCTGCAGCGCCCGCAAGGCACAGCCCAAGGCATAGCCGCCCGAGGCCACGGCAAGACAATACTGCGCCCCGACCAGCGCTGCAAACTCTTCCTCCAGCAACGCGGTTTCGGCAATCTCACCCGGCGCGGTGTTGTAGCGGTGCAAGCGGCCATGGCGCAGGACGGCCATTGCCGCCTCTATCCCCGCTTCGGGGATCGGTTCCTGCTGGGTGAAACTGCCCGCAAATCGCTCAGCCGTCATACTGTCACCTCTTCGCGTTTCACAAAGATCAAGAACATCACCAAAGCCAAAACCAAGCCTGCCGCGGCAAAGTAATAGGCCACATTGGGCGATTGGAAGGGCGCGTCGGGCTGCATGAAATAGCCAAAGATCTGGCTGAAAAACACGGTGCCCGCCAACATCGCCATGTTCATCACCGCCGCAATGCCGCCTTGCAGCTCACCTTGGGCGTTGTCGGGAACGTCTTTTGTCATCATCGCCGTCAGCATCGGGTGGATGAACCCCTCTGGCCCATGCACCACCATCAGCAACACCACCACCCACAACGATCCCGCCAACCCATAGCCCATCGCCGCAATCGCTGCCGCCACAAGACCGATTAGGGCCACGCGGTGCTCCCCGAACCGCGACACCGCAGGCCCGGTCAGCACACCCTGAAACACCGCCATCACCACGCCAAACACCGCCAGCGACAGGCCAACCATGGCCTCGGACCAGCCGAATTTGGCGATGCCCCAGAACGGCCAGATCGCCGGATAAACCGAAGTGGAAAAGAAGAACACGAACAAGACCGCGCACATCGGCAGCACGCCTTTGTATTGCCGGAACACCTTGAAGGCACCAAAGGGGTTTGACCGCCGCCAACTGAACGCGCGCCGCTTTTCGGGCGGCAAAGTTTCGGGCAACACATACCAGCCGTAGATCAGGTTTGCCCCCGATACGGCGGCGGCCACAAAGAACGGCACCCGTGGGCCAAACTCGCCCAGCAACCCGCCGATCGCTGGCCCCAGCACAAAGCCTGCGCCAAAGGCCGCGCCCATCAAGCCGAACGCCTTCGCGCGGTCCTCGGGTGCCGTGATGTCGGTCAGATAGGCGTTGGCGATGATCCAGCTGGACCCGCAGAACCCTGCTATCGCGCGGCCGACGAACAGCCACAGCAGTGTTGGCGCAAAGGCTTGTAATATATAGTCGATCCCCAGCCCCGCAATTGCCAGCAGCAACAGGGGGCGGCGACCAAAGCGATCTGACAGGTTGCCCATCAAAGGGCCAAAGGCAAATTGCGCCACAGAGAACGCGAAGAACATCCAGCCGCCGATGATCGACGCATCGGCCAGACTGACCTGCCCCACCTCTTCAATCAACGCAGGCAGCACCGGGATGATCAGGCCAAAGCCGACCATATCAAGCAGCACGGTCAACAACACAAATGTCACCGCATGGCGCGAAACGGGTTTGATCGGGGATAAGGCAACGTTTTCCATGCGGCGAAAACTAGGGGCAGAGTGGGGAACTGTCAAACAGCGGGAAGATTTGGAGACGCCCGCCCGTTTCCTTGAAATGCAGCCGAAATTTGCGCCCCTTCGCGCAAATACCAGACGAAGTTGGACGCGCCCGCTCCAGCTTCCAATGACAGCTGGTCAGCGTCACACGCCTTGGCCCGCATAGATCGGGCCGGGCACGGGTATAATCCGCCCGGACACGTTTGAGGTGGCCACCTTAGCCGAGGAAGCGCCGCACCAGCGCTGGCAAATCATCGAAGTGATCCAGCAACGCTTCGGGCTGCAATCGCGCCACAGCCGCCCCTTCGGGGCCAAACGTCACCAAAGCCACCGGCACCCCCACCGCCAACCCTGTCAGCCGGTCGGTTTCGGTATCGCCAATCAACATCGACCGCGCCACCGCGCCACCCGCGCGCGCCACCGCCGCGAGGTAGGGCGCAGGATCGGGCTTGCGGGTGGGCAAAGTGTCGGCCCCGATCAGCGCGCCGAACAGATCGGTGATGCCAAGACGGCGTACCAGTTCCACCGCCAGTCCTTCGGGCTTGTTGGTGCAGATGGCTGTGGCATAGCCCGCCGCCCGCAATGCCTCCACTGCCGCCACGGCACCCGGATAAAGCCGGGTGTGGGTGTCGATGCCATCGGCATAGGCCGCCAAAAGGCGGGGATATTCGCGTGCGATATCGTCCTCGGTATAGCTGACCCCCAGCCGGTCAAACCCCACCCGCAACATGGCCCGCCCACCGTGGAAAGCGACCAGCGTGTCGCGGGCGTCCAGCACGGCACCGTAACCCAACTGGGCAAAACAGCCATTCGCCGCCGCCAGCAGGTCAGCCGACGTGTCCGCCAGCGTGCCATCCAGATCAAAAACCACCGTTTGCATCATCTGAAACCTTGCGTGATAACACAGCCCCTTGCGAGCCAGCCATTCCCGGTTAAAACGGGCGCATTGCAAAAGGAAGGGGTTCTATGCCGGTTTCACTTATTGTTTTGGCTGCAGGCATGGGAACCCGGATGAATTCCGACCTGCCCAAAGTCTTGCACCACATCGCCGCCGCCCCCATGCTGCACCACGCGTTGAACGCCGGACGCAGCCTGTCGCCCGAACGTATCGTCCTTGTCACCGGCCACGGTGCCGAGGCGGTGCTGAAATCCGCCCAGGCCTTTGACGAGGCAATCGAAGGTGTTTTGCAAGACCCGCAGCTGGGCACCGCCCATGCCGTCGCCCAAGCCGCACCGCTTTTGGCCGGGGTCGCGGGCGACGCGATTGTGCTTTACGGTGATACACCCTTCATTCAGCCCGAAACCCTGCAAGCAATGCTGGACGCCCGTGCGCGCCATGCCGTGGTGGTGTTGGGCTTTCAGGCCGCCGATCCGGGCCGCTATGGCCGCCTGATTGCCGCCGGCGATGACTTGCACCGAATCGTCGAGTTCAAAGACGCGACCGAGGCCGAACGCGCGGTGACCTTGTGCAACTCGGGTGTGATCTGTGCCGAAGCGCGGGTGTTGTTCGATCTGGTGGCGCAGGTCGGCAACGACAACGCCAGCGGTGAATACTATCTGACCGACATCGTCGAACTTGCCCGCAAGGCAGGTCTTTCGGCAGGGGTTGTCACCTGCGCCGAATCCGAAACCCTGGGCGTGAACTCACGCGTGCAACTGGCGCAGGCCGAGGCCGCGTTTCAGGCCCGCGCCCGCGCCGAGGCGTTGGACAATGGCGTGACGCTGACCGCTCCCGAAACCGTGTTCTTCGCGCTGGACACCCATATCGGCCGCGATGCCATCATCGGGCCAAACGTGCTGTTTGGTCCCGGTGTCACCATTGAATCGGGTGCCGAAATCAAAGGCTTTTGCCATCTGGAAGGCTGCCATGTCTCGCGCGGCGCACAGGTCGGCCCCTTTGCCCGCCTGCGCCCCGGCACCGAATTGGCCGAGGATGTGCATGTCGGCAACTTTGTCGAGGTGAAGAACTCGATCCTGGATGAAGGCGTCAAGGTGGGCCACCTGACCTATCTGGGCGATGCCGATATAGGCGAGTTTACCAACATTGGCGCCGGCAGCGTGACCTGTAACTATGATGGTGTGATGAAGCACCGTACCACCATCGGCAAACGCGCCTTCATCGGGTCCGACACCATGCTGGTGGCCCCAGTGCGGGTGGGGCATGACGCGCTGACGGCGTCGGGGTCGGTGATCACCGCCGATGTGCCGGATGGCGCTTTGGCTTTGGGCCGCGCCAAACAACTTAACAAGCCCGGTCTGGCCATCGCCCTGATGTCTCGGCTGCGCGCCATCAAAGCATTGAAGGGAAAAGCATAATGTGCGGAATTGTTGGTGTTTTGGGCAACAATGAAGTTGCCCCGCTGCTGGTCGAGGCGCTGAAACGGCTGGAGTATCGCGGCTATGATTCTGCCGGGATTGCCACCGTCAACAAGAGCAAGCTGGACCGCCGCCGTGCCGTGGGCAAGCTGGTGAACCTGTCCGATCTGCTGGTGCATGAACCGCTGGCGGGCAAGGCAGGCATTGGTCACACCCGCTGGGCCACGCATGGGGCCGCCACGGTTGCCAACGCCCACCCGCATCGCGCAGGGCCTGTCGCGGTGGTTCACAACGGCATCATCGAGAATTTCCGCGACCTGCGCAGTGAACTCGCCGCCGCTGGTCTGGGGTTTGAATCCGATACCGACACTGAAACCGTGGCGCTGATGACCCGCCTGCACATGGATCGCGGTCTGGCCCCGATCGACGCCGTGCGTGAGACGCTGAAACGCCTGCACGGGGCGTTTGCGCTGTGCTTTCTGTTCGACGGCGAAGAGGATCTGCTGATCGCCGCCCGCAAGGGCAGCCCGCTGGCCATCGGTCATGGCGATGGTGAGATGTTCGTGGGCTCGGACGCCATTGCTTTGGGACCCATGACCAACCGAGTGACCTATCTTGAGGAAGGCGATTGCGCCATCGTCACCCGCGCGGGCGCCCAGATTTATGACGCGGTGGGACGCCTTGCCAACCGCGCAGAAACCCGGATCGAGATCGACGCCACCCGCATCGAAAAGGCCGGTTACAAGCATTTCATGGCCAAGGAAATCGCCGAACAGCCGGTGGTGATCGCCGACGCGATGAAGCATTATGTGCGCGACAACGGCTTGCACCTGCCCGCAGCTGTGGATTTTTCGGATGTAGACCGTATCACCATGGTCGCCTGCGGGACTGCAAGCTATGCGACGCATGTGGCGAAATACTGGTTTGAGCAGATCGCCGGTCTGCCCGTTGACATCGACATCGCGTCAGAGTTCCGCTACCGCGAGCCACCGCTGTCGCCGAAATCCTGGGCGCTGTTTGTCAGCCAGTCCGGAGAGACGGCCGATACTTTGGCCGCCCTGCGCTACACCAAGGACAAGGTCGCCAAGGTGGTGGCCGTGGTCAATGTGCCGACATCCTCCATCGCCCGCGAATCCGATCTGGCCCTGCCAATCATGGCGGGGGTCGAGGTTGGGGTGGCCTCTACCAAAGCTTTCACCTGTCAGTTGACGACACTGGCCCTGCTGGCGCTCAAAGCTGCCGTCGACCGTGGCCGTCTGGATGCGGCGGGTTTGAAGCGGCATCTGGCCGATCTGGCCGCTTTGCCGGGGCTGATGAACCACGCGCTGGCGCTGTCAACGACGATAGAGGACATCGCCGAAGAACTGGCCGAGGCGCAGGATGTGCTGTTTCTGGGGCGGGGGGCGATGTATCCGCTGGCCCTGGAAGGTGCGCTGAAACTGAAGGAAATCAGTTACATCCACGCCGAAGGTTATGCATCGGGTGAGTTGAAACACGGCCCCATCGCGCTGATCGACAACCGGGTGCCGGTGGTGGTTCTGGCGCCCCGCGACGCGCTGTTTGAAAAAACCGTCTCCAACATGCAAGAGGTGATGGCGCGCCATGGCAAGGTGCTGCTGATATCGGACGCCGCCGGTGTGGCCGAGGCTGGGATGGGCTGCTGGCGCACGCTGACCCTGCCCGAAGTGTCACCCGTGTTCGCGCCGATCCTGTATTCCGTGCCCGCGCAATTGCTGGCCTATCACACCGCGATCGCCAAAGGCACAGACGTTGACCAGCCGCGCAATCTGGCCAAATCGGTGACTGTGGAATGATTTCCGTCGCCCTTTCGCAGCTTGAGGCTTTGGCAGATGCTGCCAAGGCAGCCGAAGCCGCAGCCTATCACAAGGTTGAGCGCCGCTATCTGGGGATCAAGGTACCGCAGATTGAAGAGTTGACCGATGCCTGGCGCGCCGAATGCTCGGTCGAAGACCGCGTGCAGCTGGCGTCCGACCTGTGGGAGACCAACATCCACGACGCCCGGGTCGCTGCCGCCAAACTGCTGACGCAAGCGCGGATCAAGCCCGACGACACCGCCGCATGGGATTTGATCTGCAGTTGGGTGCTGCAATTTGATGCGTGGTCGATCGCCGATCACGTTTGCATTGCGGCCCAAAAGCGGATCGTGGCTGACCCGTCGCGCATCGAAACGGTGGAAGGCTGGACGGAGTCCGAAAACATGTGGACCCGCCGCGCGGCGCTGGTCGCCACCCTGCCCTTCACCAAGCAGAATTTTCCCAAGGCCTTTGAGCTGGACATCCGCGACCGGGTGCTGGGCTGGGCAGCGCTCTATTGCGATGACAAGGACTGGTTCATCCAGAAAGCCGTGGCGTGGTGGCTGCGCGATTTGTCCAAGCACGACACGATGCGGGTCGAATCATTCCTGGCGATGAACGGCGACCGGATGAAAACTTTCGCGCGCAAAGAGGCGGCGCAGTATTTGCAGTGACGGTTCGCTGCATCAGCGCGCGGGGTTTCACACCCCGCACCCCGTGGGATAATTTTGGACAGATGAAACGAAAATTTTAGTCAAATTTGAAAGGCTGGCATCCTACTGCGCGTAGATCGTGACCTCTGGCAGATCGGTCAGGCTTAACCCCAAGGCCCGAAAAGCCGCCAATGACAACAGAACAGCGCCGGTGCCGGGCAGCAGATCGACGTTCACCGAAGCACCCGACGTCAGTTCCACCCGACCCTTGCCCGCCGTGGCAATCAACGATGATTTGATCCAGAACCCTTGTTCTGCAGGGCTGCCGAGGCCCACCACCACGGTGCCAAGCGATCGTTCCACCCCGGCCGAGGTGGCCAAGGCGGCAGCTTTTTCGGCAGTTGTGGTCTGGTCCAGCGCAGCGGCGCTCTGCCCTGCCCCCATGGCGGGCAGCACCCCGGCCTCTGCCACCGGGGCCAGGATGGGCGCCGGCATGGCAGCCGGTTTCAAGTGGTTCATCACGCCACAACCCGACAGGCTGCCCGCAACAAGAACAACGCGCAGGATGGGGTTCACAGACAGAGGTATCATGACGGCGAAGCTAGTCTGCCGCCAACGCAGGCGCAACCGCCGCATTCAGCCTTGCCCTTGGCCCTGCAGTTTCCTACCTTGTTGCCATGACAGCCCCATTGATCGACCCCTTCGCCCGCGCCATCCGCTATCTGCGCGTGTCCGTCACCGACCGCTGCGACTTTCGCTGCAGCTATTGCATGACCGAACACATGACATTCTTGCCCAAGGCGGAACTGCTGAGCCTTGAGGAATTGGACCGGCTTTGCTCGGCTTTCGTCGGCTTGGGCGTGGAAAAGCTGCGCATCACCGGGGGGGAGCCTTTGGTGCGCAAGGGCATCATGACCTTCTTTCAGGCGATGTCGCGGCATCTGGAGAGCGGCGCACTCAAGGAATTGACGCTGACCACCAACGGTTCGCAACTGCGCAAACATGCTGCAGAACTGGCCGATTGCGGGGTGAGGCGGATCAATGTGTCAATGGACACGCTGGACGCGGCCAAGTTTGCCGAAATCACCCGCTGGGGGCGCTTGTCGCAGGTTCTGGACGGGATTGACGCTGCAAAGCAGGCGGGCATCGCGGTGAAGATCAATGCGGTGGCGCTCAAGGGTTTCAACGAGGACGAGTTGTTCCGCCTGACCGATTGGTGCGCCCAAGCGGGCCACGATCTGACCTTCATCGAGGTGATGCCGATGGGCGATATGGGCGAAGTGCAGCGGTTGGATCAGTATTGGCCATTGAAGGATCTGCGCGCGCAGCTGGCCACGCGCTACACTCTGCACGATCTGCCCGACAGCACCGGCGGCCCGGCGCGTTATGTGCGTTTGGGGGAAACCGGGCAGCGGGTGGGGTTCATCACGCCTCTGACCCACAACTTTTGCGAAAGCTGCAACCGCGTAAGGCTGACCTGCACGGGTGAGCTTTACATGTGTCTGGGGCAGGAAGACATGGCCGACCTGCGCGCGCCCCTGAGGGCCAGTGCCGATGATGCCGCGCTGGTGGCGGCGATCCGCGGCGCCATTGCGCGCAAGCCGAAGGGCCATGATTTTGATTACACCCGGCAAAAAGTGGCAGGCCAGATGACCCGCCACATGAGCCACACGGGGGGCTAGGCTGATCGGGCGGACGGGGCCCAGCCCAAGCAGCGTGGTTGCATTTGCAAATACCTGCCCGCCCCCCCCCGCAAGTTGTTTTCGCCAGGATGAAGCCAGATGTTGATCAAACCGATCGGATCAGCGCGCTGGCATCCGCGACTCGACCATACCTGCGAGCCAACTGCATCCAGCCGGAATGATCGCATCATCAAACACATAGGCCGGATGATGCACCATGGGTGTGTCACCATTGCCCAGAAAGATATAGGCGCCCGGGCGGGCGTTGAGCATATAGCTGAAATCCTCGGCAGCCATCATCGGGGCCGTGTTGGTGTCGACCGATCCAGCCACGGCGGCGGCGACATCGGCGGCAAAGACGGTGTTATCTTCGGCGTTCACTGTCACCGGATAGCCGCGCTTGTAAACCACCCGCGCCGCTGCCCCCAAAGCCTGTGCCGTCCCCATGGCGATCTCGGACAGCCGCCGTTCGACCAGATCCTGCACGTCCGGCTTCATCGTGCGCACAGTGCCGCGCAAAGTGACAATCTGCGGGATGACGTTGTCAGCATTGCTATCCGTGCCCACGGTGCAAACCGACACCACCACCTGCGCCAGTGGATCAACGTTGCGACTGGCAATCGTCTGCAACGCCAGCACGATATGCGCGGCCACCAGCAGACTGTCGACACAGTCTTGCGGCTTGGCGGCATGGCCACCCTTGCCGGTCACCACAATTTCAAAACGGTCGGCTGCGGCCATCATCGGGCCGGGACGAATGGCGAATTGCCCCACCGGAATGCCGGGCATGTTATGCAAACCGTAGACCTCCTGGATGGCAAAACGGTCCATCATACCCGCCTCGACCATCTCACGCCCGCCGCCGCCGCCCTCTTCGGCGGGTTGGAATATCAGCACGGCAGTGCCGTCGAATTGGCGCGTCTCGGCCAGATATTTGGCGGCCCCCAGCAGCATCGCGGTATGCCCGTCATGGCCGCAGGCGTGCATCTTGCCGGGGGTGAGTGAGGCATAGTCCACCCCGCTGGCCTCAAGGATCGGCAGCGCGTCCATATCGGCGCGCACCGCAATCACCCGGCCCGCCGTATCGGTCCGCCCTTTGATCACCACGACAACCCCGGTGCGGCCGATGCCTGTGACCACCTCATCGGCGCCAAAACTGCGGCACAACTCGGCCACGATGCCCGCCGTGCGGTGCACCTCAAACATCAACTCGGGGTGTTGATGAAAATCATGCCGCCAGGCGGTGATTTCGGGCAGCATTTCGGCGAAACGGTTCTTGATGGGCATGACAATCTCCTTGCCGCAAGCCTGAGCCAAACCGCGCCTGTCTGCAACCCCGTCAGCCAAACTTGCGGCGTGCATCCAGCGCAAGCCCGGTGCCGACCGAACCCAGCATATCGCCCGTGGCAATCGCCACCCCGGGCAAAGCCGCCTGCACACAGGCGCGCAGCACGGGCAAACCGCTCGACCCACCGGTCATGAACACCGTGCCAATATCACCCGCACGCAGTCCCGCCTGCGCCAGAACCGACCCCAGCATTGCGGAAATCCGCGCGACCGGGGCCGCCACCGCTTCATCAAACCGCGCCCTTGTTGCCATCGGGTTTGGGCCCCCGGTGAAAGCCGACAAAGCCACCCGCGCCGCTTCTTGGTCAGACAGCGTGATCTTTGCGACCTCGACCGCCATGGCGATCGAATGGCCGTGGCGTCCGGTGACAACCTTGACCAGCCGGTCCAGAAGCTCAACGCGGTCCACCACATGCCGCAGCGCCTTGAGGTCAGTCAGGCAGCGCTGGGTGTACAACATGTTGATGCGGTGCCATGTTGCCAGATCAAGGAAATAATGGTTCGGCATCAACCCCTTGCCACCCCCGGTGCTGGCCTTGAAACCAAGGGTCGGCATCACTTCCGACAAGCTGAGAAGGCGGTCAAAATCGGTGCCGCCGACGCGGATGCCATCATTGGCCAGAATGTCGCCCGCCCGATCCGCGGCCCGTGACCGTTCCGGCGACACCCGCACGATGGAAAAGTCCGACGTGCCGCCGCCGATATCGACGATCAGCACCAGTTCTTCGCGCGCGACGCTTTGCTCATACTGCAAAGCCGCCGCGATGGGTTCAAACTGAAACGCCACTTCGGCAAAACCGGTGGCTTTTGCGATATCCTCCAGCACGCCCTGTGCCTTGGCATCGCCTGCCGCGTCGTCATCGACGAAATGCACCGGACGCCCCAGCACGACCTGGCGGATCGGCCCCGCCTCTGCCGCCATTCGCGCGTGCAGATGCTGAAAGAACCGTCCCAGCACATCCTTGAACGACACGGTGCGCGCGCCGACCCGGGTTTTCTCGTCAATCAGCGATGAGCCGAGCGTGCTTTTCAACCCCCGCATCAACCGCCCGTCATCGCCACGCACATAGGCCGCAATGCCGGCGCGGCCAAATTCCGGTGGCGCGCCTTCGCTGTCCCAAAACACCGCCGAGGGCAATGTGACATGGCCGTCCTCCAGCCCGATCAGCCAAGCGCGATCCGCATCCGCCAGAGCCACAGTCGAATTCGAGGTGCCAAAGTCGATCCCGCAATACATCGCCATCTGTCCGCCCCGATTTGCAAAACGCAGCGTCTATCCCGTGGCTTAAAGGGTGTAAAGCAGACGGGCGTCACGATTGTCCGCCATCATCAAATATTCGCAGAACCCGTCAGATGTGCGCCTGCACGCCCCCTAAAGCGACGGCCCCGCCATCATCTTGCTGCCATCGCTGAACCGCGACAGGCGGAACCGGGTCAGATCATGCCCAACCGGATTGCCCGCCACCAGATCGGCCACCACCCGCCCGACCCCGGGTCCAATGCCAAAGCCGTGCCCGCTTAACCCGGTGGCAATCACCAGTCCCGGCACCGCCGCCACCCGGTCGATCACCGGCACCACATCTGGCATGGTATCGATCATCCCCGCCCAGACCGATTTCAACGCCACCGCGCCCAACCCCGGAAACGCCGCCTTGAATTCGGCCACCACTGCCGCCAAAGCCGCGGCGTTCGGTGTCGGGTTCAACACCCGAAGGCGCTCGAACGGAGACAGCTCATCGCCAGACCAATGCCTGCGGGTCGTCCAGGCATCCGGGAAGGCGCGCGGGGCTGCAGCGCGGAACTGGGTCGATCTGAAATCCTTTTTCAGCACCGGCAGATAGCTAAGCAAGTGGCGGCACGCATCGGGGCCGATATAGAAGTCATGGCTGCCACCGGGGGCCAAAGTATACCCGCCGTCCAACCGTCGCCGAAACGCAAAGCGGTCATCCGCCGCATTGCCCGCGTAAACCTGTGGCAGGCTTTCGGTCGCGGCCACGCTGGCCAGCACCGCCAGTTGCGGAATGATCACACCTTCGGCCCGCAAGAAAAGCGACGACCACGCCCCCCCGGCCACCACAACCTGACCGCAAGCAATCCGCCCGCGTTCGGTGATCACCCCCGCCACGCGCCCGCCTGCACGGTCCAGCCGTCGCACTGCGCAATCCTCGGCGATCACCACGCCCCGCGCCACCGCACCCTCGGCCAGCATCGGCACCGCAAACCAAGGCTCCGCCCGTGCATCAGAAGGCGTCAGCAGCCCGCCAATCCAAGCCCCCTTCGAGCCACTCAGCCGCTCTTGCACCTGTCTTTGGCTGATGATCTGCGTGTCCAGCCCATGCCCCTGCGCGGAGGCCATCCAGGCAGCAAAGTTTGCCATTTCGGCGTCAGAGCGCGCCAGATACAGCACGCCCTCTTGCCGGAACCCCAGCCCCGCGCCAAATTCGCGCGCCAGCGCCTTCCAGATCGACAGGCTTTCCACCATAATCGGCAGTTCCGCCAGATCGCGGCCTTGTTGACGGATCCAACCCCAGTTCCGGCTGGACTGCTCACCCGCGATCCGGCCCTTCTCGCACAAGACCACCGACAACCCACGCTCGGCCAAATGCCAGGCCGTCATGACGCCAATCACGCCACCGCCCAGCACCACCACATCGCAAGCCTCTGGCAAAGCGTTCAAAAACCGTGCAGGCTGGTCGGCGAATATCGGAAAGGGGGTCATGCAACACCTGTTGTTTCAGCCAAAGGTGCAGGCCCGCCCGGGGACTGTCAAGCGCCGCAGTGCCAAAACAGCAAACCACCAATTGCCGCAACGATGCCCAAAACTGCTTCATCTTGGCTTAAATATCCATCTTTCTTGGTACAGATCACTGCATCCGCGCCTTGGTGCGCCGCAGCAAAAGCCACACCCCGGCCACCACCAAAGGCGTCAAAATCGCCATGGTCAGGCCCTTCGACAGCCCGACGCCTTCAGTGACCGGATAGGCGACATAGGCCGCCAAAGACACGGCGTAATAGCTGACCGCCACCACCGACAATCCCTCCACCGTGTGCTGCAACCGCAACGCCAGATCGGCGCGGCGGTCCATGCTTTCCAACAGCTTCTGGTTTTGGCCCGACCGTTCCACATCCACCCGCGTGCGCAGCAAATCCGCCGCACGCATGGCGCGTTCCGACATCGACCGCAGCCGGGTTTCCGCCGATTTCACCGTGCGCATCGCAGGATCATAGCGCCGCATCATGAATTCGCCAAAGGTCTGCCGGCCTTGCACCCGCATCTCGCGCAGCGCCTCGATCCGTTGGGTGACGATGGCCTCATAGGCCCCGGTGGCCCCGAACCGGAATGACACCTGCACGGCAAGGCTTTCCAACTCTGCCGAAATCCGCAGCAATTCGTGCAAGGATGTCTCGGCGGGATGGTCGTTGGCATCGAGGCCCGACACCAGCGCTGACAATTGCGGGTCCAGCGCGTTCAGCCGTTCTGTCAAACCACGGGCGCGCATCAAGCCCAGCATCGACATGGCGCGGTAGGTTTCAATCTCGCAGAGCCGCTGCACGATGCGCCCGATCCGCCGCGCGCCCGTATCGGGACGCACAAAGACCGCGAACCGCATATGCCCCGCCGGGTCAATGCGGAAATCTCCCGCCACCACCGCGGCTCCGTCAACCACCCGTGCCACCGCAAGGCTTTCTGGCACGAACCAGTCGTTCAGCTTGGCCTGCATCTGGGTCTCGTCTTCGGGCATGACTTCCACCCGGATCAGCACCGATGCCACACGCGTGCCCGGCGCTTGCGCCAGCCAATCCTCGGGGAAGACTTCGGTTTCCGCCGGATCAAAAGGCCGCGCAGGCAGGCCGGGGGTGAAGGCGGAATAGCTTACAAACTCGGTGTGGCTTTCCCATTTCAACTCGGCCCGGCCGATGGGGCCGGAAAAATGCGTGGCCCCCGGCTGCGGATGCGCAGATCCATGCCGGTCCAGCATCGCCATCAAATGCGTGCGATCGGCAATGCGGTCGCGGGTTTGCGCAGATATCGGTTCCTTGATCACCAGATACACAGCCGTGCAAGGGGCAGTCAGCGCTGGAAACGGGCGCGCGTGCAACTCGTTGACAAGGGCAAAGCGCATGGGATGGTCGGCAAGAGGGATCATAACGGGCCTTCGGTTCAGATCAGAGAACCATTTGCGGCCAAAGCGGCGGTACCTGCCAGAAAAATGCGGGAATACAAGGGTATGCCGCACAGGTGTTGCCGAAAAGCAAACCCCCCGGCACGGTGGCCGGGGGGCTTTGCCAAGACTGGATCAGTCGATCATCGGCAACAGAGCGTCCAGTGATTTTTTGGCGTCCCCATAGAACATCCGGGTGTTTTCCTTGTAAAACAGCGGGTTTTCGATGCCGGAATAGCCAGTCCCCTGTCCACGCTTGGACACGAACACCTGCTTGGCTTTCCAGCACTCCAGCACCGGCATGCCCGCGATGGGCGAGTTCGGATCTTCTTGTGCCGCCGGATTGACGATGTCGTTCGACCCGATGACGATGGCCACGTCGGTGGTGGGGAAATCGTCGTTGATCTCGTCCATCTCCATCACGATGTCATAGGGCACTTTCGCCTCGGCCAGCAGCACGTTCATATGCCCCGGCAGACGGCCTGCAACAGGATGGATGGCAAAGCGCACCGTCTTGCCCGCCGCACGCAGCTTGCGGGTCAACTCGCTGACCGATTGCTGCGCCTGCGCCACCGCCATGCCGTAGCCTGGGATGATGATGACAGAGTCGGCATCGTTCAACGCCGCAGCCACGCCTTCGGCATCGATGGCGATCTGCTCGCCCACAACCTCCATCGCAGGGCCGGTGGTGCCACCAAAGCCGCCAAGGATCACCGAGACAAAGCTGCGGTTCATCGCCTTGCACATGATGTAAGACAAGATCGCACCGGACGAGCCGACCAGCGCGCCGACAACGATCAGCAGGTCATTGGACAGCGAGAAGCCAATCGCCGCCGCCGCCCAGCCGGAATAGCTGTTCAGCATCGACACCACCACCGGCATATCCGCGCCGCCGATGCCCATGATCAGATGATAGCCGATGAAGAACGCGGCCAGCGTCATCAGCATCAGCGCCCAGGTGCCCGCGCCGTTGAAATACATCACCAGCAAAATCACCGCCAACGCCGCAGCCGAGGCGTTCAGAACATGCCCACCCGGCAGCTTTTTCGCCTTGCCGTCGACCTTGCCCGCCAGCTTGCCATAGGCCACCACCGACCCGGTGAAGGTCACGGCGCCGATGAACACGCCAAGGAAGGTTTCCACCTTCAGAACCGCAATTTCCGACGCCGATTTGCCCGCCACCTTGAGCGCAAAGCCCGACAGCGCGTTCAACGCATCGGCGCTGCCTGCGGCTTGCAAGGCGGCAATCCCGGCCATCTCAATCTCGGTGTTGTAACCAATGAACACCGCAGCAAGGCCAACCAGCGAATGCATCGCCGCCACCAGCTGCGGCATTTCCGTCATTTTGACACGCTGCGCCACAACCCAGCCGATTGCGCCACCAGCAGCGACCATCACCAGTGAAATCAACCAGTTGCCCGCTCCGGGGCCATAAATCGTTGCGGCAATCGCCAGTGCCATGCCTGCGATGCCATACCAGACCGCGCGTTTTGCGCTTTCTTGGCCCGAAAGCCCGCCAAGCGACTGAATGAACAGAACAGCTGCGACCACATAGGCCGCCGTGGTGAATCCATATTCCATACTACCCGCTCCCTTACGACTTCTGGAACATGGCAAGCATGCGCCGTGTGACCATGAAGCCACCGAAAATGTTGATCCCGGCCATGAAGACCGAAGCCGCGCCAAGCACCATCACCAGCCAGTTGCCCGACCCGATCTGCATCAGCGCGCCCAGAATGATGATCGACGAAATCGCGTTCGTCACCGCCATGAGTGGCGTGTGCAGGCTGTGCGAGACGTTCCAGATCACCTGAACACCGACATAAACCGACAACACGAAGACGATAAAATGCGACATGAAACTGGCCGGGGCGAACAACCCCGCCAGCAAGATCAAACCGCCGCCAAGGGCCAGCATGCCGACCTGATTGCGCGTCTCGGTCTTGAACGCCGCCACTTCCGCCGCGCGCTTCTCTGCCGGGGTCAGTTCGACGACCTTGGCTTTCGGCTTTTGCACCGCAATCGCCGCAATCTTGGGCGGCGGCGGTGGGAAGGTGATCGCGCCCTGATGCGCAACGGTCGCGCCCCGGATCACGTCATCTTCCATGTTGTGGTTGATCACACCGTCTTTCTTTGGTGTAAGATCGGTCAGCATGTGCCTGATATTGGTGGCATAAAGCGTCGAAGCCTGCGCGGCCATCCGGCTTGGAAAATCAGTGTAGCCAACAACCGTGACGCCGTTGTCGCTGACAATCTTATGGTCCATCACCGTCAGATCACAGTTGCCACCCCGTTCGGCCGCAAGGTCCACGATCACCGAACCGGGTTTCATCATTGCCACCATATCGGCGGTCCAAAGTTTTGGCGCGGGCCGACCGGGGATCAGCGCAGTCGTGATGACGATGTCCATTTCTGGCGCCAGTTCGCGGAATTTCGCCAATTGCTTGGCCGCGAAGGCCGGGCTGGAGGGGGCCGCATAGCCTCCCGTGGCAGCGCCGTCGGGCAACTCGCTGGCGTCAAATTCCAGATAGACAAACGACGCGCCCATCGACTCGATCTGCTCGGCCACTTCGGGACGCACGTCAAAGGCATTCACAATTGCGCCCAAAGAGGTGGCCGTACCAATTGCGGCAAGCCCTGCCACGCCAGCGCCGACGATCAGCACTTTCGCGGGCGGAACCTTGCCCGCAGCTGTCACCTGTCCGGTGAAGAAGCGGCCAAAGTTTGACCCGGCTTCAATCACCGCACGGTAGCCCGCGATATTGGCCATCGACGACAGCGCGTCCATCTTTTGAGCCCGGCTGATCCGAGGCACCATATCCATGGCCACCACGGTCGCGCCGCGCGATTTGACCACCTCAAGCAGGTCTGCGTTCTGGGCAGGCCAGAAGAACGAGATCAGCGTCTGGCCATTGCGCAAAGCCTGCGCCTCGGCCATGTCCGGCCCGCGCACCTTGACCAGCACATCGGCAGCGGCGATCACGGCGGCCGCATCGGCCAGCACCTCGACCCCGGCCTTGGCGTAAAGCGCGTCCGAGAAGCCAGCCTTGACACCCGCCCCGGATTGCACAACGCAAGTGTGTCCCAGTTTCACCAGTTGCAGCGCGGACTCGGGCGTCATCGACACCCGGTTTTCGCCTGCAAAAATCTCTGTCAGCGCGCCTATCTTCACTGTGGTCCCCCGTCTGTGAGGGCGGTTCAAGGGGCTGCCCCTAACCGCCGGTCAGATGTTTTGCGCGCCATACCCCGCGCAACAATCTTTCAAAGCCTGCTGGCCGTTTAAGGTGAAAAAACCGTCGCGTCCAGTCCAGACCTTTTTAATACCAACCTTGGACCCGCCCGATCCAGCGTGGAACTTTGGCGAAATAGGCCTCGGCCTGCGCGCCAAAGCCTGCCCGAAGGCGCCTTTCCTCGTCACGAATATAGCGCTGCGTGATCAGCGCCACAAAGGCGGGAATCAGCGGCAACGCCAGCACTGCGCCCCAAAACAGGATGGCCCCGGTCAAAACCAGCGCATCGGCCAGATAGATCGGATTGCGGCTGATGCCAAACACCCCGCCCGTCACCAAATTCTGCGGGTTGCGGCGGGGGATGAAGGTGGTGCGGCCCCACAGCATCTGTGCGAGCGCCAGCGTCATGATCACAAGCCCCAGACCGATCAGCACGAGGCCGATCCAACCCAAGCCCGCCACCGACCAGATTTGCGACAGAACCCAGCTGGCCGCCAAAGCCAAAGCCAGCCAAAAGGGCGGTATGTCCAGTTCATTCAGCATGCGCCCCCCATTTGCGCCAGAATGACCAGTGGCGCGCAAACGGCAAGGGCGCAATCGTTTCAAGCTTGAAATCTATCGCAACTGCCGTATTGATCCGCACACGCCCCAGGTGCACTCTGGCGCCACGCAGGAGAAAACCATGACCGATTTTGCCGTCACCAAGACTCAGTTCCATTTGCCCGATGGCATGATCTATCTGGACGGCAACTCGTTGGGCCCACTGCCACTGGCCACCGCCGCGCGCGTGGCGCAGACGGTCACGGCGGAATGGGGCGACATGCTGATCACCGGCTGGAACAAAGCCGGCTGGATGGACAAACCAATGCGGGTGGGCGACCGCATCGCGCGGCTGATCGGGGCAGAGGCCGGCCATGTGGTGATGGGCGACACCCTGTCGATCAAGGTCTATCAGGCGCTGGCATCCTGCCTTGAAATGAACCCGGCGCGCCGGGTGATCCTGTCCGATACCGGCAACTTCCCATCCGATCTGTATATGGCTGAGGGGCTATGTCGCACCTTGGGCGATGGCTACACCCTGAGAACTGTCGCCCCCGAGGATGTTCTGGACGCAATCGACGACACGGTCGCAGTGACGATGATCACCGAGGTCGATTACCGCACCGGGCGGCGTCACGACATGGCCGCGATCACCGAACGGGCGCATCAGCATGGCGCTTTGGCGATCTGGGATCTGGCCCACAGCGCAGGCGCGTTTCAGGTTGAACTGGCCAAGTGCAACGTCGATTTCGCGGTGGGTTGCACTTATAAATACCTGAACTCCGGCCCGGGTGGCCCCGCGTTCATCTATGTTGCCCCCCGCCATGCCGACACCGCGCGTCCGGCGCTGTCGGGTTGGCAAGGCCACGCAGCACCCTTTGCCTTTGATCTGGACTACCGCCCTGCCACTGGCGCGGAACGCATGCGCGTCGGCACCCCGCCGATCCTGCAATTGGCAGCATTGGAGGCCAGTCTGGACATCTGGGACACCGTCGATATGCCCGCCCTGCGCGCAGCATCCCTGGCCCTGACCGACCGTTACATCACGGGGATTGAGGCCACTTGCCCGACCCTGACCCTTGCCACGCCGCGCGACCACCCACAGCGCGGCAGTCAGGTCAGTTTCCGCCACCCTGAAGGCTACGCCATCATGCAAGCGATGATCGCGCGCGGGGTGATCGGCGATTTCCGCGCGCCCGATATCATCCGCTGCGGCTTTACGCCCCTGTTCATCGACGCACAGGACGTTGATAACGCAGTGAAAATCATCTCCGACATCATGAAAAACAGCCTCTGGGACCGCCCCGAGTACAAAACCCGCGCCAAAGTGACCTGATGGCCCCGGTGATCCGCCCTTACGCAGCCGAAGACCGCGCCGCGATGGCGATGGTCTACCACCGGGCCATCCGCGAAGGGGCAGTGGCGCATTACTCGCAGGCGGAACGTGAGGCTTGGGCAAAAACCCCCGAACCCGATTGGACCATCCCCGACAAGCTGCTGGCCCAGTGGTGCTATGTCGCCGAAGAAGACGGCAGCATGACCGGATTCATGTCGATGGACCCGACAGGCTATCTGGATATGGCTTTCGTGATCCCCGAGGTCATGGGCAAGGGCACAGCCGCAGCGCTTTATGACACTCTGATGGCCCGGGCGCGGGCCGAAGGCCTGACCCGGTTCACTGTGCGCGCGGCGCATCAGTCCAACCGCTTTCTGGCCCGGCGCGGTTGGACGGTTGACCAGTTTGAACGCTACGCAACCGACGGGCAGGTTTACGACCTGTTCCAGATGTCGCTGGACGCAACATCATGACCCCCGCCCTGTGCCGCCCCTCGGCTTGGGCCTGCCTGTGGCGCACCATGGGCAGCCTGTCAGTGCTGAGCTGCCGTTCGTTTCCGTTGTGATGATGCCGCCCCTTGGGGCCAGGTTTTACAAAAGGAAATCCAATGACCACCGATCCCAAATGCCCAATGCACACAGCCTATGACCCCTCGGGCGACGGCGCGCAGATGTCGTTTGACGGGCGCATGTCCTATGGCGACTATCTGCACATCGACCAGATTTTAACCGCACAAAGCCTGTTGACCGGCGCGCATGACGAGATGCTGTTCATCATTCAGCACCAAACGTCCGAGCTGTGGATGAAGCTGGCACTGCACGAATTGAACGCCGCCCGCGTGGCCATCGCCGCCGGTCGCGCGCCAGAGGCGTTCAAGATGCTGGCCCGCATCAGCCGCATCTTTGAACAACTGAACAACGCCTGGGATGTGCTGCGGACGATGACTCCGTCGGATTACACCACCTTCCGCGAAGGATTGGGGCAGTCGTCGGGCTTTCAATCCACCCAATACCGGCTGATCGAATACGCGGTCGGCAACCGCAATCTGGCAATGTTGAAACCCCATGCCCACCGCGCCGATCTGACAGCATTGCTTGAGGCGGAACTGGCCCGGCCAAGTCTTTACGATGAGGCGCTGCACCATCTGGCCCGCGCGGGTCTGCCAGTGCCCGCCGAAATCCTGTCCCGCGATCTGCGTCAGCCTTGGGTCGCCCATGACGGGGTGCGCGCGGTTTGGGAAACCGTCTACCGCGACCCCACCCGCTATTGGCAGGCCTATGAGTTGGCTGAAAAGCTGGTGGATTTTGAGGATTACTTCCGCCGCTGGCGCTTTAACCATGTCACCACAGTGGAACGGGTGATTGGCTTCAAACGGGGCACCGGCGGGACTTCGGGCGTGTCTTACCTACGCCGGATGCTGGAAGTGCAACTGTTCCCAGAGCTTTGGCATCTGCGCACGACTCTGTGATTATTTTCATTTTGCAACCTTCGGGCTTTGACGATGTTTCCAGGCTGATCTAGCGTCGAATCAAGAGAATCCGGGCAGCCTGCAACGGCTGCCCCTTTGTGATGGGCTCATGCATGCGTTTTCTGACGGTAAAGATCCTGACGGCCACGGCGCTGTCTTTGACGCTTGCGGCTTGTGTGCCCGGGGCACCGATGCCCGGTGCGACCGGCGCCATTGTTGCCCCGCCAACACCAAAACCCGGCGAAAACGCGGTGCTTTATGCCGCTCGCAATGATGGCAGCTTTGTTGTCCCGGCCGTTCCCGTCGAACAGGTGCCGGTGGACTTTCAGCGTCAGGATGTGGCTTTCACCACCGCCGAACCCGTGGGCACCGTGATCATCAGCCCCGGCGAAAAGCATCTTTATCTTGTCACAGGCAAGAACAAGGCCACCCGTTATGGCATTTCGGTTGGCAAGGCTGGTTTTGAATGGGCGGGTGAGGCGTTGATCACCTCGCGCCAGAACTGGCCGATGTGGACACCGCCGCCAGAGATGATCGAACGCAAACCTGAACTGTTGCAATGGGAAAAGGGTCAGCCCGGCGGGCCGACCAATCCCTTGGGCGCGCGGGCCTTGTACCTGACCACCAATGGTATCGACTACGGCTACCGCATCCACGGCACCCCCGAATGGAGTTCGATCGGCAAGAACGCCTCTTCGGGCTGTATCCGCATGATCAATCAAGACGTGATGGACCTTTACGGCCGGGTGCAGGACGGGGCCAAGGTTGTGGTGCTGAATGCCGATGGCAGCTATCCCAAGAGCCTGAAACTGCCGCCGAAGCCGACGGTCAAAAAGAAGGCGGATCCTGTCACCAATGCTCCGGCAGCCCCCGCCCTGATCGTGCCAAAGCCCGCCGTGATGCCGGCGCCGATCATCACCGGGGTCGTTCCGACATCGCCGGTTGTCGCACCCGCCGCGGTTGCACCGGTTGTGGTCCCGGCTGCGGACACACCACCCCCAGTCTGTTTGGTGCCGTTGGTGAACGGCGTCTGCCCGGCGTAATCACGCCAAGTCAAGAAACACAAAAGCCGCCCCTCGGGGCGGCTTTTCGTTTTGAATCAAATGATTGACCAGCGGCTCTAAAGCCATCTGTCATAGTCGCTGACCAACAGATGCGTGGGTGCCACATCTTCTTCAATCTCGGCAAAGCGACCAATCGGCTCGCGAAAGACGTTGTCTGTGACGTCATCGTTCACCGTCGACACCTCGCCGATCAACACATCGCCACCTTCGCCCCAAAAGGCATGCCAGTCGCCGGGCATCAGGGTGACGGATTCTCCGGGTGCCAGTTTCAACTTCTCGCCGGGCGCAAAGCGACGCTCGATCCCATCGCATCGCACCAGCCCCCCCTTGTCGTCCGCAAAATGTCCTGCGTCGTTCGACCCGAAAAGTTCAACCACCAAAGTCGCGCCACCGCGATTGATGATGTCTTCGGCCTTGATGACATGGGTGTGCATTGGCGAAAGCTGATCCTGCCGCGAAATCAGCAGCTTTTCAGCATAGCACATGCCGCCGCCGCGCTGCAAATCGGCCAGCGATCCATTGCGCAAAGTGAACAGAAACAGCCCCATCTGATCAAACCGGCCCTGACCGTAATCGGTGATGTCCCAGCCGCAGCGCCCTGAAATCACGCGGGCAGCGATGCCGGCATTGGCTTTGAACTGGTCTGGCGTCCAATTGGCAAAGGGCGGCAGCACAAAGCCATAATGGCGGATCATCTCATCCGCAGCGGCCATGATGTCGTTGATGCGAGAGCGTTTCATGGTGTTGATCCTGACAGGTTTGCGTGGATTACAAGGTTGATACAAGCCCGGGCAACCGCCAGTAAAGCGCAAACCGCGCGGTTTCCCTAGGCTATTTCTGCGGGGCAATCGGCTTGCCCATGGTCAAGCTGCGATCCTGATGGCGCCCCTTTACCTTGTCAGGTCGTACGGGCCTGAAAAGGCCCAGAACTTGTGCTGGAACAGACCGCCCCAAGGACAGTTTATGACCATTGCAACAAGCTGCCAGTCTCTGCCTCGTGGCAGAATTGTGAAAGCAATCGGCGGTCACCAGACACGGCTCTGGTCGTACCGCCTCATATCCGGCCTTTTTGGCGATGCCCTCAGGCCGGGCCAGCGATGGGTTTATTCAACGCCGAGCTACCACCATAATGCGCCAGTTCATCCGTGATCACAGAGCTGTCCGCGCCAGTGCGCCTCCCCAGCGCCGACCGAAGATGTAATCTTGGGAAAGTTGCGCTTGGTTTCAGGTCTTGCTCCGCACAAACAAAGCTGTCCCCGAGGCAACGACTGTCTGCCACACTGCGCCCCTTGCCCATTCAACACAGGTTGACGCAAGGCCACTACAGCCCGGCAAGAATAGCCGGACCAACCAAGGATCAGCGTGCGGCCCAGCCGCGGACCGCATCCCCAAAGGCCTGAAACAGCGGCCGCGACACCGGGTCTTGCGCCGCGTTCCATTCGGGGTGCCACTGCACCGACAAGGTGAACCCCGGCGCATCGGCCACGTAAATCGCCTCCGGGGTGCCATCGGTGGCAAGGCCGTCGATGACAATGCGCGATCCCGCCCGCGCGATGCCCTGACCGTGCAGGGTATTGGTCATCACCAGACCGGCCCCAAGCAGCCGCGCGAACACGCCGTCTTCGGTGAACTGCACGGCATGGCGCAGCGCGAACTGCTCTTCCATAGTGCCATCGGGCGGCATGCGGTGGTTGATCCGCCCCGGCAGATCGCGAATTTCGGGGTGCAGTGTGCCTCCCATTGCCACATTCACCTCTTGAAAGCCCCGGCAAATGCCCAGAAACGGCTGACCGCTCTCCACACAAGCCCGGATCAGCGGCAGAGTGATGGCATCGCGGTTGCGGTCAAAGGCGCCATGGGCCGGGGTTTCATCCTCGCCGTATTCCGATGGGTGAACATTCGGACGCCCCCCGGTCAGCAAGAACCCATCGCAGGCCGACAGCAGTTCATCCACCGTCGCATAGCGCGGATCGCAGGGCACGATCATCGGCACACAGCCCGCCACGTCCGACACGGCGCAAGAGTTGATATGCCCCGACGCGTGCACCGCATAACGGTCACTCATCATGTAGGAATTGCCGATGATCCCCACGATGGGGCGTTTGAGTTTGGGTTGGGGTTTGGGCATGGGTTGGCCGGGTACTCACTGCATTTGGTGTATCATAGCAGCCGGGCCGCGAAGGTGAAGGGGCGCTGACGCACAAGCGGCGTGCTCACCCGCATGTGACTTGCCTTCCAGCGGCAAGAAGGTGGCACAGGGGGTCATCAGACACAGGAGTCCAAAAATGTCGCGTTTCACCCTGACCCTCGCCCTTGCCGCCGCCATCGCCCTTCCGGCAGTGGCGCAAACCGCCGATGCGCCGTCCACCATGGCCTATCAACAGGCAATGGATGCGATGATGGCGGGCATGATGGTGCCCTTCACCGGCAACGCCGATCTCGATTTCATCAAGGGCATGGTGCCGCACCATCAAGGTGCTGTCGATAATGCCCGCATCGTGCTGCAATACGGCACCGATCCCGAGGTGCGCAAATTTGCCGAAGCCGTGATTGCGGCGCAAGAAGCAGAGATCATCTGGATGAACGCGTGGCTGGCCAAGAACGGCGGCTGAAGAAACGGCGGTCGCGGGAAACCTGCGACCGCCTTTACCGACACTCTGACTAAAATTTGTTTCATCTTGGCTTAAATATCCGTCTTTTCTGCGCGACCTGTCTGCCCCACAAACGCAGGCCGCGCTCGCGTCATCCGCCCTTGCTATCACCTGTCGCAAACAGGATGGACCGCCCCCGGCGCAGCCCCTAGACAGGGCAGGCCCGTCCGGCGAAAGGTTCCCATGTCCGCTCCCCCTGCCCGCCCGATCATCGGTGTTGCCCTGATGCTGGGAGCCATGGCCAGCCTGCCGTTGATAGACGTTTTTGCCAAGCTTCTGGGTCAACAGAGCGTCCCGATCTTGCAAATCGTTTGGGCCCGGATGGCTTTTGGCGCGGCGGTGACGCTGCCTTTGGCATGGCGGCACACGGGGGCGCGCGGGCTGACGCCGGACCGCCCGATCTACCACAGCTTTCGGGCGACCTTCCTGATCCTCGCGACGTTTTGTTTCTTTTTGTCCCTGAAATTTCTGCCGATCGCCGATGCGCTGGCGATCTTCTTTGTCCAACCGCTGGTGGTGACCGTGCTGTCGGCGCTGGTGCTGCGCGAACAGGTTGGCCCGCGTCGCTGGGGCGCGGTGGTGGTCGGCTTCATCGGCACTCTGATCATCATCCGCCCCGGTTTCGCCGAGGTGAACCCCGGATCAGGACTGGCCTTGGCTGCAGGCACGTTTCTGGCGTTCTATTTCGTGATGACGCGCAAGATTGCAGGGTCAGCCCCCGCGATGGTGACCACATTCCAGACCAATGCGGTGGGGGCGGCCCTGATCACGCTGGCGATGCCGTTCTTGTGGCACACACCGACGCCAACCCAATGGGCGATGTTTGCGGGGCTGGGCACGGTGGCCACGCTGGGCCATTTTCTGATCGTGCGCGCTTATGATTTCGCCGAGGCCTCGCTGTTGGCCCCCTTGGCCTATACCGAGATGATCATGGCCACCGTGCTGGGCTGGTGGTTCTTTGGCGACTTCCCCGATGGCTGGACCCTGCTGGGCGTCAGCATCCTGATCGCCTGCGCGCTTTACATCTCGTGGCGCGAACGGGCGGGTGCCGCAGCGCGGACTCCGGCCAAAACCTAGGCCCAAGACAGACCTCCTCTCCTGTTGCGGGTCTGCATCAAGACGTTTCCACCCCCACGCTGGCCAACCCGCCAAGCGGCTTTGGCCTTTCGCAGTCCTTCTTGCGATGAAGCCCCGCCAACTGGCATCGGGCGGCGGCTGGTCACCGACAACCGCCCCAACAGTTTCGCACAGTCTGCGGGCGGGACCACATGCTGAAAAGCCAAAGCTGGCGCGGCAGGGTGGGCGCGGCTTATCCGGGCAAAAGCGCCTGAATCGGGCTGGACACGGGCCTTGGCTTTGGTGGCAGCGGATTGGATGCGGGCTTTGGCGCCGATGCGGTTTCGACACCGCCGCCACTGCAGCCAACACCGACACAGGCTTATCACCAAGGGCGTTCGGCCGTCATGGTCCATATCTCTTGGTTGGGGGTCACCTTGCCCCCCGCTTACGCCCGCGCTGCCACCACCCCCGCCGCCGCCGCCAGAGCCCCCGGCCCATGCGGGATGCCCAAGGCGATCATCCCCGCCTCCATCACCGCCAACGCGCCCAAAGTCATATGGGCGTTCACATGGCCCATATGCGCCACCCTCAGAAAGCCGTGATAGGCCGGATCACCGGGTGCTGCCATGCCCAGCCCGATGCCAAGCGTCACCCCGGCCTTATGCTCCGTCCATTCCCGCAGCCGGGTCGCATCGGGTGCGCCAAACCGCGCCGCCGTCACTGAACGGCCCCGGTCGGCGACTTGGGTCACGTTCAGCGCAATCGCCGGATTGCCCGCGCTCCATGCGTCAAACGCCGCCCAGACAGAACGCGCCAGCGCCTCGTGGCGCGCCCAGACGGCGGGCAGACCCTCCTCGTGCAGCAGCATGGTCAGCGCCTCACGCAGACCGAACAGATGATGCGTGGGTGCGGTGCCGTTCCACAATTGCCAAAACTCAGTGCCATCGGCGCGCGGGGTCCAGTCCCAATAAGGGCTGCGCAGATCGGCACCGCGCGTCGCCAACCGCGCCTTTTCCGAAAACCAGACAAAGCCCATGCCGGGCGGCGTCATCAGCCCCTTCTGGCTGGCCGCGACCGTCACATCAACGCCCCAGGCGTCCATGTGATACTCATCACAGGCCATGCTGGCGATGCAATCCACCGCAAGCAACGCCGGATGCCCCGCGGCGTCCATCGCCGCCCGCAAAGCCACGACATCGGTGCGAATGGTGCTGGCGGTATCGACATGGGTGGTCAGCACTGCCTTGATGCGGTGCTCGGGATCCGCCCGCAACACCGCTTCGACGCGGCCCATATCAACGGGGCTGGACTTGCCGAAATCCAGCAGTTGTACGTCAATCCCCATCGCGCGGGCCGAAGCCGCCCAAGACAGCCCGAACTGCCCGGTCGCAATCACCATGGCCCGGTCGCCGCGTGAGAACAGGTTGGCGTTGGCCGCCTCCCAGATCGCGTGGCCGTTGCCGATATAGGCCGCCACGCTTTGCGTGGTTCCTGCCAGTGCGCGCAAATCCGGCCACAGCGAGGCCACCAGATCATGTAACCCACCCTCGTAAATGTTGGGGGCGGCGCGGTGCATCGCGGCCAGCACCCGGTCTGGCATGACCGAGGGGCCGGGAATGGCGAGATAGGGGCGACCATTGGCTAGCGTCATCTGCGGCTCCAAAACTGATACGCCATGGCTACGCAATGCCCCGGGCATGGTCAATGCACCGCCGACGCGGACAGCGCCTGCCTTGCACCCTCGTGCCCTGCGGGATAAACCAAGGCAACCCAGCTCAGCGACAGGCCCTGCCCCCGTGATCAAAGCCGCCCCCTCCCCCAGCCTGTTTCAGCGGTTCTGGGGGGGCTACCTGCGCCCGCAAACCGGACTGATCGCGCTTGGCTTTGCGCTGATGGTGCTTGAAGGCAGCGCGCTGGGGGCACTGTCTTACCTGTTGAAGCCACTGTTCGATGTGGTCTTTACCCCCGGCGGCGAAAGCGCCTTGCTGGGCGTCGGCTTTGCCATTCTGGCCCTGTTTGTGGTGCGCGGCACCTGCGTGGTGGCCGCGCGCACCCTGTTCAGCGCCATTTCTCAACGGGTTTCGGCGCGGATGCAGGCCGATCTTTTGCGCCATATTCTGACGCTGGACAGCCCGTTCTTTCAGAAAAACGCGCCGGGCATGCTGATTGAACGGGTGCAGGGCGACACTTTGGCGGTGCAGGGCCTGTGGACCAGCCTGCTGACCGGGATCGGCCGCGATGGGTTGGGTCTGGTGATCCTGCTGGCGGTCGCAGTGTCGATTGATCCCTATTGGACCCTGTCCGCCCTGATCGGCGCGCCGCTGCTGATCCTGCCTGCGTCCTTGTTGCAACGCTATGTGCGGCGCAAATCGAACCAGTTGCGCGAACAGGCGGGGCTGCGCGCCACCCGACTGGATGAGATATTCCACGGCATCCAAGCCGTGAAACTGAACCGGATGGAAGATTATCAGGCCGGTCGGTTCCGCACCGTTCTGACGGCAATCACCCGAGCCGAAGTGAAATCAGCGCTGGGTCGCAGCCTGATGCCCGGCATGATTGACATGGTCACCGGCATCGGCTTTTTCGCAGTGCTGCTGATGGCGGGCGATGAAATCGCGGCAGGTCAGCGCACGACCGGCGATTTCATGTCGTTTTTCACGGCAATGGCGCTGACTTTCCAACCCCTGCGCCGCTTGGGTGAGATGTCGGGCACCTGGCAGATCGCCGCCGCCAGTCTGGACCGCATCTACGCGCTGTTTGACAGCCGCCCCGCTGTGACCCGTCCCGCCGTCAGCGCCGCCCTACCCGCCCCCGGCGCACTTGCGATTGAATTTCGCGACGTGGTCTTTGCCCATGGCGACCAGCCCGTGTTGCGCGGCCTGACCTTCACCGCCGAGGCCGGAAAAACCACAGCGATTGTCGGGGCCTCGGGTGCTGGCAAAAGCACGGTGTTCCATCTGTTGACGGGGTTGCTCGATCCGCAATCTGGCCACGTGGTCATCGGCGGCGTCAACACTGCCATGCTGGCGCTGTCTGATCAACGCCGCCTCTTTGCCACCGTGACCCAAGACGCCGCCCTTTTTGACGAAACGCTGCGCGAGAACGTCACTCTGGGCCGCGACGACCTTGCGCCCGATGTTTTACACCGCGCGTTGAATGCCGCCCATGTCACCGACTTCCTGCCCGCTTTGGCGCAGGGCATTGACACGCCCGTTGGCCCACGAGGCTCTGGCCTGTCGGGCGGTCAGCGTCAGCGCGTGGCGATTGCGCGTGCGCTTGTGCAGGATGCGCCGATCTTGCTGCTGGACGAGGCAACCAGCGCGCTGGATGCACAGTCGGAGTCTGCTGTGGCCGATGCTCTGGCGCTTGGCAGCCAAGGGCGCACCACATTGGTGATCGCGCACCGTCTGGCCACCGTGCGCGGGGCGGACCTGATCATCGTCATGGACCTTGGCCGCGTCGTGGAAACCGGCACGCATGAGGCGTTGTTGGCGCAAGATGGGCTCTATGCGGGCCTATATCGGCTGCAATTCAAGGACTAGACCATGACTGGAGAAACCGCGACCGACCGCAAGGTCTACAGTGTCACCGGGGCCGATGCCCTGACCTTTCTGCAAGGCATGCTCAGCAATGACGTGCTGCCCTTGGGTCGCGGCGATGGCATCGTCTGGGCGGCCCTGCTGACACCGCAGGGCAAGTATCTGGCCGATTTTCTGGTGGTGGCCGATCAGGGCCGCCTACTTTTGGACATCAAGGACAACATCGCCGACGCCACAACCCGCCGCCTGCTGATGTACCGCCTGCGCGCCAATGTGCAGATTGCGGCCAGCGATCTGACCGTGACGCGCGGCCTTGGCGGTACGCCAGCCGGTGCCCTGCCCGACCCGCGTCATCCAGCGCTTGGCTGGCGCGCCTATGGGCTTGCGGGCACCGCGCCGCAGATCGACTGGGACGCCATCCGCGTCGCCCATTGCATCCCGGAAACCGGGGTAGAGTTGATCCCGGACGACAGTTACCTGCTGGAATCTGGCTTTGAGCGCTTGCACGGTGTCGATTTTCGCAAGGGCTGTTATGTCGGGCAGGAGGTCACCGCCCGGATGAAGCACAAGACCGAACTGCACAAAGGTCTGGTGCGGGTGCGGGTCGACGGGGTGGCTCCGGTCGGCACACCCCTCATGGTGGGCGACAAACCGGCAGGCACGCTGTTCACCCAAAGCGGCGGTTATGGCATTGCCTATCTGCGGTTTGATCGGGTGGATGGGCTGATGGCTGGCGACGCAGCGGTGATCTTGGAATAGATAAGGCCGCCCGAAGGCGGCCTCATGGATATTGGATCACACCCGACCACTCAGGCGCGTTCGGAATATTCCATCAACTCGGTGTGCACGATGATCTGCTCATCCACATTGATGAACGGCGGCACCATGATGCGAACGCCGTTGTCCAAAATGGCGGGCTTGTAGGATTTGCTGGCGGTCTGACCGTTCTGCACCGGTTCGGTTTCGGCAACCCGGCACTGCACTTTCTGCGGCAGCGTCACGTTCAGCGGCTCTTCGCCAAAATATTGCACCGTCGCGGTCATGCCGTCTTGCAAGAACGGGCGGCGGTCGCCCAAGAGTTCGGCGTCAATCTCGATTTGCTCATAGGTTTCGGCATCCATGAACACCAGACGGCCATCGGTTTCATAGAGGAACTGCTGATCCTTGTTCTCCAACTCGGTCCGCTCCACCTTGTCCTCGGACCGGAAACGCTCGTTCAGCTTGCGACCATCGCGCAGGTTTTTCAATTCCACCTGCGCAAAGGCCCCACCCTTGCCGGGCTTGACGTGGCTGACCTTGACAGCCGCCCAAAGCCCGTTGTCGTGCTCCAGGATGAACCCGGGCTTGATTTCGTTTCCGTTGATTTTTGGCATTGTGGCAAAACCTTGTCGAAAGCTTGAAGAGAATTCAACCGTTCCTATATATTGGGAACACCTGCGCGACAACCCAGCTAGATGCAGTAGTGACATTTATGAGCCATGCAGTCAGCGCATAGCTGTTATTCCAAAACTGAAATACCGAATCGTCTCGAAATCGTTACAAGCACAGAACGCAAGAAAGACAAGAGCAAGAAAAAAGGACGTAGTAATGTTTGACTCGGTTGACAGCACGGCCTTCAACTTTGAACAAGGCCAACGCGCACGCAAGCTTTTTGCGGCAGTGGTTTTGGCTGCGCTGGATGATGCCATCGCGGATGACAAGAAATATGGAAATGGCCCCGATCAGATCGCCCGCTGGGCACGGTCGCGCGATGGTCGTGAAGTTTTGTCTTGCGCCGGGATCGACCCCAACGAACGTGTGGTCAAAGGATTGATGGAATTCGTGTCAAAGGGCATCCGCACTTCGGTGGCATTGTCGCGCGAAGAAAGCGAACGGCGGCATGCGTTGGAATTGGAACAGGCCGAAGCGGCCTGACTTCACCGCAAAACACAACAGCAAACGCGCCCATCGGGCGCGTTTTGCATTTCGGCAGAAGGACGCTCCGCGGGGGATATTCAGGCCAAGATGAAGCCTGCTGTCAGTCGAATTTCTGCACCGCAACGCTGCGGGCGATCTCGGCGCGCACCAGCTTGCGGATGTTGCGGGTGATGCGTTCGCCCATCTTGCCCGCCAATTCTTCGCGCAGGATATCGCGCACCAGTTCGCGCAGGACTTCCTCGTTGAACAACAGCGCGTCATCTTCGGGCAGCAACGGGTCTTCAGTCGGTGAGGGGCCCTCTGACAATGCCGCGATCACGCTGGCCTCGGCGGCGTCGGCCCAAGCCCGATCAGGCTCCAACGTGCCAAGGGTGGAAGCGGCTTCAACCGGGTCTTCTTCGGGGAACGGATTGTCGTCCTGCTGCGCCCAGCCAGGAATCTCTGCGCGGGCGGGGTCTACGGCAAGGATCACCTCGTCCAGCGCCGGACTGTCCGCAAGAACATAGTTCTGCGCCGGGGTCAGGCCAGCGGCAAGATCAGGCTCTGCCTCGGCTGGCAAGCTCCAGTCGTTGCTGGGCTGATTGTCTGCAAATTCGGGACTGGAATCGCCTGTTTCGGCCTCCCATTCCTGCGTTTGCGGGCCGACGGCGGCACCGAGTGAGGCGACCACCTGTTCGATGCCCGCAGCATCAGTGGCGACAATGTGACGGGGCGAGGGCGTGAACATCTGCGCATCCTGCGCGGGCTGCACCGCCACCACGCGCAAGGCGGGCGTGAGTATCAGTTTGTCGCCGAAGGTGACGGGGCCCCCAACCGTGGCAGAGCGGGCAGCAGGCCGCAGGTCTTCGGATACCAGCCTGCGGATCGAGGACAGCACATCTTCAATCTCGGTCGAATTCAGTGCCTCAGACATTCACCAATCCCAACTCACATGCCAAATCCCAAAATCAGTCTACCGTCAGAGCGGATTTTCTTCAATCTGATTCAGATTGACGGAAACCCAAGACAGGCACTGCCAGTGTATGTTGCGGATGCGTTTCATCGGTTAAACCCGATCGAAGGCAACACGCACCAGATGCCCCACAAGACAAGGAATTGGCGCAAGGTTGGAACTGACCAAACGCCTCGATTTCGTCACAAATCTACAGGCCACAACAAAACGGGCGCCCCCTGCGGCAGGGAACGCCCGATCTTGTAGCGCGCAACGCAGATCAGTTGGCGATTTTGCCCAAAATCTTGTCCAAAGCCTTGCCTTGGGCCGAAGTGGCCGGCGCGTTTTTCACCGCGTCGTAATAGGCTTCGGGGTCAAACACCGCGATGCCAAGGTTCAGGTGTTCGGCTGTCAACTTGCCCATCGCGGACAACAGCTGATAGGTGCCGACGTAACGGCTGGCTTCAGCCTCAAGCTTGGTGGCCCGCGCGTTCAGCAATTCCTGTTCGGCGTTCAACACATCCAACGTGGTGCGTGCGCCCAAAGTCGCCTCTTCGCGCACGCCGTCGAAGGCCTTTTGTGCCGCAGAAACCTGCTGCGATCCGGCGTTTATGGACGCTCCCGCCATGGCCAGGTTGGCCCAGGCGCGGCCCACATTTTCGGCCACCACAACAGAGGTCTGGTGCAGGCTGGCCTGCGCAATCTCTTTGCCCGCCAAGGACTTGCGATAGACAGCCGACAGCTCGCCGCCCGCGTAAAGGGTCTGGTTCAGCGACAGGCCAAGACCGGTGGTGCCGACACCTTCGAAATCCTCAGAGATCGACGCCTGACCGCTGATGGTGGGCCCAAGCCCCGCCTTGGCCATTGCCACGCGCAGTTCTGCACCCTTGGCCTCGTGCTGCGCCTGAATGACGAAGGGGTGACCGCGCACCGCCGCGGCCCGCGCCTCATCTTGCGAATTCGCGGTTTTCGGCAGCTTTGGCAGCCCGGCCAGATTGCCCGGATAGGCCCCGGTGGCCGCCTTGTAGCGTTCGCGCGCAATCATCAGGTTGCCCTGAGCCGCAGCCAGTCCCGAACGCGCCGCAGCCAGCCGCGCCTCTGCCAAAGACACATCGGTCAGCGTGACTTCGCCGACATCAAAGCGATCCTTGGCCGCGCGCAATTCTTGCGTGATCAAACGGGTGTTCGACTCGCGCAGCGACACGATTTCCGCCTGCAGGCGGACATCGACATAGGCCGACACCGCCGCCAAGAGCACCTCTTGTTCCACGTTCACCAAAGCCGCGCGGGTTGACAGCACCGCCTCGCGCGCCACCTCGGCACCCATTTTGCCACGGCCACCCGCGTAGATCAGCACCGAGGCCGACAGCGTCATCGAACCGGCGAAAGTGTCATAATTCGCGGCCGGCACCGAAGGGTTGTCCAGCTTGCGCCAGCCCCCTTGCACAACGAAATCCACAACCGGGCGCAGCTTGGCCACCGCAATCGCCGCATCTTCGTCCGCGGCACGCAGAACGGCCTGATTCTGATCCAGCAGATTCGACGTCTTATAGGCTGCGATCAGGGCGTCGGCCAAGGTTTCGGCGCGCGCCATGGGGGCTGCAAACATGGCAGCAGTGATGGCACACATGGCCCAGAAACTACGCATAAAAACCCTCTTTCCCGGCGCGGAACTGCGCCTTGCACGCACCCTTGGCCCAATAGCCAAAGGTCAGCCTACTTACAAAACGAACGCGGGCACTGCGGCAAAGCCCGGCAACACCGGGGCCGTTGCGTTGAAGGCAAAGCGCCACGTCACCCGGCCATCGGCCTTATGGCCGACGCGGGCCACGCCCAATGCGCCCTCCATGAAGACAGCACCGATGCGGCCGCCATCCTTCAACTGCGCCAGCAGCGCCTGCGGGATCACCTCGACGCCACCCTGCACCATGATCACATCATAAGGCCCATGTTTGGCATCGCCTGCGGCAATCGGTCCGACCACGATGGCAGCATTGTCGACGCCTTCGGTCGAAAAGCTGCGCTGTGACTCGGCGGCAAGCGCGTCATCTTCTTCGACTGCCACCACAGCCTCGGCCAGACGGGCGATTACGGCGGTGGAATAGCCAAGACCGCAGCCCAGATCGAGAACGATTTCTGTTTTCAGAATATCAAGCGCGTCCAAAAGCTTGGCGAAGGTGCGCGCCTCCAGCATCACCCGTCCCGAACCGATGTCGACGTTTTCGCCGACATAGGCCGCTTCACGGCGGTCGCGCGGCACATAGACCTCACGCGGGACGGCCAGCATGGCGGCAATGATCGGAAACTTGGTGACATCCGAAGGGCGAACCTGGGTATCGACCATCATCACGCGGCGGGCAGCGTAGTCGCTCATGTCTGAACTCATCGGTCTGAATTTTCTTTCTTCGGGTTTTGCCACAAATGCACTGGCAGGGCAACGGCCCATCGCATTCAAAAAAAAGAATGTAATCGATTCGCTTGTCCCGCTAACTGCACGCAACGCGCCCGTCCGCCCAAGCGTTCCCCCCAAGCCAAGACATCGCCCGCGCGCCCTGCCACTTGCCGTGCCCCGGTGGCGCCGAGAAAAAACGCCAAACCTTTCAACGCGGCGGCGGGAAAGGCCGCAATCTCTTCGGGCGGCGCGGGGCGCGGGCCGACCAAGGACACATCGCCCTTTGGCACGCGGACAAGTTGCGGCGACTAACCCAATCACGCGCGGCGCATTGACCGTCCCAATCGGGTGACACGCGGAGCGCCCTTGGCTTGGAAACACAGCCTCTAAGGGTTACTGCTGGCCAGAACCGCTGGCCGTCGCGCTTCGGCATCCAAGGACATCGAGTGGAATTAGATGATGTCAAAGGCCGCGCCTTCGCGGCAGATCCATGTCTGCACAATTATGCAGGGCCTTTGCGGGTCAGCCGCACCAAAGCGGCTATCACGGCACATATTGGCGGCAGCACAGGCAAGGCCAACAGAATCAACGCCAGATCCGACGCCCACGCCTCCCCCATTTACCCTTACGTAGCGGCACCATCCCGCAACCGAAAGCGCTGGATCTTGCCTGTTTGTGTCTTGGGCAAAGCGCGCACGAAGATCACCCGACGCGGGTACTTATAGGGCGCAATCATCCGTTTCACATGGTCTTGCAACAGCTTGACCATCACCGCATCAGCCGCGCGCCCTTCGGCCAGCACCACATGCGCCTCGACGATCTGGCCGCGCTCTTCATCCGCCACCCCGATCACCGCGCATTCCAGAACATCGGGGTGCGACAACAACGCCGCCTCCACCTCTGGCCCGGCGATGTTGTAGCCCGCCGAGATGATCATATCATCCGACCGCGCCGCAAAGTGAAAGCGCCCCTCGGCGTCCTTCCAAAAGCTGTCGCCGGTCAGGTTCCAACCATCGCGCACATATTTGCTCTGGCGCTCATCCGCCAGATAGCGGCAACCGATCGGTCCGCGCACCGCCAACCGGCCCACTTCACCCACCGGCAGGTCTTCCATGTCCGGCCCGACGATCCGCGCCTCATATCCCGTCACCGGACGACCTGTGCAGGCGGGGCTGTGATCTTCAAACCGGTTGGTCAGAAAGATGTGCAGCATCTCGGTGGCGCCAATGCCGTCCAGCATCGGCTTGCCGGTTTTCGCCATCCATTCGGCATAGACCGGCGCGGGCAAAGTCTCGCCAGCCGACACCGCCGCGCGCAAGGACGACAGGTCCGCACCCTCTTCCATCGCCTTCAGCATCACCCGATACGCAGTTGGCGCGGTGAAGCACACCGTCGCCTTGTGGGTCTGGATCAACTCTATCATGTTCAACGGGGTCGCCTGCTCCAACAGCGCCGCCGCCGCGCCAAAGCGCAAGGGAAACACCGCCAACCCGCCCAGTCCAAAGGTAAAGGCCAAAGGGGGGCTGCCCACGAACACATCCGTCGGCACCACCTGCAACACTTCGCGCGCATAGCCATCGGCGATGATCATCAGATCGCGGTGAAAGTGCATCGCGCCCTTCGGCTCTCCGGTCGTGCCACTGGTGAAGCCGATCAACGCCACATCATCGCGCCCCACCTTTGGGGCCACAAAGCGCACCGGTTTGGACAAGGCCACCCGGTCCAGTTCCGCATCATGGTTGGCGGTGCCGTCAAAGCCGATCACGGTTTTCAGATGGTGCGAGTGTTTGGCACAGGCCACCAGTTCTTCCATCAACCTTGTGTCACAAAGCGCAATGCCGATCTCGGCCTTGTCGACAATCTGCCCCAATTCGCCCGCGCGCAGCATCGGCATGGTGTTGACCACCACCGCCCCCGCCTTGGTTGCCCCCAACCAGCACGCCACCATTGCCGGGTTGTTGGCAGACCGGATCATCACGCGATTTCCGGGCTTTACGCCGTAATCTTCCACCAAGGCATGCGCGATGCGGTTCGACCAATCGGTCAATTCCTTGTAGGTCCGCTGCCGTCCGTTGCCAATCAGCGCGATGTTGTCGCCAAAGCCCTTGTCCACCATGCGGTCGGTCAATTCGACGGCCGCGTTCATGAACTCCGGGTAGTTGAAATCGCCCAGATTGATCTGCGGCCAATCTTGCGGGGCAGGCAAGCGGTCGCGCGTGAAGGTGTCCAGATGTCCCGTTGGTCCCAGCATGTCAGCCCCCTATTCGCCCTGCGGCACCACCGCCGTCGCCTCTATTTCGACCTTTGCACGGTCCTCGACCAAGGCCACCACCTGCACCAAGGCCATGGCCGGGTAATGTCGCCCGATGATGTCCTTGTACGCCTGTCCGATCTCTTTCAAGCTGCCCAGGTAGTCTGCCTTATCCGTGACATACCATGTCAGCCGCACCAGATGTTCGGGGCGTGCGCCAGCACAGGCCAGCACCTCGACGATAGACCGCAAAGCCTGCGCCACCTGTTCCGCAAAGTCATCAGTTTCGAACACTTGCTCGGCATTCCAACCGATCAACCCGCCAGTGAAAACCATCCGGCCACTTGCGGCCACCCCATTGGCGTAGCCCCGCGCTGGTTTCCAGTTTTTCGGGTGTAAGATTTCGTGGCTCATTGCGCCGCCTCCTTGTAGCCCACCAGCGCCGCCCGCATCGCGTCGGGCCAAGGGGCAGCCTTCATATCGTCAATCCACACCAAAGTCAGATCGGCCTGCATCCGGTCTTGCCCGTCGCAAACCCCGGTGATCTTCACGGCGACAGAGGACCGTCCAACGTTCATAACCTTTAAGGAAAACAGCACCTTATCGCCCAGCCGCGACGGTGCGAGGAAGGTGGCCTGCAACGACACCGTCGGCACCCCGTTCTGCGCCGCGCTGTGCATCTGTGCGAAGGACCGCCCCACAACATCGGCGAAGAAATTCTCGACGACAGAGTTGGTCATCTCGAAATAGCGCGGATAAAACACAATCCCGGCAGGATCGCAGTGGTTGAATTCAATCTGGACAAGCCTTGAATAAGTCATCCCAGAATGCTCCGCGCGATGATGATACGCTGCACGTCCGAGGCGCCCTCGTAAATCCGCAAGGCCCTGATTTCCCGGTACAACGCCTCAACCGCGAAGCCGTGCCGCACCCCATCGCCGCCATGCAATTGCAGCGCCATGTCGATCACCTTCTGCGCGGCTTCGGTGGCGTAAAGCTTGGCCATTGCCGCTTCGCGCGATACCCGTGCCGCCCCTTGATCCTTGACCCAAGCCGCCCGGTAGATCAGCAACGCCGACGCATCCACTTGCACAGCCATATCCGCCAGATGCCCCTGCACCATCTGCAATTCCGACAGCGCCGCCCCTTGAATGCGGCGGCTTTGCGTGCGCGTCAAAGCCTCGTCCAGCGCACGGCGCGCAAAGCCCAAAGCCGCTGCGCCAACGGTAGAGCGGAACACATCCAGCACCGCCATCGCAATCTTGAAACCGTCCCCGGCCCGCCCGATCAACGCGCCCTCGGGCAGCATCACATCGCGCAACCCCAGATGTGCCAAGGGATGCGGCGCCATCACCTCGATCCGCCCCAGCACCGACAGCCCGGCCACATCGGCGGGCATCAGGAACGCCGACAACCCCTTGGCCCCCGGCGCCTCACCGGTGCGCGCGATGATCACGTAGACATCGGCAATGCCGCCGTTCGAGATATAGGTCTTCTCGCCGTTCAGAACCCAGCCGCCCTGCCCGCGCAGCGCCGTCGTCGCGGTCGCGCCGACATCGGACCCCGAGGCCGGTTCGGTCAGCGCAAACCCCGCAATCGCGGTGCCCGCCCGCGTGCGTGGCAGCCAGTCGCGCTGCGCATCGTTGCCAAACAAAGACACCGCTCCCATGCCCAACCCCTGCATGGCAAAGGCAAAATCCGCCAAGCCGTCATGGCGCGCCAAAGTCTCGCGGATCAGACACAGGGTCCGCACGTCCAGCACCCCGCCCGAGTGCTGCAACCAACCCCCTGCGCCCAGACTGGCCACCAATCCGAGACAGGCGGCATCGATGTCGGCGTGGTCGACCGGCAGATTTTCAGCGCACCAAGCCTCGAGAGCCGTAGCCAACTCCCGATGCCGCGCCTCAAAGAAGGGCCATTCGAGGAAACTCTTGTCGCTCATCCGCCTTGCGCCTTTCATTCTGGCTCAAATATCCCGGGGGTGCGGGGGCTGGCCCCCGCTCTCAGTCGCCTGCAAACACCGGCCGTTCCTTGGCGACAAAGGCGTGGTAGGCCCGCTCAAAATCCTTGGTCTGCATGCAGATCGCCTGCGCCTGCGCCTCGGCCTCGATCGCCTGCTCCAGCCCCATGTTCCATTCGTGGTTCAACTGGGTCTTGGTGATGGAATGCGCAAAGGTCGGGCCAGAGGCCAGACGTTCGGCCAAGACCCGCGCCTCGGCCTCCAGCGTCTCGGGCGAATGCAGGGCGTTCCAGAACCCCCACCGCTCGCCCTCAGCCGCCGACATGGTCCGCCCGGTGTACAAAAGCTCTGCCGCGCGACCCTGCCCGATGATGCGGGGCAGCATCGCACAGGCACCCATGTCGCAGCCCGCAAGTCCCACCCGCGTGAACAGGAAGGCGCATTTGGCCTCGGGCGTCGCCAGCCGCAGATCAGACGCCATGGCAAGGATGGCGCCCGCACCCACCGCCACCCCATCGACCGCCGCAATGATCGGTTTGCCACAGGAGATCATCGCCTTGACCAGATCGCCGGTCATCCTGGTGAATTCCAGCAATTGCTTCATCGGCAGGCCGATCAGCGGCCCGATGATGTCATGCACATCGCCGCCCGAACAGAAATTGCCGCCGTTCGATGCAAAGACCACCACATCCACATCCGTCGCGTAAACCAGATCGCGGAACAGGTCGCGCAACTCGGCATAGCTGTCGAAGGTCAGGGGATTTTTACGATCCGGCCGGTTCAGGCGCAGAACGGCCACGCGGTCGCTGACCTCCCACAAGAAATGCTGCGGCTGGTAATGTGCCAATTGCGTCACTTGCCCATCCTTTTCAAAATTTCGGTCAACGCGTCCAGATCGGCCTCTGACAGGCCAGCGAAGACCCGGTCCACCTCACGTTCATGGTCGGTGGCAAGCCCTTCGAAACGGACCAGACCTTCCGGCGTCATCGCCACAAACACCGTGCGCCGGTCCGCCTCGGATTGGGTGCGCCGCACCAGCCCGTCTTTTTCCAGCCGGTCCACCACTGCCGTCGCGTTGCCATTGGACACCAGCAGCATCCGCGACAATTCAGACATCGTCACACCATCGCGACGCCGATAAAGCGCGGCCAACACGTCAAAGCGCGGCAATGTGGTGTCATGTTCCACCCGCAAAAACGCGCGCAGATGGCTTTCGCTGGCGCGGGTGACGCCCAGCATGCGGATCCACATTTTCAGGCGGCGTTTGGACAGGTCGCTCATATCTCGCCCCCGGCAATCGACAAGGCCTGACCGTTGATGCCCTCTGACCCCGGACCGCAGAGGAAAAGCGCCATGGCGGTGACTTCGGACGGCGCAATCAGCCGGTTCTGCGGGCTCATCGTCTCCAGGGCCGCGCGGGCCTGATCCAGGCTGCGCCCGGTTTTCTCGGCAATCACCTGCACCGAATGGTCGGTCATCGGCGTGTCCAGAAAGCCGGGGCAAATCGCGTTCACCGTCACCGGACGCCGGGCGATTTCCAAGGCGAGGCTGCGGGTCAACCCAATCACCCCGTGTTTTGCCGCTGCATAGGGGGCCACCTTGGCATATCCCTTCAGGCCCGCCGTGGAGGCCACAGAAATCAGCCGCCCCCAGCCCGGCATCTGGTTCAGGCCGTCGCGCAGGGTCAGGAACACGCCCGTCAGGTTCACTGCGATCATCGCATTCCACTGCGCCAGCGTGGTCTTCGCCATGGTGCCCGAATCCGCCGCACCCGCATTGGCGATCACAATGTCGCAAGGCCCGGCGACGGCAAACATCGCGGCCACCGACGCCTCATCCGTCACATCGGCCTGCACCAGCCGGATGCCCGAGGCGCGCGCAGCCACCGCCTGCAGCGCATCCAGCCTGCGCCCGGCGATCACCACCTCGGCCCCGGCCTGCGCAAAGCCCAGCGCCAGGTTTTCCCCCGCCCCCGACCCGCCGCCGGTGATCAGCACGCGTTTGCAGGACAGGTTCATACCCGGATCACGCCTTCGGATTTCTGCACCAGCCGCCGCGCCTGATCGCGCCCGGCGAGATAGGGTTTCGGCCATTCGGTGCCAGTGTCGCCCTGCACCACGGCTGCATGCAAGGTCCAATACGGATCGGCCAGATGCGGACGCGCCAGACAGACCAGATCGGCCCGCCCCGCCAGCAGGATCTGGTTGACCTGCTCGGCCTCGGTGATGTTGCCGACGGCCATCGTGGCCAGCCCCGCCTCATTCCTGATGCGGTCGCTGAAAGGCGTCTGGAACATGCGGCCATAAATCGGCTTGGCCTCGGTGCTGGTCTGACCCGCCGAAACGTCGATGATATCGGCCCCCTCCATCGCGAACATGGTGGCGATGTCCACAGCTTCGGCGGGGGTGACGCCATCATCGACCCAATCGGTTGCGGAAATCCGCACCGACATCGGCTTGTGCCCCGGCCAGGCCGCGCGCATTTCGCGGAACACCTCCAACGGATAGCGCATGCGGTTTTCCAGACTGCCACCATACTCATCGGTCCGCAGGTTCGACAGCGGCGAGATGAAGGATGAGATCAGATAGCCATGGGCGGCGTGCAATTCGATCATGTCGAAATCGGCACCCTCGGCCATTTCCACCGATTTGATGAATTGGCGCAGCACCTTGTCCATATCGTCGCGGTCCATGGCCTTGGGTGTTGCATTGCCGGTCTGCCATGGGATGGCGCTGGCCGACAGCAAAGGCCAGTTCCCCGACACCAGCGGCGCATCAGCATCGGCCCAACCCACTTGCGTCGACCCTTTGCGACCCGCATGGCCAATCTGGCAACAGGTCTTGGCCTGCGTTTCGGTGTGGATGAAATCGTTGATCCGCTTCCATGCCAATTCATGCCGGGGGGTGTACAGCCCCGTACAGCCGGGGGTGATCCGCCCATTGGCCGACACACAGGTCATTTCCGTATAGACCAGCCCGGCACCGCCCTTGGCGCGTTCGGCATAGTGGACAAAATGCCAATCACCCGGCACACCCTCCACCGCTCGGTATTGCGCCATCGGCGATACGACCACCCGGTTCACCAACGCCATGCCGCGCAGTTGGAAGGGCGCGAACATCGGCGCGCGGCCCGGTTGGCCACCGTATTGGGCGGCAAACCAATCTTCGGTTTCGCGCAGCCATTTCGGATCGCGCAGGCGCAGGTTTTCATGGGAAATCCGCTGAGAGCGGGTCAGCAGTGAATAGGCGAATTGTTGTGGCGGCAGGTCAAGATAGCGTTCGCACTCCTCAAACCATTCAAGACTGTTGCGCGCTGCCGATTGCAGGCGCAACACTTCTACCCGGCGTTCGGCCTGATAGCGCTCGAAGGCCGATTTCAGATCGGGTTCGGAATGCAGATATTCCGCCAGTGCAATCGCACTGTCAAAGGCCAGCCGTGACCCCGAGCCGATGGAAAAATGCCCCGTCGCCGCGGCATCACCCATCAGCACCACGTTTTCATGATACCATGTGCCGCAGATCACACGGGGGAACTGCATCCACACTGCAGACCCGCGCAAATGCGCCGCGTTTGACATCAGATCATGGCCGCCAAGGTGAGCCGCAAAAATCTTGCGGCAGGTTTCCACCGTGTCCTCTTTCGACATATCGGCAAAGCCCCAGCGGTCCCAGGTGTCGGGCAGGCATTCGACGATGAAGGTCGCGGTGTTGTCGTCAAATTGATAGACATGCGCCCAGACCCAGCCATGTTCGGTCTTCTCGAAGATGAAGGTAAAGGCGTCGTCAAACTTGGCATGGGTCCCCAGCCAGACGAACTTGCATTTGCGCAGATCAATGTCGGGCTGGAACACCTCTTGGTATTCGCGCCGCACCAGTGAATTGATGCCATCGGTGGCGACGACGATGTCATATTCCTTGCGGTATTCTTCGGCCGACTTGAACTCTGTTTCGAAGCGCAGCTCTACCCCCAGCTCGCGCGCCCGTGCCTGCAACAGGATCAGCATTGCCTTGCGGCCAATGCCGGCAAAGCCATGCCCGCCCGAGACAGTGCGCACCCCGTTGTGCACCACGGCAATGTCGTCCCAATAGGCAAAGTTGCTGCGGATCGCCTCGGTCGAAACCGGATCGTTCTTCTGCATCCGCCCCAGCGCATCATCCGACAGCACGACGCCCCAGCCAAAAGTATCATTGGCCTTGTTGCGCTCCATCACCACCACCTGATGCGACGGGTCGCGCAGTTTCATCGAGATTGCAAAATAAAGCCCAGCCGGACCACCGCCCAAACACAGAACCTTCATCGCCACTCTCCTCTTTGTGCGTTGCACACAGCCTGACACCGGGCGAAAACAATTTCAAGCTTGAAATTTATCCCTTGCAGTTTTGCCGCAGCGGTGCAGAGTGCTGGCATGGAACATCTGCTGATCACCCCGCATGACGGATGGGTGCAAGTCACCCTGAACCGTCCCGATGCCAAAAACGCGCTAAACACCGCGATGCTGGCGGATATCGCGCTGGCTTTGGCGCAAGCGGATGCTGACCCAAGGGTGCGTGCAGTCGTGATCCACGGCCACAATGGCAACTTTGCCGCAGGGGCCGATATTGCCGAGATTGAAACCAAAACCACTGCGCAGGCCGCCGTCGATCCGCGCAAGGGCCATTGGGCGGCAATCCGGGGATTCTCCAAGCCGCTGATTGCGGCGGTCGATGGCTTTGCGCTTGGCGGCGGGCTGGAACTGGCCTTGATGGCCGATCTGCTGGTGGTGGCGGCCGATGCAAAGCTGGGTCTGCCCGAAACCAATCTTGGCCTGATCCCCGGCGCGGGGGGCATCCAACGCTTGCTGGCTTTGGCAGGCCGTTCCCGTGCCAGCCGCATGGTGCTGATGGGCGAGGTGATCGACGGCCAGACCGCCTATGACTGGGGTATTGCGGGTTATGTCACCGACATCGCCGTCATTGCCACAGCCACAACCCTTGCCGACCGCATCGTCACCCGCGCGCCGCTGGCACTGCAAGCCGCCAAGGTCGCGCTGCTGGCGGGTGGTGAGTCCACGCTGGCCTTTGGCGTCGAACGCGCAGGGTTTGAGGCGTTGATGGACACCGCCGACAAGGCCGAAGGCATCGCCGCCTTCCGCGCCAAACGCAAACCACAGTTCCGGGGGCAATGATGCAGACCGTTGGCATTGTTGGGCTGGGCACCATGGGTCTGGGCATCGCGCAAGTGTTTGCACAGGCAGGCTTTGCCACCATCGCCACCGACGCCCACGCCCCCGCCCGCACCTCCGCCCCTGCCCGCATGGAACAGGCGCTGACCGACCGCGTCACCGCCGGAAAGCTGACCGCTGCGGCGCGGGACGCCACCCTGTCCAAGCTGACCGTGGTGGAAAGCCTGACCGCACTGGCCCCCTGCGCATTGGTGATCGAGGCGATTGTGGAACGGTTGGACGCCAAGCAGGCGCTGTTCGCCGCGCTGGAATCCATCCTGACACCGGATGCGGTGCTGGCCACCAACACCTCGTCCATTCCTGTCAGCACCATCGCAAGCACCGCACAACACCGTGGCCGCGTTCTGGCACTGCATTTCTTCAACCCGCCCACAGCGATGAAGCTGGTCGAACTGGCCCCCCACGCAGGCACAAACACCGATGCGCTGACTTTGGCACGGCAATTGACCGAAGCCGCAGGCAAGACCGTCATCCAATGCCCAGACCGCCCCGGTTTCATCGTCAACCGCTGTGCCCGCCCCTATTACGGCGAGGCCTTGGCCTTGTTGGCAGAAGGGCACATCGCGGCACAGATCGACGCGGCGATGATGGCGCAGGGCTACCGGCTTGGCCCTTTCGCGTTGATCGACCTGATCGGGGCCGACATCAATCTGGCCGCCACCGAAGGGCTGTCCGCGGCGATGGCAAACCACCCCCGCTATCACGTCTTTGATGCCCTGCGCGCGCAAGTAGCCTCGGGCCATCTGGGCCGCAAGACCGGGCAAGGCTTCCTCCATCCCGCCCTGGTGCAGCCTGCCGCCAATCCAGCAATCGCCCTGCGCATAGAAGCCACCCTGATCAACGAGGCCGCATGGCTGCTGGCCGAGGGCGGCACCACGCCCGCAGGCATCGACACCGCAATGAAACTGGGCCTGAACTTTCCGCGCGGCCCGTTTGAAGCTTTGGCGCAGTATGGCAAACCTGCCATACTGGCGACGCTGTCCGCCCTTGCCACCGCCAACCCCGGCCTGTCCCCCCGCTATGCCCCCGCCCCCTATCTGACCGAGTAACCCATGTCCGACACCTATTTCCTCTACCATTCCATCGGCATGTACCCCGGCAAGGCCCGCGATCTGGCCGGGGCCTTGGCTGAATTCGCTTTTGTCTGGGGCAAGCCGGATGATGGCCAATGGGCCTATGCCCTTGGGGCTAGGGCGCGGTTCATCGACCGCTGGCGGGCCATTCTGAACGCCCCCCCGCACAGCTTGACCACCACCGAAAACGTTACCGCGTCTTTCCACACCCTGCTGGCATCGCTGCCGCAAGGGCATCTGAAGGGCCGTCGCGTGTTGGTGGGGGCCGATTGTTTTCCCTCCAACCACTTTCTGTTGGCGGGGATGGCCGAGAAATACGGCTTCACCCTGCACACTGTGCCCCTGCGGCAAGGCGCGGCCTATGTCGAGGACGATGATTTCATCGACGCCTGGACGCCCGATGTGGGGCTTGCCCTGCTGACATGGGTGTCCTCGACCTCCAGCCACCGCATCGACCTGCACCGCATGGTCGCGCATGGCCGCCGCATGGGGTCACTGATCGGCACCGACATCACCCAAGCGGCGGGCCTGATCCCCTATGACGTGATGGCCCCCGAGGTGGATTTCACCCTGTCCACCAGCTTGAAATGGATGTGCGGCACGCCGGGCGCGGGGGTTTTATACGTCTCGCCGCGCCTGATTGCGCATTGCCACCCCGAACTGCGCGGCTGGTTTTCGCAACCCAACCCGTTCAACTGGGACATCACCGCCTTTGCCTACGCCCCCGACATTCGCCGCTTTGACAACGGCACACCGGGGGTGATGGCGGCTCTGGCCAGCCTGCCTGCGCTGGACTGGCACGCGGGTCAGGACATGTCGGCCCTGTTGGCGCACAACCGCGACCTGACCGCCCGGCTGATCGCGGCAGCGGATGATCTGGCCCTGCCCCTGCTGACGCCCCGCGATCCCGCCAAACGCGGCGGTTCGATCATGCTGCGGCTGCCTGACAGCCACCCCGCCCCGCAAATCGTGGGCGCCCTGCGTGCCCAAGGCATCACCACCGATGCCCGCAGCCAAACGTTGCGCCTGTCGCCCGGCGCTCTGACCACGCTGACGGGCGTTGAGACATTGATCGCAGCACTGACAGCGTTGCTGCGCAGCTAAGACCGCCGCCCCGGACGATGGGTGGCCGCCACCCGCGCCACCTCTTCGTAAATGCCCGACAGCACATTCAGCGTGCGCGCCGCCTCGGCCAGCCGTACCGAAAACCCCGGCAAGCTGGCGATTTCGGTCAGCAGCAACCGACGGCGCAGCGCGCTGTAGTCATCGGTCACCCGCCGTCCGTCGTCCGTACATTGATAGGTCACACCGGACCGCCCAGCCCCCTTGCGTTCCACCAGCCCCGCCCCCAACAGCTTGCGCAGCGAATACTGCATGTTGGGCACATCATCGCGGTTGGTCAGCCGCGCCAGATCCTTCATCGTCTTGGGCCGCTCATTCATCCGGATGATGTGCAAAAGCGCGTTCTCCGGCCCCGTCGCCGCCAGATCGCACACCCCGGCCAGACATTCCGACTGCCAGCGCCCGAATCCCTCAAACGTCCGCATCAGCGCGAATTCCAACTCGGTCGCCTCAACCTCGACCGCCGATTGCGCCAGATGCCAGCGGTAATCAAACCCTGACTCCACCGCATCATTTTGAACTTGAACGATTTTTTTCACCATGTCGCGCGCCCCCTGCCAGCCCCCACAATCCCCCGCAAAACCCGTTGACGCAATGCGATTTTACGATAGACTTTCAAACATAAAATAAATCAAAAACCACAGGGAGACCATCATGACTCAGAACCCGATGCTGTCGGGCGACCGCTTCCGCTTGGGCACTTTTTCCAGCAACTGCTCCTCCGGCATGACACCCACCAAGATTGCCGAGCGTTGGGACAATTCCTGGGACAACAACCTGAAGCTGGCAAAAATGCTGGATGAGGCCGGGATTGATTTCATGTTGCCGATCGCGCGCTGGATCGGCTATGGCGGCGAAACCGATTTTCACGGCAACGTGCTGGAGACGATGACCTGGGCCGCGGGCCTGCTGGCGGCCACCAAGAACATCGCGGTGTTTGCCACCATCCACACCGCCGCCAACCACCCGGCGGTGGTGGCCAAACAGATCGCCACCATCGACCAGATTGGCCATGGCCGCGCAGGTCTGAACATCGTCGCTGGCTGGAACAAGCCAGAATATGAGGCCTTGGGTCTGACCCTGCCCGATGACCATGAAACCCGCTATGCTTATGCGCAGGAATGGTTCGATCTGATCCGCAAGCTATGGGCATCGAACGAACATTTCGATTGGGATGGCAAATACTTCAAGGCCAAGAAGATCAAGGGCAACCCGGCCCCGGTGCGCGGGTCGGTCCCGATCATCAATGCCGCAGGCAGCCCGCAGGGGCGTGAGTTTGCCACCGACAACGCCAACTTCCTGTTCACCCCGGCGATTGATCTCGACCGCTCCAAAGGTGAAATCGCGGATCTGAAGGCGCAGGCCAAGGCCAAAGGCCGCAAGATCGATGTGCTGACCTTCAGCCACGTCATTTGCCGCCCCACCCGCGCGGAGGCCGAGGCTTTTGCCAAGCACACAGCGGTCGACAACGGCGACACCGACGCCATCGACAATCTGGTGAACCTGCAATTCGCCCATGCCCACAGCTTTCCCCACGATCTGTTGGCGCAGATCAAGCACCTGTTCGCGCTGGGGCATGGCGGCTTTCCGCTGATCGGCACGCCAGATGACGTGGCCGAAGGCATCCTGAAACTGCACGCGACGGGTTTTGCGGGCACCACCCTGTCCTTTGTCGATTACGTCGCCGAATTCCCCTATTTCCGCGACGAAGTGCTGCCGAAACTGACAGCGGCGGGGATACGCTAGGCCGGGCCGGGGCCAGATTTTTCGGTGGCCCCGCCCCGTCAACCCTTTGCCTTCGGGCAAATATCCCCTACCTACAGCCTCGCCGGACGCATCGGCGAGGCCACCAAGGACGCGCCATGACATCGCCAGACCCGATCAGTTTCCGAACCGCCATGCGCGGCGTCATCGGCAATTGCAGCCTGATCACCACCGGCACCGGGGATGAGGCCAACGGGCTGATCGTCACTTCGGCGGTGTCGCTGTCGGTTGAGCCGCCAACGCTGCTGGTTTGCGTCAACCGCCAATCCTCCAGCTTTGCCGTGTTGAAGGCGACCGGCTTTTTTGGCTGGTCCTGCCTTGGTGCCGCGCATCAGCCGGTGGCCGAGCGATTTTCCGGTGTGACCGGCGTCAAAGGCCCAGCCCGATATGACGGTGCGGAATGGGAAACGGCAGTGACTGGCGCGCGCCTGTTGGTGGGGGCACCGACGGCCTTTGACTGCACGATCGACGAGATGATTGACCGCGCCACCCACACCATCGTTATTGGCCAGGTTCAGGCCATCCGCAGCACGCCCGATGCGGGCGCCCTGACCTATTGGAATGGCGCCTATCGGGCGCTGAGCGCGTAAACCCTGCTGCCCCGGACGTGATCCGGGGCCTCGGATCGCAGGAATGGCCCGGATCAGCTGCGGTTAGGCTTGGACCCAGGGTCAGACGAAACTGCGCACCGTGGCCAAAGCCCCCGCCAGCGCCTTGCCCTCTTCATCCTGCAAAGCCGCCTCGCGCAGCCGCCGCGCCCAATCGGCCGCGTCCGGGCGGCCCGCAACCAAAGCGACCCCCTCCAGCACCCGATCAAACTTGGACAGCCCACGCGCATGGGTGTCGGAATAGCCTTTGATCAACCGCCGACAGCGGATGACCTCGACCGCCAGATCGTAATCCCGGTCCAGATAGCCCATGGCAACGGCCAACCACGCCTCCAGATGTGCCACCTCTTGCGCGTGCCGAAGGCTGCCAAGACGCCGCTTTTTCATCCCCCCCAGAACGTACAACATCGCGAAACTGACCAAACCATCGGTGCGCAACCGCCGCCCCTTGTTGAACAGCCGGTCAATCCGCGCCATCCACTTCGGGCTGGCCGCCAGTTTTGCCCCCATCCCGGCGGGCATCAGCCCGACGATTTCCTCGGCGCGCGGGTGCAGAAATTCCGTCACCTGCACCACATTGCCCGTCTTCGCGCCCATCTCGGCCGCGATCCGATCCGCCCGCCCGGCGCGGGTTTTCAAATCAGCCACCCGGATCACATCATCATAAGCCATCGCATTGGCGAGGTATTTGGCCGCCTGTTGTGTCAGATCATAGGGCGCGCGATCACGGGCCAGAACGGCTTCCAGCCGCGTCAGGTAAACCGCCCCATAGGCCAGATCCTGAAATTCAACCACCTTGCGCAGGCCCAGCACGGCCATTTCGGCCACCGGCAAACGCCCGGCGCGGTCTGCCAGATCTTGCCAAAGCTGCAGCAAAGCGGCGGGGCCGATGGGCCGCACCGGCCGCTTGGCCGCAACCGCAACCACATCCAGCTTGCCCTGCGCCGCCTCGTACCCGGCGGCAAAGGCGCGCAGAGATGCCGCAGCGCCCTTGCCATCAATCACCGCCTCAAACGCTGCGCGCGGAAAGGGCAGCACCTCGGACCCCGCCAGAGCACCAAACAGGCTGGCCGAAATCACCGAGCCCTGCGCCACCGCCAGCGCATCGAAATCCGCCGCAATGAACCGCCGCGCTGCAATTTCCGCCGCCGCCATGACCTCGGCGCTGTCGGCAATGCCATCTCCCGGCGTCATCTTTTCACTGACCGCCAGCGCGCGGTGGGTGGAGGTAATCAGCGTGGTGCGATCGGGGGTCACAAACCCCCGCATGATCGACCGCCCGGCCTCCATCATCTCGGCGGTGATCATGATATCTACGTCGCCGCCCGCCGGCATCAGCGAAAAGATCGGCGTGGCCGGACCAACCGGTGCCATCTCGACATAGTAAACCGTGGCCCCGGTGCGCTGCGCCACGCCCGCGACCGAAGTGGCCTGACAGATATAGCCATTGGCCCGCGCCAAGGCCTCAATCCAAGCCGTCAGCACACCGCCGCCCTGCCCGCCCACGGCCAGAACCGCCAGCTTGATGATGGTGTTCAGCGCGGGATCGGCGGTCAAATTCGATTGCAGCGTCATGCCCGGAACTCCAACCGTTTGGCGGTGCGGCGGGCTTGCAGCCAGCCAATGATGCGGGCGCGCAAGGCTGCGAACCGTGCTTCCCAAGCCCCCGGATTGTGGACCACATCGGCGCGGTAAAAGCTGGGGCATAGGATGGCGGCATCCGCCACCTCGCCACAGTTGCCGCAGCCGACACAGGATTGGTCAATGCTGGCCACCGGATCATCGCGCAGTGGATCATCCAGCCTTTTCAGGGACAACGACGGACAACCTGACAAACGGATACAAGCGTGATCGCCGGTGCAGGTGTCTTCATCCACGCCAAAGCGCGGAACATCGACCCGGCGGCCTTCCTTGATCGCCGCCGCCCGCAACGGCTTTTCGCGGCGCTGCTTGTTCAGCATACACTCAGAGGAGGCGACAATCACATGCGGCCCCGGTGCGTCAGTGGTCAGCGCCTCGCGGATGGTGTCGCGCATCTGCTTGACGTCGTAGGTGCGGTCGATTTGGCGCACCCATGTGATGCCGATGCCGTTCAGCGCCTTGGAAATCGGGTTCTTGGTGGCCTTCGTCACGTTGTCGGCGCGGCTGGACATCACGTCCTGCCCCCCCGTCGCCGCCGAATAAAAGTTGTCCACCACAATCGCCACGCCATCAGACTTGTTGAAAGCCATATTGGTGAACGACGAACTCAACCCGTTGTGCCAGAACCCACCGTCGCCGATGATGGCCACCGCGCGTTTGTCGCCGCCGCCGTCAAAGGCCCCGTTGGCCGCTGGCCCCAAACCATAGCCCATCGTGGCCCCACCGATTTCAAACGGCGGCAGGCTGGCGAACAGATGACAACCGATGTCGGCGGCAATCTGATGCTTGCCCAATTCCTTTTCCACCAGCTTCATCGCGGCAAAGATCGGGCGTTCCGGGCAGCCGGTGCAGAACCCCGGCGGGCGGATCGGCACGGTTTTCGACAGGTCGGGAATGGCCGGGCGGTCTTGATTGGGCGCGCGCACCACGGCGGCCAGCATCGCGGGCGCAGCGGTTTTCAGGAACCCAGTGACGGCCTCCAGCATCACCGCCCCGGTGTATTCACCCGCCTGCGGGAACAGGCCCTTGCCGTGCAAACGCACCTGCGATTCGGCGCGATAAAGGAAAGATCCAAGCTGCGTTTCTATAAACTCCGGCTGGCCCTCCTCGACCACCAGCACATGGTCCTTGCCGGCGCAAAACGCCAGAAACTCGCCAGATATCAACGGATAAGTCACGTTCAGCACATAGATCGGCACTTGGGTTGCGCCATAAACATCCGCCAAACCCAACCGTTGCAGCGCCCGGATCAGGCCGTTGTACATGCCACCTTGCACCACGATGCCAAAATCGGCTTGCGGCCCAAGCACCTCGTTCAAGCCACGTTCCCGGATGAACCGCTCCGCCGCGGGCCAGCGGTTTTTCACCTTGTCCTGTTCATGTGCGAAAGACATCGGCGGCAGCACCACGCGGGCGAAGTCGCTGCGGGGGTTGGCCACGGCATCGCGCACGGTCAGCGCCGGGCGGACATTGTCGCGGGTCTGGAAGCTGCCCGTCACATGGCAAGACCGGATGCGCACCATCAGCATGACGGGGGTGTTGCTGGCCTCTGACAGCTCAAACCCGTCGCCCACCGCCTTGACGATGGCGGGCAGGTTGGGGCGCGGATCCAGCAACCAGAATTGTGATTTCATTGCAAAGGCATGGCTGCGTTCCTGCATGATGCTGGACCCTTCGCCGTAATCCTCGCCGACGATCACCAATGCCCCGCCCGTCACCCCGGACGACGCCAGATTGGCCAGCGCGTCTGACGCCACATTGACGCCAACCGACCCTTTGAACGTCACCGCACCGCGAATGGGATAATGCACCGATGCTGCCAACATCGCCGCCGCCGCCGCTTCGTTTGCGTTGGCCTCAAACCGCACGCCAAGTTCGCCCAGCAGGTCTTGCGCATCGGCCAACACGTCCATCAGATGCGAAATCGGCGCGCCCTGATAGCCGCCCACATAGCCCACCCCGTTTTCCAGCAGCGCCTTGGTGATCGCGAGAATGCCTTCCCCGGTAAAGGTTTCGCCCGCGCCCAGACGCAGATCTTCGACTTCGGCTTTGAAAGAACGTTCGGCCATTAGATGTCATGCTTTCTGATATTGGTCAGCATTTTCTGCAACGTCGCGACAAAAACGGCGCGTTCCACTTCCGGGATGCCGCGAAACATCCGCGCCTGCGCCTGCGCCATATGCGGCCAAAGCGCCTCGAACGACACCCGCCCGGACTCGGTGATGAACACCCGCACGGCGCGGCTGTCGGTCGCGTCCCCCTCGCGCCGGATCAGGCCATCGGCCTGCAACTGATCCAAGGATCGCGACAGGGTGGACGGATCGACGACGGTATAGACCGCCAATTCACGGATCAATGGGCCTTCGACCACCGACAGCACCGCAAGCGCGCGCATTTTCGGCGTGCTTAGCCCTTGGTCGGCCATCTCATCGCGCAAAGAGGCGTTATAGCGACCCATGATGCGGTTCATCAAATAGGGCGCGAAATTGGTCAGCCCAATCTCTCCGAGGCGGGGGGCGTTGTCTTTCATCCGCCCAACCTTTTCGCAGCGTTGAAGCCCGATCCGCCGCCCAAACCGGGGCCGGGATGAGTGGATGCGCCAATGTGGATCAGACCGCGCACTTGGCCCGTGCCATTGGTGGAATGCGCGAAGGGCCGCCAGATGAAGAACTGATCGACGCTGCAAGCGCCGCCATAGGGATCGCCGCCGACCAGATTGACGTTCATCCGCTCCAGATCGGCGGGGGAATAGGCGCGGCGGGCCAGTTTGATGGCGGCGAAATCCTTGATATGGCGCGACAGGATCGACTCGATCCGGTCGGCAAATGCCTCACGCGCGGCGTCCCAGTCGCGGGCTGTGATCTCACCGCCAGCATCGCCCTTGATGGCGCGCGGCGCATCCGGGATTTGCAGCCACAGGATCGCCTTGCCTTCCGGCGCGCGGGTCGGGTCCAGCCGATGTGGTTGGCCAACGCAAATGGTGGGCGTCGCGGGCAGCATGCCGCGCTCGGCCTCATTGGCGGATTTCGACACCGAATCAATGCCATCCGCCAGATGGATCAGCGCCACATCATCCAAACCGGGGGTCAGCCATTCCGGCGGACGGTCCAGCGCGTAATGCAGTTGGAAATTGCCGCGCCCATGGCGGAACTGCTGCGTGGCGGCCCGATCCTGCGGCAGGTTCACGTCCAACAGCCGTCCGTACAACTGCGCCGGAGCCACCGAGGCCAGCACCGAGCGGGCAAAGATCACCTCGCCATCCGCCAGTCGCACGCCGGTCACATGGCCATCCTTGACCTCAATCTGCGCCACATCCGCGCCAGTGCGGATCACGCCACCTTTTTCCGCGATCAGCCCGGCAAACGCCCGCGCCGCAGCCCCAGCGCCGCCTTTGACAACCGGCGCGCCGGCAACCTCCAGCGCAAAGGCAATCACCTTGCCCATCTGCGCCGAATAGGCAGATTCGGGCGTCAGGCCACAATGCAGTACCCAAGGCGCCCACAAAGCCTGAACCAGTGGGCTTTGATAGTTGGACTCCAGCCAGCCTCGCGCCGGGGCCAAAGCCGACCCCATCCAAGCAGCAAGCCCGCGCAAACCGCGCTTGCGCACCTGTCCGAACAGCAGTTTCGCCGTGGCCCAAGACCACAGATTGCCCCCCAGCAACGCAAACAGGAACGGCGCATCGGCCCCGATGCCGCCAACGTCCACGGAATGCCGGTCGCCATCCCCTGCCGCCAAGGCATTGAATGCCTTGACGTTTTGCGCATGGTCCATGGTCAGGACCAGGGCCGACCCATCGGGGCGCAGTACGGCGGTTGGATGCGCAGAATGGCAGTATTCAAACCCGTGCCGCGCCAGATGGGGGCCAAGGGCGGCCCCCGCCGGCGAGGTCATGAACAAGACAAACGTCGCCGCCATCACATCATGGTTGAAGCCGGGTAGCGTGATTTCATCGCTGAACAGACAGCCCCCGATGCGATCCTCACGCTCCAACACCAACACTTTGTCACCCTTCAGGGCCAACAGGCTGGCCGCAACCAGCCCGTTGATCCCCGACCCGATGATGATGTGATCCAAGGCCATGGCTTAACGCGCCACCAAAGCCAGTGCGCGGATGGGCGAGCCGGTGCCGCGTTCAATCTTCAAAGGAGCCGCGATCAGAATGGCCCCCTTGGCCGGCAGCCGGTCCAGATTGGCCAAGGACGCCAGCCCATAACAATTGTTCTTGTGCAACAGGTTATGCGCCGGGAACGGTGGCGTCATGCCCCCCGCCTGCCCGGCATCAGTGCCAATGCACTGGCTGCCCCAGCCGACGATGCCCTTGGACAAGAGGTATTCGATCACCTCGGCCGTCGGCCCCGGGGTGTGCGGTCCGGTCTCATTGGCGTTCAGGAACAAGTCGGCGTCATGGCTGCGCTTGTCCCAGTCTGACCGCAAAACCACCCATTCACCCGCGTTGATCGCGCCGTGCTTGGCTTCCCACGCCTTTACGTGATCAATGGTCAGCAAGAAATCGGGGTTCGCGCCACATTCTGCGGCGAAATCCAAAACGTTGACCGGGGCCACCAAACGCTGCACCGGCAGGGTGTCGGTGTAGCCATCGGCGTAATCCTTGCCGGTGATCCAGTGGTGTGGCGCGTCAAAATGGGTGCCCGAATGCTCCCCCACCTTCAACCAGTTCCACGCCCAGAACGGGCCATCGGCATCATATTCGCTGATCCGGTGAATCTCGATCGCCGGGGTGTCCTTGGCGAAATCAGGTGGCAGCTTCAAAAGCGGCGTGTTCGGACCCAGAACTCCGGTGCAATCGACCACTTCGACGCCGCCCGAGGCAAGCATTCCGGCCAGACCGGCCAAGACATCCGCAGAACCCATTGTCATCTCCCTGATTGCGGCGGCTGTCCCGCCTTACGGAATCAGACTAGACAGAATTAAATGCATTTGCAAATATCCCAGCGTCATCTGGAGATGAAAATGTCTGAAGCCTATGACGCTGTCTTTGTTGGAGCGGGCCACAACACCCTTGCCTGCGCGCTGCACCTTGCGGCGCGGGGGTGGAGCGTCGGTCTGTTCGAACAGGCTGCGGTGGCGGGCGGAGCGGTGAAAACCGGGGCGTATACTCTGCCCGGCTATCGCCATGACTGGGCGGCCATGAACCTGTCACTTTTCGCCGGATCAGCCTTCATGAAGGCACATGGCGCTGAATTGATGGGTCATGGGCTGGAGTTTGCGCCGGTTGCGAACCCGTTCGCCAGCGTATTCCCAGATGGGACATGGTGCGGGGTCAGCACGGATCACGCCGCCACCACGGCGCGCATTGCCAGCCATTCCGCCGCAGATGCCGCCACTTGGGAACGCCTGACCACCGCTTTTGGCACCGAGGCACCGCATTTGTTCGGCCTTCTGGCTAGCCCGATGAAATTGCGTGCGATTTCATATTTCATGTTCAAAACACTTCGCGCCAAGGGTCTGTCCGGCACTCTGGACATGACCCGGTTTTTGCTGCAATCGCCGCGCGAGTGGCTGACCCAGACGTTCCAATCTTCAAAGGTCCAAGCGATGCTGGCCGCTTGGGGCATGCATCTGGATTTCGCCCCCGATACCGATGGTGGCGCTCTCTTTCCTTATCTGGAAGGCATGGCAGGACAGGCCTTTGGCATGGTCTTGGGCAAGGGTGGTGCAGATACCATCGTGCGCGCCATGGTGGCCGCGATCACGGCGCGGGGTGGGAAAATTGAGTATGGTCAAAGCGTTACCCGCATTTTGCACAGCAGCGGCAAGGCCGGCGGCATCTTGCTGGCGGATGGTCGCGAAATCCACGCCCGTCGCGCGGTGATTGCAGGCGTCGCCCCACGCGCCCTGCCCGGTTTGACCGGCACTGCAACCGATTTTGACGCCAAAATGACCGCTTTCACCCACGCCCCCGGCACCCTAATGATCCATCTGGCGCTGTCGGGGCTGCCAGATTGGACGGCGGGTAACGATCTGAAATCCTTTGCCTATGTCCACATCGCCCCCAGCATGGACCAGATGGCGCGCACCTATCAACAGGCGCAGGCCGGGCTGTTGCCGGATGAACCGATCCTTGTGGTGGGTCAGCCCACGACAGTCGATCCGTCCCGCGCGCCCGAAGGCCATCACACGATCTGGTTGCAGGTTCGCATGGCCCCCGGCACGATTTTGGGCGATGCCAAGGGCGAGATCACCGCCACGGATTGGGCGCAGGCCGCAGAACCCTTCGCCAAACGCGCGTTGGATATTCTGGAATCCCACGCCCCCGGCACCGGTGCCAAAATCCTTGCGCAGCGGATCGTGCCGCCCTCTGAATTGGAGCAAGACAACCCCAACCTGATCGGCGGCGATCAGATTTGCGGGTCGCATCACTTGGCCCAGAACTTCCTGTTCCGCCCGGCGCGTGGCCATGCGGACGGATCGACGCCGATCCGAAACCTGCACCTGACCGGGGCCGCCGTTTGGCCCGGCGCAGGGCTTGGGGCTGGTCCCGGATTTCTTCTCGCCCAGAAACTGACCGGGAAATAACCCCGGCACCACTCATAACCACAGGGATACAATGATGAAACTGAACAGACGCGCTATGCTGCAATGGTCCGCCGCCGGGGTTTCTCTTGCCGCTTTTGGCTTGCCCGCCCGCGCTCAGGCGATTGACGAACTGGTCATCGCCTACAACGTCAATCTGCCCGCATGGGACCCGACCACCGGGCCGTCTGCGGTCAACCCGACCATTCAGGGCCTGTATCAGGCGGTGTTCGACCAATACATCTTGCAACAGCCCGACCTGAAACCTGCCCCTGGCTTGCTGACGGAATGGGGCTGGAACGATGACCGCTCGCAGGTCTGGATGACGGTCCGCGAAGGTGTCACCTGGCACGACGGCAGCCCGTTCACGCCCGAGGATGTGGCGTGGAGTCTGGCCCGCGTCGCCGATCCGGCCACCGGCAGCCCGATCCAATTCGTCTGGGGAACACTGCAAAATCATCGGGTCGAGGGCAATAAGGTCATTGCCGATGTGAAATCCTTTGATCCCACCATCTTCAAATGGATGTATTTCCTGACCGGCTATGTGCTGCCGAAAGCCTATTTCGAAAAGGTCGGCGCCGAAGGGTTTGAGGCCGCACCGATTGGCACCGGCCCCTATATGGTGGAAAAGTTCGAACGCAACGCCTTCGTGCGCCTGAAAGCCAACGCCAATTACTGGGGTGGCAAGCCCGATTTTGACACGGTGACGATCAAATTCGTGACCGATGCCGCCGCCCGTGTGGCCGAAGTGGAATCCGGCAACAGCCATGTCACGCTGGAAGTGCCCTATGAGGAATACGACCGGCTGAAGGCCACCCTGACCGGCATCGCGGCCCCTGTGTCAGACATCGGCATGATTTTCCTCAATGATATCGAGGTGATGACCGACCCGAACGTGCGCATGGCCGCGGCTTTGGCGATTGACAAACAGACCATCATCGACCGGCTGTTGTCGGGCTATGGCGTGCCGATCGACACGTTGGAAACCCCGCAATACGACGCCTATGACGCCAGCATCAAGGTGGGCTATGATCCGGCGAAGGCGGTGGAATTGCTGGCAGCCTCTGGCTACAGCGTTGAGAACCCTGTGAAGTTCAAGATCCAGACCACCAAGGGCTTCAAGCCCAAGGATTACGAGATGATCCAGGCCATCGTCGGGCTGTGGCGCAAAGTGGGGATCGAGGCGGAAATCGAAGTCTACGAAATCGCCAAGCATTACGAATTGCGTGGAGCCGACCAGCTGGCCCCGGCGGCGTTTTACAACTGGGGCAACTCGGTGGGCGATCCGACCACCTCGACCGGCTTCGCCATGTACGGCCCCTCGCCGCATTCGGTCTGGGACGGTCAGGACGTGATCGACATGATCAACCCGCTGTGGGGAGAGGCCGACGAGGCCAAGCGCATCGACGGTTGGAAAGCCGTGGACAAATACATCGCCGACAATGCGCTGGTGATCCCGCTGTTGCAATATGTCCAACCGATCTTGTCGGCCAAGGGCGTGGTGGTGACGCCGCATGCCTCGGGCGCGCTGTTGCCGCAACTGATGAAGCGGGCGTAATCGCCGCCAAGGCCGGGGGGTTTTGCACCCCCCGGACCCCCCGCAGGATATTTTCGCCAAGATGAAGCCGGGGCAGATTTGAATGCCGCCCGTAGGGAAATTCACCGTTTATGCAGTTCTTTCAATCGGTTCTGATCCGGTTATGCACCACTTTGATCACCCTGATCGGGGTGGCGGTGATCGTGTTCTTCGTGATCCGCGTGGTGCCGGGCAATCCCATCGCCATGATGTTGCCACCGGGCGCGACCGAAGCCGATGTGGCGCGGCTGTCGGCGCTTTACGGGCTGGACAAGAGCATTCCGCAGCAGTTTGCAATCTGGTTGTCGGGCGTTGTGCAGGGTGATTTCGGCACGTCGATCACCTCGCGCCAACCGGTGTTGTCGCTGGTGCTGGGCCGGTTGCCCGCGACGCTGGAACTGTCGATCATGGCCCTGATCATCGCGATGATCATGGGCGGATTTCTGGCGCTGACCGGCACGCGATTGCGCGGCACCAAAACCGAAGCGGCCATCGACATTTCCAACGGCATGGCTTTGTCGATCCCCGATTTCCTGTGGGGGCTGATCTTTATCCTGCTGTTTGGCGTGCTGATGCCGGTTTTCCACATTTCGGGCCGCGTCAGCCCGGCATTGCAACTACCCTTCAGCACCAATTTCTACCTGTTCGAATCCGTCCTGCGCCTGCGCTTCGATCTGTGGCTGGACATCGTCAGCCATATGTTCATGCCCGCGCTGGCCCTTGCCATCCCGCTTGCCGCCATCATCGGACAACTTCTGAAACAAAGCCTCAAGGAAACCATGCATCTGGATTATGTGACCTTGGCGCGCACCAAGGGGTACGGTGAAAACCATGTCATCCTGCGTGAGGCTTTGCCCAACGCCATCCTGCCGACGCTGACTTTGGTGGGGGTGCAGTTCACCTTTCTGATCGGTGGCACGGTGATCATCGAGCGGCTGTTTTCCTACGAAGGCCTTGGAAATATGGCGATTGATGCGGTGATCAACCGGGATTTGCCGCTGATTCAGGGCATCGTGATCCTTTTCGCGGTGATTTTCACCGGCGTGAACCTGCTGGTAGACCTGTGCTACGCCGCCCTCAACCCCCGGCTGCGCCATGCTTGATGGCCGTTCGCAAGTAAAACGCAAGCTGCCGCCGCGGCTGATCCTGTCGGGCGCCTGGCTGATCCTGCTGGCATTGGCCGCCATCTTCGCGCCATGGCTTGCGCCGAAAGACCCCCTCGCCCAAGATCTGTTTCTGGGCCAGTTGCCCCCCGTCTGGATGCAGGGGCACGAGCCGGGCTACTATCTTGGCACCGATTCTTTGGGGCGCGACGTGCTGTCGCGCATCCTTTATGGCACCCGGCTGGCGTTGACCGTCGCGCTGGTCGCGGGGACCATCACCTGCGTCCTCGGCGCCGGGCTGGGACTGTTGGCCGGTTTTTTGCGCGGTTGGGTCGATCTGTTGATCAGCCGCGCGATTGACATCTGGATGGCCTTCCCGCCGGTGCTGTTTTCAATCCTGCTGATCGCCGTTCTGGGCCCTGGCCTGATGTCGATCATCATCGCCATTGTCGTCATCGACTGGACCCGCTTTGCCCGCGTGATCCGGGCCGAAGCGATGACCCAAGGCGCGATGGATTACGTCGCATCAGCGCAAGTCGCCGGGCGCGGCCGCCTGTCCACCATGCTCACCGAAATCCTGCCCAACGTGCTGCCCACCATCATCGTCCTGCTGACGCTGGAGATGGGCATCGCCATCATTGTCGAGGCGATCTTGTCCTTTGTGAACCTGTCCATCTCGACCGACGATCCCACCTGGGGCGGCATGATCGCCGAAGGCCGCACGTCGATCCATCAGGCGTGGTGGGTGCTGGTGTTTCCGCTGATCACCTTGTTCCTGACCGTCCTCAGTTTCTCGCAACTGGGCGAAGGGTTGAAAGACCGCTTCGATCCGGTGTTGAGATGAGCTTTCTGTCCATCCGCAACCTGTCCGCCCGCCTGAAAGGCCGCCCTGACCGCATCCTGCGCAACGTGTCGCTTGACGTGGCCGCAGGCGAAGTGCGCGGGCTGGTGGGCGAATCCGGTGCCGGCAAGTCCATGATCGGCAAGGCGATCTTGGGCACCCTGCCGGGGTCGGTCGAGATCACCGCAGGAGAAATCCGGCTCGACGGTGTCGATCTGCAAAAGCTGTCCCCGATGGATCGCCGCCGGATGATCGGGGCGAAATGCGCCCTGATCCCTCAAGACCCGTTGACGGCCCTGAACCCCTCGCGCCGGATCGGGCCGCAGATCACCGACCGACTGGTCGATATTCTGGGCTGGACCCGCGCGGATGCGGACAAGCGCGCGTTGGAACTGCTGTCCGAAGTGCATATCCCGGACCCCGCGCGCGTGATGCGCAGCTATCCGCATGAATTGTCGGGCGGCATGCGCCAACGCATCCTGATCGCGTCGGCCTTTGCGGCAGAACCCAAGCTGATTGTCGCAGATGAACCCACCACGGCCCTTGATGTGACGGTGCAAAAGCAGATCCTGAAGCTGATCGCGGAAATGCAGGCGCGGCATGGCACCGCGCTGCTGTTTGTCACCCATGATCTGGGCGTGGTGTCGAAGGTGTGCCAAAGCCTGTCGGTACTTTATGCCGGGCTTGTTCTGGAAGACACTCAGATCAAACAGTTTTTTCAGAACCCAAAACACCCCTATTCCCGCGCCCTCTTGGCCGCGACGCCAAAATACACCGATCCAAATGGCAGCCTGCAGCCGGTGCCAGAGGCCGTGATCACAGCCACCCGCGCCGAAGTCACTGCCGCCGACAGGAGCGCCCATGTTTGACCTTCCCCAACCAGTTATGAGCCTTCCGCTATCCCACGCCCCCAACCTTTACCAAATTGACAATCTGCGTCTGTCTCTGGCCGACATGACCCGCAAACCCCTGATCGGCGTGGCCCCGCGCCTTGAAATCCTGAAAGGGCTGAATTTCACCATCCAGAAGGGTGAAATTTTGGGCATCGTCGGCGGCTCAGGGTCGGGAAAGTCCACGCTTGGCCGGGCTTTGGTGCGCTTGCTGGAACCCTCGGGCGGCAGCATCCGCTTTGATGGCATCGACATCACGCATCTTGCGGAACCCGAGTTGCGCCCGCTGCGCCGCCGCTTTCAGATGATCTTTCAAGACCCGATGAGCAGTCTGAACCCCCGCCACCGCATTGCCCAGATCATCGCCGCGCCCCTGCATCTGCACGGAGTCCCAAACCCAAAGGCCCGCGCGTTGGAGGCGCTCGATCACGTCGGCCTGCCCCGCAGTTTTGCCAACCGCTATCCGCATGAATTGTCGGGCGGCCAGCGCCAGCGCATCGGCATCGCCCGCGCCATTGCGCTGAAACCTGATTTCATTCTGGCTGATGAGATTGTGTCGGGGCTGGATGTATCCAGTCAGGCTCAGGTGCTTAACCTTCTGGAAACACTGGTGAAAGACCTCGGCCTGACACTGGCATTCATCAGTCATGACCTCAGCGTGATCCGCCGCCTGTGCAGTCGCATCCTTGTGCTGCACAACGGCGCCATCGTGGAAAACGCCGCCACCGCCGAGCTTTTTGCCAATCCGCAGGCGCAATACACCCGCGATCTGCTGGACGCGATTCCCCTGCCCGACCCCGATCAGGCCTGGGTCTGACCAGTTTCATCTTGGTAAAAATATCCAGACCGAAACTCCCGAAGACCGGTTCGCCGGAGGTTCCCGCAGCATGCCCTACAGACGCGGCAAGTCCACGATGCCCTTTTTCAGGATAAAGCAGCCGTAGGGTCCCGGATCAGAGGTGCGCACAATCGCAAAGGCCCGCTTGGCCGCCTCATAAAATCCAAACCGTTCCAGCGCCTGCATGCGCACCGCCCGCTCCTCGGCCGCGTCAATCACCGCTTGCATCAGCCCAAACACCGGCACCACGCCGCCCGGATCGCCCACCAGCTGCATCCGCGACACCGGGGCATCGACAAATGTGTCCAGTGGCATCAGCGTCAAGATCGCAGCCGCGCCGGAGGGAATATCGCAGCCCACCATATCCACGACCCGGCCATAAGTCGTCTCGGCGGCAATCGTCGCCGCCGGATGGTTCACATCGCAGATCACCAGATCATCGCCATGCCCCATCAGCATCAGAACATGCACGATTTCCGCCGACAGATGCCGATCTATCCCCTTCAGCACTATTTCACCGCCCCCTACTTGACTGCACCGGCCGCCATGCCCTTGATGATATAGCGCTCCAACACCACCCCGATCACGATCAGTGGCAAGATCGCAGCCCAAGCCAGCGCCGCCATTGACCACCAGGAAATTCCTTGGCTACCAGTCTGCGATGCCACCATCACCGGCAAGGTGTTGGCGTGGGTCGAGGTCAGCAGCGCCGCGAAGAAATATTCGTTCCACGTCAGCACCAGCGACAGGATGAAGGCTGCCACCATCCCGGGCAAGGCGATCGGCAGGATGATGGTGATGAACGCGCCCCAGATTGACAGCCCGTCCACCAAGGCAGCCTCTTCCACCTCGGTCGGGATCGACGAAAACTGATCGCGCATGATCCAGATCACGATCGGCAGAACCGACAGAGTGTACAACAATATCAAGCCGATACGGGTGTCCAGCAGCGCCAGTTCCTTGTACAAAACCAACATCGGCAGCGCCAGAACCACCGGCGGCAGGATCAGTTGCGACAGAAAAAAGAACGAGATGTCACCATTGCGCATCCAGGCGAATTTATAGCTGAACCGCGACAGGCCATAGGCTGCAAGTGACCCCAGAACCACCGCCAGAACCGACGAGGCCACCGCGGCAATGGCCGAATTGGCAAAGCGTTTCATGAACTCGGCCCGCACCGTGGACTCGTTGGCCCAAGTGTCCGGCGAAAGCCCCAACGACTTCCAGCCCAGCCATTTCGGGGTGAAATCCACCCAAGGCACCATATTCCCCTTCATCACATCCGGGGCCATCTTGAAGCTGGTGGTCAGCGTCCAATAGATCGGGAACAGGCAGATCACCGCCCACAAGATCAGCATGCCATAGACCGCAATCCGCCCGGTCCACCATTTGGCGCGAAAGCTGCGGTCGGCATCGGTGTCGTGGAAAATCTGCGCTGTCATGTCCTTGGCCTCGTGAAACGGTCTGCCAGTTTCATCAAAACCGTCATGACAATGATGATGACCACCAGATAGACCATCGCCAACAGCGTGCCATAACCGACGTTGGACCGATCCCGATACTCGCGGAAGATGAAGGATGTGACCGTATCCGTCGCCCCCCCCGGCCCGCCCGAGGTGACGGCGATGACAATATCGGCCAGTTTCAGCTTGAAGATGATGCGGATCAGGATCGCGGTGATCGACACTGGCAGCATCAAGGGGAAGGTGACTTCCCAGAAATTCCGCCACGGATTGGCACCGTCAACCTTGGCGGCCTCGTTCAGTTCTTTCGGGATCGCCTGCAACCCAGCCAGAATCATGATCATCATGAAGGGGATAAAGGTCCAGGCGTCCATCAGCATGATGGTCAGCTTGGCAATCCACGGGCTGCCAAAGAACGACGGGTCATCCCAGCCAAGCGCACGTCCAAGCCGTGCGAGCGGGCCGAAACGCGGCTCCAGCATCGACTTGCCAATCATCCAGCTGACCGCGACAGGCGACAGCATCAGCGGCAACAAAAACGCCACCCGAAAGAACTTGCGGGCGCGAATCTCGGCGTTCAGCGCCAGAGCAAGCCCAAAGGCAATCGCATATTCGACAACAATCGCAAGCACATACCAGACCATGTTCAGCATGGCGTTCCAAAAGAACGGGTCCGCCCACATTTGCCGCACATTGTCCAAGCCGTTGAACTGGCGGCCATTCGGAGAGCTGAGGTTCCAATCTGAAAACGCGATCACAAGGCCGAACAGCAGCGGAAATACAGTCAATGAAATCACAAACAAGGCGGCTGGCAGCACAAACAGCGTCCGCTTGCCATGCTCGCCATTGATCAAAACCTGCCCCCAGCACAGGCAGATCGCCCACAGCACATAGGCGTACAGCGTCGGTCGCCAGTTCTCGAACCCAAAATCGGCACGCCCGGTCATCTGCGCCAATTGCGCCGCAGCCACCGCCAGCATCACCGCCGCTGATCCCCAGATGATCGTGCGGCCAAAGGTCCGCCGCTCTGGCGAGATGTTGTCATTGGTGACAACGTGAAGTTGGTCGCCTGCGCTGCTCACGGATACTGCCTGCTTTGGGTAAAATAGGGCGCGCCAGACAGGCGCACCCTACAAAGGTTTGGTGGGGTGCGCCTGTCTGGCGCACCCCG
>CAMAQR010000010.1 GCA_945860375.1 Pseudorhodobacter antarcticus
AGCACGGCGGCCTTGATCGCCTCTTGCCAAGGCCAGAGCGACAACGGGTAATAAGACAGCGGTCTGAAATCCGCATTCAAGACCAGCGCCGGAAATTGCTTCAACGCCGCCGGGTCGCGCACAAACTGGGTTCTGAAATCGCCGTCCATTCCGCAAGTGACTCCGTACATCGCCGTCATCAAGTGGTCTCAGTCGCGTTCACTCAACTATATATGGCGTTTGGTGAAGGGCAAGCCCAACATATGCGGCACATTCACCCCTTTTCGTCACAGCAGAATGACAAAAGGCCCCGGTCACCCGGGGCCCATCGTCAATGTCGCCCTATCAGGCCGCAGTCACGGCCCGCCCGGTCAGAACCTTGACCAGATTGGCGCGGTAGGCTGGCGTTCCGTGCAGGTCGGAAATCATGTCCGACGCATCCACGGCAAGCCCGGCAATCGCCCCTGCCGAGAAGTCTGCTGACAAGGCCTTTTCCGCCTCGGTCCAACGGAACACGCCGTCATTCGACGCCCCCGTCACCGCCACCCGCACGCCATCCGCGAACTTCGCAACGAACACCGCGGTCAGTGCAAAGCGGCTGGCGGGTTGGTTGAACTTCACATAGGCGGCCTTTTGCGGGATGGGAAAGCGCACTTCGATGACGAACTCGCCCTCGTCCAGCGCCGTGGTGAACATGCCCTGAAAGTAATCATCCGCCGCAATCTGCCGACGATTGGTCACAACAGTCGCCCCCGACCCCAGCACCGCCGCTGGATAGCAGGCCGCCGGATCATTGTTGGCGATCGACCCGCCGATGGTGCCACGATTGCGCACCGCCGGATCACCGATGCCACCCGCCAAAACGGACAGCGCCGGGTAATGTGCCGCCGCCTCGCGCGCCACCACCGCATGCGGGGTCGCCCCACCAACATGCAGCCCGCCATCGCCACGGCAGACGCCTTGCATTTCGGCAATGCCAGTCAGGCTGACCAGCACCGCAGGCGACGCCAACCGCTGCTTCATTGTCGGCAGCAAGGTTTGCCCGCCCGAAAGCGCCTGCGCGCCGTCCGCTGCCATCGCCTTTGCCGCATCGGCAATCGACGACGGCTTTACCAGTTCAAAGTCATACATCGCGTGCCCCCCTTATCCGTGAATCGCATTCCAGACCCGCGACGGCGAGACTGGCATATCAATGTGCTTCACATGCGCGAAACCGCCGCGCTGCAAAGCGTCAATCACCGCGTTGACCACCGCAGGCGGTGAGCCAATCGCCCCCGCCTCGCCGCAACCTTTGACGCCCAGCGGGTTGTGGGTGCATTCGGTGACGCAGGAATGGTCGACGACGTAGAACGGCACATCTTCGGCGCGCGGCATGGCGTAATCCATGTAGCTGCCCGACAAAAGCTGGCCGTTTTCGTCATAGGTGGTGTTTTCCAACAACGCCTGCCCGATGCCTTGGCCAACGCCGCCATGGACCTGACCTTCGACGATCATCGGGTTCATCACATTGCCGAAATCATCGGCGCAGGTGAAGGAACAGATTTCAACGCGACCCGTATCGGGATCGACCTCTACCTCGCAAGCATAGGCGCCGGCGGGGTAGGTGAAATTGGCGGGATCGTAGAACGACGTCTCTTCCAGCCCCGGCTCCAGCGTTTCCAGCGGATAATTGTGCGGAACGTAAGCCGAGAACGCAATCTCGCCGAAGGTTTTCGCCTTGTCCGTGCCCGTCACGCTGAATTTGCCATCCGCAAACACGATGTCGCCTTCGGCAGCCTCCAGCATATGGGCCGCGATCTTCTTGCCCTTGGCGATGATCTTGTCGACGGCCTTGACCATCGCAGACCCGGCAACCGCCAAAGAGCGCGAGCCATAAGACCCCATCCCGAACGGGATTTTTGAGGTGTCGCCATGCACGATATCCACCGCCGATTCCGCAATCCCCAGCCGTTCGGCCACGATTTGCGCGAACACGGTTTCATGGCCCTGCCCGTGGCTGTGCGCACCGGTCATCACCGAAATCGACCCGGTGGCGTTGACCCGCACCGTCGCCGCATCAAACAGACCGACCCGCGCGCCAAGGATGCCGACCAGATTGGACGGCGCAATGCCGCAAGCCTCAATCCATGTCGACAAGCCCAGACCGCGCAGCTTGCCCTTGGCTTTGGAGGCCGCAGCCCGTGCGTCAAACCCGGCCAGGTCGCCCAGTTCGATCATTTTCTCCAACGTCGCCTGATAGTTGCCGGTGTCGTACTGCAAACCGACAGGCGTCGTGTAAGGGAACATATCGGTGGTGAGAAGGTTCTTGCGGCGGATTTCCACCTTGTCCAAGCCCAGCTCATCCGCCGCCATGTCGACCACACGTTCGATCGAATAGGTCGCCTCGGGCCGGCCGGCGCCACGATAGGCATCAACCGGGGTGGTGTTGGTGAAGACCGCCTTGACGTTCACATAGACCAGCGGCGTCTTGTACGGCCCTGCCATCAAAGTGCCATGCAGGAAGGTCGGCGTCACCGTGGCAAAGTTCGAAAGGTAAGCACCGACGTTGGCCAAGGTTTCGGTGCGCAGCGCCAGGAACGTGCCGTCCTTGGTCAGCGCCAGTTGAATCTTGGTCACATGGTCACGGCCATGGGCATCGGACAGGAAGCTTTCCGTGCGTTCGGCCACCCATTTCACCGGACGGTTCAGCGCCTTTGACGCCGCCAGAACCGCAGCCTCTTCGCCGTAGTGATAGATTTTCGAGCCAAAACCACCGCCGACATCCGGCGCAATCACGGTCAGCTTGTTTTCCGGGATGCCCAGCACGAAAGCCGCGATCAGAAGGCGGGTCAGGTGCGGGTTCTGGCTGGTGGTGTAAAGCTTGTAGTCGCCCGTCCCCGCATCGTATTCGCCAATGCTGGCGCGCGGTTCCATCGCGTTCGGCACCAGACGATTGTTGACCAGTTCCAGCGTGGTGACATGGGGTGCCGCGGCAAAGGCCGCGTCGACCGCCGCACGGTTGTCCTCGATCCAGCCCCAGTCAAAGCAAACGTTGTTCTCTATTTCGTCATGCACGCGGTGCGCCGGATTGGCGACCGCATCGGCCATGTTCACAATGGCGGGCAGTTCGGTGAAGTCGGACTCAATCGCCGCCGCCGCATCCTTGGCCTGCTCCAGCGTTTCCGCGACCACAATCGCATAAGCGTCACCGACGTGCCGCACCTTGCCGTGGGCCAGAACCGGGCGCTTGGGTTCTTTCATCGTCGCGCCGTCGCGGCTGTTGATATACCAGCCCGCCGGGTTGCCCCCTGTGGCCGCAAAGTCCGCGCCGGTCATGATCTTCAACACCCCCGGCATCGCCTCGGCTGCCACGGTGTTGATGCTGTTGATGGTGGCATGTGCCATTTCAGAGCGCACAAAGACCGCAATGGCCTGTTTGTGCAAATTGATGTCGGCTGTATAACGCCCCCGTCCGGTCAAGAACCGGATATCCTCGCGCCGCTTTACGCTTGCGCCAATGCCATGATCTTTCGGCATGCAATCCTCCCCTAATGCGATACGTTAAGAACGACCGCTAATTGTTTGATTTCACTCAGCCGCGACCGCAGGCATATCCTGCCCGGATGCCGCAAGAACCGCTTTGACGATGTTGTGATAGCCGGTGCAGCGGCAGATGTTGCCCTCAAGATAGTGGCGCACCTCATGCTCTGTCGGCTTGGGGTTCTCTGCCAAAAGCGCCGCCGCAGACATCACCATGCCCGGCGTGCAGAACCCGCATTGCAGCCCGTGATGGTCCTGAAACGCCTGCTGCACGGTGCCAAGTGACCCATCGGCATTGGCCATGCCTTCGATGGTCTTGACGCTGGCCCCCGCCACATCCTGGGCGAAAATCGTGCAGGATTTTACGGCTTTGCCATCGACATGCACCACGCAAGCCCCGCATTGCGAAGTGTCGCAGCCCACATGCGTGCCGGTCAGCCCCAGCCCTTCGCGCAGAAAAGCGGACAGCAAGGTGCGCCCTTCCGTCTCGGCCGAAACGGATTTGCCGTTCACGGTCATCGTGACTTTCGTCATGGTTATCCTCCCTTTTGTACCTTTGGATTCAGCTGATCAACCGCTTGAACCAACCCTTTTTCGCGACTTCTTCTGTCGCCACATCTTCTTCAACCGGCGCCTCAACCGCCAGCTGAAAATTCGCAAAGAACGCATCGGCCAGCTTTTTGGCAAAGCTGTCGATGATCCGGCTGCCCAACTGCGCAATCTTGCCGCCGACGCTGGCGTCCACAGTGTAAGACAGCCGGGTGCCGCCCTCAATTGTCTCAAGTGTCACCTGCGCGTTGCCTTTGGCATAGCCCGCAGGACCGCCCTTGCCCTCGCCCGAGATTGTCACGGCACGCCCCACAACGATATCGGAAAGTTTCACGATGCCGGTAAACCGCGCCGAAACCGGCCCGACCTTTTGCGCCACAACCGCCTCGAACCCCTCTGCCACCGACCCGGTCAGGCTTTCGCAGCCCGGCACGCATTCCTTCAAGACTTCGGGGTTGAGAATGGCGGCCCAAACCACTTCGGGGCTGGCTTTGATATCGCGGCTGTCGTTCAGTTGCATGGCATCCCTCGTCTCTTTGGCCTTACCCTAGGGCGCAAAACCGGGCGCGGCTATGGGGCCTTGGTCGTAAGACTGGCAACCACGCCTTGCAGCGCGCGCGCGTCAATTGGCTTGGCCAGAACCTCGATACCGCGTGCGGTGCAGGCCTGCTGCAAGGCCAAGCTGCGGTTCGCCGTGACCATCCGCGCCGGAACCGGGCCGTGCAGGCGGTACAGCCTGTCCAGAAAGCCAAGGCCATCCATGCCTGCGCCCAGCTGATAATCCACCAGCAGGAAATCGGGCAAAATCCCCAATTCCGCAATCAGCGCTAGGGCGTCTTCGCCTGTGGCCGCCTCCAGCACCGACAGGCCCCATTTCTCCAAAAGCAAACCCATGGCGCGGCGCAGGGCGTCGTCGTTTTCCACCAGAAAGGCAATCTTGTCTTGTCCCGCAGACATGTCGGGCGCCGGGCTGTGCGCCGGACCATCTTCAAAGGAGTCAGCCAAAGGCACCTGAATGACAAAGCAAGTGCCGCGCCCCATTCGGCTGGAAAGGCCCAAAGGATGGCCCAAAAGCGCGCAGGCGCGTTCGACAATCGCAAGCCCCAGCCCCATGCCCTCGGACGCAGAGGCGGGGGCATTCAGGCGGTGGAACTCTTTGAAAATATTGCCCTGTTCGGCCTCGGGTATGCCTGGCCCTGTGTCCCAAACCTCAACCCGCAGCATGCCACCGCGCAGGCGCGCGCCCACCAGAACCCGGCCGGTTTCGGTGTATCGAATCGCATTGCCGATCAGGTTTTGCAAAATACGGCGCAGATAACTGGGGTCGGACTGCACGACGGCGTTGCACGGACGCACAGCCAAATCCAGACCCTTGGCCTGCGCCAGCGCCGCGAACTCATCGCTCAGTTGCGCCAACAACCGGTCCATCCGCACCGGCCCCACCGTCACCGCTGCCTTGCCGCTTTCCAGTTTTGAGATGTTCAGCAGCGCGTCAAGAATCCCTTCCACCGATTGCAGCGCATTATGGGCCTTGGCCAGCGTGCCACGCACCGACGCGCCCGCCTCATCGCCGATGGACGAAATGAACAGCTTGGCCGCCGACAGCGGTTGCAGCAAATCATGGCTGGCCGCTGCGACAAAGCGTGACCGGCTGGCGTTGGCGCGTTCGGCATCGCCCAACGCGTCTTGCAATTCCAAGGTGCGCGCCAGAACCCGCGCTTCCAGCGTTTCATTGGCGCGGCTGAGGGCGTCAATCGCGGCGCGTTCGGCGGTGACATCGGTAAAACTGACCACGAAACCGCCATCGGGCATTTCCTGTGCAAAGACTGCCAGAATCAACCCCGCGCCCCGACGCATCTCGAACGACAGCGCGGCTCGGCCGTGGCGTCCATCGACCCAAGCCCACAGCGCAGCCTCGGTCATGTCCTCCCCAAACGAAAAATCCTGCCGGAAACGTTGGAAAATTTGTTCAAACGACGCGCCTATACGCATCCGTGCCACCGGGATCGCCAGCAAGGCGCCCAGCCGCTGGTTCCACCCGACCAGTTCCGCCCCCGCGTCAAAAATTGCAACGCCTTGATCTATATGATCCAGAGTGGCGCGGATCATCCTTGCCTGATCGTCCAGCAACTTGCCGCGCTCTTGGCGTTCCATGCGGATAATGTCGGTCACATCGGTTTGCAAAATCACCGTGCCGCCATCGCGGGTGCGGTGTTCGCTCACCTGCACCCAATGGTCCCAGATCATGCGGACATTGAAAATCACATGCGCGTCCAAATGACGTTTGCGGCGTTGCACCGCCCAATCGGCGCCGTTTTCCCCAGCCGGAAGCGCCAGAAAGCGGGACCGGCTGACGCGTTCCACATAGTCGTCAAAGCGCAGGCCGGGGGTCAGATGCGGACGCACGTCCTCGATATGCATTCCAAAGCGAGAGTTGCACATGACCAGCACATCGCCCGCGTCAAACAGCGCGAAGCCTTCCTGAATGGTCTCGATCGCATCGGCAAGGTTCTGCCGCGCCGCCTCGGTCTCCCGGTTCGCCCCGGCCAGTGCAGCGTTGGAGGCGTTCAGCAGATCGAGCGCGCGTTCCAGATCGCGGGTGCGCTCGCTGACCTGATCTTCCAACATCGCGGCACGTTGAAACTGCGCATAGGCCGCCCCGCTGTCATCCGTAATCGCCTCCACCCGGCGCATCAGCACCTTGGCAATGGTCAGCAGCTTGGCGGTCTGACGTTCGGGGGAATCGTCAGGATTGATCAGGTTTTCAATCATTTGGATCTGGCGGATAGATCGCCACCCCGGTCATGGTCTGGTTGACATGCATCGAATTCCACTGTTCGCCATAGGTGGAAAACCCGGTGACTTTGTGATCGCGCAGCACCGCAGACACCGCGCCATACATCTGCTTTTCCAATGCCTCCATCCGGCGCAGGATGCAGTCGCAGGCCAGGATTGCCATCGGTTCACCCAAGGCGGACAGTTCGCGGTTCAGATGCCCCACCATGTCCTGCGGTTCGGCCAATGTGAGCACCAACCCTTCATCAATGGCAGAAAAGAAGATCAGGTCGCCGTTGTCATCGACCCGCTGAATGGCGCGGACATGGTGCCGCCCACCGATCCGCACCACCAACGGATGAGCAGCAAAGGTAAAGGTGGTCAATTGTGCGGGATCCTTGCCCAACAGTCGCGCATATTCGCGCGCCGCCGGTTCGGCGTTGATCTGGCGGACGATGCGGCGGTGCGGATCGGCCTCGGTCACCACCATCCGTCGCTCGGTCGGGATCAGGTGATCCAGATTGAACACTTTCACCCGGCAGGCAGACCGCACCATCATCAACACCGCCGCATTGGCGTGAACGCGCCCGCCTTGCAGCACAAAGGTCTGCTGAAACCGCGTGCCATCGCCTGCCGAGCCGCCAAACAACGGCACGGGGCCAAGCCCCGCCGCCAGCGCCGAAGTGAGTTCATCCTCGCGAATCGACAAGCCGTCCACCATCAGAAAGGCAAACTCGTGCTGCCACGCCGGGCGTTCCCGTTCCAACCCTGCACGCAGCCGGATCATCTGTCCGATCAGGGCCTGCGGGTCCAACTGATGCAGATCCTCGATCAGCAGGCAGCCGGTGGCAAACATCTCTGCCGGCAGCGCCATTGCCACGATCTCACCCTCGGTATAGCCCTGCGCCGAAATCTCCCCTGCGGTGGTGCAACCGATCACCGGACAATCGCCAAACTCCGCCCCCAACCCCAAGGTCAGCGCGGGAAGGTCTGCCTGCGGCGAGATGAACAGGATCACGGCGGCGAATGGCCCCGGCCCCAAGCCTTGCGCCAGCTTTTGCGCCGCATCCGGTGCGCGGGCCGAAACCTGCGCCGTGGGCAAATGCGCGGTCACGCTTCGGGCATCAGGCTGCTGAAGCTGGCCTCGCCCGCCATCAGCACCGCCTGTGTGCGGCTTTGGACGCCCAGTTTGCGCATGATCGCGGTGACATGCGCCTTCACCGTGGTTTCGGCAATGGTCAGATCATAGGCGATCTGTTTGTTCAGCTTGCCTTCGCAGATCAGTTGCAGGATTTTCGCCTGCTGCTTGGTCAGCAGACCCAACCGCGCAATCGCCGCTTCTTTCTGACTGGCCGGAGCTTTGGGGTCGGCTTGCGGCACATAGCCTTCAGGCAAATAGCCGCCCCCGGCGCCTATGGCTGCAAAGGCGGCGCGAAACACCTCGCGGCGCGCGTGTTTGGGCACAAAGCCCGCAGCACCCGCGTGCAGACAGGCCCCGATCACCCGGTTATCTGCCAGCGACGACACCACCACCACCGGCACCGCACCCAACACTTGCCGCAGCCGGATCAACCCGTCCAGCCCGCTGACATCGGGCAAGTTGAGGTCAAGCACCACCACATCGGGCAGCGGCCCCGCCTCCAGCCGCGCAATCGCGGTGTCAAGCCGGTCCGCCGTGTCAATCCGCGCGATCCCCGCCACCGCCTTCAGCGTCATCGCCAAAGCATCACAAAACAGCGGGTGATCGTCGATGATCAGGGCCGAGTTCAATGCGCGCGCGATCTGTGGTTCAGCCTGCATAGGTCAGCCCCTTGATGTTGCCCTACCCTAGACTGCGCGGACCGCGACGCAAAGTGCTGCGAAAGTCTTGAGTGCCGAAAACCCGCGCATGTTCAGCAGCGCCTCTTTCCCAAAACAGCGCCAAACGCTATCACCCGGCAAAACACCCGGAGTCTGCCATGATCGCCACCCGCCGCACCGCCTTGGTTCTTGGCCTTGCCGCCCTGACGCTTGCCGCCTGTGGTGGTCGCCGCCCTGAAGCCGCCAAACGCCGCGACGTTCACGCGGGTGCGACGCCAGAAATGCGGGCGCTGGTGACCAAATGGGCGGCGATACACGAGATCCCCGCGTCGCTGTTGCACCGCCAGATCCAACGCGAAAGCGGCTACAATCCGGGCGCGCACGACGGGCCCTACTACGGCTTGCTGCAGGTGTTGCCGCAAACGGCGCAAACGATGGGCTATCGCGGCCCGGATTCGGGGCTGCTGGATGCCGAAACCAACCTCGAATTTGCCGGGCGCTATCTGCGCGGTGCGTGGATCGTGTCGGGCGGCAATGAAGACCGCGCGATGATGTGGTTCGCCAAGGGCTACTACTACGAGGCCAAGCGCAAGGGTTTGCTGGTCGAGACCGGATTGCGCAGTTAAGGCATCGTCAATACCAGGCGTCCGCCATCCCTGCTTTGCGCCGCGCCACAAAGTCCTGCAGCCCGTCCCGAATGCCCTCGTCCAACGCAGGCGCCTCAAACTCGGCCAACCGCTTTTTCCACAGCCGATTGGCACGGGTGGCGGCATCGGTTGACCCCGCCGCCTCCCATTTCTCAAACGGTTCGTTGTCCGACAGTTCTGAATCCCAAAACGCGGTTTCATAATGCTGCATCGTGTGGGCGCAGCCGAAGAAGTGATTGCCCGGCCCCACCTCGGCAAAGGCATCGACGGCCAGTTGGTCATCGTCGATCTTAATGCCGTCCAGATAGGAATGCAGCGCGCCACACAGGTCGGCGTCCAGCATGAATTTCTCATACGACATGCTCAGCAACCCGTCGAGAAACCCGGCCGCATGCAGGATGAAGTTTGAACCGCAATGGATGGCCGACAGCATCGACATGGTGCCTTCCATCATCGCCTGCGCGTCGGGTAGTTTTGATGTGGTGAAGTTCCCCGCACAGCGCAGCGGTAAGTTCAGCCTGCGCGCCAGTTGGCCGATGACCATCGACCCAATCGCAGGTTCCGGCGTCCCAAAGGTTGGGCTGCCAGACCGCAGCGACATTGAGGACAGGAAGTTGCCGAAAATCACCGGTGCACCGGGGCGTTCCAACTGGGTCAGCGCGCAGCCTGCCATGGTTTCGGCCAGGCTTTGCGCAATCGCCCCGGCATTGGTCACTGGCCCCATCGCGCCGCCGAGGATGAAGGGCACGATCACCGCCGCCTGATTGGCGCGCGCATAGGCGCGCAGGGAGTTGGTCATGGTGCCATCCCAGACCAGCGGCGAGTTGACATTGACATTGCCCAGAATGACGCAGTTTTTTTCAACAAAATCGGCGCCAAACAGCAGGCGCGACATCTCTATGCTGTCCTCGGCGCGCTCTTCGGACGTCACCGACCCCATATAGGCGCGGTCCGACAGGGTCATATGCGCCAGCACCATATCCAGATGGCGTTTGTTCACGGCCACATCCGTAGGCTCACATATGGTGCCGCCGGAGTGATGGAAATTTGGGGACGACTGCGCCAGTTTGATGAAATTCTGGAAATCCTCCAGCGTGCCAAAGCGGCGGCCCCGGTCCAAATCCATCACAAAAGGGCTGCCATAGGCCGGAGCGAAGACCACCCCCTTGCCACCAATCTGTACCGAATTGGCCGGGTTGCGGGCGTGCTGGGTGAAGGTCGCCGGGGCGGTGCGCAAGACTTCGCGCAGCAAGCCCGGCTCAAATTTCACCAACAGGCCCTTTACGTCGGCCCCTGCCTTGCGCCACAGGTCCAACACTGCGGGATCATCGCGGAACTCTATGCCAGTTTCGGCCAGAATGCGGTCGGCGGCGCGTTCGACCCGTTGCAGGTTTTCCTCGGACAGCACGTCATAGGTCGGGATGTTGCGAAGGATATAGGGCCGGCCCAACCCAGAACCCTTGTTGGCACGCTCCGCTTGCCGCGCCACCCGTCCCGAACGTACCCGTTGCTCTGCCATGATTTCCCCCTCGACACCTGTGTCAAGAATGCCCCGATTGGCCAGTGGGTCGCGGTCAGGCCCGACAGTTGAAGGTCAGTTTCCGCCACTTCGCAGCGGAAACCGACATTTGCGCGTCAGGTGATGACGTCGGGTGAGACACGACCGGTAAAGCCTTCAATGCCCGCCAAAGCATGCGCCGCGCGGATCACCGGGGCAAGCGCCTCCTGCGGATCAAGGTCCAGCCCGTCCGGCCCCGCCGCATAGCGTTCCAGATACAGCCGCAGCGTCGCGCCTTCGGTCCCTGTTCCCGACAGGCGCAGCACGATGCGGCTGCCATCCGCGAACATGATCCGCACACCCTGGGCCTTGGACACCGACCCATCGACCGGATCGGTGTAGGCGAAATCATCGGCGGCTTGAATGGTCATGCCTTCAATTTGCCGCCCCGGCAGGCTGGTCAGGCTGCCGCGCAACGCTGCCATCATCGCATCGGCCTTATCGCTGGCAATCGCCTCAAAATCGTGACGGCTGTAGTAGTTGCGGCCAAACTTGGCCCAGTGTTCGCCCAAGATCGCCGCCACGGATTGCTTGCGCACGGCGAGGATGTTCAGCCACAGCAAGATTGCCCAAAGCCCGTCTTTCTCGCGCACATGGTCCGACCCGGTGCCAAAGCTTTCCTCACCACAAATGGTGACGCGGCCATCGTCCAGCAGATTGCCAAAGAACTTCCACCCCGTCGGCGTTTCATAACTGGCAATCCCCAGTGCCGCAGCCACCCGGTCAGCCGCCGCCGAGGTGGGCATCGACCGGGCAATCCCCTTCAGACCGGCCTTATACCCCGGCGCCAGATGCGCGTTGGCGGCCAGAACCGCCAGACTGTCCGAAGGCGAGACATAAATCCCCGCGCCCACCACCATATTGCGGTCGCCGTCGCCATCCGACGCCGCGCCGAAATCCGGCGCGTTGGCCCCGAACATCTCATCCATCAGGGCCTTGGCCCAAGTCGGGTTCGGATCGGGATGCATGCCGCCGAAATCCGGCAAAGGGGTGGCGTTGATGCAGGTGCCAGCCGCAGCCCCCAAGCGGTTTTCCAAAATCTCAACCGCATACGGCCCGGTCACGGCAAACATCGAGTCCATTCGCATCCGAAACCCGCCCGCAAACATCGCGCGAATGGCGGGGAAGTCGAACAGGCCTTCCATCAGCACCGCGTAATCCGCAACCGGATCAACCACATCGACGATCATGCCCGCCAAATCGCTGCGCCCGATCACCGACAGGTCAACATCATGCGCAGTGGTAATGCGATACTCAGTGATATCTGTCGTACGTTCGTAGATCGCCTCGGTGACGGCCTCGGGCGCAGGCCCGCCGTTGGGCATGTTGAACTTGACGCCGAAATCCTCATGCGGCCCGCCGGGGTTGTGGCTGGCGCTCATGATGACACCGCCATCGGTTTTATTCAGCCTGATCAAATGGCTGGCCGCAGGCGTCGACAGGATCGCGCCCTGCCCGATGATGACGCGCGCCGCCCCACTCGCCGCCGCCATCCGCAAGATCACCTGCGCCGCGCGGTCGTTGAAATAGCGGCCATCACCGCCAAGAACAAAGGTCTTTCCATCCGCGCCCACCACATCAAAAATCGCCTGCACGAAGTTTTCAAGGTAATGCGGCCCCAAGAACACCGGGGTTTTCTTGCGCAGGCCAGAGGTGCCGGGCTTTTGCCCCGCGATGGGTCGGGTGGCAACGGTTTGCAGGGTCATGGCTGATCTCCGGTCAGGATCGGTTCAAAGACAAAGACGGCTTGGCCCGCCACATCAACGCGGCGGCCCACATCAATGGCGGTCAGTTCAGGGCGGCTGGTGTCCAGTATCAAACGCCAACCGGGCGCGGTTTGGGGCAGATGCAGCGCCGCCGCCCCACCACCATTGAACACCAGATAAAGAGCGTCCGGCGCATCCGGCCCTTCGGCGGCCATGCGCAATTCAACCCCGATGCAGCGAAAGCCCGGGTCGTGCCAATCGCCCGACTGCGGCACAGCCCCATCGCCGCGGTGCCAGATCACATCGGGCAAGCCATCCGAGCTGCGCGCCCGCGCGTGCAAGAACCGCCGTTGCCGCAGCACTGGATGCGCCCGCCGCAACGCCGTCAACCGCGCCACAAACCCCGCCAGCCGCGCATCGCCGCGCGCCCAGTCGATGCGCGTCACATCATTGTCCTGCGCATAGGCATTGTTGTTGCCGCCCTGCGTGTGCCCCACCTCATCCCCCGCCAACAGCATCGGTGTGCCTTGCGACAAGAGCAGAGTCGCCAGCAGGTTGCGCTTGCGCTGATCGCGGGCGGCGATCAGGCTGGGGTCGATGCTCGGCCCTTCCACGCCCATGTTGTCGGCGTGATTGTCGTCATGACCGTCGCGGTTGTCTTCGCCATTGGCCAGGTTTCGCTTGACGGTAAAAGTCACCATGTCCTGCAGCGTAAAGCCGTCATGCGAGGTGATGAAGTTGACCGATGACGTGGCCGCCCTGCGCGAGTGGTCAAACTTGTCCGCAGACCCGAGCAATCGCCGCGCGAGGTCTGGCGCCATCCCCGCATCATTGCGCCAAAACCTGCGCACGCCGTCGCGGTACTTGTCGTTCCATTCGGCAAAGGGCGGCGGATAGGCCCCCAACTGATAGCCGCCCGGTCCTATATCCCAAGGCTCGGCGATCAATTTCACCCGCGCCAGCACCGGATCTTGGCGGATGGCATCAAAGAAACCGCCGTTCGCATCAAAACCATGTGCCTCGCGCGCCAAAACCGAGGCCAGATCAAAGCGAAAGCCGTCGATATGCACATGCTCGACCCAATAACGCAACGAATCCAACACCATGCGCAGGACCGATGGTTGCGTCAGATCCAGCGTGTTGCCCGTGCCCGCGTCATTGGCATAGTGTCGCCCGCCGTGGATCAGCCGGTAATAGCTGCGGTTGTCCAGCCCCCGGAACGACAATGTCGGCCCCATCGCGTCGCCCTCGCCGGTGTGGTTGTAGACAACGTCCAGCACCACCTCCAGACCCGCCGCATGCAATGCCTTCACCATCGCCTGCATCTCACGCAAGGGGGTGGAGCCGCCATAGCGCGGCTCTGGCGCGAAAAACCCCATGGTGTTGTAGCCCCAATGGTTCTTCAGCCCTTTGGCCACCAGAAAACGGTCGTCAAAATAGGCCTGCACCGGCAACAATTCCACCGTGGTGACGCCCAAGCGCCGCAGATGGTCAATCATCACCGGATGCGCCAGCCCGGCATAAGTGCCGCGCAAGGCCACCGGTATGCCGTCATGCCGCATGGTCAGCGCCTTGACATGCGTCTCATAGATCACGGTGTCGGCCATCGGCACTTGCGGGCTGCGGTCATCGCCCCAGTCAAAACTTGGGTCCACCACCACCGATTTCGGAATGGCAAAGGCGGAATCGCGGCTGTCAAAGGATTGATCCGCGCGCGCCGCCCCGATGCGATACCCCATCAGCGCATCCGACCACCGCAGCCGCCCGGCCAGCCCACGCGCATAGGGGTCGAGCAGCAGCTTGTGCGCGTTGAACCGATGGCCCTCATCCGGCAAATAGGGCCCGTGCGCGCGAAAGCCGTATTGCTGCCCTGCCCTTAGCCCCGCGACATGCATGTGCCAGACATCGCCATCACGGTCAGTGAAAGGCAGCCGCTGCACCTCGCGCCGCCCATCGGGTGAGTAGAGACACAGGTCAATCCCGCAGGCATGGGCCGAGAACACAGCGAAATTGACGCCCTCAGAGGTGATCGTCGCCCCCATCGGCCAAGGCCGCCCCGGCCCCGCCGCTTTGCCCGGCATGGTCACTTGGCCAGACTTTCATACAAGGCGGCATATTTGGCAGCAGAGGCCTCCCAACCCACCGACTGCTTCATCGCGTTCTTCTGTAAAGTCGTCCAGACAACCTTGTCACCATAGAGCGTCAGCAACCCGCGCAAGGCCTGCCCAAAGGCCACGCCATCCACCGGATGGAACACAATTCCCGTCGCCACCCCTGCCGCCAAAGCCGCTGGTGAGGCATGAATGACGGTATCGGCCAGCCCGCCCACCGCCGACACCACCGGCAGTGTGCCGTAGCGCAAACCATACATCTGGGTCAGGCCGCAAGGCTCAAACCGGCTCGGCACCAGCACCGCGTCACCGCCCGCGAACAAGCGGTGCGACAGCGCCTCGTCATATCCGATCTGCACCGCAACCCGGCCCGCAAACCGCGCTGCAAGCGCGCGCATTTCCGCCTCCAGCAGCGGATCACCCGAGCCCAGAATGATCAGACCCCCACCACCGGCGATGAAATCAGGGATGGTTCCCATCAGCAGATCAATGCCTTTCTGATCGGTCAAGCGGCTGACCAAAATCGCCAGCGGCCCCGGCACCTTCAGTCCGAACTCCGTACAAATCGCCGCCCTGTTGGTTTCCTTGCCCTGCATGGCCTTGGCTGAAAAGGCGATAGGCTCTGCCTCGGGCGACCAGACCCCGGTGTCAACGCCGTTCAAAATGCCGGAAACCACAGTTGCACGTTGGGCGATAACCCCTTGCAATCCCATGCCAAACTCGGGCCGCATCAACTCGGCCGCATAGGAAGGCGATACCGTGGTGATCCGGTCCGCCGTCACCAGCCCCGCCTTCAACGTCGACAGGCCGCCATAATATTCCAGCGCGCCGGGATAAAACTGCTCAAGCGGCAACCGCAATTCACCCAGCGCCTGCGCCGGGGCCCAACCCTGAAACGCGATATTGTGAATGGTCAGGACCGAGCCCACAGCGCCCGCATCGCCATAGGCAAGATAAGCCGGGGCCAGCCCCGCCTGCCAGTCATGAGCGTGCAAGACATCCGGCTTCCAGCCCTCCAGACCCTTGCGCGCGATCTGCGCCCCAACCCAGGACAGCGCCGCGAACCGCCGCGCATTGTCAGACCAGTCGCCGCCGGCACCGGAATAGGGCCCACCGTCACGATCATACAAATGCGGCGCATCCAGCAGCAGGACCTTCATGCCCGCCACCTCGCCTTGGTAAACCCGCGCATCGCCGCCAAAGAGATCCCGCTCGAACCAGACCTCAACCATCGCCTCAAGTCTGGGCCGCAACACTTTGTAAGCTGGTAACAATACCCGCATGTCCCAACCCACGACCGCCAGTGCGGCAGGCAAAGCCCCCACCACATCTGCCAGCCCACCGGTCTTGATCAGCGGCACACATTCCGAGGCCACCGACAGCACCCGCCCTCGAATTTGCATGCGCTTATCCTTTCATCTTGGTCTAAATATCCCACAGGGGGGTCCGGGGGGACGTGAGGTCCCCCCGGCCTTGGCGGCAATCACGCCTTATGACAGCGCGCGCGCCCGCACGTCCAGCATGTCTTGCGTGATCAGCACGATCCCGGCTTCGGTGCGTTGGAACCATTTCGCATCCATCAGCGGATCTTGGCCCACCACCAGCCCATCGGGGATGATCACGCCACGGTCAATCACACAGTTCGACAGTTCCGCATTGCGGTTCACGATCACCTGCGGCAGCGCCACCACATGATCCAGACTGCTGAATGAATGGGTCCGGCAGCCCGTAAACAACAGCGAATTGCGCACCTCGGACCCCGAAACGATGCAATCGCCCGACACCAGCGACGACACCGCCATCCCGCGCCGACCATCCTCATCATGGATGAACTTCGCCGGCGGCGAGATCTCGGCATAGGTCCAGATCGGCCAGCTTTGGTCGTACAGATCCAGCATCGGCACAAAATCGGTCAGGTCGATATTGGCCTGCCAGAAGGCGTCAATCGTCCCCACGTCGCGCCAGTAGGGTTCCGTCTCCAGCCCCGATTTCACGCAGGAATCCGCGAATTTATGCGCCACGGCCTTGCCGTTCTTCACAATGCCGGGGATCAGGTCATTGCCGAAATCATGGCTCGAGTTTTCGTCGGCCATGTCCTCCAGCAGCAGTTCGCGCAGGAATGTCCAATCGAAGATGTAAATCCCCATCGAGGCCAGCGCGTGGTTCGGATCGCCGGGTATTGCGGGCGGGTCCTTGGGCTTTTCCAGAAATGAGGTGATCCGCATATCCGCATCGACATCCATGACACCAAAGGCCGTGGCCTCCATCCGGGGCACGGTCAGGCAGCCGATGGTCACGTCGGCGCCCGAGGAGACATGCTGTTGCAGCATCACCTCATAGTCCATCTTGTAGATGTGATCCCCGGCCAGCACGACGATGTATTTCACGCCATAGCTGTCAACGATATCAATATTTTGCGCCACAGCATCGGCGGTGCCCAGATACCATTTGCTTTCCGAAACCCGCTGCGAGGCTGGCAGAATGTCCAGATATTCGTTGCGCTCCGCCCGGAAGAAGCCCCAGCCGCGCTGCATGTGGCGGATCAGGCTATGCGCCTTGTACTGCGTCGCAATTGCCATCTTGCGGATGCCCGAATTCAACGCGTTCGACAGGGCAAAGTCGATGATCCGGGTCTTGCCGCCAAAATAAACGGCCGGTTTGGCGCGACGATCGGTCAGTTCTTTCAACCGGCTGCCACGTCCTCCGGCCAGAACAAAGGCCATGGCCTGCGATGACAGGCGGGCGTTGGGTCTTTGGTGCATGATATCTCCTCCCTGAGCGCGGATCAAAGCCCGCTTGTTCCTGTCCGTTTCAGTCCTGTTTCAGCCAGACTGCCGCCAATGGGGGCAAGGTGACAAGGGTCGAGTGCGCGCGTCCGTGATGGGCTGTGTCCTGTGCCGTCACCCCCCCCAGATTGCCGCGATTTCCGCCGGCATAAAGTGCCGAGTCGGTGTTCAGTATCTCTGACCAATGCCCGCCCGCAGGCAGACCCAGCCGATAGCTGCGTTCGACCGGGGTCATGTTGACCACGCAGACCACCATTGGATCGGTGGCGGCACCTTTGCGGACCCAGGCGTAAACCCCGGCCTCAGCATCGTTGCTTTCGATCCACTCGAACCCCTCGGGGCGCGTGTCGTTTCGGTGCAGCGCAGGGGTGTCGCGGTAAAGATGGTTCAGATCACGCACCAAGGATTGAATGCCCTTGTGTTCGGGCAGGTCCAACTGATGCCAATCCAGCGATTGGTTGTGGTTCCACTCGCGGCCCTGCCCAAATTCGCAGCCCATGAACAACAGCTTCTTGCCCGGATGCGCCCACATGAAGGCATAGTAGGCGCGCAGGTTGGCAAATTTCTCAAAGCCATTGCCAGGCATTTTCTCGATCATCGACCCCTTGCCATGCACAACTTCGTCATGGCTGATCGGCAAGATGTAATTCTCGGACCAAGCGTAATGCAGCCCGAAGGTCATCAGATGGTGGTGATATTTGCGGTAAAGCGGGTCTTTTTGCATGTAACTCAGGGTGTCGTTCATCCACCCCATGTTCCATTTGAAGCCAAAGCCCAAGCCGCCGTGGTTGACAGGCCGTGACACGCCCGGAAAGGCTGTGCTTTCCTCGGCCACCGTCATCACGCCTGAAACCTCACCATAGGCGGTGACGTTCATGCGTTTCAGCACGGCGATGGCCTCATAGTTCTCGCGCCCACCGTCCTTGTTGGGCACCCATTGGCCCGCTTCACGGCTGTAGTCGCGGTATAGCATCGAGGCCACCGCATCAACGCGCAGCCCGTCCATGTGATATTCCTCCAACCAATAGAGCGCGTTGGATACCAGATAGTTGGACACCTCTACCCGGCCATAATTGAAGATCAGGGTGTTCCAGTCCTGATGAAACCCCTCGCGCGGGTCTTGGTGTTCGTACAAAGGCGAGCCGTCAAAGCGACCCAAGCCATGCGCATCTGTCGGGAAATGCCCCGGCACCCAGTCCAGCAACACGCCCAGACCCTTGCGATGTGCGGCGTCCATGAAGGCGCGGAATTCATTGGGCGTGCCGTGGCGGATGGTGGGGGCAAACAGGCCCACGGGCTGATAACCCCATGATCCGTCAAAGGGATATTCCGACACTGGCATCAACTCGATATGGGTAAAGCCCATGTCGGCGACGTAATCGACCAGTTGCTCGGCCAGTTCGACATAAGACAGCATCCGGTCGCCCGGCGCGCGTTTCCAACTGGCCAGATGCACCTCATAAACCGAGATTGGAGCGTCGATGTTCTGATGCGCGCCACGCGTCGCCATCCAGTCGCCGTCGGTCCAGTGCGCCCCATCAATCCGGCGCACAACGCTGGCATTTGCGGGCGCGTGTTCCGACCCAAACCCCACCGGATCGGCCTTCAGCGGCAGCAATACCCCCCCTAGCGCATGCAACTCGTACTTATAGGCCTCGCCCTCACCGATACCGGGCAAGAAGGTCTCCCAGACCCCGGAGCCACCGCGCCGCCGCATCGGATGCCGCCGCCCATCCCAAGCGTTGAAGCCCCCCACCACCGACACGCGCTCGGCATTTGGGGCCCAGACCGCAAAATGCGTGCCTGCGACCCCTTCGTGTTGGATAAGATGCGCGCCCAAGACCTGCCACAGGCGCTTGTGCTTGCCCTCGCCCAACAGATATTCGTCCAAATCCCCGAGAACCGGGCCAAAGCGGAAGGGGTCTTCATCCTCCCACATCGCCCCGTGGCCTTGCCAGCGCAGGCGGTAGGCGACCTTTTTGGGCAGTTCTGCTGCGAACAATCCCTGCGCCCCGGCAACCGGGGTGGCCGCCACCGCTTTGCCGGACTTCCCCGTCAACACCAGCATCGCTTCGGCACCGGGATCAAAGCCCAGCACCACCCATTTGCCACCGCGCTTGTGCAGACCCAGTACCGAAAACGGGTCGCCATGACGGCCTTCGGCAATGGCCATTGCGGCACCGGGGTCGATGAGTGCGTCTGTCATGATGGCATCCTTAAAGGGCGGAAGGAATGTTCCAGATGTCGTTCATATAGCTGCGAATGGTGCGATCCGAGCTGAAGAAACCGGACCGCGCCGTGTTCAACACCGCCATTTTGACCCAAGCATCGCGATCCGCATAGACCTTGTCGACCTGCGCCTGTGCGGCGTCATAGGCATCGAAATCGGCGGCCACGAGGAAGTAATCGTGATGCCAGACCCGGTGCACCAGCCCGTGGTAGCGGTCTTTTTGATCCGGGCTGAACGCGCCTTCGGCAATTGCGGCCAAAACGCCTTGCAAGGCGGGGCTGGCGTCAATCGCCTTGCGTGACTGCTCCGGGTCTTCGCGGCGGCGCGTCGCTTCATCCGTGGTCATGCCGAACAGAAAGAAGTTGTCTGCGCCTACCTCGGCCAAGATTTCCACATTCGCGCCGTCCAGCGTGCCGATGGTCGGGGCACCGTTCATCATGAACTTCATGTTGCCCGTGCCCGACGCTTCTTTTCCGGCGGTCGAGATTTGTTCCGACAGATCAGCGGCAGGCACAAGCCGTTCGGCCATTGAGACATTATAGTTGGCGGGGTAGACGATTTTCAGCAGATCACCAACATCAGAATCCGCATTCACCACCGCCGCCACATCATTGATAAGATGTATGATTTCCTTTGCCACCGCATAGCCCGGCGCTGACTTTCCGCCAAAAATCTTGACACGCGGCACCCAAGGCCCGGTCGGATTGGTCTTGATGCGCTGATAATGCGCCACGGTTTGCAACACGTTCAGCAACTGCCGTTTGTATTCGTGGATGCGCTTGATCTGCACGTCAAACAGCGCATCCGGCGACACCTTGACGCCACATTCACCTTCGATCCAAACCGAAAGCGGCACCTTGTTGGAGCGCTTGGCCGCATCAAATTCGGCCCGGAAGCCTGCGTCATCGGCGAAAGGCTCCAGCCCCTTCAGCCGATCCAGATCATCCTCCCAACCCGGCCCGATGCTTTTGGTGATCAGATCGGCCAGCGGGCGGTTCGACATCTTCAGCCAACGACGCGGGGTGACGCCATTGGTCTGGTTGACGATGCGGCCCGGGTGCAGGGCGTTCAGTTCCGGGAACAGGTTCTTCTGCACCAGTTCGGAATGCAGGGCCGAAACCCCGTTGACCTTGTGCGCCATCACGAAGGCCAACTCGCCCATCCGCACCTCGTGGTGCTTGACGATGCCGATGTAATGCGGCGGGCTATAGGTGCGGCGGTGGCAAGAGTCGATGCGCTCCACGATCTGCATGTGGCGCGGCAGCACGGTGCCGAAGGTGAAGGTCGCCCACCGCTCCAACGCTTCGGGCAGCAGGGTGTGGTTGGTGTAGCCAAGGCAGGCCTGCGCCGTTTCCAAGGCCTCTTCGAAGGTCAGCCCGTTTTCATCAACCAGCAGGCGGATCAGTTCGGGTCCGGCAATCGCGGGGTGGGTGTCGTTCATCTGGATGGCGACGAATTTCGGCAGATCGCGCAGGTTGGTGTGGGTGGATTTGAAGCGGCGCAAGATATCTTGCAGCGCGGCCGAGGTCAGGAAAAATTCCTGCTTCAGCCGCAATTCCTTGCCCTGATAGGTGGTGTCATCGGGGTACAAAACCCGCGACAAAGTGCGCGCCAATGCCTCTGGCTCTGCCGCCGCCGCGTAATCGCCCCGGTTGAAGCGTTCCAGATCGAACTGCTTGGTCGATTTCGCCGCCCAAAGCCGCAAAGTGTTGGCCCATTTGCCCTGCCAGCCGATCACCGGGGTGTCGTAGGCGCTGGCCAGAACGGTTTCGCCCGGGGTCCAGACGTCGCGGCCATCGCGGGTGACGACCTGCCCCTTGAACGGGATCACATAGGCGCTTTCGGGGCGGGCAAACTCCCAGGGGTTGGTCTGTGACAGCCAATCCTCTGGCATCTCAACCTGTTGACCGCCTTGGAAACTTTGGCGGAACAGCCCGTGTTCATAGCGGATGCCATAACCATAGGCCGGACAGCCCACCGTTGCCATGCTTTCCATGAAACAAGCCGCCAGACGGCCCAGCCCCCCGTTGCCAAGCGCCGCGTCCGGCTCGCCTTCGACCAGCGCGTGCAGGTCTTGACCAAACTCCGCCATCACCGTTTCCGCAATATCGCGCAGGCCGAGGTTAACGGTGGCATCTTCCAGCAAGCGACCGATCAGGAATTCCATCGACAGGTAATACACCCGCTTGCGATCCTCGGCCCAAGTGCGTTTGGTGGATGCAAACCACGGCACGACCATCCGGTCACGGATCGCGTAGGACAGTGCCGTGCGCCAATCATAGCGGCTGGCGTTTGGCGCGTCCTTGCCTAGGGTGAAGGTCAGGTGGCGCAACACATCGGCACGCAATTGGGTCGGGGTCAGGCTTTGGTCTGTCAATGTTCACGTCCGGTCTAAGGGTCTTTCCTGGTTCGCAGCCAGCCTACCCCCCTTGCGGCCCGCGTCAAGCAAGGCCCGGAAGCGCTTGGCGGCAGACAGGGGGTGAATTGAACCAAAATCGCTTTCCTGTTACCGCAAACATATGTGAAAATCACGTGATTTCTTTGCGAAGTTTAAAGGACAGTCCAAATTCAAAGCGCTTTGATAAATTGTCACCCAGACCGCCGCCGATGCACCGAAATCCCCTCGCCTGTGCAAATCCTCAATCTGATCTGAATCAAGGCAAAACGCGGGTGGCGGGTTATGCTGCGGGCACCAGATCAAGGGTGGGGTGCAATGCGGCTGACAACACGGACCAATCTGGCGATGCGCACGCTGATGTTTTGCGCGGTCAATCCTGACCGCATCGTGCGCAAGCACGACGTGGCCGAGGCGTGCGGCGCGTCGGAAAATCATCTGGCACAAGTCATTCACTTGCTTGCGCGGGCGGGCTTTTTGAAAACCTTGCGCGCGCGGTCGGGCGGGCTGATGCTGGGGCGGGCGCCAGACAGCATCAAGGTGGGCGAGGTGTTTCGCACCTTCGAAGGCGTTTTGCCCTTTACCAACTGCTCTGAGGATCCGACAACCTGCCCGCTGGCTGCCGCTTGCCGCCTGAAACGCGTTCTGGCCGAGGCAATCGAAGGTTTCTATGCCAAGTTGGACGCGGTCAGCCTGACCGATCTGGTGGGCGGCAACACCGCCTTGCACGGGCTGCTGAAGATGGCATGAGTGATTGGGGCTAGGCGGACACGTCGTTGATGCAACACCCCTGCCCCGTCGCCAACCCGGTCAGAATCGGGCAATCGGGGCCTGCGTCCCCGGCGCAGGCGTGGATCAGGTCGCCCAGTGTCACCTCCATCGCGCGCAGTTCGGTGATCTTGGCGCGGATCTGGTCCAGATGATCTTGCGCCAGCGCTTTGACATCCGAACTGGCGCGACCCTGATCGCCATAAAGCGCCAGCAGCGCCCGGCATTCCTCGATTGAAAAGCCCAAGCCCCGCGCGCGGCCCAGAAAGGTCAGCTTGCGCAGATCGCTTTCCCGAAAGGCCCGATAGCCGTTCTGGCTGCGCAGAGGTTTGATCAGACCGATGTCCTCGTAATAGCGAATGGTTTTGGCGGGCAGTCCTGATCTGGTGGCGGCGTCGGCGATGTTCATGGCGCAACTCCCCCGACGATCAGACCCTTGAAGCGCCGCAGGCGCAGCGCATTGGTCAGCACGAACACCGACGACAGTGCCATCGCCCCCGCTCCCAACATCGGCGACAATTGCGGGCCACCAAAGGGCACCAGCACTCCGGCGGCCACCGGAATCAGGGCGGCATTGTAGCCAAAGGCCCAGACCAGATTTTGCCGGATGTTGCGCATTGTGGCCCGCGACAACGCGATGGCATTGACCACACCCAAAGGATCGCCCGTCATCAGGACCACATCTCCTGCTTCAATCGCCACATCGGTGCCGGTGCCCATGGCGATGCCCACATCCGCCGCCGCCAATGCAGGCGCGTCGTTGATGCCATCGCCGACAAAGGCCGAGCCCGAGCCCAGTTCCGCAATCACCCCGGCCTTGCCTTCGGGCAGCACGCCCGCACGCAGATCGGTGATGCCGATCACGCCCGCCACCGCCCGCGCCGTGCGTTCCGCGTCGCCGGTGATCATCACAGCCCCTATCCCCAACGCGGCCAGCCCCGCAATCGTCTGGGCGGCAGTCGGTTTGACCGTGTCGGCCACCGTGATCATCCCGATCACCGCATCGCCATGGGCCACGAACAACACGCCCTGCCCTTGCGCCTGCGCCGCCTCGGCAGCCCCTGCCATCGCTTCGGGCACCTGTGCAAACATCCGCGCCGACCCCACCGACACCGCAACGCCGTCCAGCAGCGCCGTCGCGCCCTGGCCGGGAACCGCCTGAAAACCCATGACGGCGGGCACCGTCAGGCCGCGCCGTGAGGCCTCGGCCAGCACGGCCGCGGCCAAAGGATGTTCCGATCCCGCCTCAACCGCCGCTGCAATTTCCAACACGAACGCGCCTTCGGGTTGCACCGATTGCACCACGGGCCGCCCCATGGTCAGGGTGCCGGTCTTGTCAAATGCGACGCGCTGCACAGATTCCAGCCGCTGCAACGCCTCGCCCTTGCGAAACAGGATACCCAGTTCCGCCGCCCGCCCGGTGCCGACCAGAATCGACACCGGCGTCGCCAGACCCATGGCGCAGGGGCAAGCGATGATCAGAACCGACACCCCCGCGACCAGCGCCTGCCCCAGCCCCGGGCCGAACATCAGCCAGACCAGAACGGTCAACCCAGCCAGCCCCATCACCACCGGCACAAACCACAGCGTGATGCGGTCCACCAAGGCCTGTACCGGCAGTTTCGATCCTTGTGCCGATTCGACCAGCGCGATGATCCGCGCCAGAACTGTCTGCGCGCCGACCTGTTGCACCTGCATGACCAAGCCGCCAGTGCCGTTGACCGTGCCGCCGGTGACAGTGTCGCCCATTGATTTTTCCTGCGGCAAAGCCTCTCCGGTCAGCATCGAACAATCGACCGCCGAATGGCCGCTGATCACCACGCCATCGGCGGGAATGCGTTCTCCGGGCCGGATTTGCAGATTTTGACCGGGGATCAGGCTGCCCACTGCCACTTCGGAAACCGAACCGTCCTCGGCCAGCAAACGCGCGGTGCGCGGCGCCAGTTGCACCAGCCGCGCAATCGCGGCCCCGGCCCGCCCGCGCGCCCGTGTTTCCAAAGCCCGGCCCAGCAGGATCAGCACCACGATCACCGCCGCCGCCTCAAAATAAACGGCGCGCTGATCGGCCGGGATGATCGCGGGCCAGAACGTAACCAAGGTCGAATAGACCCAAGCCGCCCCGGTGCCGACGGCCACAAGGCTGTTCATGTCAGGACTGGCGCGCAGCAGGGCCGGGACGCCTTTGATGAAAAACCGCCGCCCCGGCCCAAGCACAACCAGCGTCACCAACGCAAATTCGATCAGCCACAACGTTTGCAAGGCAATCAACCCATAGAGCCAGTGGTGAAATCCGGGAATCAGATGACCGCCCATTTCAGCCACGAACACCGGCAGCGTCAGCACCCCGGCCACCGCCGTATCGCGCCACAGCCGTCGCTGTTCGGCCAAGGGATCATGCCCCACGGCCGCGCCCGAGGGCTGCGCCGCATAGCCCGCCCGCGTGACCACCGCCGCCAGACCTGCCGCATCGACCGGTTGCCAAAGGTCTATCTCGGCCCGTCGGGTCGCCAGATTGGCCACCGCCTGCGCCACACCCGGTTGCGCCCGCAACACCCGTTCAACCCGGCCCGTGCAGGCGGCGCAGGTCATGCCTTCCACCGAAAGGGTGATGTGCGATTGGCGCACCGGATAGCCCGCTTTGGCCAAGGCCTCTGCCATCACCGCCGGCGTGGCCGGGGCTGTATAGCTCACCTCGGCGGTTTCGGTGCCAAGGTTCACAGCAGCCCGCGCCACCCCCGGCAGTGCCGCAAGCACCCGTTCGGCCCGTGCCACACAAGAGGCGCAGGTCATCCCATCCAAGTTGAGGCGCAGCGTGTTCATCCGTTTGGTATCCATGGCAAACTCTTTGGCATCCATATGGGGCTTCCTGTGACTGGAAGGTAAGGCCCTGTCAAAAGATAAACTGCTTGACCTTGCCGCACGGGAACGTTTCAGCCTGCAGCCAAAGGAGAACCCCATGACCCTGCTTTCCGTTCCCGATATGAATTGCGGCCACTGCAAAGCTTCTGTCGAGGCAGCGTTACAGGCGCTGCCCGGTGCCGCGCCCATCACTGTGGATCTGGCCAACCGCCAAGTCACCGCCCATGGCGCGCCCGAGGCGCTGATCGCTGCGCTCGATCAGATCGGCTTTCCGGCGCGGGTGCTGCCGGCAAAGTGATGCCATGACGCCAGGTTGCCGATTGCAGGCGTCGCGCGAATTGGCTAAAACGTCGTATTCCTTCCTTGTTTTGGCCCCTTTGGGGCCGCAAGCGGAAGGCATCTTACCCAAACGGCGCAACGCCGCAAAAAACGACCGGAGCAGTTCCATGGCCACCCAGACCCCCGCCCCTCAACAAGGCGGCAGCCAGACACCCTCGCAACAGCAAGGGCAATCGGGCACCCCAACGCCGCAACAAGGCAGCACACCTGTGTTCCGCGACTGGGCTTCTATCTGAAATTCCCCCTTTTCGGCACAAAGGCCAGCCAGTAGGCTGGCCTTTGTCATTGCAGGTGGTCCATGTCTGATCCGGTGTCGTCCATTCCGAACCTTGGCCCAGCCTCCGAGGCGGCCTTTGCCAAAGCGGGCATCCACAGCGCGCAGGAAATCCGCGATATGGGCGCAGACGCGGCGTATCGGCGCTTGCTGCTGGCGGGCACGCAGGCGCATTTCATTGGATATTATGTGCTGCACATGGGATTGCAGGGTCGGCCGTGGAACGATTGCCAGGGCGATGAGAAAGCCGCACTTCGCCTGCGGTTCGATGCGATCAAGGCCAGCATGATCGGCACAAAGGAAAAGGGCCGCTCCGAACTGGAAACGGCCCTTCAATTCTTTGGTGTGGTAGAGAAAAGGCGCTGACGCCCCTTTTGGCTTCCGATCAGCCGACCAGTTCAAGACCCGAGAAGAAGAACGCGATTTCACGGGCAGCGGCGGCTTCCGAATCCGACCCGTGGGCCGAGTTCTCGCCCTTGGACAGTGCGAATTCCTTGCGGATGGTGCCTGCATCGGCCTGTGCCGGATCGGTCGCGCCCATCACTTCGCGGTTTTTGGCGATGGCGGACTCGCCTTCCAGCACCTGAACCACAACAGGCTCAGACGCCATGAACGCACACAGCTCACCGTAAAAGCCACGCTCGGAGTGTTCTGCGTAGAACTGGCCGGCTTGAGCTGCCGACAAATGGATGCGCTTGGAGGCGACAACCCGCAGGCCAGCCTCTTCGAACTTGGCGACAATCTTGCCGGTCAGGTTACGCTTGGTGGCGTCGGGTTTGATGATCGAAAGGGTACGCTCAATAGCCATTTGGCTCTCCATGGGTAGGGGCTTTGCGGCCCGGAAACTTCTGCGCGCCTGCTAACACGCGGCGCGCGGCTTGAAAACCCCACGCCAAGCGCAAAACAACGCCGTCCCCGGTTGACGCCGCCCGTCCCATAGGGCAATGCCCGGCAATGCTTAAAATCGAAGACATCACCTATTCCGTCGAAGGCCGCCCCCTGTTTGAGGGGGCCTCGGCCACCATTCCCACCGGTCACAAGGTTGGCCTTGTCGGGCGCAACGGCGCGGGCAAGACCACGCTGTTCCGCCTGATCAAGAAAGAGCTGGCGCTGGAGGGTGGCGTTATCTCGATGCCCAGCCGCGCCCGCATCGGTGGCGTGGCGCAAGAGGTTCCCTCTTCCTCGACCAGCCTGATCGACACGGTTCTGGCCGCCGACACCGAACGCGCCGCCCTGCTGATAGAGGCGGAGACCGCGCATGACCCGCACCGCATCGCCGACATTCAGCACCGGCTGAACGACATCGACGCATGGTCAGCCGAAGGTCGTGCGTCGTCCATCCTCAAGGGTCTGGGCTTTGACGCCGAGGCGCAGCAGCGCCCCTGTTCGGATTTCTCGGGCGGTTGGCGGATGCGGGTGGCCTTGGCCGGGGTTTTGTTCGCGCAGCCCGATTATCTGCTGCTCGATGAACCGACCAACTATCTGGATCTTGAGGGTGCTTTGTGGCTGGAAAGCTATCTGCAAAAGTATCCGCACACGGTGCTCATCATCTCTCACGACCGCGGCCTGTTGAACCGCGCGGTGACGGGCATTCTGCATCTGGACAACAAGAAGCTGACCTATTGGTCCGGCCCTTACGACCAATTCGCCCGCCAGGTTTCCGAACGCCGCGCCGTTCTGCAGGCCGAGGCGCGCAAGCAAGACGCGCGTCGCGCGCATTTGCAAGCCTTTGTCGATCGCTTCAAGGCCAAGGCATCCAAGGCCGCGCAGGCCCAATCCCGCGTAAAAATGCTGGAAAAGATGGAGACGATCACCGCGCCCGAGGATGCCAAGAAGGTGGTTTTCACCTTCCCCGAGCCGGAAGAATTGTCGCCCCCGATCATCAACATGGAAGGCGTGGCCGTGGGATACGGTGGCCCGCCGATCTTGAAAAAGCTGTCCTTGCGGATTGACCAAGACGACCGCATCGCTCTGCTCGGCCGCAATGGCGAAGGAAAGTCCACACTTTCCAAGCTCTTGGCCGGCAAGCTGATCGCCTGCGAAGGCAAGATGGTGCAATCGTCGAAACTGCGCATCGGTTATTTCGCTCAGCATCAGGTCGATGAACTGATGATTGAGGAAACGCCCCTGCAACACGTCATGCGTTTGCGCCCTGCCGAGGGGCAGCCGCGCCTGCGCGCGCGCCTTGCGGGTTTTGGTCTGATGGCCGATCAGGCTGAAACCGCCGTCGGCCGTCTGTCGGGCGGCCAAAAAGCCCGCCTGTCGCTGCTGCTCGCCACCATCGACGCGCCCCATCTCTTGATTCTTGATGAACCGACCAACCACCTTGATATGGAAAGCCGTGAGGCCTTGGTTGAGGCGTTGACCGCCTATTCCGGCGCGGTGGTTCTGGTCAGCCACGACATGCACCTTTTGGGTCTGGTGGCCGACCGGCTGTGGCTGGTCAAAGGCGGCGCTGTGACGCCCTACACCGAAGATCTGGAGGCCTACCGCCGACAGCTTCTGGCCGGGGATGAGGACGCAAAGCCCGTCGCCAAGACTGTTGAAAAGGTCAAACGCGCCTCGCAGGACGACATCAAGGCGCTGCGGGTTGAGGTGAAAAAATCCGAGGAACGCTTGGCCAAAATCAACGACATGCGCGACAAGCTGGCGAAGAAATTGGCCGATTCGGCCTTGTACGAAGACAGTCGCCGGGGCGAGTTGGACACCTGGAACAAGAAATACGGCGAGGTCATGGAGGCCCTTGATCGCGCCGAAGCGATGTGGGTGACGGCGCAGGAGAAACTGGAAACGGCGACAGGGTAATGCCAAGGGCGTGGACTTGCCGGGATCCGTTCCGGCTGGACCGCCAAAGTGCAAGCCCTGTGCCGCAGCCACTTCATTGCACCCGATGACGTTGCGACAGGAACCGCGCTTGGCCTGCGCAAATTGATGCGGCGCGTGGCACTGACCCGGGTTTTCGCCTGCCTGCCCGCCATCGCCGCCAAGTTCCGCAAAGTCCTGGGCCTCGGCACCTCAACGCTTGGCCCCCGGATCGCGCAAGAAATCCGCTTGCCCTTGCCCTGCGCCTGCCCCTAACTGCTGGGATGGATAGCGCTTTTCTGATCACCGCCTTTGCCACCCTGTTCGTGGTCATCGACCCACCGGGGTTGGTGCCTTTGTTCATCGCTTTGACACAAGGCATGGACGCAACCAAGCGTCGGGCCATGGCGCAGCGCGCCTGCATCATCGCCACCATCATGCTGATGTTGTTCGGGTTGATGGGCGAGGCGCTGCTGGGCTTTATCGGCATTTCCATGCCAGCCTTTCGCATCGCAGGCGGGATTTTGCTGTTTCTGACTGCCCTCGACATGTTGTTTGAACGCCGCACCCAGCGCCGCGAGGGCCAGCATGCGGACCCCGACCATGATCCGTCCGTGTTCCCGCTCGCCACGCCGCTGATCGCGGGGCCCGGCGCCATTGCCACCATGATCCTGCTGGTGGGTCAGTCCGGCCCCGGCTGGGCGGGGACCGTTGCTGTGATGGCATTGCTGCTGGCGATGATGCTGGCGACGTTTTTGTTCCTGCTGGCCTCGCCCCCGTTGGAGCGGTTGCTGGGGCGCACCGGAACCATCGTGATCACCCGGCTGTTGGGCATGCTGCTGGCGGCGCTGTCGGTGCAATTCGTCATCGACGGTGTGCGCGGCACCGGATTGATCTGATGGAATCTGATCAGGTCGGGCTGTTGATCTATCTGGGGCTGCTGCTGGCCGCCGTGGCGGGCTGGATCATGGTGGAGTATCGGCAACGCCTGGGTCAGGCGCTGCGGGTGGCGTTGGCCTGGGGGATGATTTTCATCGGCCTGATGGCGGGCTACGGGCTGTGGAACGACATCTCAAATTCTGCCGCCCCGCGCCAAGCCCTTGGACAAGCAGGGGAATTGATCATTCCGCGCGCGCAGGACGGGCATTATTACATGCGTATTCTGGTGAATGGACAAGAAATCACCTTTATGGCCGATACCGGAGCAACCAACATCGTGCTGTCGCCCGCAGACGCGCAGGCTTTGGGGATGCCACCTGAAGACCTGCGTTTTCTGGGTGAGGCGGTGACGGCGAATGGCACGGTGCGCACAGCGCGGGTGGCGCTGGACGCGGTGTCATTGGGCCCGTTTCAAGATCGCGATGTGACGGCCTTTGTCAATGAGGCCGATATGGATACTTCCTTGTTGGGAATGGATTATCTGGGGCGGTTTGCGATTGAAATCGCGGGCGAACGGATGATCCTGCGGCGGTAGTTTGCTGCCATCGCGCGGCTGGGGGCCAGCCCCCAAACCCCCGGGATATTTGAGGACAGATGAAACCAAATTTTAGACAAATTGTCGGGAGTTCAGGGCGTGGAAGCGGCTTTGTCTGCCTTCTTCTCCCAGCGCCCTGCGTCCTCTGACCAATATTGCGCGGCCATTCCCGCGTTTGTCAGGCGGGTCCACATCGCGCGGGCATGGGCCAAGGTGGCGGGGTCGGCGCCGTCAAAGAGCACCCAGACCCGTTCCAGCGCCATCGCCTCGGCGGGGTCGGTGTTAGCGCTGCCAACCAGAACCAGCCCTTGGGCCGCGTTGCCAATTGGCCCCGTCCCCAACAGAATCGGCTGATCGGCGTCATGGCCACTGCCTTGCAATCCATGGGGCAGAAAGCCGTCGTCCTGGCCCTGCCAAAGCTGTGCATCAAGGCGTTTCAGCATCGCCATATCGGTGCCGCGCAGCATCACGCGCCAACCTGCGGCCAGCGCGCGCGGCAATATCGTGGCCAGAGTGGCTTCGGGCGTCGAACGGGTCAGTTGGTAGAACATCGCGATGCCCATCAGGCCCGGCCATGGAATTGTACGAGCGTACAGGAAGCGATGTTGATCATTTGGCCTCATACCGGTCGTGGATCAGCCGGTTCAGCGCCATCACGCCCCAACCCGTGGCACCCTTGGGGGCCAATGTGGTTTCGGCCTTGACCAAGGCGGTCCCCGCAATGTCGAGATGGCACCACGGCACATCATCCTTGACGAAGCGCTTCAGGAATTGCGCGGCGGTGATGGACCCGGCATCTCGGCCACAAGAGTTGACCATATCGGCGATGCGGGATTTCAGTTTGTCATCATAGGCTTGCCCCATCGGCATGCGCCATGCACCCTCCCCCTCAGACGCCGCTGCTTTGAGGAAAGCGTTGCACAAGGCATCGTCGTTGGAAAACACGCCGGTGTTTTCATGGCCCAAGGCAACGATCACGGCCCCTGTCAGGGTGGCAAGGTTGATCATGCCGGTGGGCTTGAACCGGTCTTGCGCATACCAAAGCACGTCGGCCAGCACCAAGCGGCCCTCGGCATCGGTGTTGATCACTTCGATCGTGTCGCCCTTCATCGAGCGCACCACGTCGCCGGGGCGCTGGGCGCGCCCGTCGGGCATGTTTTCGACCAGACCGACCAAACCCACGACATTTGCCTTGGCCCCGCGCAAAGCCAATGTGCGCATGACACCGGCCACCACGCCCGCACCGCCCATGTCCATCGTCATGTCTTCCATGCCGGCGGCAAGTTTGAGCGAGATACCGCCGGTGTCAAACACCACGCCCTTGCCGACCAGCGCAAACGGCGCATCCCCCTTTTTGCCGCCATGCCATTGCATGACCACCACTTTGGACGGGCTTTCGGACCCCTGCCCCACACCCAACAATGCGCCCATGCCCAGCTTGGTCAGTTGGTCCTCTTCGAGGATTTCGACGTCCAGCCCCAGTTCCTGCATCGCCGCCAGGCGGGCCGCAAAATCATGGGTGGTCAGGATATTGGCTGGTTCATTGACCAGATCGCGCGTGAAGAACACGCCTTCGGCCACGGCGGCCATCGGCGCGGCACTTGCGGCCACCGCCTCGGGATTGGCGACACAAATCGTCACCGCACCGGGGGATTTGTGATCGCCGGTCTTGTGCGGGGTGAAATCATAAGCCCGCATCGCCAGACCGAAAGAGATTTCAGCCGCCTGCGGGTGTGTTTCTGCAAACAGGGTGACGCCTGCGGGCGTCAGCGCCCGGGCGATGCTGGCTCCGGCGCGGCGCGCCTCGGCGATCGAGGCCTTGCGTGGCAAATGGATCAGCTGGATCGCCTCGGCTTCCAACCCCGAGGGGAAGGCCATATCCATCGCCTCACCGGGTTTCAGGCGGGCGAAGGCGGCGGACGTGGCCGCCCGCTCCAGTGCCCCGCGCGTCAGTTTGTTGATCAGCCGCGCCGCCGCACCAGTGGCTTTACCGCTTTCGATCAGCACAGCGATGCGCCCGGTCAGTTTCGGCAGCGCTGCGGGGTCTGCGGCCTGAAACTGGATGGCAACGGGATGGGACATCATCAACTCCGATACGGGGCAAGGTTTCGCGCAAGGCTAGCGAAGGCGGACGGGGAAGGCCAGATATGAGTTTTACCCGGCGCCGATTTCCGTTAGCGTCCGCACAAGCAGTTCAAAGGAATTCCCGCCGGTGTCGAGATTCGACCGTTATCTTTTATCTCAACTGCTTGCGCTGTTCGGGTTCTTCTCGCTAGTGCTTGTGGCTGTTTATTGGGTAAACCGCGCGGTTGGGCTGTTTGATCAATTGATCGGGGACGGCCAGTCGGCGCTGGTCTTCCTTGAATTTTCTATGCTGACGCTGCCCAATGTGATCCGCCTTGTGCTGCCGATTTCGACCTTTGCCGCGTCGGTTTACGTCGCCAACCGGCTGATGCAGGAAAGTGAACTGGTGGTGATGCAGGCGACCGGGTTTTCGTCTTTCCGGCTTGCGCGCCCGGTGTTGTATTTTGGGTTGATTGTGGCGGCGATGATGCTCCTTTTGATGCATGTTCTGGTGCCCGCCAGTCGCACCGCGCTTGCCGATCGCAGCGCCGAGATTTCGCAGAATGTGACGGCGCGGTTTTTGAAAGACGGGCAGTTTTTGCATCCGGGCGATGGCATCACTTTGTATATCCGCGAAATTGCCCCCACGGGCGAATTGCTGGACCTGTTTCTGTCGGATGAGCGCGACCCGGCGCAGCACATCACCTACACTGCCCGCAAATCCCTGTTTGCGCGGGCCGAGGACGGGCCGAAACTGTTGATGTTCGACGGCATGGGGCAGATTTTGACGATGGAAGGTCAGCGCCTGTCTGTCACCCGGTTCAGCGATTTCACCTATGATCTGGGGGGGCTGATCGCCGCCCAGGAACGTGGTGCGCGCAGCGTGGATGAGGTGTCGACATTGGAGTTGCTCGGCGCCAGCGATGCCTTGGCGACAGAGACGGGCGAAACCAGGGCGGGTTTGCTGTTTGAGGCGCATAGCCGCTTTTCCCAACCTATTCTGGCGGCAGCGGCGGCGCTGATCGGCTTTGCCTCGCTGCTTTTGGGCGCGTTCAGCCGGTTCGGGCTGTGGCGGCAGGTGATTGTTGCCGTGGTGCTGCTGTTGGTGGTACAGGCGCTGTCCACCGCCACAACCAGCTTTGCCATGCAACATCCGAACGGTTGGGCGCTGACCTACGCCGCCCCGTTGTTGGGGTTGGGGATCGCCGTGGTCGAATTGTGGTGGTCGCAGCGGCCCAAGCGGCTGCGACAGGTGGCCGCATGACTCTGACCCTATACATCGCGCGGCGCTTCATGGGCATGTTCCTGCGGGTTTTCGGGGTGTTCCTTGGCATCATGATGCTGATCGAAACCATTGATCAGTTGCGCAAGTTTCCCAATGCCAGACTGGGCATCTGGGATGCGGTTTACATGGCGGCGTTGACGGTGCCTGAAAGCCTGTACCGCATTTTGCCTCTGATCATGATCCTGACCGCGATCGCGTTGTTTCTGGGGCTTGCGCGGTCTTCCGAGCTGGTGGTGGTGCGGGCGGCGGGGCGGTCGGGGCTGATGTTCCTGCTGGCACCTGTGGGGGCGTCTTTGCTGATCGGGATGTTCACGGTGGCGGTATTGAACCCGCTGGTCGCGGCCACATCCAAGAAATACGACACCTTGCGCGCCGAATTGGGTGGCGAGGGCGGGTCAGTGATGTCGGTGTCGGAAGATGGGCTGTGGATGCGTCAAGGCAATGAGGCCGGGCAATCGGTGATCAAGGCCGCGCGGGTCGACCCCGATGGCGGCGCGATGCATCAGGTGACCTTCATCACCTTCGCCCCCGATGGCACCTTGTCCGAGCGGATAGAGGCAGCGCATGCCCGGCTGATGCCCGGCGAATGGGTGCTGACGGGGGTCAAACGCTGGCCTTTGACAGCGGCAAACCCCGAACAGAGTGCCACCGCCGCCGAGGGTGAAATGCGCATCGCCACCGATTTGACCACAGACCGCATCCGCGACAGCTTTGGGGCTGCGCAGGCCATCGCCTTTTGGGATTTGCCGCGTTACATCACAGCGCTGGAACGGGCCGGGTTTTCGGCGCGCAGTCATCGGGTCTGGATGCAGATGGAACTGGCCTTGCCGCTGTTGATGGCCGCGATGGTGCTGATAGCCGCCGGGTTCACCATGCGTCATGCGCGGTTTGGCAACACCGGCAGCATGGTGCTTCTGGCGCTGCTGGGCGGCTTTGTGATCTTTTTCCTGCGTAATTTCGCGCAAGTCTTGGGCGAAAATGGCCAAATTCCGGTGCTGATGGCCGCCTGGATACCGCCCGTCGCCGCGGCCCTCTTCGCGTTGGGTCTGTTGCTGCATCTGGAGGATGGCTGATGCGCCACCTGATCCGCGCGTTTTGTGTGATGCTGGCTTTGGTTGCTCCGGTTGCGGCGCAGGACAAGGTCAGCCTCATCGCCGACAGTTTGAACATCACCGGCGCCGACACCCTGGTTGCGCGCGGTCATGTCGAGATTTTCTTTCAAGGCCAGAGGTTGACCGCGTCCAGTCTTATCTTTGATCGCAAAAATGACCGCTTGCTGATCGAAGGCCCCATCGTGCTGAACGATGGCAAGGGCAGCTTCATTCTGGCTTCTCAGGGCGAACTGAGCGCCGATCTGACCGAAGGCGTGCTGGTCTCGGCCCGCTTGGTGATGAATCAACAGCTGCAACTGGCCGCCGCCGACATCATGCGGGTGGGTGGGCGCTACACGGCGCTGAACCGGGTGGCGGCATCATCTTGCAAAGTCTGCGCGGGCGATCCGACGCCACTGTGGGAAATCCGCGCGCGCCGGGTGGTGCATGATCAGCAGGAACGGCAGCTGTATTTTGACGCAGCCCAATTCCGCGTGGCCGGTCTGCCCGTGATGTATATTCCGCGCTTGCGGATGCCTGACCCGACGCTGAAACGCGCCACCGGCTTCCTGATGCCGGTGCTTCGCACCACATCCAACCTTGGGACCGGGCTGCGCCTGCCCTATTTCATCAGGCTCGGCGATCACCGCGACCTGACGCTGACGCCTTACTTTACCACCTCGGGCGCGCGCACCGTCGATCTGCGCTATCGACAGGCCTTTGCCACCGGCGATCTGACGATTTCAAGTGGCGTCTCGCGGGACAGCCTGCTGCCCGGCGAAACCCGCGGCTATCTGCTGGCCAAGGGTCGCTTCAACCTGCCGCTGGGCTTTCAGCTTGACCTGCGCGGTGAGGTCGTCAGCGACAACGCCTATTTGCTCGACTACGGCTATCCGGCGGCAGACCGTCTCGACAGCCGCGCCGAAATCACCCGAACCCGACGCAATGAACATATCGCGGCGCGGCTGATTGGCTTTCATTCCACCCGCGAAGGCGAAGACAACGCCACCCTGCCCGCCGTGGTGGGCGACCTGACCTGGTACCGCCGCTTTGCCTTGGGCACTCTGGGCGGTGAGGGTGGATTGCGGTTTCAGACCCATGGCCATGACCGCCCCTCTGCGTCCTTGCTCGACCTAGACAGTGATGGCATCAGCGACGGGCGCGACACGCGCCGGATCAGCCTGCGCGCAGATTGGCGGCGCGACTGGTTCCTGACCAATGGCATGGTGGCCGCGGTTCTGGGCGAGGCAACTGCCGACATTCACACCATCGCCCAAGACCCGACCTATGCTGGCACCAGCGCCCGTCTGCACGGGGCCATGGCCGCCGAACTGCGCTGGCCATTGGTCAAGGCCGGTGCGAACGGCGTGTCACAGGTGATCGAACCGGTGATGCAACTGGTCTGGGCCCCGTCGGGCACCGAAACCCTGCCCAATGAGGATTCCGCGCTGGTGGAGTTTGACGATGGCAACCTCTTCGCCCTGAACCGCTTTCCCGGATCAGATGCGGTGGAACGCGGCACGCGGGCCAATCTGGGCATCAGCTATCTGCGCAACGATCCCGAAGGCTGGAACCTTGGCCTGACTTTGGGCCGCGTCTTGCGCAGTCAGGACTTGGCGCAGTTCAGTGCCGCCTCGGGTCTGGACGGGCTGCGATCGGACTGGATGGCGGCATGGCAGTTGGACCTTGCTGGAAATCTGGGCATCACCAACCGATTGGTGTTCGATGACAGCTTTAACCTGACCAAAACCGAGCTGCGCGCGGTACTGGCGCGGGATCGCTACAGTCTTGCGGCAGGCTATGTCTATGCGGTGGCAGATATGGCCGAAAACCGGCCCGATCCCACGGCAGAGCTGACAGTCTATTCGACCTACAAGATCAGCGCGAACTGGACAGCAGAACTGGCCAGCCGCTATGATTTTCAGGCCGAACGCGCGGCGAAGGCGGGTTTGGGGCTGACCTATCGCAACGAGTGTCTGGCGGTTGATCTTTCGCTCTCGCGCCGCTTTACATCCTCGACTAGTATCCAGCCGACCACGGATTTAGGGCTTTCGGTTGAACTTCTTGGCTTTGGTGGCGGATCAGGCCCGGGGCCTTCCCGGCAATGCCGCCGTTGACCGCAGGGCTTTGGTCGGACATAAACCGTGCAACGGTCGCAAGGCCAGCACCTCAAACGGACGACGGCAGGCAATGATGACACGGCCCGCGATTTCCAGACTGAACAGCTTGGCCCGCATCGGCGGATTGGCCTTGGCGATGGCACTGCCCACAGGCGTGGTGCTGGCGCAATCGGGGCCTTTCGCGCCGATCAAGATCATCAATGAACGGGTGATCACCCAGTATGAATTGGATCAGCGCATCCTGTTCATGCAACTGCTGCGCCAACCGGGCGACATACCCGCCGAATCCTTGAAGGGTCTGATCGACGACCGGCTGCGCAGCCATGGTGCCGAGGTGGTTGGCATCTCGCTGACCGAAGAAAGCGTCCGCGCCGGGATGGAAGAATTTGCCGCCCGAGCCAACCTGACCGCCGACCAATTCATCGAAGCGGTCGGCCAAGGCGGCGTGGACCCTGAAACCTTCCGCGACTTCGTCTCGGCCGGCCTCGTCTGGCGCGAAACAGTGCGCGCCAAATACAGCCCCACCATCACCATCAGCAAAGCCGCAATTGATCGGGCGATGGCGAATTTTGTGCCAACTTCGGCGATCAGCGTTCTGCTGTCGGAAATCGTGCTGACGGCGACGGGGGCCGACCGCAGTTCGGCGCTGGCTTTGGCGCGCAAGCTGAAGACCGAATTGAAGGCCGGCGGCGATTTTGCCACCACGGCGCGGAGTTACTCGGCGGGTGCGACGGCGGGCAGCGGTGGGCCGCTGGATTGGCAACGCCTGTCGCAACTGCCCGACGAAGCGGCTCTGGCCGTGCGCGGGCTGGCCGTGGGTCAGGTGTCCGAACCCGTTGTGCTGGACGACAAGGTGGTGATCTACCTGATGCGGGAACAGCGGCAGGATCAGATTTCGGAACAGGCGGCCACCGTGGTCAGCTATGCCGAATTCCTGATCCCGAACGATGCCAATGCGGGATCCGAGGCTTTGAATATCCGTTCTCGTGTGGATACCTGTGACGATCTTTACACCGTTGCCAAAGGCCTGCCCGCAGACCGCTTGACGCGTCATTCCATGGCTCCGGGTCAGGTGCCCGGCGATGTCGCGGCAGCGCTGACCCTGCTGGACGCGGGCGAAACCAACACTGCGGTGACACGCGGCGGCTGGCGGGTGTTTCTGATGCTGTGCAGCCGGGGCGCCGCCCCCGAAGACATGCCATCGCGCGATGAAATCCGGTTGCAACTGACCAACCAGCAACTGGCCGCCAAGGCCGAGATTTTTCTCGAAGAGCTGCGGTCCGAAGCCATCATCATCGACCCATGACCCCCGGCTCTTTGATGCGGGCCCCGATTGCGCTGACCTGTGGCGAGCCTGCGGGCGTAGGCCCCGAACTGGCCGTGGCCGCGCGGGCCGCCTTGGGCCTGATGGTGCCGTTTTTCTGGATTGGGGATCCGTCGCATCTGCCGCCCGGCAGTCGCATCCATCTGATCGACAGCCCCGATCAGGCTTATGCCACGGCAGCCGATGTCCTGCCGGTGTTGGCGCACCGCTTTGCCGGTCCCGCCCTGCCCGGTCAGCCTGCGCCGGAAAATGCAGCCGATGTGATCGCGGTGATCGCACGCGCAGTGGCTTTGGTGCAGTCCGGGCAAGCCAGCGCCATCTGCACCGCGCCAATCCATAAAAAGGCGCTGAAAGACGGCGCAGGCTTTGCCTTTCCCGGCCATACCGAGTTTCTGGCGCATCTGGCGGGCGTTGACCGGGTGGTGATGCTGCTGGCCAGCCCCCTGCTGCGGGTGGTGCCGGTAACGATCCACATTCCGATTGCAGAGGTGCCGAGGGCGTTGACCGCGGATTTGCTGGAAGCCACGATCCGCGTCACCGCCGCAGGTCTGACCCGCGATTTTGGCATTGCCGCCCCGCGCATCGCCGTGGCGGGTCTGAACCCGCACGCAGGCGAAGGCGGCGCGATGGGGGCCGAAGAAACGGCGATCATCACCCCGGTGCTGGACCGGTTGCGGGCCGAAGGGTTTGTGATCCATGGTCCCTTGTCGGCGGACACGATGTTTCACGCCCGCGCCCGACAGGGCTACGATGTGGCGGTCTGCATGTATCACGACCAAGCACTGATCCCGATCAAGACGCTGGATTTCGACGGTGGGGTCAATGTGACGCTGGGACTGCCGTTCGTGCGCACCTCGCCCGATCATGGCACGGCGTTTGACATTGCGGGCAAGGGTTTGGCGCGGGCGGACAGTCTGATCGCGGCACTGAAGATGGCGCAGGACATGGCAATGGCGCGCTTGGGGTAAGGCTGGGGCGCTGCCCCAGACCCCTACCGCGAAAAACGGGGTTTTTCGCGGCTGGATATTTGAGCCAAGATGAAAGGGCTTTGAGTGGGAACGATTGACGGGCTGCCGCCTTTGCGAGAGGTGATCCGGGCGCATGATCTGGTGGCCAAGAAATCCTTGGGCCAGAACTTTCTGCTGGATATGAACCTGACCGCCAAGATCGCGCGTTCAGCGGGCGATTTGTCGGCTTGCGATGTGCTGGAGGTGGGGCCGGGGCCGGGTGGGCTGACGCGCGGGCTGTTGGCCGAAGGCGCGCGCCATGTGCTGGCGGTGGAAAAAGACCCGCGCTGCATGCCCGCGCTGGCCGAGATTGCGGCGGCGCATCCGGGTCGGCTGGAGGTGATCAACGGTGACGCGCTGGAGGTGGATGTGCTGGCGCATCTGACACCCCCGGTGCGGATTGTGGCGAACCTGCCCTATAACATCGGCACCGAACTGCTGATCCGCTGGTTGACGCCGCAAATCTGGCCGCCCTATTGGCAAAGCCTGACGCTGATGTTCCAAAAGGAAGTGGCCGAGCGGATCGTGGCCAAGCCGCGCACAGATCACTACGGGCGCTTGGCGCTGCTGGCGCAGTGGCGCTGCGATGCCAAGATTGTGCTGATCCTGCCGCCCGAAGCCTTTACACCCGCGCCCAAGGTGCATTCGGCGGTGGTGCATCTGACCCGGCTGGAGGCGCCGCGCTATCCGGCCCCCGAGGCGGTGTTGAACCGCATCACCACGCTGGGATTTGGACAGCGCCGCAAGATGCTGCGCTCCAGTCTGAAGGGGATGGGGCCCGACATCGAGGCGCAACTGGTGGCGGCGGGGATTGAACCGACAGCGCGGGCCGAGGAAATCTCGCTGGAGAAATTCTGCGCGCTGGCACGGATTGTCGCCGGAGAGTGAGCTTGCCCACATGAAAAAGGCCCGCGCATGCGGACCTTTTTCGGATCAGCCGCCCAATTGGCTTATTCGGTGCTGCCACCCTCTGCGACAACCGCCGGCTTTTTCGCACGCGGGGCGCGGGTGACTTTGGGCGCATCTGCGGCCTGAGCCGGCTCAACAGGTTTGGCCACTTTGGGCGCGCGCGGTTTTGGCGCGGCTGCAGCTTCGACCTGGGCCACCAAAGCCGCGGGGGATTCAAAACGCGGGGCTTCAGCGCGTGGGGCTTCGGAGCGCACAGCTTCTGCGCGCGGGGCTTCTACCCGTGGCGCTTCGGAGCGCACAGGCTCTGCGCGCGGAGCTTCAGCGCGCGACGCCTCGGGCTGCGCCTGCTCACGCAAGGGTTGCGCCGGACGTTGATCCCGACGGTTGTCATCGCGGCGGTTGTTGTCTTGACGGTTGTTGTCTTGACGGTTGTCATCGCGGCGGTTGTTGTCTTGGCGGCGCGGTTGGTCACCGCGGGGCTGATCGCCACGCGGTTGGTTATCATTGCGCGGCTCGCGGGGCTGATCCCCACGCGGCTGGTTGTCGCCCCGGTTCTCACGGGACTGGTTGTCGCCACGATTCTCGCGCGGACGTTCGTCACGGCGATAATCGTCGCGGCGTGGCTGGCGTTGCACTTCGGGCAGCTCGACCAAAGTGGTTTCGTCAGGCTCTGCCACCGCAAACCCCGCGACATAGGGTTGGTCGCTGTCGTGCTGATCGCCACGTTCGGGGCGATAATCCTGTCGGTCGCGGTTGCCACCATTCTGCCCGTTCTGCCCGTTCTGATTGGGCTGGCTATAGTGCTGGCGCTGCTCTTGTTCCGCCGCCATCTCACGCGTGGCTTCGGCCAGCATGCGGGTGTAATGCTCGGCATGCTGCGAGAAGTTCTCTGCGGCCACGCGGTCGTTAGACCGCTGTGCATCACCAGCGAGCATCTGATATTTCTCGATGATCTGCTGCGGGGTGCCGCGCACCTTGCCGTCGGGGCCGGAGCTGTCGAACACGCGGTTGATGATATTGCCGAGGGTGCGCGGGCGGTTCGTTTTTGAACGCGAGCGAGACTTGGAAGAGCGCATCTTGATCCTTGAACCAGATAGTCCGGTCTGACATGCGCCTGATCTTTTCGGGATCGTCTGCCCAGTCGGGCATAGCAGCAATGGCCGGGTTTGCGAAGGTACGGCACCGAATGCGCCGCGACCCGCGTGGGTTTGAATAATCACAGGGGGGGGCGCGTGACAAGGAAAATCTTGCGATAATCTGAGCCAGCAGGCTACAGGACACCGCAACTGCCGGGTTCTTCGGGCTTTTGCGCGGCAACAACGCGGTCGCGGCCATCGAAGTCTTGCAGAATGCGGATGTTGCAAAGCCCCTGTGCCGCCAGCAGGTTGCACACAGCACCCCCCTGAGTCGGCCCGATTTCCAACAACAGGCGCGCGCCCGACATCATCCGCGCCGGGGCACCCAAAGCAATGGCGCGGTAAGCGGCAAGACCATCACCGCCGGGCGTCAGTGCCAGATGTGGCTCGTGGTCGAACACATCCGGGGAAAGGGCTGCCATCTCATCGGCGGCAATATAGGGCGGGTTGGAGGTGATCAGATCAAATCGGTCTGAAATGGCGGCAAACCAATCCGATTGCACAAGCTGCGCGCGTTTGGTCAGGCCCAGCGAGTCGGCGTTTGTTTGCGCAACCGCCAAGGCGGCGGCGGAAACATCGGTGCCCACGCCCATGGCCATCGGCATATCGGCCAAGGCGGACAGCAGGATACAGCCGGTGCCAGTGCCCAGATCGAGCATCTTCAGAAAGGGGCGTGACACCGCCTCGGCCACAAGCACCTCGGTTTCGGGGCGCGGATCCAGTGTGTCGGGCGTTACCCTGAAACTGCGACCCCAGAACAGCCGGTGGCCGATGATCTGCGCCACCGGTTGGCGGGTTTCGCGGGCGGTCAGGGCGGCGTTGAATGTCGCTTGCGTATCTTCAGTCAGCGGGTCGGGCAGGTGCAGCGTCAAGCGGTCTGGCGGGATACCGATGGCATGGGCCAGCAAGGCGCGGGCGTCGGTGTTGGCCCCTGCAATCCCAGCGGCGGTCAGCCGGGCGGTGGCAGCGCGCAGGGCCTCAGCCGCCGTCATCCCTCCATCTCGGCCAGTTTGGTGGCCTGATCATGCGACACCAGCGCGTCGATCACTTCGGACAGATCACCTTGCATCACCTGAGCCAGCGAATACAAAGTCAGGTTGATGCGGTGATCGGTCATCCGGCCTTGCGGAAAGTTGTAGGTGCGGATGCGTTCGGACCGATCGCCCGAGCCCACCTGAGACTTCCGCTCGGCCGCGCGGGCGTCATCAACGCGGGCGCGTTCCAGATCGTAAAGCCGCGCGCGCAGAACCTGCATCGCCAGTTCCTTGTTGCGGTGCTGCGATTTTTGCGCCGATGTCACGATGAGGCCCGTCGGCAGGTGGGTGATCCGCACGGCGCTGTCAGTGGTGTTGACGTGTTGCCCCCCTGCCCCCGACGCGCGCATGGTGTCGATGCGCAGATCAGAGGCGGGGATCTGCAAATCGACTTCTTCGGCCTCTGGCAACACCGCCACGGTGGCAGCAGAGGTGTGGACCCTGCCCTGCGCCTCGGTTTCCGGCACCCTTTGAACGCGATGGACGCCGGATTCAAACTTCATCTTGGCGAAAACACCCTCACCCTTGATATGGACCGAGACATCCTTGATGCCGCCAAGTTCGCTGTCTTGCTGCTCCAGAATCTCAAACGACCAGCCCATTTTCTCGCAATAGCGTTGGTACATCCGCAACAGATCGGCGGCGAACAAGGCGGCCTCATCCCCCCCGGTTCCCGGACGGATTTCCAGAATGGCCGGGCGGGCATCAGCGGCGTCTTTTGGCAGCAGCGCGATTTGCAGCCGCTGTTCCATTTCCGGGATTCGGGCCTTCAACACCGGCATCTCATCTTCGGCCAAGCCCCGCATTTCGGGATCGGCCAGCATGATTTCAGCCTCGGCCAGATCATCCAAGGCGCGGCGGTAAGCGGCGATCTCGTCGGCCACCGGCTTTAGATCGGAATATTCGCGCGACAGCGTGGCGATTTCGGCCGGCGAAGCGCCCGCGTTCAGCCGGGCCTCGAGAAACTCGAAACGCTGGGTGATCTGGGCGAGTTTGTCTAACGGAACCATGGGCGCGGTGTGGCGAGTTCGGCGCGTCGGGTCAAGAGCCTAGCGGTCCGGGTCGTTCCAGATGAAGCCGTCAATCGCATAGGGGCGGCCAAAGCTGTTGGGTGTGCTGGCCACCTGAACCACCGACCAATCGTTTTGCGGCGACACATCCACGACCGCCATCCCCAAGGACACCTGGCTGGAGGCCCAGTTGGCGTGATCAATCAGGATTTCCCGTTCATTCACCACCGCAGACACAACCGCGACATGGCCTTTGGGCAGCTTGCGCGTTGCACTGAACGCCATCACCGAACCGACCACGGGGTCATTGCCGCGCGCAAATTCTCCGTGCGCCTGATCCCACCACGTTCCCGCATTGCCCTTGATGTCCACCCCGCTGGCATCCCGCGCAAAAGGCACGCACCAAACCTTGATCCCCGCCGCGCTTTTGGCCTTGGCATTGGCCACGGCGGCGGACACGAAGGCCGGTTTCAAGCCGGGCTGGATCAGATCGGGCTGCGACGACAACATGGTGATCTCTGGCTTGGCAGCGCAGGCGGTGCACAGCGCCAAAACCGCGCAGAGTGCGATCAGCCGAGGCGCTGCGTCCGGCATGCGAAAAGTGATGGCCATAAAAAGTCCCAGGTTGGTTCGGTTGCTTGGCCGCGCAGGGTGCCAAAACAGGTCCAAGCGCGGCCCGGTGTTCTTCGACCGCTCCGCCCAAAAGAGCAACAATTTCAAACAAGCCGTGGCAAAAATCCGCCGCCGAAATCCGCCCCTTCGGCAAGGTTGCGTCGATTCAGCCCTTTTGACCCGTCAGCTCTGTCAACCAAAGCCCCAGACGCGCGCCGTTGACGCCCAGATCCGACGAGCCAAAACGCAGGCGCGCCACAAGATGCAACATCGTGCCTTGCGTGGCATCGGCTATGGCCTCGGCTGTGGTGTAATCGGGAAACCCCCAAACCGCAGAACGGGTTTCCCAGGTGATCATCCCGGACTGCGGCGACCCCGCAATCCGCCGCGTGCGCGCTGTGGCAAGGGCGATGGCATCCAGCCGCGTCAGCAGATCGACACGGCTCAGATCAGATGCCACGGCCGCATAGGCACCGCCCGGCATCGCTTGCGGCCCATCGGTGGGCAGTGACAGACCCAGCCCCTGCGCCACCTCGCTTGGGCGCTGATGCCACTTGGCGGTACTGGTCGGGGCCAGACGAATATACGCCATCAGCCCCGCCAACAAGATCGCTGCGACAAGGGTCAGCCTCATCTTTGGGTCTTGGCCCAATGATAGAGACAGATCAACTCGTACCCCACATGCGCCCCCGCGATCGCGGTTGCCCCGGTGGTGTCATAAGGCGGCGAGACTTCGACAATATCGCCGCCCACCATGTTGATCCCCGCCAGATCGCGCAAAATCGCCGCCGCCTGCCAGGAATGCAAACCGCCCCAAACCGGTGTGCCGGTGCCAGGCGCAACCGAAGGGTCCAGCGCGTCGATGTCAAAGGTCACATAGGTCTGATGATCGCCGACAATCGCGCGCACCCGGTCCACCACCGCCGCCACGCCATTTTCATGCACCCAACGCGCGTCGATCACGCTGAAGCCCAGATAATCCTCGGTCGTGGTGCGGATGCCAATCTGGACAGATCGTTTGGCGTCCACATAGCCCTGCTTGACCGCCTTGTACATCATGGTGCCGTGGTCGATGCGGGTCATGTCATCATCAGGCCAGAGATCGGAATGCGCGTCGAAATGGATCGCCGACAGCGGGCCAAACTTCTCGGCATAGGCGCGCAGGATCGGCAGCGTGATAAAATGATCGCCGCCCAAAGTGATCGTCCCCGCCCCCGCCGCCAGTATCTGGCGAATATGGGCGGTCAGGGTGTCAGGAAAATCGCTGGTCTTGGCATAATCAAACGCGCAATCGCCGTAGTCGATGATGTTCATCTCTTCCAGCGGATGGGTGGGCCAACCATAGGGCGGATCATAGGGCTGCAAAGAACTGGCCTCGCGGATCGCCCGCGGCCCAAACCGGGTGCCGGCCCGGTGCGTCACCGCCTGATCAAAGGCCACCCCCGTGATCGCCAGATCAACCCCGGTCAGGTCTTTGGTATAGGTGCGGCGCAGGAATGAGGTCGCGCCCGAAAACGCATTCTCAAACGCATAGCCCCGCTGCGTGGTGCGGGTGAAAGCGGTGTCAATTACGGTTTTGGCGTCTTCTAGGGCCATGATATGTCTCGGGATACAGGCGCTTGCGTCATTCCCCCTGGGGCCGGAGACGTGCGGATCCGGTGGTTTGAGGGTGGAGGGAGGGGGGAGGGGTGTCAAGGGGGAGCGTCCTGTCAACGCCAGTTCATCGCCTTATCCAACCAGATCAGCAGCGCGCCGCGCTTGCACAGCGCCGCCATGTGGTCGGGCCCGTTCGTGGTACGGCAGCGGGCGGGTGATGGCTTGCCTATTGGCTGTGCCAACGGCCCCCTTGGCCCGGATTTGTCTGCTGTGCTGGGTTTCAATTGCGCTGTCCAGAACCTTGACCGTCGCCGCAGCCTGAACGACGGCTTGCCGAATGCCGAGCCCGGAACCACCATCACGCAACCGGCGATGACCGCGCTGATGAAGCGCTCGTGTTCAGTTTTCAGCGCCGTTTCAGGCCCCTTTAGAACTCACTTCCGGGCATCGCAGAATGGGTCAAGAGGCCCATCACATAGGGCGCCACTGACCGGAAACAGACCAGTGTATAACCGCCATCCGTCGCCCAGAACGCAGCCGCGACCTGTGCGGCCCGCGTGCGGCGCAGTTCCTTCGGCCCCAGACGCGCAAAATCAACCGGCGACAACTTCGACAACACCTGATCGGCCTGGTCGCCTTCAATTCGGAACACCGCGCGGGCGTCCGACACCGTCACCGCCAAATGGTGCTGCCCCGCCAGACCCTGCGCAATCTTGGCCAGGCCAGCGTCGGTTTCGCTGTAAGGCAGGATCAGCAGATATTCGTCCGGGCTCATCCACGCCGCAGCCTTGTCGCCGACAACTTCAATCTGGCGCGACACTGGCAAGGCGGTGCCTGTGATGGCGCCGATCACCTCTGCCAGCCCCGCAACATCCGGCTTGGCCCGCAAGGAAATCATCCCCAGCGGCCCGATTTCACGAATCTTGGCAAAGCCATCGAAAGAAGCATGCCCCAAAGCACTGACCACATTAGACATTTTGCTTCTCTCCGTCCTTGTCATAGAAAACCGGGGCGACAACGCGCGCTTTCACAGTGCCACCGGAAACCGTATTGAAATCCACGACATCGCCAATCCGGTCCAAACCACCCTTGATCAGCCCCATCGCAATCCCGCGCTTCAAGGTCGGGCTGTAATAGGTCGATGTCACCCGGCCTTGGGTGTTGCCCTGCCCGTTGGCATTCACCCCGGCGGTGACGATATAAGACCCATCCGGCACCACTGAACTGTCCAGAGTTTCGAACCCCGCCAGTTTCCAACGGTCTGTGCTGGCAAGGAAAGTGCGTTCCTGCCCGCGTTTGCCCAGAAAATCCGCCTTCTTTTTCGAGATCGCCCAGCCCAGATTCAAATCCTGCGGAATGATGGTGCCGTCAGTCTCATCGCCGATCATGATAAAGCCCTTTTCGGCCCGCATGATGTGAAGCGCTTCGGTACCGTAAGGCATCGCCCCAAACTCGGCCCCCGCCGCATGCAACTCCGCCCAGAAAGCCGCGCCCTCACTGGCCGCAACCGCGATTTCATAGCTGAGTTCACCCGAGAAGCTGATCCGGTACACGCGGACAGCAAAGCCGCCCAAGGTGCCATCGACCCATTGCATGAAGGGCAGTGCTTCTTTGGAAACGTCGATACCGCCCAGTTTTTCCAGCAATTTTCGAGCGTTGGGCCCAACAACCGCCACCTGCGCCAACTGCTCGGTGATGTTGGCTACGTAAACCTGCCAATCCCACCATTCGCATTGCAGCCAATCCTCCATCCAGGCGTGGATACGGTCAGCGCCACCCGACGTGGTGTGGCACAGCCAAGTATCCTCGGAAATGCGCGCCACAACGCCGTCATCCGACAGGAAACCCTGTTCGGAACACATCAGCCCATAGCGGCATTTGCCAATCGGCAAGCTGCTCATGACACCCGTGTAAAGCATATCGAGGAAACGCCCCGCATCCGGGCCCTTGACGATGATCTTGCCCAAAGTCGAGGCATCCAGCAGGCCAAGATGGGTGCGGGTGTTGATCACCTCACGGTGGACCGCTTGCTCGTGGGTCTCGCCGGGACGCGGAAAAGTGTAGGGTCTGCGCCACAGACCGACGGGTTCCATAAAGGCATGGTTGGCCTCATGCCACGCATGCATCGGGGTCTTGCGCAGGGGTTGGAAAATCTCGCCGCGCGACTCCCCGGCCAAAGCGCCCAAGATCACCGGCGTATAGGGGGGGCGGAAAGTGGTGGTGCCAACCTGCGGAATGTCTTCATGCAACGCATCAGCAAGAACAGCCAAACCGTTGATATTGCTCAACTTACCCTGATCTGTCGCCATGCCCAAAGTGGTATAACGCTTGGTGTGCTCCACGCTGGAATACCCCTCGCGCGCGGCCAATTGCACGTCAGACACTTTGACGTCGTTTTGATAGTCCAGCCACATCTTGGCCTTGGCCGCAGGTTTCGCCCCCTGCGGCATGATCCAGATCGGCTCCATCGCAGCTTCGGTCGCGGCCACAGCCGTCGCGGCGATGGCGTCCGAGGCCATTGCCAACGCCCGCAAAGCCGCCTTGGCCCCGCGCGCCGCATCGGCCAGCGCATCCACCGCCGTCATCGCGCCATTGGCGTTGCCCACGGCGACCACCATTGCGGCCCCGTCGGCCCCGGTTGGTGGACGATCGGCATCCGGGCGGAAATGCGCATGGGTCGCGTCCCAGATCAGCTTGCCGCCACAGTGGCTCCACAGATGGACCACGGGCGACCAGCCGCCAGACATGGCCACCGCATCACAGGAAATCTCTTCGATAACAGCGCCTTCGCCCGCCTGCATGCACAGCGCCACTGCCGTCACCCGCTTGCCGCCCTTGGCTTTGGCCAGCCCCATACCCGTGGCAATCCGAATGCCCAAAGCCCGCGCCTGCGATGGCAAATCGCCGGTCACAGTGCTGCGCGCATCGACGATACACGGCACCGCAAGTCCGGCCCGATGCAGCGCAATGGCGGTCCGGTAGGCGTCGTCGTTGTTGGTGACAACCACGGTGCGATCTCCGGGCGAGACGGCAAAATTCACCACAAAGTCGCGCACGGACCCGGCCAGCATCACCCCCGGAATGTCATTGCCGGCAAAGGACAAAGGCCGCTCGATCGCGCCCGTTGCGGTGATGATCTGGCTTGCCCTGATGCGCCACAAACGGTGCTTTGGCCGCCCGTCACCCGGCGTATGGTCGGCGACCTTTTCATCGGCCAGCACATAGCCGTGGTCGTAAACCCCTGCCCCGGTGCAACGTAGCTTTATCGTGACATTGTCCATGGTTTCAAGGTGTTGCACGGCAGACTTCACCCAAGCCTCGGTGTCGCCATCGACCACATCGCCATCGACCACAGCCCGACCGCCAAAGGCCGCCGTCTGCTCCAGCAGCATGACCCGCGCGCCTGCTTCGCCGGCAATCAAGGCCGCCTGCAAACCCGCAATGCCGCCGCCGATCACCAGCACATCGCAGAAGGCGTAAGCCTGTTCATAGCGATCCGCATCCCGTTCTTTCGGGGCCTTTCCGAGGCCTGCCGATTGCCGGATGATCGGCTCGAACAGGTGCTTCCACGCCGCGCGTGGCCACATGAAGGTCTTGTAGTAAAACCCACCCGGCAAGAACCGCGCGAGGCTGTTGTTGATCACGCCGACGTCGAATTCCAAAGATGGCCAGTGGTTCTGGCTGGCAGCCTCCAGCCCGTCAAACAGTTCCGTCGTGGTGGCGCGTTGGTTCGGTTCAAACCGCCCCGCCTTGCCCAGACCCACAAGCGCATTCGGCTCTTCTGGTCCTGCGGCCACAATCCCGCGCGGACGATGGTATTTGAAGCTGCGACCGACCAACATCTGATCGTTGGCCAACAGCGCCGAGGCAAGAGTATCCCCTTGATACCCCCGCATGGCTTTGCCGTTAAAGGAAAATTCCTGTGCGGCGGTACGGTCGATCAAACGACCGCCCTTTGAAAGACGGGTGCTCATTTGAAGCCCTTCCAGTCGGGCCGTTTGGCCCTGATCTTGTCTTGCAACGCGTCTGGCGGTGCCGAGGATTGCGCGGCATAGGTTCCGAACACCTCTAGCGTCGCGGTGTCACGCGCGGCCAGAAACCATTTTCCACAGCCGTAGGTGTGACGCCAGCGTTCAAAATGCACGCCCTTGGGGTTTTTGCGCGCGAACATATAGGCTTCAAACTCTGCGTCCGAAGCGCCGGGCCCGAAGCGTTTCAGATGCGCCTCATAGCCCGGAGAAAGCTCGGTTTCCTCGGCTTTGATGCCGCAATAGGGACATTCAAGGATCAGCATGCTAGAGTTTCCTTTCCGCGGTCCGCAGTTTTCTTTGCCTTCTTTGAAAGCCAAGGCAAGAAACGTCTTTTGATGTCAGGGCCGGCGAAAAAACCGATTGCGGACCCCATGATCAGAAATGACCAGCCGCCCGCCATCGCGCCCAGAACAGTTCCAACCACCCCAGAACCCCAGCCAAAGACAGCGGCAAAGATACTGCCGATGTCGGCTCCAGAGAGGCGATCTTTGATCACTTGATGATTCAATGCGCCACCCCCGCCGCCACTGACTCGTCAATGAACTGGCCTTCCTTGAAGCGCCACATGTTGAACGCCTCGGCCAATGGTCCCGGCTCGCCCTTGGCCACCAGTTCGGCCATGGCCCAACCGGACCCCGGAATGGCCTTGAAACCGCCCGTGCCCCATCCGCAGTTGATGAAGCATCCGCCAAGTGGCGTTTTCGAAATGATCGGCGACCGGTCCCCGGTCATGTCGACGATCCCGCCCCATTGCCGCAGCATTTTCAGCCGCGAGATCATCGGGAATGTCTCAATCAACGCGCGTAAAGTTTCCTCGATGTGGTGGAAAGACCCGCGCTGGGTAAAGTTGTTGAACCCGTCGGTGCCGCCACCGATCACCATCTCGCCCTTGTCGGACTGTGACATATAGCCGTGCACGGTGTTGGCCATCACCACCACGTCCATGCAGGGCTTGATCGGCTCTGACACCAAGGCTTGCAGCGCCACCGCCTCAACCGGAAGCCTGAACCCTGCCATATCAGCGACTTGCCCCGAATGGCCTGCCACCACGACGCCCAGCTTTTTACAGCCGATGTAACCCTTGGTGGTTTCAACCCCGGTGACCTGCCCCGCCTCGGAAGTCACGCCCTTGACCTCGCACTGCTGGATGATGTCCATGCCCATATCGGAACAGGCCCGCGCATAGCCCCAGGCCACGGCATCGTGCCGGGCGGTACCGCCGCGCGCCTGATAAAGCGCGCCCAGAACCGGATAGCGCGGGCCGTCGATGTTGATGATCGGCACCAACTCCTTGACGCGGGCAGGGCCGATCCATTCAGTGGCCACCCCTTGCAAGGCGTTGGCATGGGCGGTGCGCTGATAGCCGCGGATTTCGTGATGTGTCTGCGCCAGCATCAGCAAGCCACGCGGTGAAAACATCACGTTGTAGTTCAGGTCCTGTGACATCGTCTCATACAGCGAACGCGCCTTTTCGTAGATCGCGGCCGAAGGGTCTTGCAGGTAGTTCGACCGGATGATCGTAGTGTTGCGCCCGGTGTTGCCGCCGCCCAGCCAGCCCTTTTCGATGATCGCCACATTGGTGATCCCAAAGTTCTTGCCCAGATAATAGGCCGTGGCCAACCCGTGCCCGCCTGCCCCGACGATGATCACATCATAGGCCTTCTTCGGCGCGGGCGAGGCCCATGCCTTTTCCCAGCCCAAGTGATGGTTGATCGCCTGTTTGGCGATGGCAAAGACCGAGTAACGTTTCATGGGAATCCCCCCTGCATCAGCCTTGGTTTTGGTCTGAAGCGCAAATTTAGCCGCTGCCACCAGCGGCACAATCGGGAAAATTGCGACATCCCCGCGCCAAAGTGGCACGTTTGAGCCATTGGGCGGAATAGCCCCTGTTGCGGCGATGCCAAAGCGCCTACATCAAGGCGGAACTTGACAGGGGCGGAACATGGCGGAGTGGGGCTTTTGGGCGGCGGCGGGCGGCATCACTCTGGCTGCTTTTGCGCTGTTGGTGCAGGCCTTGCGCCGCGCCACACAGGCGACCGACGAAGAGGCCAGCCTGAAGGTCTACCGCGACCAGTTGACCGAAGTGGACCGCGATCTGGCGCGCGGCCTGATCTCGGCGCCCGAGGCCAATCGGGTGCGCACCGAAGTGTCGCGCCGCCTGCTGAATGCCGACCGCGCCCAACAATCAGCCCCCACAGGCGAAACGGCGCAAACCTACGGCCCGGTGGTGGCGCTGATCGGGGTGGTGTTGATGGCCGCCATGGGCGGCTATTTCTGGCTGGGTGCGCCGGGCTATCCCGATTTGCCCTTGGCCAAACGGCTGGCTTTGGCTGAACAAACCTATCAGACCCGGCCCGATCAGGCCGAAGCCGAAGCCGCCGCCCCGCCGGAAACCGAGGCAGATTTCGACCCCGAATACCAAACCCTGATGACCGCGCTGCGCGAGGCTGTGGCCCAACGCCCCGATGATGTGCAGGGCCTGACGCTGCTGTCGCGCAATGAGACGTTGATGGGCAATTTCAAAGCCGCCCGCGTGGCGCAGGAAAGCATGGTCACCGTGCTGGGCAGCAAGGCCACCGCCGCCGATCATCTGACACTGGCACAGGCGATGATCGCCTCTGCCGGGGGCTATGTGTCGCCGCAGGCCGAAGCGCAGCTGATCCGCACGCTGGAACTGGACCCGTCGAACCCGTTGGCCCGCTATTTCTCGGGCCTGATGTTTGCGCAAAATGGCCGCCCGGACCGCACCTTTGGCCTGTGGGAGCCGCTGTTGGCCGAAGGACCGCCCGATGCGCCGTGGTTTGAACCGGTGCAAAACACCCTGCCCGATGTGGCCGAACGCGCGGGCATCAAGTACCGCCCCGTTGACGCCAAAGGCCCCAACGCCGCCGACATGGCCGCAGCGGGTGAAATGACACCGCAAGAGCGGCAAGAGATGATCAAAGGCATGGTGGCCCAGTTGGAAACCCGGCTGACCGATGAGGGCGGGCCGCTCGTGGACTGGCTGAAGCTGATCAATGCGGTGTCGGTTTTGGGCGAACCAGATCGCGCGCAGGCCGCCGTTGCGGCGGCAAACGCGGCCTTTGCAGGTGACGCCGCCGCCCTGACTGCGATTGCGGAGGCCGCCGCCGCCGCTGGAATCGCCCCATGATCTGCGACGATGTCGCGGCCTTTCACGCCACCTTGCCGCCGTTTCGCGCCATTTGCGGGCTGGACCTTGGCGACAAGACCATCGGGGTCGCGGTGTCCGATCTGCGCCGGGGCATCGCCACGCCGACCGAAGTCATCCGCCGCACCAAGTTCACCGAAGACGCCGCCAAATTGCTGACCATCGTGACCGCGCGCAACATCGCCGGAATAATCCTTGGCTTGCCCCTGAACATGGACGGGTCAGAAGGCCCACGCGTGCAATCCACCCGCGCCTTTGCCCGCAACTTGGCGCGGCTGACTGACCTGCCGATCACCTTTTGGGACGAACGCTTGTCCACTGTCGCCGCAACCCGCGCATTGATCGAGGCGGATATGTCTCGAAAACGTCGCGCGCAGGTCATTGATCAGGTGGCTGCAGGTTATATCTTGCAAGGAGCGTTGGACCGTCTGGCGCATATGGGTGGCTTTAACGCCAAGGATGGGGGCTAGCGTGCAAGACGAAATCTGGAAGCGGGACGAAATCCAGTCGCCTTGCGTCAAGCTGTGCATCATTCACCCCGAAGAGCGGCTTTGCGTCGGCTGCATGCGCAGCATCGATGAAATCTCGATCTGGTCGCGCCTGAGCAACGAGGCCCGCGCCGCAATCATGGCCGACCTGCCCGCCCGCGCGCCCCGCCTGCAAAAGCGCCGTGGCGGCCGCATGGCCCGGCTGGACCGTTAGAGCGCGTTGCGTTCCATCGGGTTGAAAAGATGGACCGCAACCGCACCCTACATCGGCAGTGCCTGTCTTGGTTTTCTTTCCATCTGAATCAGAGTGAAGAAAATCCGCTCCAGCCTGACAATTTGATTAAGATTTGGCTTCATCTTGGCTTAAATATCCAACCACCCTTGGCCCCAAACCCCACGCATCAGACGTATCCTCTGCCCGCTACGGCAAGCTGATCCACCCCGCCACAGACCCCAGCATGGGCCGGAAATAGGCGATCAAGCGCCCTTCCGGCGGGGCCGCAGCCCCCGCGCGCCACGGGGCGACGCCATGGATGGTCATGCGGTGCAGCAAGATCGCCTCACCGGGCCGCGCCGCGACCTCCACCCGTTTGCAGCTGTCAAACACCCGCGCCCGGGCAACGGTGTAGGCTGCGGTCACATCGGTCTGCGCCGTCAACCCTGCGGCCAGCGCCGCGCGCATGATGTCGTGGCTGCCCTCCCACACCACCAAAGGCGAAGCCCCGGCGTCGCAGTCCGTCAATGGCAGCCCCAAAATCCAGGCATGGGGCTCGGCCAACATGCGCCGCTTGGCCGCGCCCGTCGCCAGCAACCCGTCCAGATGCGCCGCGTCCCGACGCAGACGAAACCCGTAAGCCGCGTCGCTTTCCTGCGGCGAAGGCTGGGGATAGCCCGGGTATACCGCCGAGACCTGCCCCCGGTGCAAGGATTGCGGTACCAACGGCAAGGCGGCCCATGGAAAGGCACAGCCCGCCAGCGCGCCCGACGGATCATTGTCCAGCAAATCCAGCCCCACCGCCCAAGTGCCGCCACAGCGCAACGGCTCGGCACTGGCCGCAAGCACCCGCACCGCCACAGGCAAAGCCGCCCTTGCCCAAGCCGCAATCAGAGGGTCAGGCCCGATGCGTTGCCAACCGCTGGCTACCATCCTGCCACCTTGCGCAGCATGTTCAGGGCCACAAGGGTGATGAAAACGGCAAAGGCCCGTTTCAGCGGCTTTGGGTCCATGGCATGCGCCAACTTCACCCCCCAGGGCGTGGTGATCATCGTGGTGATGATCACCAGCAAAAACGCAGGCAGATTGACCGCCCCAACGGTATAGGGCGGTGCATCCGGCACTGACACAAACAGAAAGGCCAGCACCGAAGGCACCGCAATCAACACCCCAAACCCCGCCGCAGTGGCCACGGCGCGGTGGATGGGCACAGAATAAAGGCTCATCAACGGCACCCCGAAGGTGCCGCCGCCAATGCCCATCATCGCCGAAAAGAACGCCATCAGGCTGGCCATCACCGCGCGCACAGGTTGGCCGGGCAATGCAGCACCCAGCCGCCACTCGGTGCGACCAAAGGCCAGATACAGCCCCGCAAGACCCGCAAGCACCCCGAATACCACTTGCAGCACCGTGGATTTCACCTGCGCCGCAACCAGAGTTCCCGCCAACGCCCCCATGATGATATAAGGGGCCCAGTCGCGCAACATCTGCCAATCCACCGCACCGCGCTTGTGATGTGACGCCACCGACCGCGGCGATGTCACCACGATGGTCGCCAAGGATGTGGCCACGCAGATCTGCATCAATTGCTCTGACTTGTAGCCCAGACTGCTGAAGGCATAGAAAAACGCCGGCACCAGCACAATGCCGCCCCCCACCCCCAACAGCCCGGCCACGACGCCGGCCACGGCCCCGATGGCCACCAAAAGCGCCGCCATCATCAAAAGTTGGGAAAGGTCTGGCATCGGCATCCTCCTGCAGGTGGCCAAAGTCTAGCCCGCACTTCCGCCAGTTCCAATCGGCAAACGCAAGGGTCCAAGAACATCTGGACCGTCAAACCAACCTGAACAGCTTGCCTGAAATTTGTGTTCCCATGCCTGCAAATGTCCCATGCGGTGACGCGCGTCCGGGCCTCCCTTCGGCAAAAACTGGTGCAGGTTGAAAGCATGATCCGCAAGGATCGGCTAGGCCGTTCAGGGCTTGGTGGCGCAGCGCTGATGATGGTGCCCCACGCAATTGTGGGCGGCGTGATCGTGGCGCAGTTCGGGCCATTTTTCACCTCCGGCCCCTGCCGATGATGGGTCTCAACGCTTTGAGCGCGCTGACCGAAGGTGCGCGGTCATGGCTGACGGCCAGGCCTCAGGCCGCAAGCGCCTGAACTTCGGCCATGGCCGCATTGAGCACCTCCAACCCCGCACCGGGGGTGTTGGCGCGTTCCGAAAGGATGCGCCGCCAGCCGCGCGCGCCGGGCTGCCCGGTGAAGGCCCCCAGCATATGCCGGGTGATCTGATGCAACCGACCACCCTTGGCGATGTGATCGGCCATATAGGGCCGCATGGCGTTGACGGCCGCAAAGACATCCAACCCCGGCGCGTCACCCCAAAGCGTATCCGCCCCCACCAACACCGAGGCCGGATCATGATAGGCCGCGCGGCCGATCATCACGCCGTCAAGACCAAGGCCCAGCAGAGATTTGGCCTGAGCCAAGGCGGTCACACCGCCGTTGAGGCAAATTGTCAGATGCGGAAACGCCGCCTTCATCCGCAGCACCAGATCGTAATCAAGCGGCGGTATCTCGCGGTTTTCCTTGGGGGACAGCCCTTGCAGCCAGGCCTTGCGGGCGTGGATGATGAAATGCGTCACCCCCGCCGCCGACACCTGGTGCAGAAAGTCTGGCAGCACCATTTCGGGGTCTTGATCATCGACGCCGATGCGGCATTTCACCGTCACCGGCACATCGGCCTGATCCAGCATCGCCGCCACACAATCGGCCACCAAAGCGGGACGTTCCATCAGCACCGCGCCAAAACAGCCCGATTGCACCCGGTCTGACGGGCAACCGACGTTCAGGTTGATCTCGTCATAGCCCCAATCGCGCGCAATCCGGGTGGCCTGCGCCAGTTCGGACGGCACCGATCCGCCCAACTGCAACGCCAAAGGCCGTTCAACCGCGCTGAAATCCAGCAGCCGCGCTTTTGGTCCGTGCAAGATCGCTTGCGCCGTCACCATTTCCGTATACAGCATCGCACGCCGCGTAATCATCCGGTGAAACACCCGGCAATGCCGGTCGGTCCAGTCCATCATCGGGGCGACCGAAAGGCGGTGAGCCGTTGATGCATTGTTTTTTCTATTTTTCTCAAGCATGTTTAGGACTCCAAGCAGTGCTCATTCAGGCTCGTTTGGGCTGGAATTCGACTGTTTTTGCGAGATCATTGCTACAGTGTAGCAAGATGCAGACCTCTTTTAGCAAGGAAAGCCATTGGAACGATCACAGAACTGAACGGGCGATATAGGGCACAAATCCGGATCACGCGAGACAAAAAAGTCGTCTTCTCCAAGGCTCAGACCTTCGACCGCAAGCCCGCAGCCAAGGCTTGGATCAAGAAGCAGGAAGAAGAGCTTGCAAAGCCCGGGGCACTCGACCCGAAGCCCCCGAGCTTGACGCTGGCCCACGCCATTGATCGCTATGTGCTCGAGAGCCGCAAAGCAATGGGCAAGACGAAGACCCAGGTTCTTGCAGCCCTCAAGGCTTTCTCAATCGCGGGCCTCGAACTCGCGCAAGTCAAGTCGCAGGATGTGGTCTCGCTGGCCATCGAACTGGGTCGGGAGCGCAAACCGCAGACCGTTATGAACTATCTCTCGCACCTCTCGGCAGTCTTTGCTGTCGGCCGGTCGGCGTAGGGGGGGCCGCTCGACAGAGACGTCATGCGGGATGCGATGGACGCCTGCAAGCGCATGGGACTCGTGAGCAAGTCCGCCCATCGAGACAGGCGCCCGACCCGCGGGGAACTCGAACTACTCTACGCCCACTTTGTCGACCGGTCGAAAAGACGCAACGTCCTGCCGATGCGCATCGTCATGGCCTTCGCCCTATTCTCTACCCGGAGGCAGGAGGAGATCACCCGAATCCTTTGGGACGATCTCGAGGCCGACAGGGTCCTCGTACGGGACATGAAGAACCCAGGGGAGAAAATCGGCAACAACATATGGTGCCAGCTTCCCCCCGAAGCGACGCAGACTATACAGTTGATGGCTCGGGTGAAGCCTGCGATCTTTCCCCACTCGACCGACGCAGTCAGCGCCGCGTTCACCCGCGCCTGCAAGGTTCTGGGGATCGATGATCTGCACTTTCATGATCTCCGCCATGAGGGTACATCCCGGCTCTTCGAGATGGGTTGGAGCAGTCCACAAGTGGCCACTGTTACCGGCCATCGTTCTTGGCAGTCCCTCCAACGATATTCCCACCTGCGGCAATCAGGGGATAAACTTGAAGGATGGCCCCATGCACCAAACGGAACAGGTTTGACGCCAGTCTGACAACCGCTGCTTTTACGTTTGGTGACCGGCAAGACTGTTGAGCGGGCGCATCACCATTACAAATGGCGCAGCCACCAAACCGCGCACGACGCAGCGTTTCCCAGCACCCCAGAGAGGTTCGTCCGCCAGCGTCCCAAACAGCCCCAAATCCCGACTGCGGTCTGGATCAACCCGCCCAATAAAACGGAGCCAGCCCAAGCCTAATCTCAAAAACCAACTGTCTCAAAGTAGTTGACACGTTCCGATCCTAAGTCACTGAATAAATGCGGTTTCTGTCTGAATGGGAGTATCCCGGCGAAGCTATGCCGCGCAGCGCGGGGCCTCGGAAGCAGCGGTCTGCAAAGCCATTGCCACCGGCCTGATCACCATCCTGCCCGAGGGCCCGATCGATCCCGCAAAGGCAGATCCCGAATGGGGCGCCCAGACCGATCTGGCCAAGCGACGGGTCCCACCACCCTAGATCTGGCGAAATATCTGTCGCAGCAGCGGATCGACCCGCTGATCAAGGAAAGCCCCGATCTGCGGGCGCTGGTGCTGCCGTCCCGCTCACAGGTCGCCGGGAATACGATCCTCGGGAAACGTTTCTCCGGCGGTCAGCGATCCTGACCGGCGCGAATTCGGCCGTCGGCCTGCGATCGATGCCTGCGCGCTGGCCGATTAGACGGAAATCAGATCGTCCGAAGATCGCCAACCATTCCTTCTTTCTCGTTGAAAAGTGACGGCGGTGACGGATGGATTTCACGCTCCGCTGCTCTATTTCAAGATCATGGAAAACAGCCCCAAAACCTCGGTCCTCTTCAACGCAAACTGCCCGGTCTGTAACTTCGAGCTACAGCACTACGCGCAATACGCAGCTGCCAATGACCTGCCCATCAGGTTCGACGATCTGAACTCCGGCGCACGGGACCAATGGGGCCTTGATGCCGATACCGCCGCTCGGCGCCTTCATGTGCTGCATGAGGGTGCGCTCACATCGGGGATTCCGGCGTTTCTGGTGCTATGGGCACAAATGCCGAAGTATCGTTGGCTGGCACGGTTCGTAGGATTACCGGGTATCCGGCAGGGCGCCTCGGCCGCCTATGATTATGTCCTTGCCCCGGTCATTTATCGCTGGCACCTGCGTCGGCTGCGCAGGCAAACCGCCCGGGTTCCGCACCGACAGGAGAGGCACCTTGCCCCAAGATGATCATGGCGCTGCGGTGCCCACGGGGCGCGCGGCGCGGCTTTTGCAGTTTGGCGGCATGGCTACAGGCATTGCAGGCAGTGTTGCGGTAGGGGGGCTGCGCGCGCTGGCCAGCGGCAAACGGCCCGATATGGCACAACTGCTGCTGACGCCGACCAATACCTTGCGGTTGACGAATGGGCTGTCGCACCTGCGCGGGGCCGCGTTAAAGCTGGGGCAGATGCTGTCGATGGACACCGGCGTCGTACTGCCGGGCGAGTTGACGGCAATTCTGGGCCGGATGCGCGATGACGCCCGCCACATGCCGCCCAAACAGCTGCAAACCGTGCTGAACGCCGCATGGGGCACAGGCTGGTATGGCCGCTTTGCCCGCTTTGACGTGCGCCCTTTTGCCGCCGCCTCGATCGGGCAAGTGCACCGGGCGGTGACGCGCGATGGCCGCGATCTTGCGATCAAGGTGCAGTACCCTGGCGTGCGCGCAAGCATCGACAGCGATGTCGACAACGTGGCCGCGTTGATGCGGATGCCGGGGCTTTTGCCGCGCGGGATGGATATTAGCCCCCTATTAACCGAGGCAAAGCGCCAGTTGCACGGCGAGGCCGATTATCTTGCCGAAGCGCAACACATGGCGCGGTTCGGTGCCTTGCTGAAAGGGTCTGACATCTTTGCCCTGCCCGCGCTGCATACGGAACTTTGCACAACGCAGGTAATTGCAATGAACTTCATGGACAGCGCCCCGCTGGACAGTCTGGTCGATGCGCCGCAGGCAGAGCGCGACCGGGTGGCCACAGCCCTGATCGGGCTTGTCTTGCGGGAACTTTTCCAGTTCGGCGCAATGCAGACCGACCCCAACCTTGCCAACTACCGATATGACCCCAAAACCGGGCGTATCGTGCTGCTGGATTTCGGTGCCGTGCAACCGATCGCCCCAGACCTTGCCGACGATTTTCGTGCACTGGCACGGGTGGCGCTGGACGGTGGAGAGATCCAGACGCGCGAGGCCATGCTGCGCATCGGCTATTTCGGCCCAACCACTGCGCCGCGCCATCAAGACCTGATTCAGGCGATGTTCACCACCGCGATGGCGCCGCTGCGGCAAGACGGACCGTTTGATTTTGGCAGCAGTGATCTGTTGGAACGCCTCCGCGCCATGGGCCTCGCCATCGGCAACGACCGCGAACTTGCCCATGTCCCGCCCGCCGCCACGCTGTTCTTGCACCGCAAGATCGGCGGCATGTATCTGATGGCTGCAAAGCTGCGGGCGCGCATCGCCTTGCGCCCAATGGTTGAGGCGTATTGCGGCAAGACCGCCACGCCCTGTTGAAACGCCAACGACAGGCATCAGCTTTCCCCTTCGCAAAACAAGATGAGCCCAATGACAGACTGGACCGCAACCCGCGCCGAGGGTGATAAGTTACTCGCAGCCTTTACCCCCCGCATGGGGCGGCGTTATGCCAACGGCCGCAATACCGATCACGGCCCCGGCGCACAAAAGGCGGTGTCGGTGCTGTCGCCCTATATTCGGCGCAGGCTGGTGCTGGAGTCAGAGGCCGTGGCAGCAGCCCTTGCCGCGCATGGGCCCGAAGATGCCGAGAAGTTCGTGCAAGAGGTGATCTGGCGCGGCTACTTCAAAGGCTGGCTCGAACGCCGCCCGCAGGTCTGGGCCAGCTACCGCACCGAGCTGGAGGGGGATCTCGCCGCCCTTGACCGCGACCGACGCCTGCGCCGCGATCTGGACCGTGCGATGAACGGGCAAACGGGGCTGGCCTGTTTTGATGCATGGGCGACGGAACTGGTCGACACCGGCTATCTGCACAATCACGCGCGGATGTGGTTCGCCTCGATCTGGATCTTTACGCTGAGGCTGCCCTGGCGGCTGGGGGCGGATTTCTTTTACCGGCACCTGCTGGATGGCGATGCCGCATCCAACACGCTGGGCTGGCGCTGGGCGGCGGGTCTACATACGCGGGGCAAACCCTATCCCGCCGATGCGCAGAACATCGCAACCTTCACCGCAGGGCGTTTCACCCCGCGCCAAAGCGATCTGGCCGAAGTGACCCAAGGGCTGGAGGCGACAGAGCCTGATGGCCTGCCGACCGTGATGCCGCTGCGCGCGATCACCATGCCGCAACCGGATCGCCCGACCGCCCTGCTGATCACCGATGAAGATTGCCGGGTCGAAGACTTCGATCTGGCTGCTTTCGACATCCGCACGATGGCCACCCTGACGGCCAGCCATCTGCGATCGCCCCTGCCGGTGTCCGATCTGGTCCTGCGGTTTGAGGACGGCGCGCTGGCCGATGCTGCCCGGCGCTCGGGCTTTGCCGCGACTGCGATGCGTGCGGATGATCCGGCAAGTCTGGCCAAATGGGCCACGAGCGCGGGGGCCACGCAGATTGCCACGCCCTACATCACGCGCGGCCCGTTGCGCGACTGGCTGGATGAGGCAGCCCCGGCCTTGGCCAAGGCGGGTATCACCCTTTGCGAATGGCGGCGTGTTTGGGACACGGCGATCTGGCCCCACGCCACCGCCGGGTTCTTCAAGGTCAAGCAGAACATCCCCCGCATTCTTGAAAAAGCGTTGTCCGCATGATCCTGCCCCGCATGATCTTGGCCGATCCCCGCATTGCCCGGCTAATCACCCTGATCCGCGCCGCCCTGCGCCCGCCTGCCGGTGTGGGACGTGTCGCCTTGGCGCTTGGCCTTGGGGTGCTGTGCCATGCGCTGTTTGCCGCGGGCGTGCTAGCGATGATTGTGGCGATGTTCTTTGGCCTGAGCGAAAGTCTGGGCGCCGTGCCCTGGCCATGGGCGGCGCTGGCCAATGCCGCTCTGCTCGTGCAGTTTCCGTTGGCTCATTCGCTGCTTTTGACCGGCCCCGGCGGCCGGGCTCTGGCTCGGATGATTCCCGGCCCGCATGGCCAGACGCTGGCCACCACCACCTATGCCATCATCGCTTCGGCCCAGCTTCTGGCGCTGTTTGCGCTGTGGACACCGTCAGGCATCGTCTGGTGGCGAGCCGAGGGAATAATGTTTTGGGCAATCACCGCCGCCTACGGCGCAAGCTGGCTGATCCTGTTGAAAGCCAGCTTCGACGCCGGGGCCGAGGTTCAGTCCGGCGCATTGGGGTGGTTGTCGCTTATGGCGCGCATCCGGCCGGTGTTTCCCGATATGCCGACCCAAGGTCTGTTCCACCTGATCCGCCAGCCGATCTATGTGGCCTTTGCGCTGACGCTGTGGACCGTGCCGGTCTGGACGCCGGACCAGTTCGCGCTTGCCATCAGCTTCACCGCCTATTGCCTGCTTGCCCCGCGCCTGAAGGAACGCCGCTTTGCCGCCCGCTATGGCGATCGGTTTGCAACCTATCGCAAAGCCGTGCCCTATGCCCTGCCCCGCTTGCCCAAGGACCGCCCAGATGCGCAATGACCTGACGATCTACGACCGCGTCGCCGACCGCTGGTGGTCGGATGACATTCGCTGGGTCCGCACGCTGAAGAACCTCGTGCCGGGGCGGCTGGCCTGGTTCGACCGGCACATAGACTGGCAGGGCAAGGCGGTGCTGGATCTTGGCTGCGCCGGGGGCTTCATGGCCGAGGCCCTTGCGCAGCGGGGCGCTGACGTCACCGGCATCGACCCTGCCGCCGAAGCGATCGACGCCGCCCGCGCCCATGCCCGCGAGAGTGGCCTGCGTATCGGATATGAAGTGGGTGTGGGGGAGGCTCTGCCCTACGACAGCGCATGCTTTGACGCTGTAGTGTGCGTCGATGTGCTGGAACATGTCGCCGACCTGAACAAGGTTCTGGCCGAAGTCGCCCGTACCCTGCGCCCCGGCGGGTTGTTCCTGTTCGACACGATCAACCGCAACCCATTGGCGCGGCTGGCGACCATCACCATCGCCGAGGATGTGTTGCGCCTTTTGCCGCGCGGCACGCACGACCCGGCGATGTTTATCAAACCGGCTGAATTGCGCGCGGCGCTGCAGGGTGCAGGGCTGGTGCCGGGTGCGATCACCGGCCTTGGCCCGCGCGGGATCAACCGCCGGTTTGATCTGACTTTCGGCCCCCTGCCCCTGACTGCCATTCTCTACATGGGGATCGCGCAGAAACCCGCTGAAGTAGAGGCTGCCACATGAACGACCTTCCGCGTGAGAACGTCCAGTCCTACCCGCGCCCCCCAGCGCTGGAACCAGTGCCGCAGCGCATCATCATCAGGTTGGGAGGCGCGCTTGTCGCAGACACGACGCGCGCCCTGCGGGTGCTGGAGACCCACCACGCACCAACCTATTACCTGCCACTGCAAGATATTCACGCCACCCTGAACCCGGTGCAAGGCAGCAGCTTTTGCGAATGGAAGGGGGTTGCGCGGTATTTCGACGTGGTGGCCGGGTCGCAAACAGCGCCGCGCGCTGCCTGGACCTATGACCAACCCACCGCCAGTTTCGCAGCTATCGCTGGCTATATCGCGTTTTATGCCGCCCTGATGGACGAGGTTTGGGTCGGCGATCTGCGCGTCATCCCACAACCTGGCAACTTTTATGGTGGCTGGGTCACGCCAAATCTGGACGGGCAGATCAAGGGTGCGCCCGGAACTCAGCACTGGTAGCATGCGAAGTGCAAGATCGGCCTGGAGACCACGATGTCATCACGCGGTCTGATCCGACTCTTGATGGCGGCGGGCTGAATCTGTGCGGTCCTGTCGCCCGTTATGGCCCAAACGCCGATCGCCAGAAGCGCGATGATCGAGGATTTCGAGATACAGCCGGAAGCTCGCTGCGGGTTCTTCACCGATCAAGTGATGGGGGGTGCCTTGATTGGCCAAATGCATTGCGCAGGTTGGTTTCGCCACCGCCCTACATTGGACGGTGGCGAGGTAAGGATGGGTATCGATCAGGAAGCCAAAAGCGCCAAGGCGGAGTCCAGCGCTGTAACGGAGGCGGCATGATCCCCTGCCTCGTGTGCGGCCTTGCCGGTTTCATATAACTTTACGGCCGCCGACTTGGTTGCATCGTCCACCTTGGTGGTCTGAAGCGCCGCCTCAAATTGCCCCATCAGGACGGGGCAGCTGCCTGCGAAAACGGGGGCAGCCATTGTAAATGTGAGCGCAAGCGCAAGTGTGGTTTTTTTCATCTGAACCTCCAGAAAACAAATGCGCAAAAAGTTGCGCAAATAGCAGCTAGATCAAAAGGCGCGCAAGTGAAGGCTTTGTTGCATAAACCTTGGTGGGGTATAATCTTTCGTATTCAGTATGGTGACCGTCGCACCGAAGCTGGACATCAAGGGGAACATCCGCAGGGCATCGGCCAAGCCGTCGCTGTCTTATTTAAGGCTCTGATCTACCAAAAGAATACCAAACCGATTACTGTCCTCGCGTTGGCCCATCCCGAACACCGACTTGCTACTTGCGGCATCACGGTGCCGCACGACCTGCTCAGCAATGAAACAGATGTTCCCGGCCGTCGCGCAGGATTCGGATTCGCGCAGGGCTTTGCGACCCTTGGCTGGAGGCAGCACGCAAAGGGCGCCACCGGTTTCGACGATCGTTGTCACCCGCTGTTCCAGCCAGCTTTTGAAAGCGACCCAACTGAATGGGGCAGTTCTGGCGGCGGCACAATTTTTATCTTTCCCGATCCGAGCCGCTGGGAAAGCAACAGTTTCGCGCTAACTTCTCACGCTAAGTGTGTCTAAAATTGGCCTGGGCACATATCATCACCATCAGTGAAAGGATCAAAGCCTTGATCAGACTGCTAAAAAACATCGTGGTTCAAGTGTGGAGTTTCGTGTTCGACCACAACGCCAGCCCACTTCGCCATATCCCGGATGTAGCTGTCCGGCATTACATCTTGCAGGTACTGGGGTTTATGTGGGCTGTCAGTTTCTCTATCGCAATCGGAAGTTACACGTTTCTGGCGTATAGCATCCTTGGGCATGCTGTCCTCATCGCAGCCGCGGCCGTGACCGTAGCGACGTTTACCGTTGCAGCAAAACGACCGAAATTGTTCATCCGCGGCGCGGGACGCAGTTCTGGTGGTGAGCATGAGTAAACCGGTGCGGTTCCTGTTCTGGTCTCATATGGATGAATGGGAAGTGTGGCCTTAAGGCTTTGGTCAGCGAGAAAGCCTCAGAGTAGGTTCTTGGCGTCGTCCGGTGAGAACTGCTTAGACTCAAACATCAAGTGCAACACCCGGCACCCGTGCGGCATAGGATGTTGCGATGGACGAACGGTACAAGAACCTCAACGGCGAGGAACGTGGCGTGATTTTGGCGGAGCATCGGCGCGGGGCGAGTCTTCAAGCGATCGGCTTGTTGCTGGGACGCAGCGCCTCGACGGTGCTGGTTGCCGCAATGCAGGCTTCGTAAGCGGTCTGATCATCATCCCAGAATACGCGTTCGGTCATGTCCGAAGCGGTGAACTTCCAGTTCTTGGTCGGGTCGTCGATGCGACCCAGAAAGCGCTCGCGCTGTTCCTCTTTCGACAGATGCAGGAATATCTTGACGACGCGGGTACCATTGGCGTGCAGATGACGCTCATGATTGTTGATCGAAAGGTACCGCTGTTTCCAAAAGTCCCCAGCGTCAATCATCGGCTCTGCCAATGCTTCGGCTTGCAAAAGTTCGGGATGAACGCGGACAATCAACACCTCCTCATAGTAGGACCGGTTGAAGATGCCCATGCGGCCCCGTTCCGGCAGATCGCGCGTGGTGCGCCACAGGAAATCGTGCTTTGATTCTGTGGCCGAGGGGTGCTGGTAGCTGAACACCTGGCAGCCTTGCGGATTGACGCCCGACAACACATGCCGGATCGCCCCATCCTTGCCCGCCGCATCCATCGCCTGAAAGATCAGAAGGATTGCCTGCCGGTTAGAGGCATATTGCAGGCGCTGCTGTTCATCCAAACACTTTACATGATGCTTGAATAGTTTTTTATAGTCGTGTTTGGACTTGCAAATAGGATCAATCCGGGTCGGGCAATTCGCGAGAGAAAAGTCTTTCCCCGGTGCCACGACGAAATCCGTGCCTTTCATAGCGCGACCCTCCGCAGTCGCAGTGCGTTGGTGATAACCGACACGGATGACAAGCTCATCGCAGCCGCTGCGATCATCGGTGACAGCAGAAGGCCGGTGACAGGGTAGAGCAACCCCGCCGCGATTGGCACGCCGATGGCGTTGTAGGCGAAGGCAAAGAACAGGTTCTGCTTGATATTGCGCAGGGTCGCGACCGCCAGCTTTCGCGCCCTCACGATGCCCATCAGGTCACCGCCCAGCAGGGTGATCCCTGCGCTTTCCATCGCAACATCGGCCCCGGTGCCCATGGCGATGCCCACATCGGCGGCGGCCAGTGCGGGGGCGTCATTCACTCCGTCACCCGCCATGGCGATCTTGTGGCCATCGCGGCGCAACCGGTCGATCAGAACCTTCTTGGCCTCGGGCAGCACGCCCGCGCGCACCTCGTCGATCCCCAGCGTTGACGCCACCGCTTTCGCGGTGCGTTCGTTGTCGCCGGTTGCCATAATGACGTGTAAGCCAAGGGCGTGCAGTTCCTTGATCGCCTGCGCCGTTGAGTCCTTGATCGGGTCGGCCACGGCCACGATGCCGGCAAGCGCGCCATCCACCGCTATGAACATCACGGTTTTGCCCTCGTTGCGCAAGGTATCGGCCTTTTCCTCGGCTTTTGCCGTATCCAGCCCCATCTTTTGCATCATCGCGGTGTTGCCAAGCGCCACAGCGCGCCCGTTGACGATACCGCGCACGCCTTTGCCGGTAACCGCCTCAAAATCCGCAGCCTCTGCCTTGGCAGCGCCCTGCGCCTCGGCCGCTTCGACGATCGCTTCGGCTAGCGGGTGTTCCGACCCGCGTTCAAGCGCTGCGGCCAGCGACAGAAGATCGGCTTCGGGGACATCGCCAAGCGCTATCGCATCGGTCAGCTTTGGCTTACCCATGGTAAGCGTGCCGGTCTTATCCACGATCAGCGTATCGACGCCCGCCATCCGCTCCAGCGCCTCGGCATCCTTGATCAGCACACCCGCTTGCGCCCCGCGCCCAGCCGCCGTGGTGATCGAAATTGGGGTGGCCAGGCCCAGTGCACAGGGACAGGCGATGATCAGAACTGACACCGCCGAGGCTATGGCAAAGACCAGCGCTGGGTCGGGGCCAAAGATCATCCATGCGACAAAAGCCAGGATCGCAATGCCGACCACCGTCGGCACGAACACTGCCGAGACCCGATCCGCCAGCCCCTGAATCGGCGCGCGCGACCGGCGGGCGTTCGACACCATCGCCACGATCTGCGCCAGAACCGTATCGGCGCCGACCTTGCCTGCTTCGATTACCAATGAGCCGTTCTTGTTGATCGTAGCGCCTGTGACCGCATCGCCCGGCCCCTTTTCCACAGGCATTGATTCACCGGTCAACATGCTTTCGTCCAAGGACGATCGCCCCTCAATCACCTCGCCATCGACGGGCACCGCGTCGCCGGGGCGCACGCGTAGACGGTCGCCTGCCATGATGTTTTCCAAGGGCACGTCTTGTTCCGTGCCGTCTGGCAGGATGCGCCGCGCTGTCTTGGGTGCAAGGTCCAGAAGCGCGCGGATCGCATCACCGGTGCGTTCTCGCGCGCGCAGTTCCAGCACTTGACCGAGGAAGACCAGCGCCACGATCACCACCGATGCCTCGAAATAGGTGCCGACACCGTGGCCCATCCGGTAAACTTCGGGAAACACGTTGGGCAGGAAAGTGGCTACCAGCGAATACAGATAGGCCGCAGCCACGCCAAGGCTGATCAGCGTCCACATGTTGGGGCTTCGGTTCGCCAGTGAAACCCATCCGCGCTTGAAGAACGGCAGGGCCGCCCAAAGCACGACTGGCGTCGCCAGCGCAGATTCAAGGTAGCTGGCCACTTGATGCCCAAGCCAGTCGCGCACTGGCAGACCGACCATCGGTCCCATCGTCAGCACGATCAGCGGTACCGCCGCCGCCGCCGAAATCCACATCCGTCGCGTAAAGTCGGTCAACTCGGCGCTGGGTTCATCCGTGGGCACAACAGGCTCCAGCGCCATGCCGCAGATCGGGCAGGCACCCGGCTTATCGCGCATGATCTCGGGATGCATCGGGCAGGTATATTGGACATTGGCAGGGGCTGGTCTTTTGCGCCCGGCAGCGCGGCCAGAGGCATAGAACGACGGATCGGCCCTGAATTTCGTCTGGCATTTCTCGGAGCAGAAATGCAAGGACTTGCCGTCAAAAACCTCAGTCCGCGTATTGGGTTTGAGGGCCACGGTCATGCCGCAAACCGGGTCGATAGCCGTCGGCCCGGTGTCAAGTTCGGTCCCTACGTGACCCTCGGGCATTTTCGGGTCGGTGTGGTCGTGCCCCGCGTGCGGATCTGTCGTGGACATGTGGCTTTCCTTTCACAGTCTATGCTGCATGGTGGCCGTTGCTTGGGCCTTTCAGGGTCAACGAGCGCCTTCCCAGCCTTTGCAGGTTGGTCAAAGCTTGGGGCTGCCTCACCTGCTCAGATCTCGGCCACGGCCTTGGCCAGCAGGTCTCGCACCTGACCCGCAACGGCATGCAGGCCGGGATTGTCGATTGCCTGCATCGAGGCGATAGGGTCGATCGCGCTGACCTCAACACCGCTTTCCACCTCGCGCAGGATCACGTTACACGGCAGCATCGCCCCAACGCGCGGCTCCATCCCGATGGCCTCATAGGCCATCTTCGGGTTGCAGACGCCAAGGATGCGGTAGGCTGGCATCTCGACATCCAGTTTCGTCTTCAACGTCGCCCTGACGTCAATTTCAGTCAGAACGCCAAAGCCATTCGCGATCAACGCGGCACGCGTACGCGCGTCAACAGCGTCAAAGCCTGCGTTTTCGAGCAATCGATTGATCGTATAGTCCATGGAAACGCCACTCCAGTCATGCGTCAAGTGCCGTGCAGGTCGAAGATTTGGAAATCCGCGTCAGACAGGATAACGCAAGATGGCCGCCACCGACGCTCTATCCGGGATGTCCGCCTTGTGCACAGCCAGAACCTTGCCGCCTGCGAGAATTGCCCTCGCTGCAATTTCGTCGATCACCCCATAGCTGTCGGTGCCCGCCGTCGTTGCAAGCGTGACAGTGCCGTCAGTCTCATTCACCGTTCCTAGGACGACTTCGTTGATGTCGACCAGCAACAATTCCACCGCACCGAAGGTCGCGGCGCGTGCAATGGCCCCGAGATCGGTGATGGCGCGATGTTGTCCGACCCGTTCATGGAAGAGTGCCGTCGCAGATTCAATCTGTTCTGCGTAGTGCCCATCCAGAACCGACCGCGTGGCACCAGCCAACGCGCTTACGCTCATTCGGCCCGGGCTTGCCTCTATCCCCTTGGCCAACAATGCAGGATAGCTGTTTACCGACCGAAAGATCGGTCCCAGCGGCTCGGTCGCCGCGAGGATGAGTGGCGTCTCGCGCCCGGCCAGAAGCGGGCGCAGGGCGGCATCCACCTTTCGGGCATATTTGCGCAGAAGCGACTTCTGGCCCTCGGCACCGGCGTGTCCGGCGCCCTGCGTCAGGGTGTTGATCGATGCCCGGCCGGTTGCGTCGGCGGCGCTGTCGGGCAGGCCCGGCACCCGCACTTCGGTCGGCGGCAAGTCCGCGAACACCTCCACCAGACGTGCTTCGTTTTCAGACAAGGCCAAAACGAAGGCATGCTGAGGAAAGGCCATCGCCCGCAACAAGGGCTTAAGATAGAAGCGGTCCGAAACTTCGACCGACGCGTCCACGGTCGTGGCCAGTCGGAACGTGCGCAGACTGTCTGGGGTGGCAAGAACCGCGAGAGTGTGGGCTTGAAGCCGCCAAAATTCGCCGTCCTCGTCCAGCGCGAGGAGTTTCTCCTCCAGCAGCGCGCGACGGCGTTTGTCAAAGCCTGCCGCGTCGAGTTGCTCCAGCGCCGTCCGGGTATGGTTTCCGAAAGAGATGCGGCTGAGGGTTACATGCTCGGTCTCGGGTGTGGTTGGCAGATAGATCGACACACAAGCATCGGCGCGGGCTTCGATCAGCGCCCGGATCTCGGGTTGGGTTGGAATATCGACATAAAGCATGGATTGTCCTTTAAGGAATAATGCAGGATCGCTTCTGGGTGACGGGCGCCGCGGTGTTCAGTTGTTCGCGGTTGCGGCGCTCTTTGCAATGATGGCCGGTGGCTGCCTACGACAGAGACACCCGCGTTTCGTCCCACACTGGGGTTTGAGTAGCGGCACCGGGTTGATCTGGCCGGTTTGCCCAAACCTCAGAGGTTGCGCCGCTCAAACCAGGGTTGTTCGCGACCATTGAATAGCAAGCTTTACCGTCAGCGGTGTTTCGTCTTTTCTGACACTGCCGCAGTACCTGTGCCCGCCGTCTTCTCGACGGGTGCATCCGTGTCATGGGATGCAGGCCCGCTCCAGCGCGGAATTGTCAGTTCGTTTTCAAGCCGACGTCCGGGAAGGCGCCTGTCGCCCGGCGTGTCGGACGCATCTTTGCCAAGGCCCAGACCCGTGCCGGCATGTGTGTCGGCGGATGACCCACCCAGGTCAAATCCGGGCCTATCGATTCCCAGGCCGAGGTCATTGGCGGTTGGGGGCGTGCCTTGCGGCGGCGAATCGGGCGAAGGTTTGCCTGCACCCTCGGTCGCCGCCGACGATTCAGGCGACGTTGATGGCTTGTGGTTGTTCTTCACGAATTGGATCCTTCGGATGTCTGTTGTTTCTGCGACTTGCCCTCGCACCGGCGCGGCAACGCTAACCAACGGGATTGGGGGACCATTGGTTCCTTGGCCGGGCCGAGCATCTGCTGCGTTACGAAATCGTCGATCTGTGGCCAAGCAATAATCCCAGGCGCCACCATCATCCTTCAAACGCCAACTCAGTTTTGAAGCCCTTGCATTGATCCAGATCAACAGGCCGAAACCTGATCAGCACGGCCAAAATTCTGCGCCTGCCATGCTCCTTGCTGTGCCCAAACGCTCGCCTGTAGCCTGGGATAACAATTCTTGAGAGCGCAACCGGAACCGATACCGGCGAGGCGAATTGATCTAAGTCAGTGCCAGGCCGAGGCTGCGTGTTATGCGAAAGGCGTGGCGAAAAGGAGACACCAATGGTTGCGCTGTCGCCCAACGATGCCCGGGTTGAAGAACTGGTGTTACGGCCCAACGCCGTGATGGCAAAAGAGGCCTCGAACATCTCCGAACTCGGCGGCAATGCGTCGGACGATGAGGTAGCCGTGACCCTGCAGGAAACCGAGGGTGATCTCAGGCCCGAAGGGATCACACAAAGGATCGAAAGCATGAACGACGAAAAGCAGGACGCGCTTGTCGCGCTGTTCTGGATCGGCCGGGACGACTGGGAACCTGACGAGTGGGGAGTGACCAAAGCTCTCGCGCGGCAGCAGCACGAGGGGTCGACCAGCCGCTGTCTGCTTGGTCAGCCGGAGGTCGGGGAATACCTGACGGAGGGTCTGAAGAAAATGCTGGAATGCGGTGTCGACTGATGTGGGGTTGATCCCTTCGACCCTGTGACCGCCGATGTCATCCGCCGCGCGCGCGGTGTCCTGCCCAACAGTTGGCACCGGTGAACGCGATGTCGCAATTCGAGCTTATCGCAATCCTACTGGTTCTGACCGCCACGCTGAGCTGGGTCAATTTCCGGCTGGCTCTCTTGCCGCACACCATAGGCCTTCTGGTCATGGGGCTGGGCGCGTCGCTGGTTGTCATCGGAACCGAGGCAGTGATGCCGGGGCTGGGCGCGCCGAAATCGCCGAAATTGACGTCAAGCGGGCTCGCGTTGACCTCTGGGTGCCGAACGACCTCAAGCGTCTTCTTGCCCCTTGCGTCGCAATTAAAGGCAGTGCACCCGCCCCAGCACCGTCCCAAGCGAAGCCGGGCAAGAGCCGGGCGAAGACCACGAAAAAGACCAAGGAAAGAAAAGCATGATCACTTCTCTCGTTCCATCCAAAGGCGCTATAGTCCGGCTGACGCCCGAGGGTGGCCGTGGCATCCTGCTTGATCTGCGCCCAACCCGAGTGCCTGTCGAAGGTCAGGTAAAGCTGGGCGGGACGAGTGAATGGCACCGGCTTGAAGGACTCAAGCCCGGGTTACTGCCGGGTGATCTTGTTCAGCATGTCGCACAGCGCGGTGAGACCCTTGGGACGGGAAAAGTCCTTGCCTGCCGTCATTTGGCGGGTTTCGATCAAGTTCTCGTGCAATTCGCGGAAACGGGCGAGAGCCATTGGGTCGACTGGCGACTGCTGTCCAACGCCAAGTCGGTCGAGCAGCGCGCCGCTCAGCACCAGACGGGCCAGCATCTCGATCACGCGCCATCACGCAGGCATCTTGGTCCGCTCGCCGCGCGCAAATGGGACATGGGCCTGTGTGCCCAACGCTGCCTTGGCTTTGCGCAGCCAGATCTGGCGGCGGGCAGGGTTGCCGAAAGCTTGCGCAGGCCCTGATGTGCCCGGTCAGAAAGGCAAAAGAAAACAGGTTTCCCCCATGGAATATCTTCTGACAGTTGAACGCAAATTGCAGACAAGGTTCAAAGGATTTGGCCTGACCCACCAAATTGCCCCCTTTCCACATCATGTTGCGGTTTTCATGGGCTTTGCCCCCAGCACTGCTTGCCGTGGGACGGTGGCTCGTTTATCAAAGCGCATCGGACATCATGGGCGGGCAGATGCGCATTCTCATCACCAATGACGACGGCATCAACGCCCCGGGGCTGGAGGTGCTGACGCGCATCGCAACCGAGATCGCCGGCGCGGACGGTGAAGTCTGGACCGTGGCCCCGGCGTTTGAACAATCGGGGGTGGGCCATTGCATCAGCTACACCCACCCGATGATCAACGCGAAACTGTCGCACCGCCGCTATGCAGTTGAGGGCAGCCCCGCCGATTGCGTGCTGGCGGGGGTTTATGACGTGCTCGAAGGGGCCAAGCCCGATCTGGTGTTGTCGGGGGTGAACCGGGGCAACAATTCGGCGGAAAACGTGCTCTATTCCGGGACGATTGGCGCGGCCATCGAGGCCGCGCTGCATGGAATTCCGGCGATCGCGATGTCGCAATACATGGGCCACGCCACCGCCGATCTGGACGACCCGTTCGAGGCCGCCGTGATGCATGGCGCGGGGGTGGTGCGCAGCTTGCTGGAAAAGGGCATCTGGACCGGCGACGATTACCGGGTGTTTTACAACGTCAACTTCCCGCCCTGTGCGGCGGCGGATGTGAAGGGCACCAAGGTTGCGGCCCAGGGTTTTCGCCGCGATACGGCGTTCGGGGTGCAACCTTATGATGCGCCCTCGGGCAAGAAGTTTTTGTGGATCAAGGGTGGACCGCAGCACACGCCCACCCTGCCCGGCACCGATGCGGCGGTCAATCTGGACGGTTACATTTCCATCACGCCGCTGCGCTGCGATCTGACGGCGCATGACGTGTTGGCCGATCTTGCGGCGCGGCTGGGCTGATGCAAAACGGTCTGCCCGACGATGAGACGGCAGCCGAACGCAAGATGCGGTTTTTGTTTGCGCTGCGGTCGCGCGGTGTCACCGACGCCCGCGTCTTGACCGCGATGGAGCGGATAGACCGTGGCCTGTTCGTGCGCGGCCTCTTTGCCGAGCGTGCCTATGAAGATATGCCGCTGCCCATTGCCTGCGGTCAGACCATCAGCCAGCCGTCAGTGGTGGGCCTGATGACGCAAGCGCTGAACGCCCAAGCGCGCGACACGGTGCTGGAGGTTGGCACCGGATCGGGGTATCAGGCCGCGATCCTGTCGCAACTCGCCCGGCGCGTCTACACGGTGGACCGCCACCGCCGCCTTGTGCGTGAGGCCCAGGATGTGTTCCGCGACCTTGGCTTGGTGAATATCGTCGCCATGGCCGCCGATGGCAGTTACGGCTTGCCCGATCAGGCCCCGTTTGATCGCATCATCGTGACAGCCGCCGCCGAAGACCCGCCCGGCCCCCTCTTGGCGCAACTTAAAATCGGCGGTATCATGGTGGTGCCTGTGGGTCAGTCTGACACCGTGCAGCATCTGATCAAGGTGACGCGGGGGGAAACCGGGTATGACTACGAAGAACTCCGCCCGGTGCGCTTTGTGCCGCTGGTCGAAGGGCTTGGGACAGAATAAGAGGGGCACGGGACCAACCCGGCCCAGAGTATGAGGCGAGCATGACCGTTTTGCGTTTTCCAGTGTTGGGCGTCACCGCGATGTTGCTGCTGTCGGCCTGTGGCAGCAGCAATCTGGATTGGGATCTGCGCGCAGGTGATGGCGCGCTGAACACCTCGGGTGCGGCACAGGCTGGCAACAACCCGCAGCCCAATGCCGACAATCGCGGCGTCATCACATACCCGGATCGTCAGGTCGTGGTGGCAAGGCGCGGCGATACAGTGGCCTCGGTCGCCGCTCGTGTCGGTATCAATGCCGACGAGTTGGCGCGTTACAACGCCCTGCGCCCCGGCGATAACTTGCGCGATGGCGAGCAACTGGCCTTGCCAAGCGGCACCGGCATGGCGGGCGGTGTGATCGGCAGCACCGCTTCGGGTGGTCCACTCGATGTGTCCACCATCGCCACGACTGCGCTGGACCGGGTCGGCCCCAGCCCGACGGTGGCGGCGCAGCCTGCCCCGGGCAACACCACGCGTTATCAAGTGAAGCGCGGCGAAACCGCGTTTTCGATCGCACGGGTGTTTGGCATCTCGGCCCGCAGTCTGGCTGATATGAACGGGCTTGGCCCGGACCTTGAGGTGCGCGAAGGCCAGATTCTGAGCATCCCGGCAGGGGCTGGCGGCACTGTCGCCGCCAATGTCATCGACGAAACCCCACCCGGCACTGGATCGCCGACACCGCAGCCGCCCTCGACCAAAAAACCGCTGCCAGCCGAAAAGCCGGTCAAAGCCGCCACTGCGGCAACCAAACCCAAAGCCGAAGCCCCTGCGGCTGATTTGGGCGCAGACCGCACTGCCGTCTCGGCGACAAAATTCGCAATGCCCGTCAATGGAAACATCATCCGCGGCTACGTCAAAAAGAAGAACGACGGCATTGACATCGCGGCAAGTGCGGGCACGCCGGTAAAGTCTGCCGCCGATGGCAGCGTCGCGGCAGTGACCAAGGACACCGCAGGCACGCCCATCGTGGTGATCCGCCACGCCGATGGCATCCTGACGGTTTATGCCGGTGTCGATGGGTTAAAGGTGGCCAAGGGCGACAAGGTCAAGCGCGGGCAGACGATTGCCGTGGTGCGCGCGGCCACTCCGGCCTTTTTGCATTTTGAGGTCCGCAAGGGCGTCGATAGCGTTGATCCGATGCCCTATCTGCAATAGGCGGTCTGGGTTTGGCTGTTGAAAGACGGATATTTAAGCCAAGATGAACCGCAATTTTAGTCAAATTTGCGGCATTCTGCGTCGGCGGGTCATTGCTTGCTGACCAGTACCTTGTCGATGCGCAGCCCGTCCAGGTCGATCACCTCAAAGCAATAGCCCTCGACAACGAAGGTATCGCCCAGCACCGGCATGCGGTGCATTTGGTACAAGACCAGCCCGGCGATGGTGTCATAATCGCCAGCCAATTTGCGCGACAGACCAAGGCGGTCACAGAACTCGTCCGCAGGCATCCAGCCCGACACCAGCAGGCTGCCATCGCCACGCACCAGCAACGCCGGTTCGCCGACGTCAGACGAACTGACAGCGCCAGTGATGGCCTCCAGCACATCATCGGTGGTGATCAGGCCTTCGAAATGGCCATATTCGTCATAGACCAAAGCCATGTGGTGCGGGGTGCGGTGCAACACCTCCATCACATCCAGCGCGTCGGCCACGTCCGACACCATCGGCACATCGCGCAACAGCGCCCGCAGATCCAGCGGTTCGCGGCGTGACACGGCGTTGAAGGCATCGGCCAGCGTGATGATCCCCACCACGTCACCCGTTTCGCGGCTTTGAACGCACATGCGGGGGCGCGCGATGCGACGCACCGCAGCGATGGCCTCGGTCGAGGAGGACTCCAACTCCAGCATCAGCACTTCATGGCGGGGCGTCATCAAAGCGCGCGCCGTGCGGTCACCCAAGCGCATCACGCCCGCCATCATTTCGCGTTCTTCATCCTCCAGCACGCCGCCTTCATGGGCCTCGGTCAGGATGGTGTGAACCTCTTCTTCGGTCACTTTGTTGCCACCCCCGCCGCTCTGACCCAGCAGCCACAGCAAGGATCGGCCCGAACGGTCCAGCAGCCAGACAATCGGTGCCGCCACGCGTGACAGCAGCATCATCGCAGGCGCAATGCGGATCGCCAACTCTTCGGGATTGCGCAGCGCCAGTTGTTTGGGCACCAATTCGCCAACGATCAAAGACACATAGGTCAGCACGACCACGACGCCACCGACGCCAAGGGTTGACGCCCAATCGGCATCCATCCCCCGCGCCGTCAGCCATCCGGTCAGCCGCGCCCCCAAGGTCGCACCAGACAAGGCCCCCGACAAAACACCCACAAGCGTGATGCCGATCTGCACGGTCGACAAAAACCGACCCGGATTTTCGCTCAGACGCAAGGCTGCGCGCGCCCCGGCCGACTTTGCCTCAAGCGATTTCAGGCGCGCCGGGCGTGCCGAAACAATCGCCATTTCAGACATGGCCAACACGCCGTTCAAACAGATCAGCGCCAGAACGATCAGAATTTCAATAATCATGGGGTGAACATCAGGCTTTCGCGCAGAAATAACAAGGGGTCACAACCTTACCCCGTGCCGCGCCGCCAGATCGCAGAAGAATTGCCACGCCACCCGGCCCGACCGACCGCCGCGTGTGGCCTGCCATTCTATCGCCTCGGCGCGCAATTCATCGGCCGCAACCGCGACGCCATGCGCCAAACAATAGCCGTTGATCATCGCAAGGTACTCGTCCTGCGTACAAGGATGAAAGCCCAGCCAAAGCCCGAAGCGGTCTGACAAAGACACCTTTTCCTCCACCGCTTCGGTCGCGTGAATCGCGGCCTGCTGTTCATTTTCGATCATGTCGCGCGGCATCAGGTGCCGGCGGTTGGAGGTGGCGTAGAACAGCACGTTCTCGGGACGGCCCTCAATTCCACCGTCCAACACCGCCTTCAATGATTTGTAGTGTTGGTCATCATGGCTGAACGACAGATCGTCACAGAACAGGATAAACGGGTGTGCCGCAGCGCGCAGATGCGCAAGCAAGCGCTGCACCGACGGCAGATCCTCGCGTGACAGTTCCACGATCTTCAGATCATGGCCCTCGGCGCGCACGGCTGCATGCACGGCTTTGACCAGCGACGACTTGCCCATGCCGCGCGCGCCCCACAACAGCGCGTTGTTGGCAGGCAGGCCCGCCGCGAAGTGCCGGGTGTTTTCCAACAGCGTGTCGCGCGAGCGGTTGACCCCGATCAGCAGGCCAATATCGACCCGCGCGACCCGCAACACCGGTTCCAGCCGGTCTGGTCCTGTGTGCCAGGCAAAAGCATCCGCGACAGTGAAATCAGGTGCAGGCATGGGTGCGGGGGCCAGACGTTCCAGCGCCGCTGCGATGCGCTCCAACTCGGTCATACCGCGTCTTCGTCCTCATCCACCCATGTTCCATCGGCACGGTCTTGCGCCTCACGGGTTTTTTCAAACCGCGAGATCAGCAGGATCGACACCTCATATAACGGGTAGACCGCGAAGAACATGATCAGCTGGCTCATGACATCCGGCGGAGTGGCGATTGCAGCCACCGCCAAAATCGCCACCACGGCATATTTCCGCGTTGCCCGCAGGCCAGAGGCCGAAATCATCCCGGCTTTGCCCATCAAGGTCAGCAACACCGGAAGTTGAAAGCAGATGCCAAAGGCCATCACGAATTGCATGGTCAGCGACAAAAAGCTTTCGACCGAGCCTTGATACATCACCCCGGCATCCGTCGCGGCCGTTGCCGCATCTTTGGCGGCGGGCACGGCATCCGGGTTCATTGCAGCACCAAAATCACCCTGATAGGAAAGGAAAAACGCGAAAGCCCCCGGCAAGATCAAGTAATACGCAAAGGCAGCCCCGGCGATGAACATGGCGGGCGAGGCCAGCAGGAACGGCAGGAACGCCGCCTTTTCGTTCCTGTAAAGCCCGGGCGCCACAAACCGCCAAAGCTGATAGGCGATGATCGGGAAAGCCAATGCGAACCCGGCCCAGACCGCGATCTTAATCGCGACAAAGAAGCCTTCCTGCAGCTTGATCAGAACGAACTGACACTTTTGCCCCTCGGCGGCCATGGCTTCGCACATCGGCACCGACAGCACATGAAAGATCGGGATCCACAGCAGATAGCCGATGATGCAGGTCACCAAAAGCACCCCGACCGAGATCAGGATGCGGTTGCGCAGCTCTTTCAAGTGTTCGATCAGCGGGGCGGCGCTGCTGTCCACGTCATCTGTCGCGCTCATGCCTCATCTGCCTTTTTGGTTTTGCGCGGGGTGCGGGGTTTGGGGGTGACGGGTTCGGCCACGGCCGCAGCGGTTGCCGCCTTGGCCCGGGGTTTGACGGCGGGTTTTAACACGGGTTCTGGGGCGGGCAATGCCCCGGCATCCACCGCCTTCAACTGCGCCGCTGTCTCTTTCAAAATCGCTGCTTTCGCCGCCTTCTTGTCCAGCAAGGCCTGCGTGCCGGGGCCAACGGGCGCGTTGGCTTCGGTCAGCGCCGGATGTGCCACCGGCAAAACCGGAGCGGCGATCACAGGCGTCGCGGGCATCGGCGGCGGCACCAAGGGCTTGGCCACGCTGGGTTTCGCAGCATTCTTGATCGGATCCCATTTTTCAAACCGATCCGCCGCCTCTTTGACTTTGCTCATCCCCAACGACGCAGGGTTGGTGACGGCGCGCAGGTTCGAGGCGACATCCTTGACACCCGACTCTTTCGCCGCTTGCTCCATCGCGCGGGAAAACTCACGCGACATCTGCCGCAGCTTGGCGGTGAAGCGGCCCAACTGACGGAACATATCCGGCAGATCCTCGGGCCCGATCACAACCAGCGCCACGATGCCGATCAGCAGAAGTTCGGCCCAGCCGATATCCCCAAACATGTCTTGTCAGCCCTTTCGCGGCTTGTCGGCTCAGACCTTGTCCTGATCCGAAGGCGTGACGTCGCGGGCAGCCTTGTCAGCGGCTTCTTTGTCCGCTTTGTCCGCATCAGCAGAGCCATCCGAAATGCCCTTCTTGAATGCGGTGATGCCGCGACCAAACTCACCCATCAGGTTGGTGATCTTGCCTTTGCCGAACAGAACCAGCACGACAATCACGATCATCAACAGCGGCAACGGACCCGGTAGATGCATAGTCAATCCTCCATCTCGCCGCATCAGCGCGGCTGTTGGTGTCAGCCTTAACGGTATTGTCTGCGGAAGGAAGCCCAAACCACCGACTTTACCCCCATGTAGCTGACAGCTATATGTCAGTTGCCTCAAGCCCGGAATCCCCATGCGCCGCACTGACCGCCTGTTCGATCTGATCCAGATACTGCGCGATGGCCGTTTGCACCGGGCGTCCGAGATGGCGACACGCCTGCAGGTTTCGGTGCGCACGATCTGGCGCGATGTGGCCACACTGGCCGCGTCTGGTTTGCCGGTGGAGGGGGAGCGCGGCGTCGGCTACATCCTGCGGGCACCGATCACCCTGCCGCCGATGATCCTGAACGCGGTGGAGTTAGAGGCTCTGCGTCTGGGCCTGCGGCTTGCGGCGGGCGGTGAGGATGCAGCTTTGGCCGCAGCCGCCCGAGCGCTGGCCAAGAAAATCGCATCGGTCACGCCCGCGCCCACACGCGGCGATCCGGGCGATCTGTTTGCCTTTCCCGGGCCAACCGACAACCGTGCGCCCGCGCATCTGCCCGTTTTGCGCCGCACGATCAAAGCACAAGAGCGGGTGACGATCACCTATATCGACCCGCGCGGCTTGGAAAGTCACCGTGATATCAGGCCCTTGGCGCTGGAGAAAAACGCGCGGGTGTCAACCTTGGCGGCATGGTGCGAGGCACGCGGCGATTTTCGCAGCTTCCGGGTGGACCGGATCATGGCGGTGAACCCCACCGGCGAAGTCTTTGCTGATGAGCCAGGGCGCAGGCTGGTCGATTACCGCTTGCGGGTCGACGCCGAGGCAAACCCCGCCCCCGACGCGACGACGCCCCCGGCCTGAACCGTGACGGCAGGGGGTCTGGGTCAGACCGCCGGAAACACATAACAGCGATCCCGACGGATCATCAGCCAAAGCGCCGTGCCGGCCTTGGGCAAAAACACCCCCGGCACCGAGGCGATCAGGGTGGACCCATCAAACGCCATCTTGAATTCCACCAGCGATTCCCGCCCCAGATAGCGCGCCCGCTGCACCACGCCGCGCGCAGGCGTGCCGTCCATCGGCGTCGGGTTCGGGCCGCGCCCGGCCCGGTCGAAATCAATCTTCAAATGCTGCGGGCGGATCACGATGTCCACAGCATCGCCATCACCATGCCCCGGCGTCAGGAACGCGCCAAACGGCGTGTCCGTCAAAGCCCCGCGCGAGGTGCCGCGTATCACGTTGACATCGCTGAAAAATGCCGCTGCCGCCCGGTCCACCGGGGCGTTGTAGATGTTGTAGGGCGCCCCGCGCTGCACCACGGTTCCCGCACGCATCAGCGCGATCTGGTCGGCCATCCGCATCGCCTCGTCCGGCTCATGCGTGACCAACAGCACTGCCGCCCCTTCTTCTTTCAGCACCTCCAGCGTCGCATCACGGATGCCGTCGCGCAGGCGGTTGTCAAGGCCCGAGAACGGCTCGTCCATCAGCATCACGCGCGGGCGCGGGGCCAGCGCCCGCGCCAGCGCCACCCGCTGTTGCTCGCCGCCCGACAACTCGTGCGGGTGCTTGCCGCCAAAGCCGGACAGGTTGACCTTTTCCAGCAACTCCCCGACCCGCGCCGCCTTGGCCGCACGGTCAGTGGTCAGCCCGAAGCCCACGTTCCCTGCCACCGTCAGATGCGGAAACAAGGCGAAATCCTGAAACATCAGCCCGACGCCCCGCGCCTCTGGCGGCAGGTTTACCCCCGGCCCAAACACCTGATGGCCGTCGATCAGGATACGGCCTGCATCGGGGCGATCCACCCCCGCAATCATCCGCAACGTGGTGGATTTGCCGCAGCCAGAGGGGCCCAAAAGGCACATCACTTGCCCTGCGGCCACCGCCAAAGACACCCCGGCCACAACCTGCCTGCCGCCGAAACTGCGGGTCAAGTCGTGCACCTCAAGTCGAAGCGGCGGCGTCAAGGCTGTATCCCTAGTGAATTGCTAAGGCATTGCCTAACAGGCACGGGCACAAGGGGCAAGCCGTTGCAAACCCTTACAGCGTGGCGTTGGTGGCGCCACCGTCGAGCAAGATATTCTGACCGACGATGAACCCCGCCTGCTGGCTGCACAAAAATGCACAGGCCGCGCCAAATTCAGCCGCCGTGCCATAGCGGCGCGCGGGAATGGTCGCCTGCCGCTCTGCCCGCGCCTGCTCCATGTTGATGCCCTTGGCCGCCACGACCCCGCCATCCAGCGCGGTGGCGCGGTCGGTGTCGTGGATGCCCGGCAACAGGTTGTTGATCGTCACCCCAAATGGGGCCACTTGCCGCGACGTACCGCCGACATAGCCCGTCAAGCCCGCGCGTGCCGCGTTCGACAGACCCAACTGCGGAATCGGTGCCTTCACCGACTGCGAGGTGATGTTGACCACCCGGCCCCAGCCCTGTGCGATCATGCCGGGCAAAAGTGCCGTCATCAGCGCGATCGGCGTCAGCATATTGCCATCCAGCGCCTTGATGAAGTCATCCCGGGTCCAGTCTGACCAGATGCCGGGCGGTGGACCTCCGGCGTTTGTCACCAGAATATCCACCGCGCCCGCCTGCGCCAACACCTGCGCGCGCCCCGCCTCCATCGTGATATCGGCAGCAACGGCAATCACTTGCACGCCATACCTCGCGCGGATTTCGGCCGCTGTCGCCTCCAGCGCGTCGCGCCCTCGGGCGTTGATCACCAGATCCACTCCGGCCTCTGCCAAAGCCACCGCGCAGCCGCGCCCCAGCCCCTTGGACGCCGCACACACCAGAGCGCGCTTGCCTTTGATACCCAGATCCATCGCCGTCTCCTGTCTGTTTGCGCCGAACCTAGCAGCCTTGCCGACAGCCGCAACATTTTCCACGCCTGTCGCCGGGTTTGACCCAGTTCTGCCGCATTGCCAGGGTAATATCGCTTGTCCAAAGCCCGGCCCCGGTTCATATGCCAGTCGCCCCTGTAAAGATTGCTACTCCATGCCCCATGCGCCAAAGCCCGATCTGCCCGGCCACGCCGCCCAAGTTCTGGCGGCGGACGCGATTTACGTCTCGCATGGGGTCAACATGGGGGATGGGCTGACCGGCCCGGACGAGGTCTATCCCGGCGATATCTACATGCTGGATGACACTCAGGCCCCATTGCGCCTTGTTCTGACCCAACCGCAAGACGGCCAACAGCACGTCGGTCGCGGCAGTGCTGTGGGCCGCGAAGGCGACCTTTTGCGGTTTGAGGCGCGTTATGCGCTGATGACAGCGGAGGGCGATCAGGTCGAACTGCTGCTGATCGCCCTGCCAGATGACAGCCGGTTCGCACTGCCACTGTCACCGATGGCCGCACGCACCGAATACACGCTGGTCAAGGTGGAAGAAGCGCCGCAGGAAACCGGGCTTTCAGATTTCCTGTGCGTGTCCTTCGCGCGCGGCACCATGATCACGCTGGCCACGGGCCAACAGCGTCCGATCGAGGATTTGCGGGCGGGCGACAAGATTTTGACCCGCGACCACGGCGGCCAGTCCATCGCATGGATCGGTGGCACCACCCTGCGCGCCGTCGGGGCCTTTGCTCCGGTGGTGATCGCAGCCGGAACGCTTGGCAATGCGGGCGATCTGATTGTCAGCCAGCATCACCGGATGTTCCTGTATCAACGCGAACGCCGCGCCGGGATTGCCACCTCGGAACTGCTGGTGCAGGCCAAGCATCTGGTGGACGGCGAACGCATTTTTCTGCGCGAGGGCGGCTTTGTTGATTATTTCAGTCTGATCTTCGATCAGCACGAAATCATTTACGCCGAAGGCGTTCCCGCCGAAAGCCTGATGGTCAACGATGCCACCGTCAACCGCCTGCCCGCCGAGTTGGCCGCCGATGTCAAAGCGCGGTTTCCGGGCCTGTCGCAGGGCCAGCATTTCGGAACCGAGGCCGGGCGGCAGTTTCTGGATGAGGTCGGCACCGCAACCCTTTACAAAGACGGCAGTCGCAAGGGCCTGCGGCTGTAACGCATCGGTGGACGTCGCGCGTGGTTTCCGGTAAAGCGCGGCCATGCAAGACAATCGCCCCCAACTCCCGCCTGAAATCGCCCGCCGCCGGACCTTTGCGATCATCTCGCACCCCGATGCCGGCAAAACTACGCTGACCGAAAAATTCCTGCTGTTTGGCGGCGCGATCCAGATGGCAGGACAAGTGCGGGCCAAGGGCGAAGCGCGGCGCACGCGGTCTGACTTCATGAAGATGGAGCAAGAACGCGGGATTTCCGTGTCGGCCTCCGCAATGAGTTTCGATTTCCGGCAGTACCGGTTCAATCTGGTGGACACCCCCGGCCACTCGGATTTTTCCGAAGACACCTACCGCACGCTGACCGCCGTTGACGCTGCGATCATGGTGATTGACGGTGCCAAGGGCGTCGAGAGCCAGACTCAAAAGCTGTTCGAGGTGTGTCGCATGCGCGACCTGCCGATCCTGACCTTTTGCAACAAGATGGACCGGGAAAGCCGCGATACCTTTGAGATCATCGATGAAATTCAGGAAAATCTGGCGATTGACGTGACGCCGGCCTCTTGGCCGATCGGCATGGGCCGCGAATTTGTCGGTGCTTATGATTTGCTGCATGATCGTCTGGAAATCATGGACCGCGCCGACCGCAACAAGGTGGCGGAAACCATTCAGATCACCGGGCTGGACGATCCGAAACTGGCCGAACATGTGCCGCCGGAACTGTTGACGAAGCTGCGCGAAGAGCTTGAAATGGCGCGCGAATTGCTGCCCAAGTTTGACCGCGCCGCGTTCTTGAACGGGTCGATGACACCGATCTGGTTCGGGTCGGCCATCAACTCTTTCGGCGTCAAGGAGCTGATGGACGGGATGGGCGAATATGGCCCCGAACCACAGCCGCAAAAGGCCGCAGAACGGCAGATTTCCCCTGAAGAACAGCCGGTAACGGGCTTCGTCTTCAAGGTGCAGGCCAATATGGACCCCAAGCACCGCGACCGTGTGGCCTTTGTGCGCCTTGCCTCGGGACATTTCCTGCGCGGCATGAAGATGCTGCATGTGCGCACCAAAAAGCCGATGGCCATCGCCAACCCGGTGATGTTTCTGGCCGCCGACCGCGAGTTGGCCGAAGAGGCTTGGGCGGGCGACATCATCGGCATCCCGAACCATGGCCAGTTGCGCATCGGCGACGCGCTGACGGAAGGTGAGGCGTTGCGTTTCACCGGCATCCCGTCCTTTGCACCCGAACTGTTGCAAGTGGTGCGCGCGGCTGATCCGATGAAGGCCAAGCATCTGGAAAAGGCGCTGATGCAGTTTTCCGAGGAGGGCGCCGCCAAGGTCTTCAAGCCGATGATCGGTTCGGGTTACATTGTGGGCGTCGTAGGGCCGTTGCAATTCGAAGTGCTGGCCAGCCGGATCGAACAGGAATATTCCCTGCCCGTCCGCTTTGAACCCAGCCAGTTCACAAGCGCCCGCTGGGTGTCGGGAGCGAAGGCCGAAGTTGAAAAATTCGTCAACGTGAACAAAGGCCACATCGCCATCGACAATGACGGCGACACGGTGTTCCTGACCCGCCTGAAATGGGACATCGACCGCATTGAACGCGACTATCCGGCGCTGAAGCTGACGGCGACCAAGGAAATGATGGTCTGACCCCGCACAAAGAGTGACGCGATGACCCTGCCGCTGCACGAACTGGCCGCCCTTGGCACCGCCACCTGTTGGGCCGTCACCGGGTTGATCGCGGCGGACGCGGTGCGGATCTTGGGGGCGTTTCATTTCAATCTGATCCGACAGCTGTTTGTCACGCTGCTGTTGGCGCTGCTGGTGCTGGCGATGGGCGCATGGTCGTCGCCCGGTTGGGGTGTGGCGGCTGTGCTGGCGCTGTCAGGGGTCATCGGCATCTTGATTGGCGACACGTTCAACTTTGCCGCCGTGGCGCGGATTGGCCCGCGTCGCGCCGGGGCGGTGTTCGCGTTGAATGCGCCAATGGCTGCGGTGATGGGCTGGCTGCAGTTGGACGAGGCGCTGCCTTGGCGCGGGGTGTTGGGCATCGCGGTGACGGCAGGCGGCGTGGCTTTGGCCATATTGGGGCGTCCGCGCAGCAACGCGCACCGGTTGGAGACCTTGAACGGCACGCTGCTGGTGGGGCTGGGCTTGGGACTGATGGCGGCGTTTGGCCAGGCGGCGGGGGCGCTGATAGCGCGCCCGGTGATGACGGCGGGGCTGGACCCCTATGTTGCCTCGCTGTTCCGGGTGGGGGCCTCTGGCCTTGCAATGGGGCTGATTGCGGCCACACCGCTGGCCCCGGCTGCTCCGCGTGACTTGGGGCGCCACGCTTTGATCTTGACGGCGGCCACCGCAGTGATCGGGCTGCTGATCGGGATGACCTTGTTTTTGTTTGCGCTGCAAGGGTCGAAGACCGGCATCATCGCCACGCTTTCAGCCACCTCCCCGGTCATCATCCTTCCGCTGTTGTGGCTGCGCACCGGGCAACGGCCAAGTGGGCTCAGTTGGGCCGGGGCGGTTTTGGCGGTTGCGGGGCTGGCGCTGATCTTCACGCGCTGACAGGATATTTTTGCACGCTACAGCTTGGTGTAGACGGGCAGACAGTTTGGGCGAATTGCCACATATATGGATGCATTTCGCCCATCCAGCGCGACACATCGCCGTAATTTAGGCCAAACCGCGCGTCTATGGCTGCCGCAGCCGCCCTTGTGCCCTCGAACGCGGCCCGGCTTACTGTGCCAAACCACAAATAGGCCCACCATGACCCTGACCCTTGAAGCGCTTTCCCTGCTGTCCGATCTGGGCGTCACCCTGACCCCTGGCACCCTGCCCGCCCGCAGCCCGATCAGCGGCGAGGTGCTGGCGCATCTGTCCGAACACAGCCCTGCTGAGGCCAGCGCCGCAATAGCTGCAGCCCACGTCGCCTATCGCCACTGGCGCACCACCCCCGCTCCGCAGCGCGGCGAATTGGTGCGATTGCTCGGCGAAGAGTTGCGTTTGCACAAGGCGGCCTTGGGCCGGCTGGTGTCGATCGAGGTCGGCAAAGTGGTGTCCGAAGGCTTGGGCGAAGTGCAAGAGATGATCGACATCTGCGACTTCGCCGTCGGCCTGTCACGGCAATTGTACGGCCTGACCATCGCTTCGGAGCGCCCCAGCCACCGGATGATGGAAACCTGGCACCCCATCGGCGTGGTGGGGGTGATTTCGGCCTTCAACTTCCCGGTGGCGGTGTGGTCGTGGAACACCGCGCTGGCGCTGGTTTGCGGCAATGCGGTGGTGTGGAAGCCATCGGAAAAGGCGTCGCTCTCGGCATTGGCCGCACATGCGCTGCTGGACCGGGCCGTCGCGCGGTTCAACGCGGCGGGTGGGGCGGCTCCGATTGGGTTGTCGGCGCTGCTGATCGGCGGACGCGAACTGGGTGAGGTGCTGGTGGACAGCCCGTTGGTCCCGCTGGTTTCGGCCACCGGATCGACAGCGATGGGGCGCGCGGTGGGGCCAAAGGTGGCGGCGCGGTTTGGGCGGTCCTTGCTGGAACTGGGCGGCAACAACGCGGCGATTGTCACCGGCAGCGCCGATCTTGACCTGACTCTGCGTGGCATCGCGTTTTCGGCGATGGGCACGGCAGGCCAACGCTGCACCACGCTGCGGCGGTTGTTCCTGCATGACAGCGTTTACGATGCCTTCCTGCCGCGTCTGCGCGCGGCCTATGCCAGCGTCAAGGTCGGCAATCCGCTGGAGGCGGGCGTGCTGATCGGGCCGCTGATTGATCAGGCGGCGGCGGATGCGATGGCGCGCGCGCTTGATGCGGCCCGCGCGGCGGGAGGCTTGGTGCATGGCGGCGATCCCGTAACGGGCATGGGCGGCGCCTATATGCGCCCCGCCTTGGTGGAAATGCCGTCGCAATGCGGCCCTGTGGCGCAGGAAACCTTTGCACCCATCCTTTACGTGATGCGCTACAAGGACTTCGCGCAGGTTCTTGAAGCGCACAATGACGTGCCGCAGGGCCTGTCCTCGTCCATCTTCACCAATGATCTGCGCGAAGCTGAACGGTTTCTATCCGCCGCGGGGTCCGATTGTGGGATAGCCAATGTCAACATCGGGCCATCAGGGGCCGAGATTGGCGGGGCCTTTGGTGGCGAAAAAGAAACCGGTGGCGGTCGCGAAAGCGGCTCCGACGCATGGAAAGCCTATATGCGCCGCGCCACCAACACCATCAACTACGGCTCAACCCTGCCCCTCGCCCAAGGGGTCAGCTTTGACATAGGTTAAGGCCCACGCGCTATGGTCTGGCGCAAAGCCCGAACCCAAGCGCAGCACCCGCCCCCAACAGACGGGTCTGGGCGCGCATCCGGGCGCCGCCAAGCCGGTATCGCCCGAAGGTAAAATCCTCGGGCGGCGCAAGATCCTGATCGCGGGTCTTGGCCGTCAAACACAATGAGAAGGGAACCAGCCACGATGGTTTCGCTGCTGCGCGGTTGGCCAGCAAGCCGACCAAAGCGGTCGCAAAAAAAGGAAACGAAACGCATAATTGCCTCCTGAAAAGGGATCGTTTGAAATGGAAAGCCTGAAAATGCGCCATTGAACGGGTGAAACTTTCACTGTCCTGCCCAAAAACACACCGAAATCCCAGCACACAGCCGCCATCCTTGACCCTGCCGCATTTATCCGGTATCCGCGCGGCAGGGGCCTGAGTGCCCCAGACGCAGGGGCGCCCGGAAAAGCAGCGTCCCATAATCTTTTGCGGGCCGAACCCGCATCATTAGGACGCAAATGACCAAATTCTCAGACCTTGCGCTGGACCCCCGCGTGCTTCAGGCCGTGGCAGAAGCCGGCTATGAAACCCCCACCCCGATTCAAGCCCAAGCCATCCCGCACGCATTGCAGGGCAAGGACGTTTTGGGCATCGCCCAGACCGGCACCGGCAAGACCGCAAGCTTCGTGCTGCCGATGGTCACTTTGCTGGGCCAAGGCCGGGCCAAAGCGCGGATGCCGCGCAGCCTCGTGCTGTGTCCCACCCGCGAGTTGGCGGCGCAAGTGGCGGAGAACTTTGAAACTTACGCCAAATACACAAAGTTGACCAAGGCGCTGTTGATCGGCGGCGTGTCCTTTGGTGAGCAAGACAAGCTGATCGACCGTGGCGTCGATGTGCTGATCGCCACCCCGGGCCGTCTGCTCGATCACCACGAACGCGGCAAGCTGTTGCTGACCGGCGTGCAGATCATGGTGGTGGATGAGGCTGACCGCATGCTCGATATGGGTTTCATCCCCGATATTGAACGCATTTTCAGCCTGACGCCCTTCACCCGGCAGACCTTCTTCTATTCGGCCACCATGGCCCCGGAAATTGAGCGGATCACCAACACCTTTCTGTCCAATGCGGTCAAGATCGAAGTTGCGCGCCAAGCCACGGCGTCTTTGACGATTGAGCAAAAGCTGTTCCAGTTTGCGCCGACCCGCAAGGACAAATCCTTTGCCGAAAAGCGTGCCGTGCTGCGGGCGTTGATCCGCGCCGAGGGGGAAACCTGCACCAACGCCATCATCTTCTGCAACCGCAAGATGGATGTGGATGTGGTGTCGAAGTCGTTGAAACAGCATGGTTTTAATGCATCCCCGATCCACGGCGATCTGGACCAGTCGGTGCGCACCAAGACGCTGGACGGCTTTCGGGATGGGTCAGTCCACCTTCTGGTGGCGTCGGATGTGGCCGCCCGCGGACTTGATATCCCCGCAGTCAGCCATGTCTTCAACTTTGACGTGCCCTCGCATCCCGAAGATTATGTCCACCGCATTGGCCGCACTGGCCGCGCCGGGCGTCTGGGCAAGGCCTTTACCATCGCCGTGACCTCGGACGACAAATACATCAACGCCATTGAATCGCTGGTGAAAATGCCGATCCCGCGCGCCGAGGTGCCCGAGGGCGCGCTGGAAGCAGCATCCGACCGTGTGGAGCGCCCGCGCGAGGAACGCGGCGCCAAATCGCAGGGCGGTCGGGGCGAAGGTCGGGGCGGCCGTGATCGTGCCCCACGCGAAGCCAAGCCGGCAGAAGTCGTGGCCGTGGTTGAGGCTGTGGTGGAACCCGTCGTCGCCGCCGTGCGTGAAGAGCGCAGCCCCCGCTGGGATGACCGCCGCGAAGAGCGGGCCGAGCCGCGTCCAGAACACCGCCGCGAAGAACGGCGCGAAGAGCGTCCGCGTGATGTGGTCGCTGACGACCGCCGCCAAGAACCGCGCCGCGATGACCGCCGCGACTATCGCGGTGGCCGGGACAATGGCGACCGGGTTGTCGGCATGGGCGACCATGTGCCGGACTTCATCCTGCGCAGCTTTGCCATCACCACGGTAACGGCGGATGACGTTGAAGAGGCGCCGGCGACTGGCACCGAAGGCTGACCCCATCACCATCAGGCAAATGAAAAAGGCCCCACAATCTGTGGGGCCTTTTTTCATGGCAAGTCGTGGTTACTCGGTAAGCGCCGTCTCTGTCCCATTGAATTGGCGTATTTCTGAACGCGGTGCGTGCTGTCTGTCAACGGCAGAGTAAAAGGTAAGCGGCGTCTGCGGCCCATTGAATTTTCGGTTGCATTCAGCGGTTTTGGCAGTTGGACCTAGGCCGATGGGCTCGTCGGGGAGTCCCGGATGAGCTCATTATGATGCTTTGACTGGCGGGATGTGGGCCCACGGCATCAGGGC
>CAMAQR010000011.1 GCA_945860375.1 Pseudorhodobacter antarcticus
AGAAAAACCGGAAGGTCCAGATCGAACACGACGCCATCCTCTACAAGAAGCGTCACAAGATCGAGAACATGTTCGGGCGTCTGAAGGATTGGCGAAGGGTGGCCATGCGCTTTGACAGGCGCGCTGACATCTTCCTGTCGGCCTGCGCCTTCGCCGCAATCGTCATGTTCTGGCTATGAGTCCTGAGCCTAACTGAGTGGCTGAAATTATGCCTTAGTGAAGCAAAAGAATACGCTTCAAAGGAAAGTTGAGCGCTGCCATGAGACATTAGCAGTTTGATTCCACATAAAAGGCATTGCTGCCGACGCCCCTCACCCCCGCTCAATCCCCTCCGCCGCCGCCGCCCGCAGCGCCCGCAGATCGGCGATGCTGGTTTCCAACTCGGCCAGTTGCGCCTCCAGCGCTGCCAACTGACGGTCGGCCAGTTGCAGCCAGTTTTCCAGCTGCGGTTTGGTGCCCTTCTGGCGGTAAATCAGCAGCCATTGGCGGATTTCTTCCAGCGAAAAGCCGAACCGTCGGCCGCGCAGGGTCAGGGTCAGGCGGGCCACTTCCCGCGGGCCATAAAACCGGGTGCGACCTTCCTTTTCGGGAGAAAGCAACTCGATATACTCGTAATAGCGCAGCGTGCGTGGCGTCACATCGAACTTGGCGCACATCTCTTTGAAGCTGAGACGGATATCGGACATCGCGGTCCTCCCTGCGTCAAGACTAGGGGCATGAGGCGCGGGGTGCAAGATTTCTGCGCGGGGCCTTGCGTCTGGCGGCCACTGCTTGAAGATGGCGGCAAAGAGGGACCCATGACCGACATTCTGAAATTCGCGCGCCAGTTCATCGAGGCCATTCCCCATGCCGCCGCGATGGGGATGGAGTTGACGCAGTTGGGCGACGGGCGCGCCACCATCACCATGCCTTGGGACGCGCGGCTGGTGGGCGATCCCGAAACCGGGGTGCTGCACGGTGGCGCGGTGTCGGCGCTGATGGATACGGCATCGGGGGCAGCGGTGATGTGCCACCCGGCGGCACCGCGATCAACCGCGACGCTGGATTTGCGCATCGACTATATGCGCCCGGCCACGCCCGGGCAACGGGTGACAGCGCGGGCGGAATGCCATCATGTGACGCGGTCGGTCGCCTTCGTGCGGGTGACGGCCGTGGATGAGGATGAAAGCCGCCCGGTGGCGATGGGCACCGGGGCCTTCACATTGGACCGGCCGATGGGGAGCGCGACATGAAGCGCCCGATGCCGGAGCCCGTGCAGGTGGTGAAATCGCGGCGCGATGCGGTGCTGGCGCAGCTGGTGGGCGGCGTGCCCTATATCCAGTTTCTGGGCATTCAGTTTGACCGCAGGGGCGATGAGTTGACGGCGGTGCTGCCGTTTGACCCCAAGCTGATCGGCAACCCATCGATCCCGGCCCTGCACGGCGGGGTCACGGCGGCGTTCCTTGAAGTGGCGGCGATCATCGAACTGTCATGGGCGACGCTGTGGGAAGATATGGAGGCGGGGCGGATGGACCCGGGATCAGTGGGTTCAGGCCCGCTGCATTTGCCGAAAACCATTGATTTTACAGTGGACTACCTGCGCGCCGGTCTGCCGCGCGACGCCTATGCGCGGGCACGGGTGAACCGGTCGGGACGGCGCTATGCAAGCGTGCAGGTGGAGGCATGGCAGGACAACCGCGCCCGTCCCTTCGCGCTGGGCTCGGTGCATTTCCTGATGCCGGACGGGCCGGTTTAGCGATGTGATCTGCCCCGCCCGGTGGTGCCGTCGACAGAGGCATCGAGCCTCCGTCGACGGCTTTGGCGGCGGGTTTGCAGCGCTGCGGTTGTGGCCAAGATGAGTATTTGTCAAAACAGCAATTTGCGTGCGCGTCAGCGCTTCAGGTAACGGAACCCGGCCGAGGCGGCCCAGCCTGCCACGGCGGCCATCAGCAAAGAGATCACGCCGTAGATGAAGGGGCGTTCATGGGCAAGGTTGAACAGGAACTGTTCCAGCCCGGCCTTGCGCACGCCGATGATCCGTTCCTGAGTGTCGACCACATGGCCTTGGCGCAACAGGAAGATGCGGACGCGGTAGTTGCCTTCGGTCAGGTTGGCGGGCAGCACGACATCGGTGCGGAACAGCGTCTGCTCGACCAGTTGCACGCGGCCTTCGTCGACCCGGTAGCGGTCTTCTTTCTGACGGATGCGCAAAAGGGCGTCGACGAAATCGGGAGCGTTTTCTGCCTCGGCTGCGATGCCCACGGCGCGGATGGCGCGTGGGATGGTGATGCTGTGACGCAGATCATCGGTGCTGGCCAAGATCTCGGTCAGCGGGCCGGTGCTGGTGACGGCATAAAAACTGGGGGCGGCGTCGATGTTGACCGAGGCGGTGTTCAGCCAGATCCCCGCCAGCCGTTCCTTGCGCCGGATCACCAGCGGCAGGGCAGGACCTTGCACCGTGATGATCATTTCCAGCCGCGATGTTGTGGGCGCGGGTTCATCGCGTTTGACCGCGCCATAGATCAAGATTTCCGAGCCGTCAAAGTTGGCGGTGATCGATACCCGGTTCTGGCTGAGGCCCGCCACGATCTTTTCGGGCACCTGAGCCGCGACTGGGGCCGCGACGGGGGCCGCCAACAGCAGCAGCGCAAGCACCAGCCGGATCATGGCATCATCCCCGGCATCACCGAAAAGATCTCGGAGGGTTGCAACAGCAGGTCCAGCGCGATCTTGAAGCTGACCGTCAGCACCATCAGCGCCAGCAGGATCCGCAGCTGTTCCGCCTTCAGCCGCACACCGACGGTGGTGCCAATCTGCGCCCCGATCACCCCGCCGATGATCAGCAAAAACGCCAGCAGCATATCCACCGTCTGGCTGTTGATGGCGTGCATGATGGTGGTGAAGCCGGTGACAAAGATGATCTGGAACAGCGAGGTGCCGATCACCACTTTGGTCGGCATCCCCAGCAGGTAAATCATCGCGGGCACAAGGATAAAGCCACCGCCCACCCCCATGATCGCCGCCAACAGACCCACGATCGCCCCCACCAGCAGCGGCGGCAGCACCGAGATGTAAAGCCCGGACGCGCGGAACTTCATCTTCAGCGGCAGCCCATGCACCCATGTGTGAACATGTGACCGCCGCACCGGAGCCGCCGCGCCCGCGCGCCGCGCCCGCAGCAGCGCCCGCGCGCTTTCGACGAACATCAGGCTGCCGATCAGGCCCAGAAACACCACATAGGACAGCTGCACGAACAGATCAATTTGCCCCAGCGCCGTCATCCAGGCAAACACCTGCACACCGATCCATGACCCCACCAGACCGCCCACCAGCAGCACGGTGCCCATGCGAAAATCGACGGCCTTGCGCTTCAACTGCGCCAACACGCCCGATATTGACGAGGCCACCACCTGATTGGCACCCGTCGCCACGGCCACACCCGGAGGCACGCCGATGAACAGCAGCAGGGGCGTGATCAGAAAGCCGCCGCCCACGCCGAACATACCCGACAAAAAGCCGACAATCCCGCCCAATCCCAAAAGGATAAAGGCGTTGATCGAAACCTCGGCGATGGGGAGGTAAAGTTGCATGGCCGAAGCCCATTAAGGGAGGGGATTTTCAAAGCCATGCGCGTCTTTGCGGGTGATGTCAAACCTTGGTCGCGCTTATGCCCGCCCGCGCAGAAAATGCCGCAGCACCTGTTCCAGTTTCGCCGCACCCAAGGGGGCCATGGCCTTGGTGTGTTCGTGGCTGATTTGCTCGTCCGACAGCCCGGCGGCCATATTGGTGATGGTGGAAATCGCCGCCACATTCAGGCCAAGAAACCGCGCAAGGATCACTTCGGGCACTGTGGACATGCCCACCGCATCGCCACCCAATATCTTGATGGCGCGAATCTCGGCGGGGGTTTCAAAGGATGGCCCCGAATACCACGCATAAACGCCTTCCGGCAGGGCGACGCCGACCGCCTGCGCCGATGCACGCAAAGCCGCGCGCAGATCGGGGTCATGCGCTGTGGTCATCGGCACGAAACGGGCGTCGGTCTTTTCGCCGATCAGCGGGTTCAGGCCGGAAAAGTTGATGTGATCCGACAGCAGCATCAGATCGCCGGGGCGAATGTCGGGTCGCAGCGACCCCGCCGCATTGGTGGCAATCAGTGCGCCTGCACCCAATGCCTTTAGCACCGTCAGGGGCAGGCGCATGGCAGATGGGTTTCCGTTTTCATAGTAATGCTCGCGCGCGCCGAAGACCGCCACGCGCACGCCCTCAAGGGTCCCGATCACCAGATTCGGGTTGTGGCCGGACACGCCGATATGCGGGAAACCGGGCAGGTCGGCGTAGGGTATCTGCACGCCATCCACCGCGCCCGCCAGATCGCCCAGACCTGACCCCAAGATCAGGCCGAACTGCACCGGGGCAGCGCCTGCGCGTGAGTGGATCAGGGTCACAAGATCGTCAACGTTCTTTGACATAGGCTTCGCCTCCGGCACGTGGGGGGATGGCTTTGCCGACAAGACCCGCCAGCACAACCACCGTCAGAATATAGGGCAGCGCATCCAGCAGGGGCACCGGCACCGACAGGCCCACGGTTTTCTCGATCACATCGGGGCGCAGGGCCAGTGCTTGCAGAAACCCGAACAGCAGGGTGGCATACAGGCAATACCAAGGCCGCCACTTGGCAAATATCAGCGCCGCCAAAGCGATGTAACCGCGCCCTGCCGTCATCTCACGCCCAAACCCGGCTTGCAGACCCGTGGCCATATAGGCCCCGGCCAAGCCGCAAAGAACGCCCGTAATCAGCACCGCAGAATAGCGCAGCCGCACCACCGACACGCCCGCTGTATCCACCGAGGCCGGGTTTTCGCCCACCGCCCGCAGCCGCAGGCCGAACCGGGTGCGAAACAGCACCCACCACGAAATCGGCACCAACAGCAGCGCGACATAGACCAGAATCGTGTGGCCCGACAGGACATCGGCATACAGCGGCCCCAGAACCGGCACGCTGCGCAAGCTGTCGGCAAAGGGCAAATGCACCTCGGAAAACCGCGCAGCACCCGACAAAGGGGCCGTCCGCCCGCCTTGGCCAAACAGATCCTGCGCGATCAGCACGGTAATCCCCGAGGCCACAAAGTTCAGCGCAACCCCCGCAATCAACTGATTGCCCCGGAAGGTGATCGACGCCAAGCCATGCACCAGCGCAAACAGCATCGACCCGGCGATGCCCGCCATCAGCCCGATCCACACCGACCCGGTCAGGGCCGCCACCGCTGCCGAGCTCATCGCGGCCATCAGCATCTTGCCTTCCAGCCCGATGTCAAACACCCCCGCGCGTTCAGAATACAGGCCCGCAAGGCAGGCCAGCAGCAAGGGCGTCGCCAGCCGCAACGTCGTGTCCAGCAATTGCATCAAGGTTGCGTAATCCATCATGCAACCCCTTTACGGCGAAAGAACACGCCCAGCATCATCCGCACCATCTGATCCAGCGCGCCCGTGAACAAGATCACCAAGCCCTGCACCACAGTGCGCAGCTCAATCGGGATGGATGTCCACAGCCCCAATTCCGCCCCGCCCTGATACAGGAACCCGAACAGGATGGCCGCCAGAAACACCCCCACCGGATGATTGCGCCCCATCAGCGCCACCGCGATGCCAATGAACCCCGCCCCTTCAGCCGAGTTTTGCAACAGCCGTTCAGATTCGCCCATCACATTGTTGATCGCCATCATCCCCGACAGCGCACCCGAAATCAGCATCGCCACCATGATGATCTTGAACGGCGAAATCCCGGCATAGGCGGCGGCCTTTTCCGATTTGCCAAAGGCCCGGATCTCATAGCCCAACCGCGTCCGCCACAGCAGCGCCCAGACCACGAAACAGGCGGCAATGGCGACAAAGAAGGTCACGTTTGCGGGCACCTTTTCGTACACCTGCATCCCATCTGCGCCCAGTTTCGCCAAACCATCCGCCCCGGTCTTGGCGAACAGGTTTTGCAAAAGCGGAATGTCATGAAACTGCGGCAGCTTGGTGCCTTCGGGGAACCGGGCCGAGGCCGGGTCCATCTGCCCAGCGGGTTTCAGCACCGATACCAACAGGTAAATCAGCAAAGCCGCCGCGATATAGTTGAACATGATGGTGGTGATCACGATATGGCTGCCGCGTTTGGCCTGCAACCATGCCGGGATCGCCGCCCAAGCCGCGCCAAACAGCGCCGCCCCCAGCGTCGCCGCCAACAGCGCCAAGGTCCAGTGTGGCCAAGGCAGGGCCAGACAGACCAAAGCCACGCCCAGCCCGCCCAACTGCGCCTGCCCCTCACCGCCAATGTTGAACAGCCCGCCGTGGAAGGCGACCGTGACCGCGAGCCCGGTGAACATAAAGCTGGTGGCATAGTAAAGCGTGTAGCCCCAGGCATAGGGCGACCCCAAAGCACCCTCGACCATCACCGAAAGCGCCTCCATCGGGCTTTGGCCGATCGACAGCAGCACCAGGGCCGAAACAACCGCCGCAAGCAGCAGGCTGATCAGCGGCACCAGAACCACATCGGCCCATGTTGGCAATTTGGTCATGCGCTTGGCCCCCCATTCATCCCGGCCATCAGCATGCCAAGTTCGCGTTCGTTGGTGGTTTCGGGGTCGCGGTAGCCCATCAGCCGCCCGTCAAACATCACGGCAATGCGGTCGGAAAGGGACATGATTTCATCAAGTTCCACTGACACCAGCAGGATTGCCTTGCCCGCATCACGCATCGCCACAATCTGTTTGTGGATGAACTCGACCGCGCCGATATCGACGCCCCGCGTCGGTTGACCGATCAGCAGCAGGTCGGGGTTGCTTTCCATTTCTCGCGCCACCACGATCTTTTGCTGATTGCCACCCGAGAAATTCTTGGCTGCCAGCGCCGGGATCGGCGGGCGCACATCATAGGTGGCCATCTTTTTTTCGGTGTCCGCCCACACCGCGTCATTGTCCATGAACAGCGCGTTCTTCTGGTACTGCGGGGCGTTGTGATACCCAAACGCCATATTCTCCCAGGCCGCGAAATCCATGATCAGACCCAGCGCTTGCCGGTCTTCTGGCACATGGGCGACGCCCGCCTCGCGCCGGCTGCGCCCGTTGGCCTGCGACCCGGTCAGCGGCAGCGCCACCCCGTTCAGCACGATCGCCCCGGTCGCCCGCGCAATGCCGCCCAAAGCTGCCAGCAGTTCGGACTGCCCATTGCCCGCCACCCCCGCGATGCCCAAAATCTCACCGGCGCGGATGTCGAAAGACACACCTTTCAGCCGTGTCACCCCGTGTTCATCCTTCACCGTCAAGTCCTTGACCGACAGCACCACCGCGCCCGGCGTCGCAGGCCCCTTGTCAACTTCCAGCAACACCTTGCGGCCCACCATCAACTCGGCCAGCGATTCAGGGCTGGACTCGGCGGTTTTCACCGTGCCCACCATGGTGCCGCGCCGCATGACTGACACGTTATCGGTGGCCTCCATGATCTCGCGCAGTTTATGGGTGATCAGGATGATGGTCTTGCCCTGATCGCGCAGGCCCTTGAGGATGCGGAACAAATGATCTGCTTCAGCCGGAGTCAGAACCCCCGTCGGTTCATCCAGAATCAGAATCTCGGCCTGACGGTACAAAGCCTTCAGGATTTCGACCCGTTGCTGATGCCCCACCGACAGATCTTCGATCAGCGCATCAGGGTCGACGTCCAATTCATATTCCCGCGCCAAATCGGTCAGCACACGGCGCGCCTTGGCCAGCGATGAGTTCAGCAAAGCGCCCTCTTCGGCGCCGAGCACAACATTCTCCAAAACCGTGAAATTCTGCACCAGTTTGAAATGCTGAAACACCATACCAATGCCGGCGCGGATGGCGCTCTGGCTGTCGGGAATGGCGGTGGGAGTGCCGTTGATCAAGATCTGCCCGGCGTCGGCTTTGTAAAACCCATACAAAATGGACATCAACGTCGATTTGCCGGCACCATTTTCGCCGATGATGCCATGGATGGTGCCGCGCGGCACCTGCACGTTGATATCCTTGTTGGCTTGAACCGTGCCAAAGGCCTTGGAAATGCCCTTCAACTCTATCGCAAACTGGGCGTCGCCCATGCGGTCACTCCCCTTTGTCCCGCCCGTCCGCTGAAGCGGCTTCGTTTCGGCTTAAAAACGTGCCGCGCCCATCACAGGCGCGGCACAGATCAGACCCGTGGGGTCTTAGAACGTCGCGGCCGGGCAGGTTTCGTCCGACATGTAGTCATGCACGACCAACTCGCCCGATTTGATCTTTTCGGCAGCCGCATCGACGGTGGCCTTCATTTCCGCGGTCACAAGCGCTGCGTTGTTTTCGTCCATCGCATAGTCCACGCCGCCCGATTTCAGGTCCATGACCGAAAAGCCGGGGGTCAGCGCTTCGCCTTCGGTGAAGGCCGCGTATACCGCGTTGTCGACGCGCTTCAACATCGAGGTCAGAACCTTGCCCGGATGCATGCCGTTCTGGTTGCTGTCGACGCCGATCGACAGGATGCCTTCATCCGCCGCCGCTTGCAAAACACCAACGCCGGTGCCGCCAGCCGCTGCATAGATCACGTCAGCGCCTTGGGCCTTTTGGGCCTTGGCCAGTTCAGCCCCTTTGACCGGATCGTTCCATGCCGAAGGCGTGGTGCCGGTCATGTTCAGGATCACGGTCGCATCCGGCTTCACAGCCAGGACGCCCTGCGCATAGCCGCAACCAAAGCGGCGGATCAGCGGAATATCCATGCCGCCGATGAAGCCAACGGTGTTGGTCTTGGACGCAAGGCCCGCCATCATGCCGACCAGATACGAGCCCTGATCCTCGGTAAAGACCACCGATTTCACGTTGGGCTGATCCACAACCATGTCGATGATGCCAAACTTGGTGTCCGGGAAGTCAGGGGCCACGGTCGCCAGCACGTCACCAAAGGCAAAGCCGGTCATGATGATCGGGTTTGCGCCGGATTCAGCCAAGCGGCGCAGAGCCTGCTCACGCTGGGCTTCGGACTGCATTTCCAGCTCTTTGTAGGTGCCGCCGGTTTCTTTGGCCCAACGCTCGGCGCCGTTGAAGGCGGCTTCGTTGAAGGATTTGTCGAATTTGCCGCCAAGGTCAAAGATGATGGCGGGTTCAGCAGCAGCGATACCAGCGGTCAGCGCCAAAGTGGCGGCTGCACCCAGCAAGTGTTTCATCAGGGTCATGGTTTTCTCCCGGTTTCAAATGCGTCTACTTGCTTGTCCATGGCCCAAGCGTGGCCAGTCGCGGCAAGATCGTCGCCAATTTAGGGCGAAGCTTTGGCGGGGGGTCAACAGGAATCTGATGCAAGCGCAGTGGCGTTTTATCTGGCGATAAAAAACAGACCGCATGGTCAGTAATTGGACTTCAATTGGTATCTAAATTGAGCGCACCAACAGCAGCGCGTCCAACCGCTTTCCCTCGGGTGTCTGGTAATATCCGCTGCGCTTGCCCTTTTGGGTGAAGCCCTTACGGGCATAGAGGCTTTGTGCCGGCAGATTTTGGTCTGACACTTCCAGAAACACCGATTCGGCCCCGCGTGCCTGCGATTCGGCCAAGAACCGGTCCACCAACCTCCCCCCCGTGCCCCGTTGACGCGCCTTGGGGTTCACCGCCAAGGTCAGCAACTCGGCCTCACCCGCGACCACGCGGCCAATCACAAAGCCGTCGGGCTCATCCAGCGCAAAGCACAAAGGGCTGTCCAGAAACGACGCGATTTCCACAGCATTCCACGGGCGCGGGGTGGTGAAACAGGCGGCATGGATGACAGCCATTTCTGCGGGGGTCATGCGGAAACCGGGTCGGGCAGGATGGTGGGCGGCGGATCGGACGGCGGTGCGGCATCGGCGCCGCGCAGATAAAACGGCGCGGGGCGGGGAGCATTGGTCCTTGTGGCGGCAATGCGTGCAATTGCCTCGACCAGCGCCATGGCAGGCGGCAAGGCGGCCGGGCCAGCCGCCGAACCGGTGCGCAGTTCATAAAGCGGGCCTGGATTTTCGGCATCGGCCAGCCGGGCGGTGTCCGGCCCATCCGCAAACCCCTGCACATAAACCTGATCGCGCCGCGCGTCCTCGATCACCGAAATCGGGCGCGGCAAACCATGCGCCACCGCTTCCAGTCGCGTCACGCCAATCGCCGGGATTCCCAACCCCAAGGCCAAGCCCCGCGCCGCAGCCACCGCGATCCGCACGCCGGTAAAGTTGCCCGGCCCGGTGCCCACGGCCAGCGCCGTCAGATCGGCCCAGCCCAAACCGCCTTCGGCCAACACCTCTTCCAACAGCGGCATCAGCCGTTCGGCCTGCCCCTTTTGCATCTCTTCCCTGCGCAGGATCACCCGGTCGCCCAATAGCAAAGCGGCGGCGCAATGCGCCGCCGATGTGTCAAAGGCCAGAATACACTCAGGCTTCATCAGGCCCGGCCCGCCCTAGGCCGCAACCGGGCGCACTTCCAGAACTTCGGGGATGTAATGCCGCAGCAGGTTCTCAATCCCCATCTTCAGCGTCAAGGTCGAGGACGGGCAGCCCGCACAGGCCCCCTTCATATGCAGATACACAATCCCCCGGTCAAAGCCGTGGAAGGTGATATCGCCGCCATCTTGCGCCACAGCCGGGCGCACCCGGGTGTCCAGCAACTCTTTGATCTGGCGCACAACATCGGCGTCAGGGCCATCGTGGCTGGCATGGGCGGCTTGCGACTCACCCTCCATCACGGCGGCACCGGATTGGTAATGCTCCATGATCGCGCCCAGAATCGCGGGCTTGATGTGCTGCCAATCGGCGGCCTCGGCCTTGGTCACGGTGACGAAATCGGTGCCGAAAAACACGCCGGTCACTTGCCCAGTGGCAAAGATTCGCAGCGCCAGCGGCGATTTCCCCGCAGAGTCAGCCGAGGGGAAATCAGCCGTTCCCATGTCCAAAACGGCCTGCCCGGGCAGGAATTTAAGCGTCGCCGGGTTCGGGGTGGATTCGGTCTGGATGAACATCTGTAAGTCTCCGACTATTCCAGTCGGATATGCGCCCTGACACCAGCAAAGTCAAGTTTGGAACAATTCCAAACTGTCATTCGTCCGCGTAATAGCCATACAACTGCTCCAGCGCCGAGATTTCGCGCGTGCTGCCGCGAAACGGCGGCGCGGTATAGTAAGCCAAGGAGTCATCTGCGGGCGCTGGCGGCGCAGAAATGCGTGTTTTGGTTGGTAGCGACATTGGAATGCGGGTCATAACAGTCTCCGATCATTCCTCCCATGCTGCACCATAGCATAAATGCTGCGTATGCAAAATGACAATCGGCGCGGTGGAAAGCCGCGCCGATCGGGCCGATCACAAGAGCAGAAACAAACGGCGATCAGCAGAAAACCAGTTCGTCCGAATGATCTTTTTCATCTTCTTCAGCGTTGCTGCCGTGATCCTCTTCGGAAGGCGCATCGCCTTGGACCATCAGGTTGACGAAGAAGCCGCCGAAATCATGGTCGTCGTCGCCTTTGTCTTCCTTGTCATCGCGGTCGCAAGACGCGTCACCATCACCGTCACCATCACCGTCACCGTCACCGTCATCGTCACCGTCATCGTCACGGTCATCGTCCTCGTCACGATCCTCATCGCGGTCATGCTTGTCGGACCCCTTGGCTTTGGTCCAGCCGCCATGGTGGCCATCGCCGTGATGATCATCGTCATCCTTTCCGCCGCCATGATGATGATCTTCATCATCATCATCGTTGTCGGCGTTCTGCTGATCGGTCGTTGTCTCGGTGCCGTCGAAATACTGATACGACTCGCCTTGGCTGGCGCTGTAAATGGTCGCCTTGACGACAATCTGGTTGGGTTCAACATCAGGGTACTTGGCGACCAAGTCCTTGGCCACGGCGTCGTAATAGCTTTGCATCGTCAGAGTCGCCGGATCGACACCCTGCGGCGCGCGCACCACATAATAGTCGTCGTCAGAGCCATCACGACCCACGTCGATGGTGAAGGTCACACCCGTGGTGTCGTTTGGAATATCGGCAAAATTGTTGCCATTGGTCGTGCCACCACCATTGCCACCGGAGTCATCGCCCGACCCAGTATCACAGTCGCCAGTTTGCTGGCCGTGATTGTGGCCATGCCCGTGCCCGTGGCGATCATCTTTGTCACGGGCATCTTTGTCATGGGCATCATCGTCACGATCATCATCATCACGATCATCATCACGATCGTTTTTGTCGCGACCGTGCCCACGGCCCCCAAACAGGCTGGCTTTTGAAAAGCCGCCAAATCCAATTTTACCCATCGTCTTTTGCCTTCTTGAAGGCCCCCGTGTGGAAGTTTACGCCTTTTGCCATCTTCTCGCCACGATTTAGCCGTAAACACTATGTTCGAAAAATCGCAACAATCTCTCGCCAGCGATCAAAAACCTTCCAGTGGATGGTTTTGGCGAAGAGAGCCCGGCCTGTGGCTGGTCTGGGGCAAGCGCCCCGGCGGCAGCCCGAAGGCCATCCACAAAGCATTAACCAAAACCCGATCTTGCCGTAATATCCCAATAAAATCAATGGTCCCGAGTTGGGACCATCAGGTGATACTCTCCAGCCGCTCCTTGCTCATGTCGCCGGGAACGATGGTGATCGGGATCGGCAGGCTGCCGGAATTGCGGGTCATCTGGGTGACAAGCGGGCCAGGCCCGGATTTATCCGTACCCGCCCCCAGAACCAGAATGCCCACCGTGGGATCATCCTTGACCTGCGCCAATATCTCGGAAACCGGATCGCCCTCGCGGATGATCAGTTCCGGGTTGATGCCCTGCTTGTCGCGCATCCATTTCGCAAACACCTCGAAATGCGCCTCGATCCTCTCGCGCGCCTCGGCGCGCATCAAGTCGGCGACACCCATCCAATGCTGAAACTCTTCGGGCGGGATGATCGACAGGATCTGAACCCCGCCGCCGGTATGAGCCGCCCGCAGCGCCGCGAACCGCATCGCGTTCAGGCATTCTCGGCTGTCATCCAGCACGACCAGAAACTTGCGCATGATCAACTCCTATGACGCGGCGATCATGACCCCGTGGCGCCGGGAAGGCAAGGCTAGCGCTGCGTCGCGGCCCAATCCCAATAGAGGCGCCGGGCGCGGGCGGTGACGGGACGGTCCTTGTATTCGGTGGCATCAAAGGCCTTGACCGCCGTCACCTTGGCGAAGTTGCCCGACAGGAACACCTCATCCGCCGCGTGGGCGTCTTCAAAACTCAGCACGCATTCGTGCACCTCGAACCCATCGGCGCGCAGGTTGGCGATGTGGCGGGCTCGGGTGATGCCCGCCAGAAAGGTGCCGTTCGGAATGGGGGTGAACACGATGCCATCCTTGACCAGAAACACATTTGCCGTCGCAGATTCTGCCAGATTGCCCAAAGCATCGGCCACCAGCGCGTTGCCAAAACCCTTGGTCTGCGCCTCCAGCAGCATGCGGGCGTTGTTGGGGTAAAGGCAGCCGGCCTTGGCGTTGCAGACCGCATCCTCCAGTACGGGACGGCGAAAGCGGGTGCGGGTGACGGTGGTGGCAGAATCGGGGTGGGGCATGGCAACCTCTTCAAGGCTGATCGCAAAGCCCGTGGCGCCCGCAAGCGGCACGATGCCAAGTTCAGATCCGTGCAGTGCCCAATACATCGGGCGGATGTAAACCGCTTGCCCCGGACCAAAGCCCTGCAGCCCCTCGCGGATGATCGCGGCCATATCTTCGGGCGCGCAGATGGGGGTGATCATAAGCGCCTCGGCAGAGCGGTTCACCCGGGCGCAGTGCAGATCAAGATCGGGGCACATGCCGTCGAAGTAACGCGCGCCATCGAACACCGAGGTGCCCTGCCAGATGCCATGATCGGCGGCCTTCATCACCGCGATGTCGCCATCATGCCAGCGACCGTCCCAAAAGGTGCGGATGGATTTGCCAAAGGCCATGCTGTTCTCCTTGAATGCTGCGCCAAGGTTAAGCATTTGGCGGCGGGATGGGGAAGGGGGCGGCAGCCGCGTTGGCGATTTCAAGTTGGTGTGCGCAAACAGTTGGAAACGCAAAGCTTTAGCTGCCTGCGACGGAGTAATCAGGCAAAGGCCATGACCGAAGCCGCGCGAAACTTTGCCGATCACTGGCAAACGAAGGGCAGGGTTCCGCCAAGCAGAGGCAAAAAAACCCCCAGACCGGGGGACGGGTCTGGGGGCGCGGCCCGAATGCGATGGGCCGTCAAGCGGGGACAGACGGGGCTAATCGGCCCCCCCGACACCATTGCAGGCGAGTGAATCGATTCCGTGACGGCCCGCGTGACAATTCAGGCCCGCGCCGCCTGCGTCAACCATCGCCACAGCCAATGATGCACCATGCCCGCCAGCATCATCGCGGCCGATACCATCAGTCCGGCCAGTGCCGACACCAGCGCCCAGCCGGTCTGCGACACCCGCAAAGTCGCGCGCAACAGGCGGGTTTTGCCCAACACCTCGGCCCGGCCGGCCAGTTTTGACCCCAAAGCTTCGGCCGCTTTGGCCAGACGGCGGGCGTCGGCGGCATCGTCAATCAGGGGCAGCAAATGCAGCGCGGTGGTGGTGTTGGTGGCGCTGCGCAGGCGGTCTAGGTCGATCAAGGTGTTGGTCAGGGGGGCGAAGGCGTCGAGGCGGATCGCGGCGGTAAGATCGTCAAGCCCCCGCACGCCGGGCAGGGCAGTCCAGTTGACGCCACTGCGCACCGCATCCAGTACCATTTCCGCCAGCCGGGGCGACAGCCGCCCCATCCGCCGCGCCAGTTTGGCCAAGGACGCACCCGCCTTGACCACCACCGAAGACCCGCCCGAGGCCACAACCGCCGCCGTCGCCCCCAGCCCCACCACCGACAGCGCAAGGTCGATCTGATCCACCTCTGCCCCCGTCGCATAGGCCACCCCGGCGCGGGTGATGCCGGTGATGTCCCCAATCGGCGACAGCGCAATCGGGGCCTGACAGATCATCACTTGGAACATTGAACACGCAGCCGGATCATAGGCACAGGCGGCACAAGAGGCGACGGTGGCATAGTAACCGTGGTCATCCTCACGCGCGATTTGCACGGCGTCGGTCAGATCCTCGGGCAGGGCGATGGCGCGTTCAGTCGCCAGTGCCACCAAAGCATCCAGCGCCAGCCAGTTGCGCGGCTCTTCGGCCAGACGGTTGCCAATATGGGCGCGCAGGGTTTCGGGGGTGGCGGCCTGCGCCAGCATCCGGTCGGTGGCGGCCACGATCTGATCGGCGGCGGCATCGGCGAAGGGGGTGATCAGCGGATCGGATGCGATTCGCGTCGCGGTCAGGGCGGTGCCGGCAAGAGACCCCGCCAGCACCAAAAGCAAAAACCCACGGGCCAGCGCCCGCAACATCAGACCTGCCGCGAGCGGATCATGCCGATGATGTCATAGACCTGATCGACAATCGGGCGGGCAATCGCGTCGGCGCGCACGGCCCCGGCGCCAAGGATGCGGTCAATCTCGGCGGGGTCTTGCATCAAATGGCTCATCTTTTCGGTGATGGGCGACAGTTTCGCCACCGCCAGATCGGCCAGCGCCGGTTTGAAGGTGCCAAACTGCGCGCCTGCGTATTCGGCCACCACCGCTTCGGGCGTCATATCGGCGAGGGCCGCGTAGATGTTCACCAGATTGCGGGCGTCGGGGCGGTCTTTCAGGCCCGCCAACTCACCCGGCAAAGGCTCGGCATCGGTCTTGGCCTTGCGGAACTTCTTGGCGATGGTGTCGGCGTCATCGGTCAGGTTGATGCGGCTTTGATCGGATGGATCGGATTTCGACATCTTCTTGGTGCCGTCGCGCAGGGACATCACGCGGGTGGCGGCGCCTTCGATCACCGGTTCGACAACCGGAAAAAACGGCACTTTGTAGTCGTTGTTGAACTTGATCGCGATGTCGCGGGCCAGTTCCAGATGCTGTTTCTGATCCTCGCCCACCGGCACATGGGTGGCCTTGTAAGCCAGAATATCGGCGGCCATCAATGCGGGGTAAGCGAACAGGCCCAGGGACACGTTTTCGCTGTTCTTGCCCGCCTTGTCCTTGAACTGGGTCATCCGGCTCATCCAGCCCATCCGGGCCACGCAGTTGAAAATCCAAGCCAATTCGGCATGGGCGCTGACCTGTGACTGGTTGAACAGGATCGACCGCGCTGGATCAATCCCGGCGGCGATAAAGCCTGCAGCCGCCTCACGCGTGGCGTGACGCAGCTTGGCCGGGTCTTGCCAGACGGTGATGGCGTGCATGTCGACAAGGCAATAGACCGTCTCGATCCCCTCATCCTGCTTTTGCACAAAGCGTTTCAGCGCCCCCAGATAATTGCCAAGGGTCAACCCGCCCGAGGGCTGGATCCCCGAGAAAATGCGGGTGGGGAAGGTCAGAGGCGTTTGGACCGGCTCGGACATGGGAACTCCATCATGAAAGGCTGCGGGCACAAGAAGGTGCGGGCTGGAAAAGGCTGCGGGTTCGGCTTATCGAAGGCAGCAGGGGGCGTCAATCGACCCGACAGGAGATCACCATGAACGACCGCAACGCCCCGCCGATCAACCCGCTGCCGCCTGTGGTCTGGCTGCTGGCGCTGCCAATGATCGTTCTGGAGATGGTGTTCAGTCTGGGCGCTGCCGGGGTGGTGGGTGGTGCAAGTGCCATCGGCTGGCGCTCGGCGGCGATTGAAGGGTTCGGGCTTTGGCCCAACTACTGGCGGCAACAGGCGGGTTTGGGGGCGTTTGACGGCGAATTGCTGATGCGGTTCGTGACCTATCCGTTTTTGCACATCACCCTGACGCAGGCGGTGTTTGCCATCGTGATCCTGTTGGCGATGGGCAAATTCGTGGGTGAGATTTTCCGCTGGTGGGCGCTGGCCGTGGTGTTCTTTGGCGCGTCGATTGCGGGTGGGCTGGTTTATGTGTCGATCCCTGCCATTCAATCGCCGCTGTTCGGGGCCTATCCGGCGGTTTACGGGCTGATCGGGGCGTTCACGTTCCTTTTGTGGGTGCGGCTTGCGGGAACCGGGGTCAATCAGTTCCGCGCCTTTTCGATGATCGGCTTTTTGCTGTTCGTGCAGTTGTTGTTCGGTGTGTTGTTCGGGGGCGGCTGGGAATGGGTGGCCGATCTTTCGGGCTTTGTCGCCGGGTTCATTTTGTCCTTCGCCGTCAGCCCCGGCGGCTTTGGCCGGGTGCGGGCGCGGATCCGTCAACGCTGACGACGCAGACCCTTGAAATCCGACAGCCGGAAGGCGCCCACGCCGGCACCGATCCCGAAATAGCTGACGATCCCCGCCCCGATCAGCGCCGCCACCGCTCCGTAGCGCCAGATCGGGTCGGCCAAGGCCGGGGCCAGCAGATGCGCCAGTCCAAACAGAACCGCGCCCATCAGCGCCGAGGCCAGAATGATCCGGGGCAGGCGGCTGCGCAGACGTGGGTCCAGCCGCGCCTCGTCTCCCATGCGGCGTGACCCGATCCACAGCTGCGCTAGCATGATCCAGCCCGCCAGAGTCGTTGCCAAAGCGGTGGCGGCAAAGCCGATGTAGGGCATCAGGCCCACGGCAATCGCGGCGTTCAGCACCATCGAGACAACGGCATAGCGGAACGGACGCTTGGTGTCCTCGCGGGCATAAAACAGCGGCTGCAAGACCTTGTGCAGCACGAAAGACGGCAGGCCCGCGCCGTAGATCGCCAGCACCAGCGCGGTGTTCTGGCTGTCGACCGCCGTGAACGCCCCGCGCTGGTACAGAACCGTGACCAGTGGCAGCGCGATCACCATCAGGGCGACGGCGGCGGGCAGGGTCAGGGCCAGCGCAAATTCGATGCCCCGGTTGAAACTGCTGCGCCCGCCCTCGCCGTCGCCCGCGCGCAGGCGGCGTGACAGGTCGGGCAGCAAGACCGTGCCGATGGCGATGCCGACCACGCCCAAGGGAAGTTGATACAGGCGGTCGGCATAGACCAGCCAGCTGACCGCGCCCTCGGTGTAGCTGGCGACCTGACGACCGACCAGAAGGTTGATCTGCACCACTCCGCCGGCCAGCACCGCCGGGGCGGCAATCGTCGCCAGCCGTTTCAGATCGGGGGTCAGCGTCGGCCAGCGCGGGGTGAAGTTCAGCCCCAACCGGCGCGCGGCCATCCATGTGAAGGTCAGTTGCACGATGCCGGTGATCGGCACCGTCCACGCCAAAGTCAGCCCCATGTCCCAGCCAAACCACACCGCCAGCAGCATGGTGGCGATGAAGATCAGGTTCATCAGCACCGGGACAAACCCGGCCTCGGTAAAGTGCCCGTAGGCGTTCAACACGCCCGACAGCAATGCCACAAGGCTGATGAACAGGATGTAGCAAAACCCGATCTGACCATAAAGCACCGCCAGATCAAAACGCTCGCTGCCGACGAACCCCGAGGCCATGGCATAGACCAGCCACGGCATCGCCAGCGTGCCGATGATGGAAAACACGATCAGCACCGCCGCAAGGCCCGAGAAGGCGTCGCGGGCAAAGCCGTTGGCGTCCTCGCCGCCCTCCAGCTTTTTGGCAAACATCGGGACGAAGGCCATGTTGAACGCGCCCTCGGCAAAGAAGCGGCGGAACATGTTGGGCAGGGAAAACGCGACGTTGAAGGCGTCGGCCACCGGGCCCGCGCCAAGGTAGGCGGCCATCATCATGTCGCGGGCAAACCCTGCCCCGCGCGACAAAAGCGTCCAGCCGCCGACGGTCAGGATGGATCGGAACAGGCTGATCGGTTTCATGGTCGCCCCGCGATTTTGGACAAGCTTACAGCGGTTTGGCGGGCGGGTGAATTGGAAAATGGGGTGTGGGTGAGTGGTCCCGAGTTGGGACCATTTTTTTATACATCAAAATCAATGCGTTGAGGTGGTCAACTTAAGGGTTTGTTAAGGATTGGGGTGGGCTGGGCGAAGCCCTCCCCATCGGGTCAGGTGGCGTTTTGGGCGCGTTCCACGCCTTCGGTGATGGCTTGGCGCAGCTTTTTCTCCAGCGCCTCTTGGCGGTGTTTGGCGTGAAGTTTCAGGCCGAACATGTCCTTCACATAAAACGCATCCACCACCTGCGCGCCGTAAGTCGCGATCACTGCGGAGGCGATGTAGATGTTGTTGGCGGCCAAAGTGCGGGTCAGATCATACAGCAGGCCGGGGCGGTCGCGGGTGTCGACCTCGATGATGGTGTAAATCTCGGACCCTTCGTTGTCGAAGGTGATATGGGTCGGAAAGCGGAACTCACGCTCGCGTTTCTTGACCTTGTCGCGGCCTGCCAGCGCCTCACGCGGGAGCACTTCACCGCGCAGGGTTTTCTCGATCATGCCGCGCAGGCGGGGCAGGCGCGACACCTCATAAGGCTTGCCATCGGCGTCCTGAATCCAGAACACCGGCGTCGCGTAGCCGTCTTTCGACGTGTAGGTGCGGGCATCGACGACATTGGCCCCCACCAGTGCCAAGGCCCCGGCAAGGCGTGAGAATATGCCGGGATGGTCGGCCAAGGCAAAGCAGGCACGGGTGGCGTCGCGGGTGGGTTCGGGGTGCAGGTCGATGCGGATTTCATCATCGCCAAGGCCGCGCAACAGGCGGGCGAACACCTCTTGGGTGTCGGTAGACAGGCCCTGCCAATAGGGGGCGTAGTGACGCGCGGTTTCAACCCGCAGGTCCTTGGCATCCCAGTCAGTCAGGCGGGCGCGCAGGCCAGCCTTCGCCTCATCCTCGCGCTTTTCGCGGTTGATGTTTTCCAGCCCGCCTTCCAAAGCGTCGGTGGTCTGGCCGTGCAACTGGCGCAGCAGCATGGCCTTCCAGTTGTTCCAGGTGTTCGGCCCCACCCCGCGAATGTCGCAGACGGTCAGCACCGTCAGCAGGTCCAGCCGCCGCTTGGTCTTCACCGCCTTGGCAAAATCGCGCACGGTGCGTGGGTCGCCGATGTCGCGTTTCTGCGCCATGTCCGACATCAGCAGATGATAGCGCACCAGCCATTCGACGGTTTCGGTTTCCTCCGCTGTCAGGCCCAGACGCGGGCAAATGCGGCGGGCGATCTGCGCCCCGATGATGGAATGATCCTCTGGCCGGCCCTTGCCGATGTCATGCAGCAACAAAGCCACATAGATCACCTTGCGATTGACCCCGGCGGTCAGGATGCCAGAGGCGACGGGCAGGGCCTCGACCAATTCACCGCGTTCGATCTGGGCCAGAACAGAGACGGTCTGGATGATGTGTTCGTCCACCGTGTAGTGGTGGTAGACGTTGAACTGCATCATCGCGACGATGTTTTCAAATTCGGGGATGAAGGCGGACAGCACGCCCAATTCGTTCATCCGCCGCAGGCCGCGTTCCGGGTTGCCGTGTTTGAGCAGCAGGTCAAGGAAGATGCGCACGGCCTCGGGGTTGTTGCGCAGATCGTCGTCGATCAGGTGCAGGTTGGCGGCCACCATGCGCATGACGTTGGGGTGCAAAAGATACCCCGACCGCAACGCCTCTTCAAAGATGCGCAACAGGTTCAACGGGTCGGCGAAGAACGCCGCCGGATCCAGAACGTCCAGCCGCCCCTGTACCAGCTTGAACGGCGCTTTGACCTTCTTGCGGGTGAAAAACCCCAACAGGCGCGCCTCGGGTTTGGCGTGGCGGGCCTCCAGTTCGGTCAGGAAGATGCGGGTCAACTCGCCGACGCGGGTGGCATGGCGGAAGTAGTCCTGCATGAAGAATTCGACCGCGCGACGGCCCGCGGCATCGCGATAGCCCATGCGGGCGGCGACTTCGACCTGCAGATCGAAGGTCAACTGATCGGTGCAGCGGCCAGTGATGTAGTGCAGATGGCAGCGCGCCGACCACAGGAAGGTCTCTGCCCGGTCAAAGGTGTCATATTCATCGCGTGTCAGCAGGCCGGCACCGACCAGACCCGCCGAAGACGGCACCCGGTGCAGATATTTGCCGATCCAATACAGGGTTTGCAGATCGCGCAAGCCACCCTTGGCCTCTTTGACATTGGGCTCCAGCACATAGCGCTGCCCGCCTTGGCGTTTGTGACGCTCGGCGCGTTCGGCCAGTTTGGCCTCGATGAATTCAGGGCCGGTGTTGCGGAACAGGTCGGCCCAAAGCCGGTCGCCCAGTTCGGTGGCCAGTTTGGCATGACCGCCGATGAAGCGGTGTTCCAGCAGCGCGGTGCGGATGGTGATGTCATCGCGCCCCAACCGCAGGCAATCGGCCACGGTGCGGCTGGCGTGGCCGACCTTCAGCTTGAGATCCCACAGCATGTAAAGCATCGATTCGATGACGGATTCGGCCCAAGGCGTGATCTTCCACGGGGTCAGGAACAGCAAATCCACATCGGAATGCGGGGCCATTTCCGCGCGGCCAAAGCCACCGACGGCCAGCACGGAAATCCGTTCCGCCTCGGTCGGGTTGGGCAAAGGGTGCAGGTGCAGGCGGGCGACCATCAGGGCGGTTGTGACCAGAATATCGGTCAGATGTGATTGCGCTGTGACAAGCGCCCGCGCGGCCAACGGGCGTTCGGCAAAGGCGGCCTGCAACAGGGCATTGCCCTGCGCCTTGGCCTCGGTCATGTGGCGCACAGCGATGGCGCGCACGCTGCCGGCGTCGGGGTTCTGGCCCACCTCTGCCGAGATGGCCGCGATCAGGGCGGGACCATCGATCACCGACGACGACGGCAGCAGGACGTCGGCGACCGGCAGCGGAAAATCTGTGTCTTTCATCGTGCGATTTAGAAGCCCGGGCCGCCAAAGCTGCGCGGGGCGGCATCAACCACCACCAAGCGCCCGCCGCGGATTTGCGCCACGGCCAGCCCGCGTTCGTTGGTGCCATCAGCGCTCAGTCGGAAGATGCCGTTGACGCCGACAAAGCCCGACCCTTGGGTCAGCGCAGCCTTGGACACAGCGCCGGTCAGATCGCGCTTCATCAGCGCGCCAATCGCCGCAATGCCGTCATAGGCCAGGCCCGCGATCGGGTGCGGGGCCTCGCCATAGGCCGCATTGTAACGCGACTGGAACTGCGCATAAAGCGCCGGATCAGGCAAGGCGAACCAACCGCCTTGCACCCCGGGCAGCGCCAGAGTGGAGGCCGGAATGTCCCAGCGTGTCAGGCCGATGAACTGCGCAGTCGCGGAAGACAGCCCGTTGTCGGCCAAAAGCTGGCTGACCAAAGGCAAAGCGCCTGCGGTGTCGGCGGTCAGGAAAACCGCCTGTGCGCCAGTGTCCTTGGCCGCCCTGGCAATGCCGGGGGCGGCCGAAACCACGCCGTTTTGCGAGAATTCATAGCTGCCGGTGGCCACAACCTGACCACCCGCCGCCGAAACGCTTTGCGCAATGGCCGCACGGCCAATGTCGCCTGCGGTGTTGCGGTCGTGCACGATCATGACCTTGGATTTGCCCTGCCGGACGGCATAGCTGGCCAGTCGCACGGCGGTGTTGCCAAAGGTTGGCCCCAGCACAAAGACGTTGTTGCCCGCGATGTCGGGGTTGTTGGAAAACGCCAGAACGTTGACGCCCTGCCCGGCCACGGCGACGCCGGCCGCATTGGCCTCTTGCGCAAACACCGGGCCCAGAATGATCTGCGCGCCCTCTGCCACAGCTTTTGTGGCCATGGCGGCGGCCTGCGCCGGTTGCCCCGCGGTGTTGTAGACGCGCAAATCCACCTGCGCCCCGCCCAGATCGGCAATCGCCAACCGGGTGGCGTTTTGCAGCGACCGTGCCAACAGCTCATCACTGGCCTGACCGGAGCCGCCGGGAACCAACAACGCGACCTGCACCTTGCCCGAGGCAGTGCCACCACCCGCGACCGGACCCGCCGTGGGGGTACAGGCGGCCAACACAAGGGCCGCAGCGCCAACAACAATTTGGCCCAGCGACTTGCGGGCCTGCTTCAAAACAGACAACATAGGATACCTCACTCGGTGGCGCTCTATAATGTGGTGCAGACTAGGCGGTTTGGGGCCGTAAGTAAACTTACCCAAAGGGGAAATGGCGTGAGCATCGGCAATCCCACGCCACTCAAATCACGGCTGCTGCCGGGGCTGCATTTTCTGGCCACGCCGATCGGCGCCGCACGGGACATCACGCTGCGGGCTTTGGACATTCTGGCCTCGGCCGATGTTCTGGCGGCAGAAGACACGCGCACCCTGCGGCATCTGATGGAAATTCATGGCATTGCGCTGGGTGATCGACCGTTGGTGGCCTATCACGAGCATAACAACGACACGGCCCTGCCGCGCCTGCTGCGCGCGATGGCCGAGGGCAAATCGGTGGCCTACGCCTCTGAGGCGGGCACGCCGCTGATTTCCGACCCCGGTTTTCAATTGGGCCGGGCCGCGATTGCCGAGGGGTTTACGGTGCTGTCCGCGCCCGGGCCGTCGGCGGTGTTGTGTGCGCTGACTGTCTCGGGGCTGCCCAGTGACCGGTTCATGTTCGCAGGGTTTGCCCCTTCGACCAAATCAGCACGCGAGACGTTTTTGCGCGATCTGGTGCAGGTGCAGGCAACCCTGATCCTGTACGAATCGCCAAAGCGGATTAACCAACTGTTAGAAGATTTGGTGCAAATTATGGGGGCAGGGCGTAATGCTGCGGTGTGCCGGGAACTGACGAAGCGATTCGAAGAAGTGTCGCGCGGGACTTTGGTGGAATTGGCGGCGGCCTTTGACGGGCGCAATGTGAAGGGCGAAATTGTCGTCCTGATAGATCGCGCTTCGGAACAGGTGGCAGATGCGGCAACAGTGGAGCAGGCTTTGGATCAGGCACTTACCCATATGTCGATGAAAGACGCCGCAGCGGCGGTGGCGCAGGCTTATGGGTTGGCGCGGCGCGATGTGTATCAACTGGCATTGAAAAGGGCTGGGCAATGAGTGGCGCGCGTTCCTATCAGGCGGGTTTGGCCGCCGAAGATCAGGTGGCACAGTTGTACGCGCGGTCTGGCCGGGCCGTTTGTGCCCGGCGGTGGCGCGGGTCTGCCGGTGAAATTGACCTGATCGCGCGGGATGGCGCCAACGTGATCTTCATCGAGGTCAAGCAAAGCAAAACCCATGCGATGGCAGCAGAACACCTGACTCCGCGGCAAATGGCGCGGATTTACAACACGGCTTCGGAATTTCTGGCCGGCGAACCCAATGGCCAGTTGACCGATGTGCGCATTGATCTGGCCATGGTTGATGCGATGGGTCGGATCGCAGTCTTGGAAAACGCTTACGCGGCGTGATTGCATCCGGCACGGGCTTGCGCCATCAAAGGGCTGACAACTTCGGAGAGTCACATGCCCCTCAAGGTAGCGCTACAGATGGACCCGATCGGGTCGGTCAATATCAACGGTGACAGCACCTTCCGCATCGCGCTGGAGGCGCAGGCGCGGGGCCATTCGCTGTTTTTCTACACTGCCGACAAGCTGGCCTTTGTGGAAGGTCGGGTGATGGCGCGGGGGTTTCCGATCACGCTGCGGCACGAGTTGGGCAATCACGTCAGCTATGGTGCGGAAACCGAAGTGGATTTGGCGGAGTTTGATGTGGTTTGGCTGCGGCAGGACCCGCCGTTTGATATGGGCTACATCACAACCACTCATTTGCTGGACATGATTCACCCGAGAACACTGGTGGTGAACGACCCGTTCTGGGTGCGCAATTATCCTGAAAAGCTGTTGGTTCTGCGGTTTCCCGAGCTGACCCCACCCACCGCGATTGCCCGCGATTTGCAGACCATCCGCGATTTCAAGACGCGGCATGGCGACATCATCCTGAAGCCGCTCTACGGCAACGGCGGTGCGGGCGTGTTCCGGCTGGACGCGAACGACCGCAACCTGGCCAGCCTGTATGAGATGTTCACCGGCATCAACCGCGAGCCGATGATCGTGCAAAAATTCCTGCCTGATGTGTCCAAGGGCGACAAGCGGATCATTTTGGTCGATGGCGAGCCGGTGGGTGCGATCAACCGGGTGCCGCAGGCGGGGGAAACGCGGTCGAACATGCACGCAGGCGGGCGGCCCGAGAAGGTGGGCCTGACGCCGCGCGACCTTGAGATTTGCGCCGCGATTGGCCCGGTGTTGCGGGATCATGGCCAGATTTTCGTCGGCATCGATGTGATCGGCGATTACCTGACCGAGATCAACGTCACCTCGCCCACCGGCATCCAGGAGTTGGAGCGGTTTGACGGCACCAACACCGCCGAACGCATCTGGCAAGTGATCGAGGCCAAGCGCGGGCTATGAGCCGGGCGCTGCGTCTTGTCTCATGGGGCATGCGCTGGTTGGTTAAGCCGCTGTTGGCGCGCAGTGGGCGGGTGGGTGCGGCGCGGTTTGGCATGGGGTTGGCCAGTTTGGCCTTTGCGCTGCCGCTCGGCATCCGGGTTCAGCGTCGGCATGACGGGTGGCGGCTGCGCCCAAAGGCGCCGGGGGCCATGGTGGTGCTTTATTGCCATGGTGGCGCTTATATCGCGGGCAGTCCTTGGACCCACCGGGGCTTGCTTGGCCGGATTGCCAAAGCGACAGGGGCCGAAGTGGTGGCCCCCGATTATCCGCTGGCCCCGGAACATCCCGCGCCTGCGGCGTTCAACGCGGCCCGCCTTGCCTTCGCCGCTTTGCAGGCCGAGGGCGTTGCAGCGGGGCGGATCCTTCTGGCCGGGGATTCGGCGGGCGGTGGCCTCGCGGCTGCTTTGGCCGATGATCTGGCGGCGCGCGGTGTTGCGATTGCCGGGCTGATTCTGCTGTCGCCTTGGGCCGATCTGACGCTGTCGGGCGCGTCGATCACCAGCCATGCGCAGGCCGATCCGCTGTTGCCGGCGTCGCGGGTGCGCGCAGTGATTGACCAAGTGCGCGGCGATCTGGCGGCGGCTGACCCACGGTTGTCACCGCTGTTTGGCACGGCACCGACGGCCCAGCCGACGTTGATTCTGGTCGGTGAAAACGAAATCCTGCTGGACGATTCGCGGCGGTTGGCGGTACATTTGCGGGCTAAAGGCGCACGGGTTGATCTGCACATTGAGCCGGACGCGCCGCATGTCTACCCCTATCTGGCCCCCTATGTGCCAGAGGCGCGGCGGGCAATCCGGCAGATTGCGGCCTTTGTTCAGTCGGTTAGCCCTTTGCCCCCACTGCCAACCGATAGCTGACCGCCTCGGCGATATGGGGCAGGCGGACATCTGCCGCACCGTCCAGATCGGCAATGGTGCGGGCCACGCGCAGCACCCGGTGATACCCGCGCGCCGACAGACCGAACCGTTCAGCCACCCGGGCCAACAGCGCGCGGCCTTCGGCGTCCGGGGCGGCCACCTGCTCCAGCAAGCTGCCCTCCATATCCGCGTTCACGCGCACCTTGTCGCGGCCCTGAAAGCGGGCGGTTTGCAGGTTGCGCGCAGCGGTCACGCGGGCGGCAACCGTGGCCGAAGTGTCGCCATGGCTGGGCAGATCAAGGTCGGTATAGGCCACCGGCGGCACCTCGACCCGCAGATCGAAGCGGTCCATCAGAGGCCCGGAAATGCGGCCGAGGTAGTCTTCGCCGCACAAAGGCACCTTGGCACAGGCGCGGGCCGGGTCTGACATATAGCCGCATTTGCAGGGGTTTGCGGCGGCCACCAGCAGGAACTGACAGGGATAGCGGATATGGGCATTGGCGCGGGCGACCATGATTTCGCCGGTTTCAATCGGCTGACGCAGGGTTTCCAGCACGGCGCGGGGGAATTCGGGGAATTCGTCCATGAAGAGAACACCGTTGTGGGCCAGTGAAATCTCGCCGGGTTTGGCCCCTTTGCCACCGCCCACGATTGCCGCCATCGACGCGGTGTGATGCGGTTCGCGGAAAGGGCGGGCGCGGGAAATGCCGCCTTCTGAAAGCAGCCCCGCCAGCGAGTGAATCATTGAGGTTTCAAGGGCTTCCATGGCGGACAACGGCGGCAAAATGCCGGGCAAGCGGGCCGCCAGCATCGACTTTCCCGACCCCGGACTGCCCACCATCAGCACGTGATGCCGTCCGGCGGCCGCGATTTCCAGCGCGCGTTTGGCACGTTCCTGCCCTTTTACATCGCGGAAATCGCGGCTTTGGGGCGCGCGCGTCACCTCTCCGGCCTCGGCGGGGGTAATGGGGGACTGGCCGGTGTAATGGCGCACCACCTCGTCCAGCGAATTGGCGGCCAGCACTTGGGTGGCGCCGACCCAAGCCGCCTCTGCCCCGCAGGCCTTGGGGCACAGCAAGGACCGATCCGCCTCGGCGGCGGCCATCGCGGCGGGAAGCGCGCCGATCACCGGAATCAGACGGCCGTCAAGCGACAACTCTCCCAGCGCGACCGTCGCCTCCACCTCATCTTTGGGGATGATGTCCAGCGCCGCCAGCAGGGCCAAAGTGATCGGCAGGTCGAAATGCGAGCCTTCCTTGGGCAGATCGGCGGGCGACAAGTTGACCGTGATGCGCTTTGACGGCAGCGCGATCGACATCGCGGCCATAGCGGCGCGCACACGTTCGCGGGCCTCTGACACCGCCTTGTCGGGCAGGCCGACGATGCCGAAATAGGGCATGCCGGGGGCTATGGCGCATTGCACTTCGACAATCCGCGCCTCGACCCCCTCAAAGGCGACTGTGTAGGCCCGTGCGACCATTGCGCCCCCTCCGGTTTGGTTAACGGCTAGGGCGCAATGGTTTAGGAAAGGTAAATTATGCCTGATAAATCGTCATGAATTTTGGCCAAGCCTGCGGGTCCGCGACAGTTTTGTCGCGGCAGAAGGCGTTGCAAAAGCCAAAGCGCCGACCCTCCAGTTCCAGAACATGGGTGACGGGCATGCCGGAATAGGGGCAGGCGGGGTTTTCGGAAGCGGTGCCATCGGCCGCGCGGGCAGCCAAGGGCTTGGGGCCCGGCCAGACCCGCGTGGGATAATCGCGGCGGTAATAATCCTGATCCGGCCCGTCGGCATGGCCCATCGCGCGCCACTGCCGGAACGACGGATGCGCCAGATGCGCCTGCACATAGGCCATCGCTGCCGCGCCTACGGGCAGGTTGTAGCCTGCGATCCGCGCGGCGACCGGGGCAAAGAACGCATCGGCGGCGGAATAATGACCGCAAAGCCAGAGGGTTGACCCGGTTTCACGTTACGCCCAAGCCCAGATGGTTTCCAGCCGTGCCAGATCAGCCAGCACCTGCGGCCCCGGCGCGCATTCCGTGTAGCTGACGCGCAGGTTCATCGGGCAATGGTTGCGCAGCGCGCCAAAGCCCGCGTGCATCTCGGCGGCCAACACCCGGGCAATCGCACGGGCCTTGGCATCCACAGGCCAAATCCCGGCATCGGGGTGGCGCGCGGCCAGTTCTTCGGCAATCGCGATGGTTTCGGGCACCACGACACCGTCGGGCGTTCGCATGGTGGGGGCGGTCCTGCCCGGAAAGAAGTCCTTCAGAAGAGTGGGCAATTCGTCGGTGTAAAGCCGGGCGAAGCGGGTGTTCACCGCGATGCCAAAAGCATCAAACAACAGCCAGCCGCGCAGTGACCAACTGGAATACGCGCGGTCACCGATTACAAGATCATAGGTCATCACAGGCTCCATGCTTTATTCCTGCAGGTTAGATGCAAATAACCCATTCAGAAAAGCCGTGATTTGTGCGCGCGTGCATAAAGGAAAGTGATCGAAAGGATAAATGCTAAACCTGAAGGAAATCTTTACGCTCCGGTGATCTGCCCGGGCCTTGGCCGCGTATCAATTATACTAGGCAAATGGTCGATCTGGGGGATGCCATGGCGTTTGACGGAGATACGGACAAAACCCTTTCGCGGCAGGCCCGAGCGGCCGAATTGTTGGACGCAGAAACCGAATTGCGGCTTGCCTATGCGTGGCGCGACCAGCGGGACGAGGCAGCGCTGCACCGGTTGATCACGGCCTATATGCGGCTGGCGATTTCGATGGCGTCAAAATTCCGCCGTTACAATGCGCCGATGAATGACCTGATTCAAGAGGCGTCCTTGGGTTTGATGAAGGCCGCCGAAAAGTTTGATCCAGACCGCGGCGTTCGGTTTTCGACCTATGCCGTCTGGTGGATCAAGGCCAGCATTCAAGACTATGTGATGCGCAACTGGTCCATGGTGCGCACCGGGTCGACCTCGGCGCAGAAGGCCTTGTTTTTCAACCTGAAACGCGTTCAGGCCAAGATGGAGCGCGAGGCTGCGGCGATGGGAGAGCGGCTGGACCAACACCAGCTGCGCGAAAAAGTGGCCCATGAAATCGGCGTGTCCTTGGCGGATGTGGAGATGATGGAGGGGCGGTTGTCGGGGTCTGACTCGTCCCTGAACGCCACGCAGGCCAGTGACGAAGACGGCCGCGAATGGATCGACGCGCTGGAAGATGACCGCCCGCAGGCAGCGGATTACGTCGAAGCCAGTCACGACCGGGCGCAGTTGCGCGGCTGGCTGGCGCATGCCTTGGGCCAGTTGAATGCCCGCGAACGCTACATCGTGCTGGAGCGGCGCCTGCAGGAAACCCCGCGGACTCTGGAGTCTTTGGGCGTGGAAATGGGGCTGTCGAAGGAACGTATCCGCCAGTTGGAAGCCGCCGCCTATGCCAAACTGCGCCGCACGCTTGAGGCGCAGTCGCCAGAGTTGCATCACTTTCTGGCATGAAGAGATACATTCTGGCGGCCCTGCTGTTTGCGCTGCCCGTTGGGGCATGGCCGATTGCAACCGATGATCTGACCACCTTGCCCGCCGCCGATGTTGTGGTTCTGGGCGAGGTGCATGACAACCCGGACCATCACGCCAACCAAACCCGCGCCGTCCGGGCGATTGCGCCCAGCGCCTTGGTGTTTGAAATGCTGACGCCGGACCAAGCGGCGCGGATGCCACAGGACCGCAGCGATTCGGATGAACTGGCAAAAGCGTTGCAATGGGACGCGGCGGGATGGCCGGATTTTGCCCTCTATCATCCGATCTTCCTCGCCTCGCCCGATGCCCGCATCTATGGCGCAAATGTCCCGCGCAAGGCGTTGCGTGCCGCCATGGCTCTGGGCGCAACGGTGGGGTTTGGGCCGGACGCCGCCCGCTATGGCCTTGATAAGGCGCTGCTTCCCAAGGATCAGGCTGCGCGGGAGGCAGAGCAGGCCGAGGCGCATTGCGGTGCGCTGCCGCCCGAGATGCTGCCCGGAATGGTGCAGGCACAGCGCCTGCGCGACGCCGCCTTGGCCCGCGCGACCGAAACTGCACTGCGCGAAACCGGCGGCCCGGTGGTGGTGATCACTGGCACCGGTCATGCGCGCCGTGACACTGGCTTGCCTGCCGTTTTGGCGCTGGCCGACCCGACCTTGCGGCTGCTGTCGGTGGGGCAGTTGGAGTCTGATCCCGGCCCCGATGCGCCCTTTGATCTGTGGCTGGTCACCCCGCCCACCCCGCGCCCGGACCCCTGTCTGGCCTTTGGCGGCTAGGGTTGTTGCCAAAGCAAGCGCGCGCCCGTACATCTGGGGCAGCCCAAACCGGAGCAGGCCAATGCTGACCGACAAGCGCATCCTTCTGATCATCTGCGGCGGCATCGCGGCTTACAAATCCTTGTTGCTGATCAGATTGTTACGCACTGCAGGGGCGGCGGTGACGCCCGTGTTGACCAAGGCCGGGGCCGAGTTTGTGACACCTTTGTCGGTGTCGGCCTTGGCCGGGGAAAAGGTGTATTCGGCGCTGTTTGATCTGACGGATGAGGCCGAAATGGGCCATATCCAACTGTCGCGGGTGGCCGATCTGATCGTGGTGGCCCCGGCGACAGCCGACCTGATGGCCAAGATGGCGGGGGGGCGGGCGGATGATCTGGCATCGACCCTGCTGCTGGCGACCGACGCGCCAGTGTTGCTGGCGCCTGCGATGAACGTGCGGATGTGGGAGCACGCGGCGACCCAGCGCAATCTGGCGCAGGTGCTGGCCGATGGGGTCAAAGTGGTTGGCCCGAACGCGGGCGAAATGGCTTGCGGCGAGTATGGGCCGGGGCGGATGGCAGAGCCGGACCAGATTCTTGCGGCGATCAAGGCGGCGCTGATTGCGGGGCCATTGATGGGCAAGCATGTGGTTGTGACCTCGGGGCCAACCCACGAACCCATTGATCCGGTTCGGTATATTGCCAACAGGTCTTCGGGCGCGCAGGGAACGGCGATTGCGGTGGCGCTGCGTGATCTGGGGGCCAACGTGACGTTTGTGACCGGCCCCGCAACCGTGCCCGCGCCCGCCGGTGTGCGGGTGGTGCGCGTCGAGACCGCGTTGCAGATGCAGGCGGCGGTCGAGGCGGCGTTGCCCGCCGATGTGGCGGTGATGGCGGCGGCGGTGGCCGATTGGCGGGTGGCCAACGCGGGCGATCACAAGTTGAAAAAGCAGGCGGGAGGCCAGACCCCGGCGCTGGAATTCACGGAAAATCCTGACATTCTGGCTGCTGTGTCAAAAGGCGCGATGCGGCCCGCTTTGGTGGTCGGTTTTGCGGCCGAGACGGAGAATGTGGTGGGGTATGCAACCGCGAAACGGCTGCGCAAAGGCTGTGACTGGATCGTGGCGAACGATGTTTCTCCGGCAACGGGGATCATGGGCGGGACGGAAAACGCGGTGACATTGATCAGTGACGCCGGTGCCGAAAGCTGGCCCCGGATGGGCAAAGACGAGGTGGCGCGCAAGCTGGCGCTGCGGATCGCGGCGGCGCTGCTTGGGTCTTGATCTGTTATCAAAGCTTTGGCGGCTGATTCTGTTCAAGCTGTGGTGTTGAAACTGCCTTTAGCCTGAATATTTGCACATAGAGGGTGAACATGACGTTAAACGTGCGGGTGATGTGGGAGGATTGGGCGGATCGCGCGATCCCGCTGCCGGCCTATCAAACGGCAGGGGCTGCGGGGGCGGACCTTTGTGCCAATCTGTTGCCAGAGGATCGCGACACCGGATTCACGCTGGACCCGATGCACCGCGCCATTGTTCCGACTGGACTTCGGGTAGAGATTCCCGTGGGTTACGAAATGCAGATCCGGCCCCGGTCAGGTCTGGCCGTCAAATTTGGCATCAGCTTGCCCAACACTCCGGGCACCATCGACAGCGACTATCGTGGGCCTTTGGGGGTGGCCTTGGTCAACCTTGGGGCAGAGCCTTACACCATTCACCATGGCGACCGCATTGCACAATGCGTTGTGGCCCCGGTGCTGCAAGTGGTGTTTGAAGTGGTTGATATGCTTGCGGAAACCGACCGTGGTGCGGGCGGCTTTGGATCGACGGGGCGCGGATGACGCTGGTTTTTGGCTTGGCGATGGCGCTCTGGGGCCTGGGCTGGGCGATGGGCACGCCGGTGCGGCTGCGGTGGGGGATGATCGCGGCGCTGTGGTTTGCGGTGGTTTTGGGCTCATGGCTGTTGCCGCAAGGGCATGGTTTGCGGGCCTCTTTGGGCGGTGATGCGCGCGGATGGCTGGTTTTGGGCGGCCTTGTGGTGCTGGGTTTGGGCTATCGCTGGGGGTTGGGGCGATTGAAGGCTCAACAGGTGGTGGTCGAGCCCGCAAACCCGGCCGCATTCCGGGCGGCGGAACTGGACCGGTACGCCCGCCACATCATGCTGCGCGAGATTGGCGGGCCGGGGCAACGACGGTTGAAAGACGCGCGGGTTTTGGTGGTGGGAGCGGGCGGTTTGGGATCGCCTGCGCTCTTGTATCTGGCGGCGGCGGGAGTGGGCACGATTGGGGTGATCGACGATGATACTGTCGATGCCAGCAACTTGCAGCGTCAAATTATCCATACAGATCAGCGTATTGGGATGGACAAGGTGCAGTCGGCAGCGATCGCGATGCGGGCGTTGAACCCGTTTGTCACGGTGCGGCCTTACAAACGGCGGCTGACGGCCGACATCGCGGCAGAGTTGTTGGCCGATTATGATCTGGTTCTGGATGGTTGCGACAATTTTGACACCCGTTATCTGGTCAACCGGGCCTGCGTGGCCGCGGGCAAGCCGCTGATTTCGGGGGCGATCACGCAGTGGGAGGGGCAGCTGTCTTTGTTCCATCCGGCGCAGGGAAGCCCCTGTTATGAATGCATTTTTCCGGTGAGGCCCGCACCTGGAATGGTGCCGTCTTGCGCCGAGGCGGGCGTGGCGGCCCCCTTGCCGGGAGTGATAGGCGCGCTGATGGCGACAGAGGCGGTCAAGCACATCACCGGCGCGGGGGAGACATTGCGGGGCCGTTTGATGATCCACGACGCGCTTTATGCAGAGGTGCGGGTGATTGGGCTGAAGCCACGGCCGGGTTGCCCGGTTTGCGGTTCAAGTCACTGAGAACGCTTTGGTAATCTGGCCTTTTGGTTGGATTTTGGCGTATTTTCTGCGTCTGTTTCGCGTGATCTCTCCGTCCTTTTTGCGTCCCTCCGCTGCGGTCGCAAGGGTTCGTTAACATTCCCGTGCGACTCTGTGTTTGGCCCTTTGGTCTTGTGTGGCCGCGAACGGGGAGGGGCGGCATGTTGAAAGCTGTGACTTGGCTGGGTGTCAGGTTGGGCGCGGCCTTTGGCCGCCTTGTGGTCGGCCTGATCCTGCCTGCGGTTTTTGCGGGCAGGATGATGGCGCGGGGCCAGACCGGGCCGCCGATTTTTGGCCCTTTTTCCCTTGGCGCCACGGGCCATTCGAACAACGCCTTCCAAAAGCCGGGTGCGGTCAGCAGGACGGTGGACGCGGGCAGTCGGACCTTGTCGGGCGTGCGGATGATCGGGGCGCGGTGGGTTTTGGGCACCGCGCCCAAAAGGTCAACCGATCCGGTAGCTGGAGGCGGTGATGCCGCCAAAGACCGATTCGTCGTGATAAACCATGGTGGCGGGTTCGTCCTCGGCAGCACCCAAGGCCGCGAACAGCGGCACAAGATGGTCTTCTTGCGGGTGGCAGATGCGGGCGGAAGGGGCTTTGTCCCATGACATCAGCGCCTTGGTGCGGTCGGGTCCGGTCATCGCCATAACCTCGGCCAACCACGCATCAAAGGCGGCAGAGGGGGCTTTGCCTGCCGGGCCAAACAGGCGCAGGTTGTGGTAGGACAGGCCGGAGCCAACGATCAGCACACCCTCATCCCGCAGGGGGGCCAAGGCGCGACCCATGGCGAAATGGGCGGCGGGGTCGTAGCCCTGTTGCAGTGACACCTGATATAGAGGCATCGCGGCGTCGGGATACATCACATAGGCGGGCGCGAAGGTGCCGTGGTCAAAACCGCGCTTGGGGTCCAGATGGCTGGGCAGACCCGCGTCGCGCAGCAGATCGGCGGTGCGGGCAGCCAGTTCCGGCGCGCCGGGGGCTGGATATTGGATCTGATAGGTTTCGGGCGGGAAGCCGCCGTAATCATAAACCATGCCGGGGGCGGGTGAGGACATCACCGCGAAATCGGTTTCTTCCCAATGACCCGAGATCATCAGGATGGCCTTGGGTGGTTCCGGCAATTCCTGCGGCATATGGGCCAACGAGGTTTCCAAACTGGCCAGCATTTGCCGCATATTGGCCAGCCAAGGCCAAGGACCGCCGCCGTGGCTGATGAAATAGGTGGGTTGTCTGGCCATCGAAGCCTCCTGCTTGTTGCACAAAACATGCGCTTTGGCGGCGGGGCGCGCAATTGGCTGCAAATGGCGCGGCTTTGTGCGGTGGTGCACAGAAGCGTCCCCCCTTGCCCCCGCTTGCGGGACGGTTCAAACTTGCGTATCCAATTCTTAACTGGGAGTTCACACATGAAGATTGCTGCCGCCCTTGCGGGCCTTGCCCTTGTTGTTTCGACCGCTGCTTTTGCCCAAGGTTTGCCCGATCTGGCGGGCAAGGAAATCGTGATCGTCACCGAGAACGCCTATCCGCCGTTGCAGTTCACCGACACTTCGGGCGCGGCTGTGGGTTGGGAATATGACGCGGTGGCCGAGATTGCCAAGCGGTTGAATCTGGTGGTGAAATACGAAAACACCTCTTGGGACGCGATGATCCCGGCGGTGTCGGAAGGCCAGTTTGACATGGGCATGACCGGCATCACCATCAAGGATGACCGTAAGGAAAAGGTAGATTTTTCAGAGCCTTACATGCGGTCAGAAATGCTGATGATCGTGCGCGGCGACGAGACGCGGTTCACCGATGCGGCGTCTTTCGCGGCCATCCCCGAGCTGTTGGTTTCGGCGCAGCCCGGCACCTCGCCCTTCTACGCGGCGATTTACAACATTCTGGACGGCAACGAGGAAAACGCCCGGGTGATCAAGTTTGAAACCTTTGGTGCGGGGCTTGAGGCCTTGAAGACCGGCGATGTCGACCTGACTCTGTCGGATTCCACTGCGGCGAATGGCTACGTTGTGGCGTCAAACGGCGCGCTGAAGATCATCGGTGCGCCGCTGGCGTCCGAGGATTTCGGCTTCATCTTCCCGAAGGGGTCGGAGTTTGTGGCCCCGATCAACGCGGCGATTGCGGCGATGAAGGCCGATGGCAGCATGGACGCGCTGAACCAGAAATGGTTCGTCGACTACAAGATGGGCGAATGAGCCTTTGGCCCCTGCATCACGCGGGGGCCGCTTTTTATGCGCAACACTCCCGATGAAGACCGACCCTATTGGCTGATCCTGCTGCTTGGGATCGGCCTTTGGCTGTTTTATCAGGTCTGGGCCAATCAGATTTACGCCGACGTGCTGGCGCTGTTGTCCAAGGGCATCGCAATCACGGTGATGGTGACGCTGGTGGCCTATGGCAGTGCCTGCGCTTTGGGGCTGGCTTTGGCGGTGGCCGGGCTGTCGCGATTCATCGTGTTGCGGCAGGTGGCGCGGTTTTACGTTGAGGTGATGCGGGGGATCCCGATCATCGTGCTGCTGCTGTATGTGGCGTTTGCGGCGGTGCCGGCGGTGATCGTCGCGGTGAATTGGTTGACGTCCTGGGTCGGGTTGGAGCCATGGCGGACCCGCGATGTGCCCTTGCTGGCGCGGGCCGTCATCGCGCTGACGCTGGCCTATGCGGCGTTTCTGGCGGAAGTGTTCCGGGCCGGTTTGGTGGCCGTGGACAAGGGCCAGATTGAGGCCGCCCAGGCGCTGGGCCTTTCGGCATGGCAGCGGTTCCGGCATGTGGTGTTCCCGCAAGCGTTCCGCACGATCTTGCCACCTTTGGGCAATGATTTCGTGGCGATGGTGAAGGACAGTTCCTTGGTGTCGGTGCTGGGGGTGTCGGATGTGACGCAGCTGGGCAAGGTGACGGCGGCGGGGAATTTCAGGTATTTCGAGACCTATAATGTGGTGGCTTTGGTCTATCTGACGATGACAGTGACGTTGTCGCTGGTGTTGCGGCGGATTGAGACGCGGTTGAAGGCGCGGCAGTTGCGGTGATCTGCCGGCGCGGCTGCGCCGCAAGTCCATGAGCGCTGGCGCGCGGTGGGTCTTGGGCGCGGGTGGCGGTTTGGGTTTTGAGCGCTGGGATTGACCTTTGGGCCAGACGCTTTGCTGGGCCAGACGCTTTGCTGGGCCAGACGCTCCGCGGGGAGTATTTGGAAAACAGCAATGGCTGGGCTGGACCTTCGGCGGTGGGGTGCCTAGCGTTGGGACAAAGGAGAATTGCTATGAATGCTTTGCTTGGGGATTGGGACAGCGCCTTTGGTTTGCCGCCGTTTGCGGCGATTGCGGATGGCGATTTCGGACCGGCGTTCGATGCGGGCCTGGCGCAGGCGCGGGCCAATATTGCGGCGATTTCCGGGTCGTCCGAGGCGCCCAGCTTTGCCAATACCATCGAGGCGATGGAGTTGGCGGAGGGGTTGCTCGACCGGGTGGGCGGGGTGTTTTATAACCTTGCCGGGGCAGATTCAACGGAGGCGCGTGAGGCGTTGCAGCGCGATCTTGCCCCGAAGATGAGCGCGTTTGCGTCCGAAGTCACCAACAATGCGGCGCTGTTCGGGCGGATCGAGGCGCTGTGGCTGGGGCGTGAGGGTCTTGGGTTGACGGCGGAGCAGATGCGGGTCTTGACGCTGTACCGGCAGATGTTTGTGCGGTCGGGCGCGCTGTTGGTGGGGGCCGAAGCCGAGCGGTTGACGGCGGTGAAATCGCGGTTGGCGGTGTTGGGCACGCAGTTCAGTCAGAATTTGTTGGCGGATGAGCGGTCGTGGTTCATGGAACTGGCCGAGGCGGATCTGGAGGGGTTGCCGGATTTCGTGGTGGCCTCGGCGCGGGCGGCGGGGGTGGAGAAGGGGGTTTCTGGCCCGGTGGTGACCTTGTCGCGGTCTTTGATCGTGCCGTTCTTGCAGTTTTCGCCGCGCCGGGCCTTGCGGCAAAAAGCCTATGAGGCCTGGGGCTTGCGCGGGGCCAATGGCGGGGCGGGCGACAACCGCGGCGTGGCGGCGGAAACGCTGGCTTTGCGATCCGAGCGGGCGGCGTTGTTGGGCTATGCCAGTTTTGCCGATTACAAGTTGGAGCCGGAGACGGCGAAGACGCCCGCTGCGGTGCGCGATTTGCTGATGCGGGTGTGGGAGCCTGCCAAGGCCAAGGCCTTGGCGGACGCAAGCCTGCTGGAGGTGCTGCTGCACGCCGATGGCATGGCCGGGCCTTTGGAGCCTTGGGACTGGCGCTATTATTCCGAGCAACGCCGGGTGGCCGAGCATGATCTGGATGAGGCGGCGCTGAAGCCCTATCTGGGGCTTGAGGCAATGTTGGCGGCTTGTTTTGACTGTGCGGCGCGGTTGTTCGGGCTGGAATTTCGGGCGCTGGATGTGCCGCTGTATCACGCCGATGCCCGGGCTTGGGACGTGACGCGCGGGGGCGCGCATATTGCGGTGTTCATCGGCGATTACTTTGCGCGCGGGTCCAAACGGTCTGGTGCCTGGTGTTCGGCGATGCGGTCGCAGCGCAAGCTGGGCGGCGAGGTGCGGCCGATCGTGGTGAATGTCTGCAACTTTGCCAAGGGCGATCCGGCGCTGTTGTCTTATGATGATGCGCGGACCTTGTTCCATGAGTTCGGCCATGCGCTGCATCAGATGCTGTCGAATGTGATCTATGGGTTTATCAGCGGCACCTCGGTGGCGCGCGATTTTGTCGAACTGCCGAGCCAGCTTTATGAGCATTGGTTGGAGGTGCCGCAGGTTTTGGAAGAGCATGCCCGGCATTGGCAGACCGGCGCGGCAATGCCTGCCGACATGCTGCAGCGGTTGTTGGCGGCGGGGACTTATGATCAGGGCTTTGCGACGGTGGAGTTCATCTCCTCCGCCTTGGTCGATCTGGCGTTCCACGAAGGGGCCGCTCCGGCGGACCCGATGCAAAAGCAGGCCGAGGTGTTGGAGGCGCTGGGCATGCCGCGCGCCATTCGGATGCGGCATGCGACGCCGCATTTCGCGCATGTGTTCACCGGCGACGGCTATTCCAGCGGCTATTACAGCTATATGTGGTCCGAGGTGATGGACGCAGACGCCTTTGCGGCCTTTGAAGAAGCCGGCGATCCGTTTGACGCGGGCGTTGCGGCGCGGTTGGAAAAGTTCATCCTGTCGGCAGGTGGGCTGGAGGAACCGGAGGTGCTTTACACAAAGTTCCGGGGTCGGATGCCGGGGGTGGAGCCGTTGCTGAAGGGCCGGGGGTTGTTGGAAGCGGTCCGGGAACCGAAGCGTGGGTGATCCGTTTTTGCGAACGGAGCGCATTCGGGGCGCGCGGGATGTCGAATGGCCGGAATCTGTCTTTTGAGTTTTGGGTCAGGGTTTCGCATCTGGGGAAACTGAGATGCCCGGAGTGGCGGGGGGCTAGGGGCATTGCCGTGACCCTGAGCGTTGTGACCTTTGTGGCGTTGCGCCTGATGTCGCCGCTGTTGAAATCGGTGGCGGCTGAGGCGGAGCGGGCGTCAGACCCGCAGGTGGCTGGGCGGCAAGCCAAAGCGGGCGCGGAAAGACCGCGACAGATCTGAGGCCGAAGAAAACCCGCAGCGCAGCGCCACCTCGGCCAAGGGGTGGCGGGTGTCGGTGATCATCCGGCGCGCGGCAGACAGGCGCAGGCCAAGCGCATAGGCGGCGGGGGTTTGTCCCAGATTTTCGCCGAAAATCTGTTCCAGCCGTCGGGGTGAAAGGCCAAGAGCCAAGGCCAGCGCGGCGGTGGTTTCGGGCGTGTCCAGTTGCGTTTCCATCCGGGCGATGGCCGCAGCGACCCGGGGGTCAAGCCTTGGGTTGGGCTGTGCCGCGCTGACTTGTGGCTCGTGCCCGTCGCGCGCGGTGGTGATGAAGCTGGCGGCGGTTTGCAGGGCCAGGGCGGCGCCGTGGCGGGCGCGGATCAGATGCAGCATCAGGTCGGTGGCGGGTGCGGCACCGCCTGCGGTAAAGCGGTTGCGGTCGATGACAAAGCGGTCGGGGGCCACGTCGATCGCCGGGTGGGTGGTGGCGAAATCCTCCAGATCCTCCCAATGCACGGTGGCGCGATAGTCGTTCAGCAGGCCAGCGCGCGCCAGCACCCAAGGGCCCGCGTCAATGCCCCCCATGGCGGCAAAGTGGCGCGACATGCGGGCCAGTTCGCGGATCAGCGGCGGTGTTGCCCCCTGCCATTGCCGAAACCCCGCAATCACCACCAGCGCATCTGCCCCTATCGCGGTGGCCAGCGGGCCGTCGGAGGGCAGTTCGATGCCGCAGGTCAGCGGCACCGCGCGCCCATCCGGGGACACCACCCGCCAGCGGTAAGCCTCTGTTCCCAAATGGCGATTGGCGGCGCGCAAGGGGTCGAGGGTGGAGGCGACCTCCAAGATCGACGATTGCGGCAGCACCAGCAGGGCAAGGGTCAGGGGTTGCGTGGAGGGGGCGAAGATTGTTGCGTGATTTGTCATGAATATTGCGTAAATCGTCAAGCATGGCTTGGCAAGCCCGCTATGCTGGCTGCAACCCTTCAGGAGGATTCCCATGCCCTTGGCCATGAACCGCGACGTTTTCATCACCTGCGCCGTCACCGGATCGGGCGGCACGCAGGACAAATCCCCGCATGTGCCGCGCTCGCCCGAGCAGATCGCGAAGTCGGCCATTGATGCGGCCAAGGCCGGGGCTGCGGTGGTGCATTGCCATGTGCGCGACCCGGAGACGGGGAAGCCTTCGCGCGATCTGGCCCTGTACCGTGAAGTCACCGAACGCATCCGCGATTCTGGCACCGATGTGGTGCTGAACCTGACGGCAGGGATGGGGGGCGATATCTACTTCGAAGGCTCGGAAGACATGGGCCGGATGGGGCCGCGCTCTGATATGGCCGGGGCCACCGAACGGGTGGCGCATGTGGTGGAATGTCGCCCCGAGATTTGCACGCTCGATTGCGGCACGATGAACTTCAACGAGGCCGATTATGTGATGGTCAACACCCCCGGCCTGCTGCGCGACATGGCGCGGCGGATGACGGCGGCGGGGGTGCGCATCGAGATCGAGGCGTTCGACACCGGGCATCTTTGGCTGGCCAAAGAGCTGGCGCGCGAAGGCGTGATCCCGGCCCCGACCTTGGTGCAGCTGTGCATGGGCGTGCCATGGGGCGCGCCGGATGATCTGAACACCTTCATGGCCATGGTCAACAATGTGCCCGCCGATTGGCATTGGAGCGCCTTTGCCATTGGCCGCAACCAGATGCCCTATGTGGCGGCGAGCGTTCTGGCGGGCGGCAACGTGCGGGTGGGGTTGGAGGACAACCTTTGGCTGGAAAAGGGCGTGCTGGCGACCAACGCGCAGCTGGTGGAACGGGCGGTGACGATCATCAGCAATCTGGGCGCGCGGGTGATCACGCCTGCCGAGGTGCGGGCGAAGCTGAAGTTGGAAAAGCGGGCCCCTTTGCCGAAATGAGTGACCAGTGACAGGTGCGATGACGATGCGGCAGATCATGTTGGCGCTGGCCCTGCTGGGCCTTGCTGCCTGCCAGACCGATGCGCCCGGGGTTGGGCCGCAAGGGCCGGTGCTGACCATGGCCGAGCAAGCGGATTGTCGCGATCACGGTGGCATGGTTGGCGGCGAGATTTGCTACAAACCCACGCCGGATGGCGGCCAGTCTTGCCGCAAGGCCAGTGATTGCAGCGGCGCCTGCATGGCCGATACCCGCACCTGTTCGAAGGTGACGCCGCAGTTCGGCTGTTTTGAACTTCTGGATGACCGAGGCCAAAAAGTTGGCCTTTGCATAGATTGAACCCCTGCGCCGGGCAGACCCGGGCGCAACCAAACGGCGGAGACGGGAATGACACGGAAAGCAGCGATCATTGGTGGCGGGGTTATCGGCGGCGGTTGGGCGGCGCGGTTCTTGCTGAACGGCTGGAATGTTTCGGTGTTCGATCCTGACCCGCAGGCAGAGCGGAAGATTGCCGAAGTGCTGGCCAACGCCCGCGCCTCGCTTCCGGCGCTGAGTGATATTCCGATGTGTGCCGAGGGCACGCTCAGCTTCGCGCAGACGATCACCGAGGCTGTGGAAGGCGCGGATTACATTCAGGAATCGGTGTCCGAACGGCTGGATCTGAAGCATCGCGTGTTTGCTCAGATCCAACAATCGGCGGAACTGGGCACGCCGATCGGGTCTTCCACCTCTGGCTTCAAACCATCGGAATTGCAGGAAGGGGCTGCCAATCCGGCAGTGATCTTCGTGGCTCATCCGTTCAACCCGGTTTACCTGTTGCCGCTGGCCGAAGTGGTGCCCTCGCCGAAATCCGACCCCGTCATCATCGAAAACGCCAAGACCATCCTGCGCGAAATCGGCATGTTTCCCCTGCATGTGCGCAAGGAAATCGACGCCCATATCGCGGATCGGTTCCTTGAGGCGGTGTGGCGTGAAGCGCTTTGGCTGGTCAAGGACGGCATCGCCACCACGGAAGAAATCGACGAGGCAATCCGCATGGGCTTTGGTCTGCGCTGGGGTCAGATGGGCTTGTTCGAAACCTATCGCGTCGCGGGTGGCGAGGCGGGGATGAAGCATTTCATGGCGCAGTTCGGCCCCTGCCTGACCTGGCCCTGGACCAAGCTGATGGACGTGCCAGAGTTCAACGACGAATTAGTGGATCTGATCGCTGGCCAGTCCGATGCGCAATCGGGCCATCACAGCATTCGCGAACTGGAGCGTATCCGCGACAGCAACCTGATCGGCTTTCTGCGCGCGCTGAAGGACCGCAACTGGGGCGCGGGCAAGGTTTTGCTTGACCATGACGCGGCCCGCGCGGTGGCCTTCCATGCCGAGATGGACGCTGCGCCGAAAGCCACGCCCCTGGTGATGGCTCAGATGCAGGTGCTGCCCGGCTGGATCGACTACAACGGCCATATGACCGAAAGCCGCTACTATTTCGCCAATTCGGAAACCGTGGACAACTTCTTGCGGCTGATCGGGGCGGGGATGGATTATGTGGCGGCGGGGAACTCGTTTTACTCCGCCGAAACCCATATCCGCCATCTGGGTGAAGCCAAGCTGGGCGACAAGCTGACCGGCACGTTGCAGATCATCAGTGCCGATGAAAAACGTTTTCGTTCCTTCGTGCGGATCATGCGGGGCGACGATTGCGTGGCCACCGTGGAGCAGCTTTGCCTGCATGTGAACATGGCATCCGGTAAATCCTGCGCTGCCTCGGCGGAAGTTTGGGGCAAGTTGCAGGCGATTGCGCAGGCCCAGGCAGGGCTGGCATTGCCAGAAGGCGCGGGCCGGGCTGTCGGCCAGAAGAAGGAGTGAGCGATGAATTTTGGACTGTCTGAAGAGCAGCAGATGATCGTCGATGCCACGCGCGGTTTCGTCGAAACCGAGCTTTACCCGCATGAGGCAGAGGTCGAGCGCACCGGCATCTTGCGCGAGGATCTGCGCCGCGAGATTGCCGCCAAGGCGATTGCCGCCGGGCTTTATGCCGCCAACATGCCGGAAGAGGTGGGCGGCGCGGGTTTGGACACCCAGACCTGGCTGTTGTACGAAAAGGAACTGGGCAAAGCCAACTATGCCCTTCATTGGAATTGCGTGTCACGCCCGTCCAATATCCTTCTGGCCTGCACGCCGGAACAGCGTGAGCACTATCTGTTCCCCTGCATCCGCGGTGAAAAGCACGATTGTCAGGCGATGACGGAACCGGGGTCAGGGTCTGATCTGCGCTCGATGAAGGCCTTCGCGCGGGCGGATGGGGATGATTTCGTGCTGAACGGCACCAAGCATTTCATCAGCCATGCGGATGTGGCGGATTTCGCGATTGTCTGGGTGGCGACGGGCGAGGAAGACACCCCGCGCGGACCGAAAAAGCTGATCACCGCGTTTCTGGTCGACAAGGGCACGCCCGGTTTCACGGTGCGCGACGGCTATCGCAACGTTTCGCACCGCGGCTACAACAACATGATTTTGGAGTTCGACGACTGCCGCCTGAACCAGCGGCAGGTGCTCGGAGCGGTGCACAAGGGCTTTGAAGTGGCGGGAAAATGGCTGGGTGCGACCCGGTTGCAAGTGGCCTCGACCTGCCTTGGCCGCGCCGAACGCGCCCTTGCCCACGCGATTTCCTACGCGTCCGAGCGCAAGCAGTTCGGGCAACAGATCGGCAAGTTTCAGGGGATTTCCTTCAAGCTGGCCGATATGGCGATGGAGTTGAAGGCGGCGGAACTGCTGACGCGTGAGGCCGCCTGGAAATACGATCAGGGCACGGTGACGGAGGCCGATATGGCAATGGCCAAGCTGAAAGCCACCGAAGTGCTGGCCATGATTGCGGATGAGGCGATTCAGATTCACGGCGGCATGGGCTTGATGGATGATTTGCCGCTGGAACGCATCTGGCGCGATGCGCGGGTGGAGCGGATCTGGGAGGGCACATCCGAGATTCAACGCCACATCATCAGCCGGGAATTGTTGCGCGCGCATGGGGCCTAGGCGGTTTCTGCGCCAACGAGGGGGGCTGTTTGCCCCCCACGGCTTCGCCTCCCCCCGAGGATATTTAAGGACAGATGAAACGAAATGTTAACTTATACCCGGCATGCTGATTCTGCGGTACAGGGGGGGACCCCGATGACCGCGACAGGTGAAACCCCATCCCGCAGTGCCGGGGTGGGGCGCTTGCCTTATTTTTCATCTGTCTCTCAATATCCCGGGGTCCGGGGCAGCGCCCCGGGTGCCTGCGCCGGGCGGGGGATGTGATATGAAAGATCTCAACCGTCTGTTGCGACCGAAATCCATTGCCGTTCTGGGCGCGGGTTGGGCGCTGAATGTGATCGAGCAATGCCGCAAGATGGGCTTTGCCGGGTCAGTCTGGCCTGTGCATCCGACGAAGGCTGAAATCGGCGGATTGCGGGCCTATGCGTCTTTGGCCGACCTGCCAGAGGCCCCGGATGCGGTGTTCATTGGCGTCAACCGGTTCGCCACCATTGAGGTGGTTGCGGAACTGGCGGCGATGGGGGCGGGAGGTGCGATCTGTTTTGCCGCGGGCTGGACGGAGGCCGGCGAGCCGGAGTTGCAGGCGCAACTGATCGCGGCGGCGGGCGATATGCCCATCCTTGGCCCGAACTGTTACGGGGTGATCAATTATCTCGATGGGGCCCTGTTGTGGCCCGATCAGCACGGCGGCGTTCGGGTGGACCGCGGAGTGGCCTTGTTGTCGCAATCGTCGAACATCGTCATCAACCTGTCGATGCAAAAGCGGGCGCTGCCGGTGGCCTATGTGGCCTGTCTGGGCAACGCGGCCGTGGTGGGCTTGGCTGATCTGGCGGGGGCCTTGTTGGACGATCCGCGCGTCACGGCGATTGGCATGTACATTGAGGGCATCGATGACGCGGCGGCTTTTGCCGCCCTCGCGCAACGGGCGCGCGCGGCTGGCAAGGGGATTGTCTGCATCAAGTCGGGCAAGACCGAGTTGAGCCGCACTGCCGCTGCCAGTCATACCGCGTCTTTGGCAGGAGGTGGCGCTGCGTCTTCGGCGTTTCTGCGTCAGATCGGGGTGGCCGAGGTCAACACGCCGTCGGAGTTGATCGAAACGCTGAAAGTGTTGCATGTGCATGGGCCGGGTCTGGGCGCGCGACTTTGCAGCCTGTCTTGTTCGGGCGGTGAGGCGGGATTGGTGGCCGATCTGGCGGCGCCTTTTGGCATCGAGTTTCCGGCCCCGTCGGACGCGGTGCGGGCGCGGTTGGGGGAAATTCTGGGGCCGATCGTTACCATCGCCAACCCATTGGATTATCACACCTTCATCTGGGGTGACGGACCGCGCACCACCGATGTTTTCACCACCATGCTGGGCGATTATGACGCGGGCATCTATATCATCGACCCGCCGCGCAGCGACCGCTGCGACCCCGCTTGGTACGAGCCTGCGATTGGTGCCATCGTTTCGGCGCAAAAGACCACGGGAAAACCGGCTTTTCCGGTGGCCTCGATGCCCGAGAATTTTGACGAAGCGCGCGCTGTCGGGTTGATGGAGCAGGGCGTTTGCACGCTGATGGGGCTGGAAACGGCCTTGGCGGCGGTGCGGGCCGCGCAGGTTTTGCCGGGGCTGCCGGGATGGCGGCCTGTGGCCGTGATGCCGCCAAGGGAGAGCGTGATGTTGACCGAGGCCGAGGGCAAGGCGGTTCTTGCGGCCGCAGGCGTCGCGGTGCCGCTTGCGGTGTCGGGAACGGTTCTGGCCGATCTGGATGTGTCTGGTTTGACAGCTCCCTATGCCCTGAAGGGACTGGGGTTTGCGCACAAGACCGAAGCCGGAGCGGTGCGGTTGGGGCTGACCACTTTGGCGGAGCAGGCGGAAATGCCGGGGGCCACAGGCTATCTGGTGGAGGAGATGGTGACGGGTGCCGTCGCTGAAATCCTGCTGGGGCTGCGGCGCGATCCGGTTTACGGGGTGTCCTTGACGCTGGGCATGGGCGGGGTCACGGCTGAGGTTTTGGCCGATACCGTGACGCTGATCCTGCCCGTGACCGTGCCGCAAGTGCTGGAGGCGTTGCGGGGATTGCGGTTGTGGCCGTTGCTGGACGGCTATCGCGGGCGGCCGCGGGCGGATATGGCGGCGGTGGCGGATATTGCTGTGCGTCTGGGCGATCTGATGTTGGCCGATGCCGGTCTTGAGGAAATTGAAATCAACCCGATCCTTGTGCGGCCCGTCGGGGCTGTTGCGGTCGATGCTTTGGTCAGGAGAACCTAGATGGAAATGCGCAGTGACGGTCCGGTGAAAACGCTGCGCGAGGGGGCCATTCTGGAGGTGACTCTGGACGCGCCCAAGGCCAATGCGATCAGCCTGAAAACCAGCCGGGTGATGGGTCAGGTCTTCCGCGATTTCCGCGATGATGACAGTTTGCGGGTCTGTATCTTGCGCGCGCAGGGCGAGAAATTCTTCTGCCCCGGTTGGGATTTGAAGGCCGCCGCCGAAGGCGACGCGGTGGACGGTGATTACGGTGTTGGCGGCTTTGGCGGGTTGCAGGAGCTGCCCAATCTGAACAAACCGGTGATTGCAGCAGTGAACGGGATTTGCTGCGGTGGTGGGTTGGAATTGGCGCTGTCTGCCGATCTGATCCTGTGTTCGGCCAATGCCACCTTTGCGCTGCCGGAAATCCGCTCTGGCACCGTGGCCGATGCCGCCTCGATCAAGCTGCCCAAGCGCATTCCCTATCATGTGGCGATGGACTTGCTGCTGACAGGCCGCTGGTTTGATGCCGAAGAGGCGCTGCGTTGGGGGATTGTGAAAGAAATCACCACGTCCGAAGATCTGTTGGCCAAGGCCTGGGATTTGGCGCGGTTGCTGGAAAGTGGCCCGCCCCTGGTTTACGCAGCCATCAAGGAAGTGGTGCGCGAGGCCGAGAACATGCGCTTTCAGGATGCGCTGAACCGCGTCTCCAAGCGGCTGTTGCCGACGGTGGACCGGCTTTATGGGTCCGAGGATCAGCTGGAAGGCGCGAAGGCCTTTGCCGAAAAGCGTGATCCGGTGTGGAAGGGGCGGTAGCGGCCGCTGATGCGCCTTGTTTGATGAGCAGGGGGCAAAACGGAGTGCCATTCTGTTGCAGAACAATCAGCCGTGCCAAAAAGACCGCAACGGCCGCGGCCCGGCTGAAAACAATCTACGCTGTCAGTGACGATGGCGCGTTCTGATCTGAATTTTGGGCCAGCCTGACCGTCGGTCAAACGGACCCGGAAATGCGCGTTAAAGTAACCCTTTTGCGACGCTGCTTGTCGCAGATCGGTCAGGAAACGCGCGCGGCTCGGGCTATCGCTGATCCGCTGACAGCGGAGGCCCCATGCACGACACCGATTACATCATCGTAGGTTCTGGCTCTGCCGGGTCGGTGCTGGCCGACCGGCTGACGGCAAGCGGCAAGCACAAGGTCACGGTGCTGGAGGCGGGCGGCACGGACCGACGCTTTTATGTGCATCTGCCTTTGGGCTACGGCAAGCTGTTTTACGATCCGGCGGTGAACTGGATGTATGCAACCGAGCCCGATCCGGGGCTGGCCGGGGCGCGCGATCACTGGCCGCGCGGCAAGCTTTTGGGCGGATCATCGTCGATCAATGCCATGGTCTATATTCGCGGCCACCGGGCGGATTACGACGAATGGGGCGCGCAGAATCCGGGCTGGGGCTGGGACGACTGTCTGGCCGCCTACAAGGCCATGGAGGACACCGAGGCAGGCGGCGATGCGTGGCGCGGCAAGGGTGGCCCACTGTTCATCAGCGAAAACCGCAAAGGGCTGCACTGGATCGTCGAGGATTATATCAAGGCCTGCGGTCAGGCCGGACTGCCCTACAACCGCGATTTCAACGGGGCCGAACAGGAAGGCGCGGGCACCTATCAGCTGACGATCAAGAACGCGCGGCGCAATTCGGCGGCGCGGGCGTTTTTGCGGCCTGCGATGAGGCGCAAAAACCTGCGCGTGATCACGCGGGCGCAGGTGACGCGGGTGCTGTTTGAAGGACGGCGCGCGGTTGGGGTGGAATATGTGCAAGGCGGGCGGCGGGTGGAATTACGCTGCAACGCCGAGGTGATCCTGTCGGGCGGGGCGATCAATTCGCCGCAGCTGTTGCAGCTGTCGGGGGTGGGGCCGGGGGCGTTGCTACAGGGTCATGGCATTGGCGTGGTCGAAGACAATCCCAACGTTGGCGCGCATCTGAGCGACCATCAAGGCATCAACTACACTTGGCGCATGAAAGTGCCGACCTACAATGATCTGCTGCGGCCATGGTGGGGCAAGTTGTTCGTGGGGATGCAATACTTCCTGACCGGCGGCGGGCCACTGGCGAAATCGATCAACCATGGTGGCGGGTTCTTCCGCACCTCGCCCGATCTGGGTCGCCCAAACATGCAGTTGTATCTGCAGGCGTTTTCGACCTTGCTGCCCCGCGCGGGAGAGCGGCCTTTGCTGACGCCTGATCCGTTTCCGGGCCTGTCCATCGGGCTGTCAAATTGCCGTCCCACGTCGCGCGGGCACATCAGGATCGGCTCTACGGACCCGCTGGCGCACCCGGTGATCACGGCCAATGTCTATTCCACCGACCATGACGTGCAGGAAATGCTGGCGGCCGTGAAATACCTGCGCCACATCGCGGCACAGCCGGCACTGGCGGCTTTGATCGACGCTGAACTGCGCCCCGGCCCGGCGGTGCAATCGGACGGCGACCTCATCGCGGATTTTCGGGCGCGGTCGGGGACGGTGTATCACCCAAGCTGCACCGCGCGAATGGGGCCGGATGCGGCCACATCGGTGGTGGATGCGGCTTGCCGCGTGCATGGCTTGACCGGGCTGCGGGTGATCGACGCCAGCGCCTTCCCCAATCTGATCGCGGGCAATACCAACGCGCCCGCAATGCTGATGGGCTGGAAGGGTGCCGAGATGGTGCTGAAGGACGCCACCTGAACGGTGGTGCCGCCGCGCCCCCCATCGAGGGGGGACTTGGCGGCGGCTGCCGCGGATGGGCGGTCAACGGGGCGTCTGTGGGTGATCGTGAAGCCTCCGGCGGGGATAGTTGGGCCAAAGTGAAAATAATTTTCATCTTGGTCCAAATATCCCCCGCGGAGCGCCCGACAGCACCGCGACACAGCGCTTCGGGGTTGCCGCCGCGTGGGAGGTTCCGCGCGCCTTGCGCGGGTTCAGCCACCGCACCGGGCTACTCGCCGCGCGGAAACCGCTTGTTTTCTTCCAGCCTGTTCAGGTCCATGTGGTTGCGCATGTACCGCTCTGACGCCGCGCGCAGGGGTTGGTGATCCCAAGGATAGTAGGCTCCGTTGCGCAGCGCCTCATAGACCACCCAGCGGCGGGCCTGGCTTTGGCGCACCTCGGCGTCATAGGCCGGGATATCCCAACGCTCGGACGCAAGGTGTTGGAAATGCGCCAACACCTCGGCGGCGCGGGGGTCGGCGGCAAGGTTTTCGCATTCTTCCGGGTCGGCGGCCAGATCGTAAAGCTGATCCGGGTCGGCGGGGCAGTGGATGTATTTCCATGCCCCCAACCGCAGCGCAACCATCGGGGTGATGCTGCCTTCGGCGGCGTATTCCATCGCGACCGGGCTGCTGCGGGGGGTGCCTTTGGCCAAGGGCACAAGGCTTTCACCGTCGGTCCATGGCATCACCTCGTCCATCGAAACACCAGCCAGATCGCACAGCGTCGGTGTCAGGTCGACGGTGGACACTGCGGTTTGCTCCAGATGCGGGGCAAGGCCGGGTGCGCAGATCATCAGGGGCACGCGGGCGGCGCCTTCGAAGAAGTTCATCTTGAACCACAGGCCCTTGCGGCCCAGCATCTCACCATGGTCCGAGACAAAGACGATGATCGCTTCTTGCCGCGTCGCCTCCAGTGTCGCCAGAATCTCGCCTATTTTGTCGTCCACGTAGGAAATGTTGGCAAAATAGCCCCGCCGGGCGCGGCGGATGTGGTCGGGCGTCACCTCTGATGAGCGCCAATCGCAGGCGTCCATCAGGCGTCTGGAATGGGGGTCCATCGCCTCATAGGCCAAGGGTGTTGGGGGGGCCAGCTCGGGGATGTCGTTGTAAAGCTTCCAGTATTTTGCGCGGGCGACGAAAGGGTCATGCGGATGGGTGAAGCTGGCGGTCAGGCACCAAGGACGGTTGTCGAGGCCGCGCGAGAGGTCGTAAATCTTCTGCACCGCCTGATGGCAGACGTCATCGTCATATTCCAGCTGGTTGGTGATTTCGGCCACGCCCGCGCCCGTGACCGAGCCCAGATTGTGATACCACCAATCGATCCGTTCCCCCGGTTTGCGGTAATCGGGGGTCCAGCCGAAATCGGCGGGATAGATGTCGGTGGTCAGGCGTTCCTCGAACCCATGCAACTGATCGGGACCGACGAAATGCATCTTGCCCGACAGCGCCGTGTAATACCCGGCGCGGCGCAGGTGGTGGGCATAGGTGGGAATGTCGGAGGCGAACTCGGCGGCGTTGTCATAGACCCGCGTGCGGCGGGGCAAGGCGCCCGACATGAAGGCCGCGCGGGCGGGGGCGCAGAGCGGCGAAGCGGTATAGGCATTGCCAAAGCGCACCGATTTCGCCGCCAGTTTGCGCAGGTTGGGCGTGTGCAGGAAACCGGCGGGACCATCCTCGAACAGGGTTCCGGTCAGTTGATCCACCATCAGGATCAGGATGTTCGGGCGCGGTGTCATGGGCAGGCTCCTTGCTTTGGCGCCAGCTTATGCGCTGTCGGCGCCGTCGAACAGGGGCAGATGCGGCGCGGTGGCTTGGGTTTGCGCCGCGCCTCTTTGAGCGCGGCGGCAACAAGAGGCAAGGTTGCCTGTTGTGCCACAGTGTTTCCAGAGATTGCGGGTTTGGGGTGGGTCATCGACAGGGTCGTCACAGGCGGTTCCACCACCGTGGCCAGCCGCGGTTTGGAACCTGTCGCATTCAAGACGCAAAGCGGCGTTAATATGGCAGGGCGGCGCGGTCAGGCGATGCTTGATGGCACGGCAGGACGGGGGTGTTTCATGCGCATTGTCACCGAATTTACCCATCAAATCGTGGACCTGCCCGATGTGGGCATCACGCTGTCTGATGGTTGCCGCCTGTCGGCGCGGATATGGCGGCCGGTTGGGTCCGCGCCGGTGCCTGCGGTGCTGGAATACATTCCCTACCGCAAGCGCGACGGCACTTTGCCGCGCGATGAGATGATGCACGCCTATGTGGCGGGGCATGGCTATGCCTGTGTGCGGGTCGATATGCGCGGCAATGGTGACAGCGAAGGGCTGATGACCGACGAATACACCATTCAGGAACTGGCCGACGCCTGCGAGGTGATTGAATGGCTGGCCGCGCAGGACTGGTGTTCGGGGTCAGTGGGCATGATGGGCAAAAGCTGGGGCGGGTTCAACTGCTTGCAGACCGCATTCCTGCAGCCTGCGGCATTGAAGGCGGTGATCTCGGTCTGCGCCACCACCGACCGTTTTGCAGATGACATTCATTTCAAGGGTGGCTGCCTTCTGGGTGAGAATTTCGGCTGGGGCACGCTGATGCTGTCTTACTCCAGCCGCCCGGCGGACCCTGCGTTGCGGGCTGACTGGCGGGAGGATTGGCTGGCGCGGCTGGAGGCGGATGCGTGGCTGGCCCCGCGCTGGGCGGCGTTGCAAGAGCGCGGGCCCTATTGGCAGCATGGGTCGGTCTGTGAAGATTATTCCCGCATGACCGTGCCTGTGCTGTCTTGGGGTGGCTGGGCTGACAATTACATGAACACCGTGGCGCATCTGGTGGAAAACGTGCCGGGAGTGGTGAAGGGGATCGTGGGGCCTTGGGTGCATCAATACCCGCATACGGCGGTGCCGGGGCCGGCGGTGGGGTTTTTGCAAGAGGCTGTGCGCTGGTGGGACCGCTGGTTGAAAGGCGTGGAGAATGGAGTGGAGGCTGAGCCAGCCTACCGCGCCTATATGATCCATTCCGAGCCGCCGGATGCGAGTGCGCGGCATCGGGCGGGGCATTGGGTGGCGGAGGAGGTCTGGCCAAGCCCGCGGGTTTCGCGGGTGGTGATGGGTCTTGCCGCCGAAGCCGGGGGGGCCGACTGCCCCCCCGGATCCCCCCGTGGATATTTGAACCAATGTGAAAGCGCAGAAATTGCCTTGGCCGTTTGCACCCCGCAGCATTTGGGCATGCTGACGGGCGAGTTTTTCCCGATGGGGTTGAACGCCGAAATGCCGGGCGATCAGGCGGCGGATGATGCGTTGTCGCTGTGCTTTGAGGGGTCGGTTCTGGAGGCGCCGCTGGACTTGCTGGGCGCGGCGCGGCTGCGGTTGCGGGTGGCGTCCGATCAGCCACTGGCCTTTGTCGTGGCGCGGTTGTGTGACGTGGCACCCGATGGGTCATCGGTGCGGATTGCGCATGGAATGTTGAACCTGTGCCATCGCTGCTCGGCGGAAAAGCCGGAACCGATGCCGGTGGGGCAGGCGGTGGAGGTGGCGTTTGATATTGATCAGATGGCTTACCGTTTGGCGGCGGGGCATCGCTTGCGCTTGGCGATTTCAACGACTTACTGGCCGTTTTTGTGGCCATCGCCCAAGCCTGCGACTGTGACGATCCTGCAGGGCAGCCTGGACCTGCCGGTGCATCAGGGCAGTGCTTCGGAATGGGTGCCGCCGGGGCCCGAGGGGGCGCAACCTTGGGCGCACAGGGTGCTGCGGGCGGGCAAGACGACCCGCAAGATCGAGACGGATCTGATCACTGGCACCACGGCTTTGGTGATCCGGGACGATCTGGGTGACGCCGAGAACCTGACCCATGGGCTTTGCACCGGCGAGACGATGTCAGAGCTGTGGCAGGTGCATCCCGATGATCCTTTGTCGGCGCGGGCAGTTCACACATGGGAGCAGCGTCTGTCGCGCGCAGGTTGGTCGGTGCGCACGCAGGTGCAGGCTGAAATGACTGCCACCGCCAACCATCTACGGTTGACCGCCCACCTAACCGCTTGGCAGGGCGATGAAATTATTTTTCAGCGGGAGTTTGACGAAACTGTCGAAAGACGGTTTGTTTAAGCGCCAGCTTGGGGCAGGATGAGCCAAGAATCGTTGTCACAGCAGAAATCCACGGTCTATTGAGTGGCCAATCAACAAAACGGCTCCAAAGCCGGACCGAAGAACGATCAGGGAGATCCAAATGTCGAGTGAACTGAACCATCTGCTGGCCCGTGCGGCCAAGGGCTTGATGAGCCGCCGTGAATTTGTGGGCCGCGCCGGGGCGCTGGGCGTATCCGCAGCGATGGCGACGGCTTTGCTGTCCACGGCGGCGCGTGCCGAAGAGCCCAAAAAAGGCGGTCTGCTGCGGGCAGGCATGCAGGGCGGCGAGTCGACCAACTCGCTGGACCCGGCGCTGGCGGCGTCGGAAGTGCCGTTTGCGGTCAACATGCTTTGGGGCGAAATGCTTTTGGACGTGAACGCCAAGGGCGAATTGGACTACCGCATTGCCGAGGAAATCAGCTCTTCGGCAGATGCGATGGAGTGGAAGTTCAAGATCCGCGCGGGCGTCGAATTCCACGATGGCAAGACCGTCACCGCCGATGATGTGATCGCCACGCTGAAGCGTCATACGGATGAAAAATCACAGTCAGGTGCCTTGGGCATCGTGCAGGGCATCACCGAGATGACCGCGACCGGCGATATGGTCACCTTGAAGCTGGCCGCCGGCAATGCCGACTTGCCGTTCCTGATGGCCGATTATCACCTTGTCATCCAGCCGGGCGGCGGCGTTGGGGCAGAGGCTGCGGGCATTGGTGCCGGGCCTTACAAGGTTGTCGCCAACGAGCCGGGCGTGCGCCACACCTTTGCCAAGCATGCCAACTATTTCGACACCACCATGGGCCATGCCGATGAGGTCGAGATCATCGTGATCAACGACAGCACCGCGCGCACCTCGGCTTTGCAGGCCGGTCAGGTTCATATGATCAACCGGGTTGACCCCAAGATCATCGATCTGCTGAAGGGCGCTCCGGGCATTTCGATCGAGCATGTGGCGGGCCGTGGCCATTATGTCTTCATCATACATTGCGACAAGGCACCGTTTGACAACAACGACTTGCGCACCGCCTTGAAGCTGTCGATCAACCGTCAGGAAATGGTCGACAAAATCCTCGGCGGCTATGGCACCATCGGCAACGACTTCCCGATCAACTCGGCCTATCCGATGTTTGACGACACCATTCCGCAGCGGGAATACGACACGGCGGCGGCGGCAGAGGCCTATAAGAAATCGGGTCATGATGGCTCGCCCATCGTGTTGCAGGTTGCGGCAGGGGCCTTCCCGGGTGCGATTGAAGCGGCGCAATTGTTCGAGCAGTCGGCGAAGGCGGCAGGCATTCCGCTGGAACTGAAGCGCGAGCCCGACGATGGCTATTGGTCGAACGTCTGGAATGTCGCGCCGTTCTGCGCGTCCTACTGGGGCGGGCGTCCGGTGCAGGATCAGATGTATTCCACCGCCTATCTGTCCACTGCCGACTGGAACGACACCAAGTTCAAGGACCCGGCCTTCGACGCCACGCTTATCGCCGCTCGTGCGGAACTGGACCCGGTCAAGCGCAAGGCGATGTATTCGGAACTGGCCACCAATCTGCGCGACAACGGCGGCCTGATCTGCCCGATGTTCAACGATTTCGTCGAGGCCAAGCGCGAAGAGGTTGGCGGCTGGCAGCCCGATCCGAATGGCGAGTTGATGAACGGCCGCGCACTTGCCAAGTGCTGGCTGAACGCCTGATTGCGGGATGCTGCATCCCGTCATAAAACTGGTGGCCCAGCGCATTGCGCTGGGCCTGCTTTTGCTGTTGGCAGTGTCGGCCCTGATCTTTTTCGGGGTTGAGGCGCTGCCGGGCGACACCGCCCAAGCCATGTTGGGCCAATCGGCGACGCCCGAGGCTTTGGCGAACCTGCGTGAAAAGATGGGGCTGAATGAGCCCTTGCTGGAGCGCTATTTCGGCTGGCTTTACGGGTTCATCACGGGCGACATGGGCGTGGCCATGACCAACGGCATGGATATTGCCACATCTGTCGGCCAACGCTTTGGCAACACGATCTTTCTGGCCTTTTGGGCCGCCATCATCTCGGTGCCCTTGGCGATTTTGCTGGGCCTGCTCGCGGCGCGCTACAACGGGCGCTGGCCGGACAAGCTGATTTCCGGGGTAACTCTGGCCACAATTTCGCTGCCGGAGTTCGTTGCGGGCTATATCGTTTTGTATTTTCTGGCGGTGCGCTGGCAACTTGTGCCCGCAATGTCGATGGTTTTTCCCGGCATGGGGGTGTTTGAGCGCCTGCATGCCGTCATCTTGCCGGTCATCGTTCTGGTGCTGGTGGTGTTGGCGCATATGATGCGGATGACGCGGGCGGCCATTCTGAACGTGATGCAATCGGCCTATATCGAAACGGCGGAGTTGAAGGGTCTGTCGCCGCTGACGGTGATCTGGCGTCACGCCTTCCCGAACGCCATCGCGCCGGTGGTCAATGTGGTGATGCTGAACCTTGCCTATCTGGTGGTTGGCGTGGTGGTGGTTGAGGTGGTCTTTGTCTATCCCGGCATGGGGCAGTTTTTGGTCGATCATGTCACCAAACGTGACCTTCCGGTGGTGCAGGCCTGCGGCATGATCTTTGCCGCCGTCTATATCGGGCTGAACATCCTGGCCGATGTGGTGTCGATTTTGGCCAACCCAAGACTGAGGCATCCGAAATGACCCGCATCCCGATTTCCGCGCTGATCGGTCTTGTCCTGACCGGGGGCTTCTTCTTTGTCGCCATCTTCGCACAGTGGATTGCGCCCTATAAAATGGATGAGCTGGTCGGCGGCGTCTGGGATCCGATTTCGGCCACCCATTGGTTGGGCACTGATTCCATTGGCCGCGACCTGCTGACCCGGATGATCTTTGGCGCGCAGGTGACCATTTTCGTTGCCACATGTTCCACCATCATCAGCTTTGTCACCGGCGCGGTTTTGGGCTTTCTGGCGGCCACGGCAGGCGGTTGGGTCGATCAGGCCCTGTCGCGCTTCATCGATCTGGTGATGGCGATCCCGACGCTGATCCTGTCACTGGTGATCCTGACGGCAGTCGATGTGACGATGTTCAATCTGATCATGGTGATGGGCCTGCTCGACGCGACGCGGGTGTTCCGCCTTTCCCGCGCGGTGGCGGTGGACATCACGGTGATGGATTATGTCGAGGCGGCGCGGTTGCGCGGTGAAAAACAGGGCTGGATCATCTTTTCGGAAATCCTGCCCAATGCGCTGTCGCCCTTGGTGGCCGAACTGGGGCTGCGGTTCATCTTCGCGGTGCTGTTCATTTCCACCCTGTCCTTCCTTGGCCTTGGCGTGCAGCCGCCGTTGGCGGATTGGGGTGGGCTGGTCAAGGAAAACTCGGCGGGGCTGGTTTACGGCATTCCGGCCGCCTTGGCTCCGGCAATCGCGATTGCGGCGCTGGCAATTTCGGTGAATTTGGTGGCGGATTGGGTGCTGTCGCGCACCACCAGCCTGAAAGGCGGTCGCGGTGGCTGATCTGTTGGAAATCAAAGGTTTGCGGATTGAGGCCACCTCTTATCCGCCGGGTGAACCGCCGCGCGATGTGGTGCTGGTCGATGATGTGTCGGTGTCTGTTGCCAAGGGGCAGGTGCTGGGCCTGATCGGCGAGTCCGGTGCCGGAAAATCCACCATCGGGCTGTCGGCCATGGCCTTTGGGCGCGGCGGCGTGCGGTTGACGGGCGGTCAGGTCATGCTGAACGGGCGCGACATTCGGTCTGCCGGCGCATCGACCCTGCGCGCGCTGCGAGGCCGTGAAGTCACTTATGTCGCCCAATCCGCCGCCGCCGCCTTCAACCCGGCCAAACGGCTGATGGAACAGGTGATCGAAGCCACCCTGCACCACGGTTTGATGACAGCGGCCGAAGCAGAGGCGCGGGCCGTCGATCTGTTCGCCAAACTGGGCCTGCCCAACCCTGAAACCTTTGGCAGCCGCTATCCGCATCAGGTGTCCGGGGGTCAGTTGCAACGCGCGATGACGGCGATGGCGCTGTGCCCCAAGCCCGACCTTGTGATCTTTGACGAACCCACCACAGCGCTGGATGTCACCACGCAGATTGACGTGCTGGTGGCGATCAAGGCGGCCATTCACGACACCGGAGTGGCGGCGTTGTACATCACCCACGATCTGGCCGTGGTGGCGCAGGTGGCCGACCACATCCTTGTGCTGCGCGGTGGCAGACAGGTCGAATACGGCTCCACCGATCAGATCATCAACGCGCCCCAGCAGGCCTATACGCAGGCGCTGGTCTCGGTCAGGTCCATCGACCACGTTGAGAAGCCCGGTGCAGCCCCGGTGCTGTCGGTTTCCAACATAACGGCGCGCTACAGCGGCACCAGTTTTGACGTGCTGAAAAACGTCAGTGTCGATCTGCCTGCCGGGCAAACCCTTGCAATTGTGGGGGAAAGCGGGTCGGGCAAATCCACGCTGGCCCGCGTGATCACCGGGCTTTTGCCCGCGTCGCAAGGCAGAATAACCTTCGCCGGTCGCACCCTGTCGCCCGCATTGTCTGGCCGTTCGCGCGATGATCTGCGCGAGGTGCAGATGATCTATCAGATGGCCGACACCGCGATGAACCCGCGCCAGACTGTCGGCACCATCATCGGGCGGCCCCTGGAGTTTTACTTCGGCCTGAAGGGCGAGGCCAAACGCCTTCGCGTGCAAGAGTTGCTGGAAGAGATCGAAATGGGTGCGGGGTTCATCGACCGCTATCCGGCCGAACTGTCGGGCGGGCAAAAACAGCGTGTCTGCATTGCCCGCGCCTTGGCCGCCAAGCCCAAGCTGATCATCTGCGATGAGGTGACATCGGCGCTCGACCCTCTTGTCGCCGACGGCATCCTCAAGCTGCTGTTGAACCTGCAGGCCCGCGAAGGCGTGGCCTATCTGTTCATCACCCATGATCTGGCGACGGTGCGCGCGATTGCTGACAAGATCGCGGTGATGTATCGCGGTGCCGTGGTGCGCTATGGTGGCAAAACCGACGTGCTGACGCCGCCCTTTGATGATTACACCGACTTGCTGCTGTCTTCGGTTCCAGAAATGAAACTGGGCTGGCTGGAACAGGTGCTGCACAGCCGCAAGATGGAAAGCGCAGGGAACTGAGCTTTCATCTTGGCCCAAATATCCCCGCCGGAGGCAAAACCTCTGCGCCGGGACCGGAGTTCACCATGCGCAAACTGCTGCTGATCCTGATTGACGGCGTCCCTTACCGCAACTGGCGCCGCCTGTTCGGCAACCTCGAAGGCTGGGTCGCCACGGGTGACGCCCGCGTCTGGCGGATGCGGGCGACCCTGCCCTCCACCAGTGCCAGTTGCTACGCCTCCATCCACACCGGGGTGCCGCCGCAGGTGCACAGGGTCTGGGGGAATGAGGCGGCCTACCGTCTGACCCAACCGGATGTGTTTTCCGAACTGTCACGCGCGGGACGCAAGACCGGGGCCGTGGCGCATAGTTTCTGGTCCGAACTTTTCAACCGCGCGCCTTTCGATCTGGTGCGCGACATCGAATATGATGAGGATGGCCCGATTTCCCATGGCCGTTTCCACACCATGACCGGCTATGGCAACATCAATCAGATGACGCCTTCGGATGTCGATCTGTTCGCCACCCTGACCCGGCTGTGCGAATATAAATCCATAGATTACGGCATGTTGCACTCATGCACGCTGGACAGCATGGGCCACCGGTTTTACCATGACTGCGAGGAAATGGACAACGCCTGCTACACCCTTGACGCGATGCTTGCCCCCTTTGTGCACCGCTGGCGCGATGCGGGGTATGAGGTGATCGTGACCGCAGATCACGGGCAGGACGCGCGTGGCCACCACGGCGGCACGGGCGAGTTGCAACGCGATTTCGCGTTCTATTACTTCGGCGATGCCCAGATGCCTGCCGCCGATGTCGTGCTGGACCAACTGGCTTTGGCCCCCTCGATCCTGTCACGGATGGGGGTTGCGGTGCCCGATAGCATGAAGGCCGCGCCGTTCATGCGGTAGAGTGCAACCGCAGCTCGCGTTGGCAGTGCCTGTCTTGGATGTCCTTCCATCTGACCCAAATCGAAGGAAATCCACTCCAGCCCGACAGCCGCCGCGGCACCACGCCTGTGGCCATCAAAATACGGCCGCCCCATGACATCGCGAAAACCAGCGCCAGATTGCCGCGCTGATCGCGCCACCCCAGCACGATCCTGCAAAGCCCGCCAAAGCACACCGGCACCGCCCGACAGGGCCAGCACGCAGCGTCAGGCAGGCCGGTAAACATCAGCAAAGGCAGCGCCACAGCACCCCCCCCAATGCCAGTGGTCAGCCCGCATCAGGTTGCGTAATTGGGACTTTCCTCGTCCAGCAGTGCCTTGATTTCGCGCAGATGGGCGGCGGCGAAACCTGGATAGGCCTCCCACTCCCGCGCCGTCTTTTCTGCAATCACATCGGGCAGCACGCGCAGCGCCTGTCCGGTTTGCAGGGCGCGAATGTAGGTTTCGGCGGCGCGTTCAAAATAGGTCAGGCGGTTGAAGGTGTCTGCCACCGTCGCCCCGATGATCAGCACGCCATGGTTGCCCATGATCATGGTGGTGATCTTCGGGTCCGCCAGAAGGGTTGCACAGCGCGCGCCTTCTTCTTCAAACGCCATGCCGCCGTAGTGGTCATCCACCACATGCCGATCGAAAAACATCGCCGAGTTCTGGTCAATCGCGGGCAGGCGGCTGTCGGCCAGACTGGCCAGAACCGTCGCGTGTATCGAATGCACATGCATCACGCAGCGCGCATGCGGCAGGGCGCGGTGAATGGTCCCGTGCAGCCCCCAGGCGGTTGGGTCGGGTGCATCCGGGCGCTGCAGGGTGGCCGGATCATGCGCGTCAATTTCCACCAGTGACGAGGCCGTGATCCGCGCAAAATGCCGCCCGTTCGGGTTGATCAGGAACTTCGAGCCATCCTCATTCACCGCAAGGCTGAAGTGGTTCGCCACCGCCTCGTGCAGGTTCAGCTTGACGGTCCAGCGGAAGGCTGCGGCCATGTCGACGCGCTCGGCCCAGTGGGTGATATTGGCGGTCACGGTGTCTCCTGTTCGGGCCATTGCCCCTTGGAAAGTGTTGAAATCGCGTTACAAATCCGCGCGAATGACGCGGCGGCGCGGGGGGCGGAATGGCGGGCGCGCAGATAGCCATGCACCAGACCGGGTTCCACCCACGCCTGCGCCCGACCTCCGGCCGCAGTGATGGCTGCGGCATAATCGCGCGCATCATCGCACAAAGGATCACATTGCGCCCCGATTGCGGCAGTGGGTGGCAGGCCGGAAAAGTCGGTGTCCTGCAAAGGCGCAACCGTCGGATCACCTGTCACTTCGCCACCGCCATGGCGGATGCCCGCGTAAAATTCGACATCTGCCAAGGTCAGCATCGGCGCATGGGCGTGGGTGATATAGCTGCCCCTGGAGCGGTCGCCGCCCAAGCCCGGATAGATCAGAACCTGCCCCAGAATGGCGACTTCATCCCCGCGCAATCCGTGGCAAACCGCCGCTGCCAGATTGGCCCCGGCCGAATCCCCCACCAGTATCAGCGGCCCGGCACTGGACTGCACCACCGCCATCACATCGTCATAGGCGGCTGGGTGCAGGTGTTCGGGCGACAAGCGATAGTCCAGCGCCAGCACGCCCAGCCCCGTTTCCGCGCGAATATCGGCGCAGATGTCGTCGTGGCTGTGTAGACCGCCGACCACAAAGCCGCCGCCGTGCAGATAGATCACCAAGGGGGAGGCTCCGGGATAATGGCGGCAGGGCACCCCCGCCACCGTCTTGTCAACCGACAGTGTCTCCGGTGGTCGGCGGTGAAAAATGCGGCACATTCCGTCATAGATTCCGCGTTGTTCGGCAATGGTCAGGCTGGCGGTGTCGGGCGGATAGGCCGCCTCCGTTGCCCGGATGAAACCCCAGGTCGCTGTGTCGATAAGGTTTTGGTAATCCGGGCCTGTCATGATCCTGCCTGTGGGGTCGAGGGATGATCCGATCATGGCGGCGCGAACTGCGCACTGCAATGACAATCAGCCGCCACAATCGCTTTGTTAATGCCTGAAATTGCCCCCAATTTCGCCGCACCTGCCATGTAGTTTTTGGTGATGCGTTCGGTGCCAGCGCCCGCGTTCCACAGTGGAGACCAAGATGCAGCTTGTCAGAGCCTTTGAACAAAGCAATGCCACGCAGGTGGGATTCGGCATCCGCGTGCTGCTTGTCACCTCGGTTGGCGACAATCCGGTGCGGAATAAACTGGCGGGCTTGGGCAGTTTGATTGAGACGACGGATGATCTGTTTCTGGGGCTGGAAGCCGCGATCAAGGATCCTGCAGGCTATGGCCTGTTCGTGATTGACTGCGACAGCATCGGCGGCTTTGACGCGGGCCGCCGCGCCATTGCGATGCTGGGCGACGCGGCAAGGCGCTTGCCAGTGATCTTGATCAGTCGGGAATGCCAACAGCAACAATTTCCCGAAGACCGGGGCACTGCGGTTGTGCTGCGCGCGCCCTTGTCGGCCGTGTCGATGCGTGTCGGCTTTGAACATGCGCTGCGTGACCGTTTGTCGATGCGCGCTGCGTAAGTGTCAAAATCAAGAGGGCGGGCCAGACACGCGCCCTTTTGCCGTCGCGGCGTCAGCAGGTCAGGCCAAGGCCAGATTGCTTACCGATTCGCGACCATCCCGCCCGGCCTCGATATCGAACGTCACCGGCTGCCCGTCTTTCAAAGACCGCAGACCCGCCCGTTCTAGCGCTGTGATGTGAACAAACACGTCTTTCTTGCCACCTTCCGGGGCGATAAAGCCGTAACCTTTGGCTTCATTGAACCATTTCACGGTGCCCTTGGCCATCGTGAAGTCTCCTTCAGCAATACCGCCCACGAGATTGCGACGGCCCGGCGCAGTCAACCAACACCGATTGCTGTGCCGAAAACGGAGACAGGGATCGAGTGGTCATAACAACGCCCGCCAAATATTGGATCAGTCGGTCTTTATTTCAAGAAAAAATTTCGGGGTCAGGCGCGCTCTGCCACCATCTTGGCTTGCGCGCGGCGCTTGGGCAAAAGCGCAAAGCCAAGCACCAGTGCCGAGGCCAAAGTGCCAAAGCCGGACCAAAGGCCAAGGGCAGCAATCCAGCTGACGTTCAGGATCACAAGGCCGAAAAGCGCCGAGAAGAAGCCAACGCATCCCCCCGTCAGCACCGAAACAACAGCCATGTGACCCTCCAACCCTTGGTCGGGCCAAGGTCACCGCCCATTCGGGCAGCATTGCGGCGCAAACGCGGTATGGTTGTGAACCGGCTAGAACCGTTTGCGCGCCCGCAGTGCCGCGCCGATGGTGCCATCATCCAGATAGTCCAACTCGCCGCCGATCGGCACGCCTTGGGCCAGCGAGGTGATCTGCACGCCAAAGCCGGACAGCACATCGGCAATGTAATGCGCTGTGGTTTGGCCGTCGACGGTGGCGTTCAGCGCCAAAATCACCTCTGTCGCCCCATCGGCCACCCGCGCTGCCAGCCGGGGAATGCCCAACTCATCCGGCCCCATCGCATCCAGCGCCGAAAGCGTGCCGCCCAGCACATGATAGCGCCCCTTGAACGCGCCGCCCCGCTCCATCGCCCACAGGTCTGCGACGTTTTCCACGACGCAGATCTCGCCCGTCGCCCGCGCCGGATCGGTGCAGATCGGGCACAGATCCGCCGTGCCGATGTTGCCGCAAACCACGCAATCGCGGGCGTTCAACGCCACCCCCGCCATCGCCTGCGCCAAAGGGGTCATCAACTGTTCGCGCTTTTTCAGCAGCGCCAGCACCGCACGCCGGGCCGAACGTGGCCCAAGACCGGGCAGCCGGGCCATCAGGTCAATCAGCGTTTCAATGTCGCGCGTGGATTGCATGCCTTAGAACGGCAGCTTCATATCGGCGGGCAGACCAAGACCCTGCGCCATCTTCTGCATTTCCGACTGGCTGCGCGCGGCGGCCTTGGATTGGGCGTCGCGAATGGCGGCGATGATCAGATCCTCGACCACTTCCTTTTCGGACGCGACCAGAATCGACGGATCAATGTCCAGCCCCGTCACCTCGCCCTTGGCCGTCGCCCGCGCCTTGACAAGTCCGCCGCCAGCCTCGCCCAACACCACCGTGCGTGCCAGTTCTTCCTGCAATTCAGCCATCTTGGCTTGCATCTCCTGCGCGGCTTTCATCATTTTGGCCATGTCGCCAAGCCCACCCAAACCTTTCAGCATCCCAAATCCTTTACCATCACCGTCTCCTACACGTCCTCGAAGGGATCAAATTCATCTTCAACTTCTGGCAACGCATCGAGTGCTGCACTGGCAGCCATCGCCTCGGGCGTGCGGATTTCGGTGATTTTCGCCCCCGGAAAGGCGGCCAGAACCGCCTGCACCAAAGGGCTGCCCATCGCCTCGGCGCGCTGCAAACTGGCCTCGGCATCGCGGTCTTCGGCAATCGTCGCCGCGCCACCCGAGGACACCACCGACACCACCCAGCGATTGCCCGTCCAACCATGCAACCGCTGCGACAGCCGCGCGGCAAGATCCTTGGCGGCCTTCGGTCCCGGTTCAAACTCAATCCGCCCCGGCGCGTAATGCACCAGCCGCAGGTTGTTCTCAACCTCTATCTGCAAGACGCCATCGCGCTTTTCGCGTATCAGTTCAACCACTTGCGCAAAAGTAGCCAAGACCTGACCGGGCGCTGCGGCCAAGGCCACGGCTTGCCCGCCCATCATGGTGGGCCCCCGCATCGGCGCAGCCGGAGCCATCCGCATCATCGGCGCATGCACTGAACCGCCGCCACCGCCACCCGCCGGGGCACCACCCGCCATCGGCTGTGACTGCGACTGCAAACGTTTGATCAGCAACTCGGGGTCCGGCAGGTCCGCCACATGCGTCAACCGGATCACCGCCATTTCCGCCGCCATCATCGCATTCGGGGCCAGCGCCACCTCTTCCAAGGCCTTCAGCAACATCTGCCACATCCGCGACAGCACCCGCATCGGCAGGCGTGTGGCCATATCAAGGCCCCGCTCACGTTCGTCCTGCGGCGTTGTCGGATCATCCGCAGCGGCGGGCGTGATCTTGATCACCGACACCCAATGCGTGATTTCGGCCAGATCGCGCAACACCGCCATCGGATCGGCACCATCGGCATATTGCCCCGACAGTTCCGCCAAGGCCTGCGCCGCCTCACCTTTCATGATCAAATCAAACAGATCCAGCACCCGGCCCCGATCGGCCAGCCCCAGCATCGCGCGCACCTGATCGGCGCTGGTTTCGCCCGCGCCATTCGAAATCGCCTGATCCAGAAGGCTGGTGGCATCGCGCGCCGACCCTTCGGCCGCCCGCGTGATCATCGCCAGCGCGCCATCGGTGATCTGCGCGCCCTCGGCCAGCGCAATCTTGCGCAGCAGCGCCATCTGCACTTCAGGCTCAATCCGCTTGAGGTCAAACCGCTGGCAGCGCGACAGCACCGTCACCGGAACCTTGCGGATTTCCGTGGTGGCAAAAATGAATTTCACATGCGCCGGTGGCTCTTCCAACGTTTTCAACAATGCGTTGAAGGCGGCATTTGACAGCATGTGCACTTCGTCGATGATGTAGATCTTGTAGCGCGCCGAGGCCGCCCGATAGTGAACAGAATCAATAACTTCTCGCATGTCATTGACGCCGGTGCGGCTGGCGGCATCCATCTCCATCACATCGACATGGCGGCCTTCGGCAATCGCCCGGCAAGGATCACAGCGCCCGCAAGGTTCGGTTGTGGGGCCGCCCGCACCGTCTGGCCCGACGCAGTTCAACCCCTTGGCAATGATCCGCGCCGTGGTGGTCTTCCCAGTGCCGCGAATGCCCGTCATCATGAAGGCATGCGCGATCCGGTCCGCCGCGAAGGCGTTCTTCAGGGTGCGCACCATCGCCTCTTGGCCGACCAGATCGGCAAAGGTTTCGGGGCGGTATTTGCGGGCAAGAACCTGATAGGCTTGCGCGGGGGCGTCAGTCATACTGGCCTTCGGGGTTAGGATTCGGGCGAAGGCCAGACTAGGGCCATCGCCCGCCGCCGTAAACCGAAAGGGGCAATATGGCGCTGGATATTGCAGAACTGACCTTGGGCGCCGGGTGGTTGGGCATTTGCCCGATGCCGGGGCGCCACGGCGACTATGCGGGCGATCTTGCAAAGATCAAGGCTTGGGGACCCGCCTTGGTGCTGACCATGACCACCCTGGATGAGGTGCGGGTAAAAGGGGCCTGCAATTTGGGCTCCGATCTGGCGGCGTTAGGCATCGTTTGGGCGCATCTGCCAGTGGCAGATTTCGGCGTGCCCGCCGGTAATGTGCAGGCGATGTGGCCAAGGATTTCCGCAGAGGCCCACAACATTTTGTCCAACGGTGGCAAAGTCTTGGCCCACTGCATGGGAGGCTGCGGTCGCTCTGGCACAGCCCTTTTGCGCCTGATGGTCGAGGCGGGCGAAGACCCAACCGCCGCCCTTAATCGCCTGCGCGCCGTACGCCCCTGTGCTGTTGAAACCTCGGCACAGGTGGCATGGTCCTCAACACCCAACAGGTAAGACTTAACTAAAATTTGCTTTCATCTGTCCTAAAATATCCCACGGGGTGCGGGGTGTGAAACCCCGCAAAGGCCTGCCAAGCAAAGCTACTCCACCCGCTTGCCCTTGCGATGCGCCTTGCCCAAAGCCTGCGCCTTGGCCTTCGCCTGCTTCAGGGTCTGCGTGTTCGACCCCGCCTCGACCCCCAGCTTTTGCCAACGCGCCACCCGCGCCGCATCGACCACCCCCGCCGCAATTCCGGCCTGCACGGCACAGCCCGGCTCATGCACGTGGGTGCAGTTGCGGAAACGGCACTCCCCGGCCAGTGCCACCAGATCCCCAAACAGTGACGCGATCCCGCTTTCCGCATCGGTCAGTTGCAACTCGCGCATCCCCGGCGTGTCGATCAGCCAGCCGCCGCCCGGCAACGCCAGCATGTTGCGGCGTGTGGTGGTGTGGCGACCCTTGGCGTCATCCTCGCGGATGCCGCCCGTGTCCTGAATGCTGGTTCCCAAGCCATTGGCAATGGTCGATTTCCCCACCCCCGACGACCCCAGCAGCGCCACCGTCCGCCCCGGTCCGCACCACGGTGCCAGCGCCGCCACCGCATCCGGTTCGCGCGCGTTCAGCGCCACAACTGCCAGATCGGGGGCCAGAGTTTTCGCCTGCGCGATATAGCTTTCAACATCCGCGCACATATCCGCCTTGGTCAGCACGATCACCGCCTCGACCTCTGACGTCGTCGCCAGAATCATGAAGCGTTCCAACCGCCCGATGTTGAAATCGTTGTTGCAAGAGGTGACGATGAACAGCGTATCCAGATTGGCAGCGATCAACTGCCGCTCGGCCCCCGACCCCGCCGCGCGACGTTGCATCAGGCTGCGGCGCTCCAGAATGCGGGTGACGCGCGACAGATCGTGCAGCACCCAGTCGCCCACCGCCAGATCGGCCATCGGCATGTCGGGGCGCAGGAAAAGGGTGATCGGCCCGGCCTCGCCCAGCCCTTCGACCCGCGCGCGGTGCACCGATGTCAGACGCGCGGGGGGGTGGTCCGCATCTGCATCCGTGATCTGATCGGCAAAATCGGCGGTCCAACCAAGGTCGGCCAGGGAGTAATGGGACAAAGAGGGGCCTTTCAGGCAGGGCAAGGACCACATTAGGCTGCAAGTCCGGCGATAGGCAAGCGAGGGCTTGAATGCGCCGCCATTTGCGCCGACGTTGTGCGAAAGAGGAGCATCCCCCCAATGTCCGCCATGGCCCGCATTGCCATTCTGACCGTGTCCGACCGCGCCAGCCGGGGCGAATACGAAGACCGGGGTGGCCCCGCCGCCGAGGATTGGCTGCGCCGGGTGATCACTTCGCCGGTAGAGATCTTGCGCCGTATCACCCCGGATGGCCGCGCCGAAGTGGCGGCCGAGTTGCGCGATCTGGCCGATGTTTGGGGGGCCGACCTTATTCTTGCCACCGGCGGCACTGGTCCCAGTCCGCGCGATCTGACGCCCGAGGCGATGGCGGATGTGATCACGATGGCCTTGCCCGGTTTTGGCGAGTCGATGCGCGCCGCCAATTCCCGCGTCGTCGCCACCGCCATCCTGTCCCGTCAAGGCGCAGGTCTGCGCGGCAAGACGCTGATCATCACGCTGCCCGGCAGCCCGAATGCCATCGGCACCAGCCTTGAGGCGATCTTTGCCGCCGTGCCCTATTGCCTCGACTTGATCGGTGCCGCCCGCATCGAAACAGACCCGGCAATCATCAAGGCCCACAGACCCAAGTCGGGTGGGTGATCCACCCAGCAAGCCGATCCCCCCAATTCACGCCCCCACATCCTGCTGCGGCAACAACTGAACCGCGTTGATCTGCCAGCCCTCCGGCGTCTCAACCATTTGATAATCCAGCAAATGCGTGCGCCCCATATCGTCGGTGATCATCACCCGCTGCCACAGGTTCCCCGCCACGCTGCGCAATTCCAGCATTTGCACCGCGCCGTGCCGCCAGACCATCGGATAGCCCTGCTTGACCATCGCGCCAAAGTTGTCGGAGGTCCCGAAAATGCCCTTGATATTGGGCGAGGCATAGCTGAATGCTGCCGCAAAATCATCGGCCAGAAAGGCGTTCAGCTGAGATTGGATGGTGCTTTCAATCGGCTTGTCCTGCGCCTGCAAAGGCGCTGCCAGAAATGCCGCCGTCATCAGTCCGTAAAGGCCAAATCGCATGATTGATCCTCTTGGTTACGCCCCCTGCAATGACGATAGGACACTTTGACCAAAGGTCAAAGAAAAAGCCCCGGCAGTTCCACCGGGGCCAATTCTCCGCAATTCCGCACAGATCAGCCGACCAATTCGCCCGCCAAGCCCATGTCCAACAGCGCCACGCTTTCCGCGATGCCGTAAAGCGCCACAAACCCGCCAAAACGCGGCCCGTCAGACGCCCCCAGCAGCACCTCGTAAAGCGCCTTGAACCAGTCGCGCAGCGGTTCAAACCCGTGATCCTTGCCGACGGCGAAGACCATGGATTGCAGGGCCTCGTCGTCCAACCCGCCGTCCCAGGCCACCAACCGCGCCCGCAGATCGACCATTGCGGCGCGTTCCATGTCCGACGGCAAACGGAACAGGCGCGTGGGCGCAATCCGGTCGGCGAAATAGCGCACCGCAAAACCCGCAGCGGCGTCCATATCCGGGTTGCCTTCGGGCGACGCATCGGGCGCGTAGCGCTTGATAAAGCCCCACAGCCCGCGTGCATCCTTGGCCCCGGACACCGAGGCCAAATTCAACAGCATGCCAAAGCTGACCACCATCTTCGATTCTGGCGGCTGCCCCGAATGAATATGCCAGACCGGATTGTTCACTTGCGCGTCAATCTCCTGCGTCCCATAGGCCCGCAACTGCTGGTGATATTCATCCATCGCCCGCGGGATCACGTCAAAATGCATCCGCTTCGCCGTTTTCGGCTTTTGATACATGAAATATGACAGGCTTTCGGACGAGGCATAGGTCAGCCATTCGTCAATCGTCAGGCCATTGCCCTTGGACTTCGAAATTTTCTGGCCCTGATCATCCAGAAACAATTCGTAAGACATATGGTTCGGCTTGCGCCCGCCCAAAACCTCACAAATCCCGTCATAGATCGGGGTATTGGTGGAATGGTCCTTGCCGTACATCTCAAAGTCCACATCCAGCGCCGCCCAGCGCGCGCCGAAATCGGGCTTCCACTGCAGTTTGACATTGCCGCCCGTCACCGGAAGCGTCCATTCGCGGCCCGTCTCATCATCGAAGGTGATGGTGTGGTTGACGGCATCAACATGCTTCATCGGCACATAAAGCACCCGGCCCGTCTCGGGATGGATCGGCAGGAAACACGAATAGGTCTGCTGCCGCTCTTCGCGCAAGGACGCCAGCATGATCGCCATGATTGCATCGTAGCGTTCCGTCGCCAGCCGCAGGGCGTCGTCAAAGCGGCCCGATTTGTAGAACTCGGTCGCGCTGATGAACTCATACTCAAACCCGAACGTGTCCAGAAACCGCCGCAACATGGCGTTGTTGTGCGCGCCAAAGCTGTCATACAGACCGTAGGGGTCGGGAACGGATGTCAGCGGCTCCTGCATATGGCGGCGCAGCATATCCTGTTGCGGCACGTTTTCCGGCACTTTGCGCATGCCGTCCACATCGTCGGAAAAGCAGATCAGCCGGGTGGGAATGTCCGAAATCGCCTCAAACGCGCGGCGGATCATCGTGGTGCGCGCCACTTCGCCAAAGGTGCCGATATGCGGCAGACCCGAAGGGCCATAGCCGGTTTCAAACAGCACATAGCCCTTGTCCGGCGCCTTTTTCTCATAGCGTTTCAGCAGGGCGCGGGCCTCTTCAAACGGCCAAGCTTTCGACTTCATCCCAGCATCGCGCAAAGCAGACATCGCGGCAACCTCCCAGCTGTGACGACCCCATGTTGTCACAGACCCTTGTCCTCTATTGCCGCGCCGCGGATAGGTCAATATTCTGCGCTGCAACAAACAGGAGCAAAGCTGTGCCGCACACCCCCCCCTCGTTGTCACCGCAAGATGCGCTGGTGGCCGTCATGATCGCGGTTTCGGCCTCGGACGAACAGATGCGCACGCCGGAACTGGTGGCCATTCAGCGCATGGTCAACCACATGCCGGTGTTCGCCGCCTATGACACCGGCCGCATCCGGGTGGTGGCGCAGACGGTGTTTGACCTGTTTGAGGAAGAGGACGGGCTGGACGCCCTGTTCGGCCTGATCCGCGATGCGCTGCCCGAGCGGCTGAATGAAACCGCCTATGCGCTGGCCTGCGACGTGGTGTCAGCCGATGGCGGGCTGACTGATGTGGAACTGCGCATGCTGGAAGAGGTACGCGAAGAGCTGGCGATTGACCGCCTGCACGCAGCCGCCATCGAATGGGGCGCGCGGGTGCGCCATATGAAGCCGTAAAGCTGCCCTTTACATTCACATTGGCTCAAATATCCCCCGCGGAGCGTCCTGCGCTCACCGCAAGCGTGGCCTTTGCAGGGGGGCTGCCACCCCGCTTTACCCCTCGCCCCCCGCGAGCGGCGCTTGGCCCGCCGCCAGATCGCGCGCCTGCGCCACCCAGTTGTCCCGCGTCACCCGGCCCTTGAAGCCTTCAAGGTTGTCATCGACCCAGGCGATTTCCGCCGCAGTCCAGTTGGCAATCTGATCTAAGTGGTAAAATCCAAGGCTGTGGCACAGCTGTTCCAACTTCGGGCCAATGCCCTTGACCCGCTTCAGGTCATCCGCCACCCCGCCCCGCGCCGCCGTCAGGCCTTGGGGTTTGGCGGCCACAGCCACACGGGTTCCGGGTTGCGAAGCCGCACTCACCGGCGGGGCCGTCTTGGGGGCCGCCCTCAACGGTGCTGCCATCGCCGCCAGCGGAGTTGGGGCCTCGGCACTGGCCACCGCCGCCCCAACTTGGGCCACGGCTTCCGCCGCGACAACTGCCGCACGGGCAGCAGCCAGATCGGCCCCAAGCCCTGCCACTTGGCCGGACAACTCACGCCCGCGCGCGGTGCAGGAGGCCAGATCGGCGCGCAGACGGTCCGCCTCGGCGGTGTCGGTGATCGTCACCGCCGCCCGTCGCCCCCAGATGATCCAACCCACCAGCAACCCAAGCCCTGCGGCCAAGGCCAGCAGCGCCCAAATTTCAGTCAGCAGAAAACCCCATTTGTGCAGCATCGCAAAACTCCCTGACACCGGACCGAACGGCCCATCCTACAGTCAACTGTGTGTTATTCTGACCAAAGCACGGTGCTGCGGTGGGTCTTGGCGCGGCCTGCTTCGGTTTCCGTGTCGGCAGTCGGCTGATCGGCACCGTCACCCTGCGCCCGCAGGGCAGCCCGTCCGACGCCACCTGACAGCCCGCAAGCCCCAGATCAATCTGCAGCACGTCAAGCCAGCAGCCACCCCTAAAGCGCTGCGTCTTGCCGTTTGCTGCGTTGAGGCGGGTCTCACCATTGGCCCCGACAGGCACCAGTTGGGTGATGGTCGCCGCCAAGCCAGCCGCCATCAGACCGTTGGTCGCTTGAATCAATTCTGAAACCAATGGCTTACCCGTGGATTTTTAAGGACAGATGACTCAATCTCCAGGCAAGTTTAAGTGGATTTTGGCTAAAGATACAGGTCCGCCCAACCCGCGATCAACTGCCCCTGCAAGCGCCTTGCGCGTTTGGCCCATCCGGCTCCGCCTTCGGGGGCTTCGCGTTGATCCATCGGCAGGGCGTCGCGACGGGGCAGATCGGCGGTGAAGATCGCGAAGGCCAGTTCTTTGTCCGGGGCCTTGGTGACATAACCCGCAAGGCAGGACACGAAGTTGAGCGTGCCGCTTTTGGCATGGCAGCGGATGGCGCTGTCTTTTTGCTCGCCGCCGTCGGGACCGACCAGCCCCCTCTCGCGCAGCAATCCGTGCAGCATTGGCCCGGTGGAGGTGCCGCGCGCGCGGATCATCACCATCATCATGTCGGCAACGGTGATCCGTGACGCGGGCCCCAAGCCGGAATGGTCGCCAAAAACCCCGGTGATGCCGAAGGTGGCCTGCGCCCATGCGGTCATCGCCGCCGCCGATCCTGACAGCGTCGCAGCACCTGATGCCGTCAGCCCCACCGCCTCGGCTGTCAGGTTGGTGGAAAACTTCAGCATGCCGCGCAGCAGGTCGGGCAAAGGGTCGCTTTGGTGTTGCACGATCACTTCGGCAGCTGCGGGCAGAGTCGTGATGATCTGGGCGGCTGGCAGCACAATGCCTTGGGCCGCGCACAGGGTCTGGAACACTTCGGCGACATAGGGAGCCGGGTGGCGCACCGGCAACCAGCGGCTGCCATCATCGCCCAGCGCGGTTTCGGCCACAGACCAGTGATCTTCGGCGGGTGGGCTGGTCTCATAGGCAAAGATCGGCAGATCGCGCGCGGCCACCCGCATTTTCGCCATCTTCACCGGCGGCACAAAGCGTTCGCCGCGCGCGTCCATCGCCAGCGACCATTTTCCGTTGGCGCGCTTCCATTCAAAGTTCACGCGGTTGAAGTTCAGCATCAAGCCGGAAATCGCCGGATTGTAGCCGACGTGATCGGGCTGATCCGCCGCGATCCGGTCCATCTCCGGCAAAGCCCCCGCATAGGCCAGGAAGCGCCCGGTCACCCGCCGCACGCCGCGCGCCGCCAGGGACGCCACCAGATCGCCCATCTTGTCGGTGTCAAAGGTCGGATCGCCGCCACCGGCAAGGATCAGATCGCCGTCCAGCCGCCCATCGGTGACGGCCCCCGTGCGCAACACGCGGGTGGTGAAGCGATGCGATGGCCCCAGCTTTTCCAACGCATAAAGCGCCGTGACCGCCTTGCAGACCGAAGCCGGGGGCAGGGGCATTGTCGCATTGGTGCTTTCCAGCAACCGCCCCGTGCCTGCATCGGCCACGGCAAAGGCCACCACACCCGCGCCCAGCTTGGCTGCGGTGACCAAATCGGCAACGCCCTTGTCGGCGGGCCTTTCCGGGCGACGTTTCGGGCGCAGACTGTTGGCTGGCCCCTCGGCCCAAAGCGGCATGGCCACGCCGGCCAACAGTCCGCCCAAAATCCCCCGCCGTGTGAGATTGCCCACGATCCGCCCCATCTCGAAACCACCCCGATCTTTACCCGGCAGGGCAGGTCTGTGCAATCACCGCTTCCACTCGCCCCGCGCACGGATCTCGCTGGAAGACATGTCGTTCAGGGGCACGTTGACAAAGCACCACGCGGGTGCGGGCTTTGATCCGATGCCTTCGCCCCGGTAGATCCGGTGCACCTGAAACGCCCTTGCTGCCACCGACAGACGCGCCTGCACACCCGCACCGGGCCGGGCCAATACCCCCACGGGCACAGCGCGCAAGATATCGCGCCAGCGGTTCCACTTGTGAAACTGCACCAGATTGTCGGCTCCCATCAGCCAGACAAAGCGCACGCCCGGATAGATCGCCTTCAACCGGGCCAAAGTGTCTGCGGTGGCACGGGTGCCGAGGCGGGCCTCAAGATCGGTGATCCGCACCTTCGGGTCCGGCATCACCTTGCGCGCCTGCCGCATCCGATCCGCCATCGGCGCAGGCTGCCGCGCCTTCAACGGGTTGCCGGGTGTCACCAGCCACCAAACCTGATCCAACCCCATCCGCTTGATCGCCTCACGGGTGATATGGGCGTGGCCTTCATGGGCGGGATCAAACGACCCGCCCAAAAGGCCAATGACCATGCCTTTGTACCCGATGGGGAAACCCTGTTTCATCGCATATCGCTAGACCATCTTTTGCGGCGCTTGGAGGGTGAAAATGCGCAAAGAACGCAAAGACCCGCATCAAGTGGCAGCAAAGCCGGGATTTTCACGCGAAAGCGGCAGCCACAAAGCCGCCGCCATCGCCCTTAATCATCACGAGGCACCACGGGCAGTTTGTGCGCAATGCCCTTGTGGCAATCGATGCAGGTCGATCCGCCTGACAAGTCCGTCCCGTGCGCCACCGGTTCCATCTTTTCCTTGGACCGCGCACGCTGGGCGTCGAAGTTCATCGCGTCAAAGCTGTGGCAGTTGCGGCATTCGCGGGAATCCGTTTCCTTCATCACCTTCCACACATGGGTGGCAAGGCGCAGGCGGTTGGCCTCAAATTTTTCGGGCGTGTCGATCACCCCGGTCAGCTTGCCCCAGACCTCGGCGCTGGCCTGTACCTTGCGCACCATTTTTGGCCCCCAGGCATGCGGCACATGGCAGTCCGAACAGATCGCCCGCACGCCGGACGCATTCTTGAAATGCACGGACTGTTGATATTCCACATAAACCGTGTCGCGCATCTCGTGGCACGAAATGCAGAATTCCAGGGTGTTGGTGGCCTCCATCGCGGTGTTGAAGCCGCCCCAGAAGATGATCCCGGCCACCAGGCCAATCACCAGCAGCACGCCCTGACCCATCAGAACCGAGGGCCGCTTGAACCACCGCCAAAGCCTGCCAATCCACCCAAACATCGCTTTTCCTTTCAAACCGGGGTGCGGCTGCCAAGGCCAAAGCCCTGCCAGCCGCAGCGACGGCAAAGTGGTTACTCTTTCGGCAAGGTTGCCAGATAGGCGACCAGATTGGCCGAAACCTGATGGTCGATCGCGCGCAAGGCGGGCATCGCCTCGCCCGGTTGACCGTTCAGCACCTTGTGCATGACCTCCCAGGGGTTGTCGGACAAAGACCCAAGCGGCGGCATTTCCTTGGGCAGTTTGCCGTCAAGGCCATGACAACCGACGCAGGCGGTCACAAACACTGCTTGCCCGGCCGCCACATCGCCGGTCGAGGCTTTGTCGACGATGTATTTGGTGTAATCGACCTGACCCGCGACCACAAAATTCGCCAGATCAAGCAGATCCTGCTCGGCCAGCTTGTCGCCATAGCCGTGCTCGGGGGCCGCCAACAAAGCCACCACCGCCGCCGGATCGCCGCCGATCATGCCGTTGATGCCCTTGATCCCGGTGGCGTGGCTGCCCTCTTTATAGGCCCCCTCGGCACCCAGACCGTCCCAGCCGTGACATTCCTTGCAGCGCCAATTCGCCGCCGGGTCCGCCGCGTACTTCGCATTCGCCGCCGGGTACAGCGGGTGGGATTCGGTCGGCGCTTCGGCCTTCACCACCTTGTACCATTTGTCATAAAGCTTGCCGCCGCGCGCGATCGACCCTTGGTCAATCTCGGCCACGGCCATGGTTCCCAGCAAGATGCCACCCAAGGCCAAAGCCCCGATCACACCTTTGCGAAAACCGCTTCCGGGTTTCATCATCATAATGCTCCTCCTGTTACAGTCGGGTTGATGGAAAGAGGAGTGTGCCAGCGGCGCACATTCGCCCTTCCGGCGCATACTAGGCGCCAATTGTCGCAGGGCGCGCTGATGTGGATCATTGTGGGGCAACTGCACCGCAACTGTGCAAACCTGCACAGGGTCAGCCTGCGTTGCACTTTTCACCGGTTCCGGCTATGTCGCGTGCAACCCGATCTTATGGAGAATCCCCATGGCCTCGTATCAATACGTCTACCACATGGAAGGCGTCTCCAAGACCTACCCCGGTGGCAAGAAGTGCTTTGAGAATATCCACCTGAACTTCTTGCCCGGCGTCAAGATCGGCGTCGTCGGCGTCAACGGTTCGGGCAAGTCCACGCTGCTGAAAATCATTGCCGGCATGGACACCGATTTCAAAGGTGAGGCCTGGGCGGCCAAAGGCGCCAAGGTCGGCTATCTGGCGCAGGAACCCTATCTGGACCCGGCGCTGGACGTGAAGGGCAACGTCATGCTGGGCGTGGCCAAGCAGACCGCCATTCTGGAACGCTACAACGAGTTGGCGATGAACTACTCGGACGAAACCGCCGATGAAATGGCCGCGCTGCAAGACCAGATCGACGCGGGCAACCTGTGGGAACTGGAGGCCTCGGTCGGCGTCGCCATGGACGCCCTGCGCTGCCCGCCCGATGATGCCGATGTGGAATCCCTGTCGGGTGGCGAGCGCCGCCGTGTAGCCCTGTGCAAGCTGCTGCTCGAAGCCCCCGACATGCTGCTGCTGGATGAGCCGACCAACCACCTTGATGCCGAATCCATCGCCTGGCTGCAAAAGCACCTGATCGCCTATCGCGGCACCATCCTGATCGTCACACACGACCGCTATTTCCTTGACGACATCACCTCGTGGATTCTGGAACTCGACCGGGGCCGTGGCATGCCCTACGAGGGCAACTATTCCGCATGGCTGGAACAAAAAGCCAAACGCATGAGCCAAGAGGCGCGCGAGGACAAGTCCAAGCAAAAGGCGCTGGAGAAGGAACTGGAGTGGATCCGCTCCGGTGTCAAAGCCCGTCAATCCAAGGGCAAGGCCCGTCTGGCGCGCTACAATGAAATGGCCGGCCAAACGGTGCTGGAACGCGCGTCGTCCAGCCAGATCATCATTCCAAATGGCGAACGTCTTGGCGGCAAGGTGATCGAGGTTGTCGGCCTGAAGAAACACATGGGCGACAAGCTGTTGATCGAAAACCTGTCCTTCACCATCCCGCCCGGCGCCATCGTCGGGGTCATTGGCCCCAATGGCGCAGGCAAATCCACCCTGTTTCGGATGTTGACGGGCAATGAGGCCCCGGACGAGGGCGAAATCACCTTGGGCAGCACGGTGCAACTGTCTTATGTCGACCAATCCCGCGATGCGCTGGACCCGAACAAAAACGTCTGGGAGGAAATCTCGGGCGGGTCCGAAGTGATCCAACTGGGTGATATGTCGATGAACAGCCGGGTGTATACCGGCGCCTTCAACTTCAAGGGCACTGATCAGCAAAAGAAAGTCGGCCTCTTGTCGGGCGGTGAACGCAACCGCGTCCATATGGCGAAACTGCTGCGCTCGGGCGGCAACGTGCTGCTCCTTGACGAGCCGACCAACGATCTGGACGTCGAAACCCTGCAGGCGCTGGAATCGGCCATCGAAGATTTCGCCGGCTGCGCCATCATCATTTCGCACGACCGCTTCTTCCTTGACCGGCTGTGCACCCATATGCTGGCCTTTGAAGGCGACGCCCATGTGGAATGGTTTGAAGGCAACTTTGAGGCCTATGAACAGGACAAGGTGCGGCGTTTGGGGCCAGACGCCTTGGAGCCAAAGCGCGCGAAATACAAGCGGTTCAGCCGCTGATCGCGGGCGGATAGTTCCGCGCCATCGGAACGGGTTCACCCACCATGCCACTGATGTGGTGGGTGAACCTTTCTTGCGGCAGAACCACCCACCCCACCCCCCCCCTTGCCCACTGTCGTCGACATTGCGGCTCCACTTGGTTTGTACTTGGCCCAGCCGGACATCCCGAGGGACCCGCGCATCCGGCCTGTCTGCCGACCGTTTGACCAACCCATGTTTCGCCGGATTGCCCCAACAACAGCGGACATGCGCTGTTGATTCTTGCGGGTCGCGGATGTGATGATCCCAAATGCGGCGCTGCCAGATGCCCTTTTCGCACCGATGCGCCAAAGCGACGGTGAAGAAAGTCGACACGGTTTCCGCTTTGGGGCGAAGATGCTGCGTCATCTCCAAAACCTGTCGCGTCAAGGTCAACAGCCCCTGACGTTCTGCGTGAGATGGACGCCGACCCACTGCCCCCGCCCAAGAACGGAACCAAACCCCGCCCCCAAACGTTTCCACCAACAGGACAGTCAAACCCGCCCAATGGGCGAAAAGGAGGGCTATATGAAGGGTATCATTGCGTGGTTGATGGGGGTGCCGGTGATCGCCATCATCCTGCTGTATTACTTCGATTTTTTCTAAATGAACCCATCGGAGGCCGGGCGCGCACCCGGCCTCCCCAAACGAAAAATGCCAGAGCGGTGCTCTGGCATTTCCGCTTGGTGGCCGGCAACAAAACCTACATCCGGCCCGTAAAAACCAAAATCAGCACGATGATCAGAACGACGCCCAACGCGCCGACGCCACCATGGCCAAAGCCATAACCATAGCCGCCCAGACGGCCGCTGAAACCGCCCAGAAGGGCGATGATCAGCAAAATAATCAGAATGGTCCCTAATGACATCGCGTCACTCCTTCAAAAAGCTACGGTCCGGGTCACTTGCCTTTGAGCACGGCCGCGACGTTGTCGGCGGCGTCATGGGCGCTGTCCTTGGCCTTGCCATAGGTGTTTTGCACCTTGCCTTCGACCTGATCCAGCGCACCTTCGGCTTGCAGATTTTCGTTGCCGATGGTTTTGCCCACGCCCGTTTTGACCTTGCCAGACATTTCCTTGGCCGCGCCAACGATACGATCTTTGTTCATAAGACTTCTCCTCGGGTACACATTTCAAGGGCAGGCCCCGGCCGGCCACCATCGCGCAAGGCGCAAGGCGTCCGTCGAGTGGCCGTTTGGTCTGCTTGAACAAAGAACGCGTGGCGGCGCGGAACGGTTCCAATGCCGCGCAATATTTCCGAAATGCACCCGTTCCGGTCAGTCCGGCACCACCCGCGGCTTGCCCGCTGCGTCGATTGCCACAAAGGTGAACAGCCCCTCTGTCACCTTTTCCCGCGCAGATTGGCGGTTGCGCAGCACCCATGCCTCAATCTGAAGACCCATCGAGGTGCGACCCACCCGCACAATCTGCACATAGATGCACAAGACATCGCCCACCTTGACCGGACGGATGAACTGCATGGCGTCGATGGCCACCGTCGCCACCCGGCCTTGGGCGCGGCCCGCCGCCACAATTCCCGCCGCCATGTCCATTTGAGACAACACCCAGCCGCCAAAGATATCGCCATTGGTATTCACATCGCGCGGCATCGCAAGGGTGCGCAGGGTCAACTCGCCAGAGGGGGCATCAATCGGGTCCATCGGTAATCCTGCGGGCAAAGGTTAAGGATTGGTTAAAGTGGCTGGGTCAAGTTATTGATTAAAATCAATAAAAAAAGGTCCCGAGTTGGGACCTACCCGATCATCCCACCATCCGAATCGTCACCGGTCTGTTCCATCAGCCGGGCAAAGCTGGGCACCACGACGTGCCGTTTGCCCTCCAGCCCGATCACCCCATCCCGTTTCAGGGCACTCATCTGGCGGCTGACGGTTTCCAGGGTCAGGCCCAGATAATCGGCCATGTCCACACGGGTCAGGGGCAAGTCAAACACAATCGCCCCCTTGGGCACTCGCTGGGTCAGCGAAGCATCCCGCCGCGCGATGATGGTCAGAAGGCTGGCAATCTTTTCCCGTGCCGTCTTGCGGCCCAGCAACAGCATCCATTCCCGCGCCGCGTCCAATTCATCCAGCGTCATCTCCAACAGCCGCTGGGCGACATGAGGGGTGGCGGCCATCATTTCCTCAAACGGCTTCTTTCGAAAACAGCACATCACCAGATCGGTGGTGGCGGTGACATCAAAGGCGGCAACCGGGCGTCCCGGACGGCCCACGAAGTCAGAAGGCAGCAACAGCCCCACCATCTGCCGCCGCCCATCCTCCATGGTCTGGGTCAGCGTCGCGATGCCCGTCACCACCGAGGCCACAAAATCCATCCGGTCGCCAGACCAGACCACCGTCTGTCCGGCCTGAAAGCTGCGGTAATATTTGATCTCTTCCAATTGCTTCAATTCGTCGCTGTCACAGCGGGCGCAGACAGCCCGGTGCCGGATCGGACAGTCACCGCAATCATGCGGCGCATATTTCACGTCGTGAAGCATCGTGCCCGGCCCTTTACGTTTGATCTGGGTCAAGGCGCAACGCCAAACCCTCATCCAAGCTACCGTGATGACAGATTATTCGCAACTGATGCGCCTTGGTCTTTTTGACGCGCGCGTGCCCCGCTATACCAGCTATCCGACTGCGCCGCATTTTGGCGGGTCGGTCGGGCCTGCCAAATTCGCCCAATGGATCAGCAAGGTTGCGGCCGGGTCCGAGATTTCGCTGTACCTGCATGTGCCCTTCTGTCGCCGCCTGTGCTGGTTTTGCGCCTGTCGCACCCAAGGTACCACCTCGGATGACCCTGTGCGGGCCTATGCCAAGGTGCTCAAGGCCGAGATAGAGTTGTTGCGGGCGCATCTTGCCCCCGGCGTGCGTCTGTCGCGGCTGCATTGGGGCGGTGGCACCCCCACCATGCTGCCCCCCGATTTGATGCGCGATCTGGCGGCGGCGATCTTTGACGTGGTGCCGATGGGGGCGGGTGCCGAATTTTCGGTCGAGATTGACCCGAATGAGATTGATGCCGCCCGGCTGGACGCCTTGGCGCAATCGGGGATGAACCGCGCCTCGATCGGGGTACAGGATTTTGATCCCGAGATTCAAAAGGTCATCGGGCGCGAGCAAAGCTTCGAGCTGACGATGGACGTGGCACAGATGATTCGCGATCGGGGCATCCGGTCGCTGAACGCCGATATTCTTTACGGTTTGCCGCACCAAACCAACGCCCGCATCGCGGATTCGGTGAACAAGCTGCTGGCCCTGTCTCCAGACCGTGTGGCGCTGTACGGTTACGCCCATGTGCCCTGGATCAGCCGGCGGCAGCAGATGATCCCGTCAGATTCCATGCCCACCCCCCAGGAGCGGTTGGGTCTGTTTGAGGTGGCGCGGCAGTTGTTTCTGGCCGACGGTTATGACGAGATCGGCATCGACCACTTCGCGCGCCCCACCGACGGCTTGGCGATTGCGGCCCGCACCGGCACGCTGCGGCGGAATTTTCAGGGCTATACCGACGACACCTCGCCGGTGCTGATCGGGCTGGGGGCCTCGTCGATTTCCCGTTTTCCACAAGGCTTTGCGCAGAACGCCTCCGGCACCGCCGATCACACCCGTGCCATCCGCGCCGGGCAGTTCAGCAGCCACCGGGGCCATGTGTTTTCGGAGGAGGACCGACTGCGCGGCCGCCTCATCGAGGCGTTGATGTCGGATTTCTTCGTGTCCCGCGCCGAAATCCTGCGTGATTACCAAGTGACGGCGGATCGGCTGGAGTTGATGTTCCAGACCGCAGCCACTGCCTTCCCGGAAATGGTCGTTCTGGACGAAACCGGCCTGACCATACCGCCCCACGCCAAACCTTTGACACGGATGATCGTGCGGGCGTTTGACGTTTATGATCAAAGCAAAGCGCAGCATTCCTCGGCGGTTTAGCAAAAGCGCCACGCCGCGCCGGATCAAGCCCGGGGCGGCGTGACAGAGGATCCGAAACCTTCGACATAGGCTATCATCTGCGGCAAACACACGGCGCGCAGATCATAGCGTTCCAGCGCGGTTGCGCGCGCGGCGGCCCGCAACGGCGCAAAGCGGTCAGGTTCGGCCAGTGCAATGGTCAACGCCTGCGACCACGCGGCCACGTCAAAGAAATCGACCAGCGTGCCGTTGACCCCGTCGGTGATCGCCTCGGCCACGGGCGGCGTGTTGGAGCCCACGATGTGACACCCGGCCGCCATCGCTTCGATCATCGACCAGCTGAGCACGAACGGATAGGTGAGGTAAGCATGCGCCCGGCTGACCTGCATCAGCGCCACAAACTGCGGATAGGGGATTTTGCCGACGAAATGCACGCGCGAGATGTCAATTTTATCCCGCACCTCGGCCAGAAAGATGTCCTTCCAGCTCTTGGCCTCTTTGGGCTTGGACCCATAGCTGACATCATCACCTCCGACGATCACCACTTGCGCATCGGGCCGCGCGGCCAACACCGCAGGCAGGGCGCGCATGAAGATGTGATAGCCACGGTAAGGTTCCAGATTGCGGTTCACAAAGGTCAGCACCTCATCCCCTGTGTGCAGGGTTTGGCCGTTTGGCAGGGCAAAGCTGGCGTCTGCCTTGGGCGCCATGACAGCGGTATCAACGCCGTCATGGATGACCTTGATCATCCCGCGCAGGCTGCCGGGATAGGTCGAGGCCTGCCATTCTGTCGGCGATAGCCCCGCGTCCGCATGCACCAAAGCTTGCCCCAAATGCCCCGCGCGTCCCTGTGCGATCATGACCTGGTCAAAATTGCTGCTGCTGAATTCAGGATCAAACCCCACATCCGCGCCGCGCCCCTTGTAGTAGAACTCGGCGTAGACGATCAGCTTGGCCTCTGGCCAGACCTCTTTCAGAAACAGCGTCTCGCCCCAACCGGAATGGCCAAAAATCACATCCGGCACATAGCCCTTGTCGCGGCGCAGCTGCAGGGCCGCGCGGGCGACAGAAACGCCGCGGTCGCTCATCGTTGTGTAATTGCGGCCCAGACGGGTGGCGGCAGGATCGACCTTGGTCGCCGCGTGCTTGTATTTTAACACCGGGATCGTGCTGGCGCGCTGGTTGCCGCCATCGGTCAGCGCAAGGCAGTCATGGCCACGCTTGGCCAACTCTGGCGCAAGGTGCAAAAACTGGCCAGGGAAGTTTTGATGCACGAACAGGATTTTCAAGACTGCGCCCCGAAGGCCGCCGTCATGAGAGCGCGGGTGTAGTCAGTTTGCGGCGTCTCGAAGATGGCGGCGCTGTCGCCCTGTTCCACCACATCGCCGTCTTTCATCACCATCACCTTATGCGACAAGGCCCGCACCACCCGCAAATCATGGCTGATGAAGATATAGGCCAACCCATGTTTGCGCTGCAATTCGCGCAGCAAATCAACAATTTGCACCTGCACTGTCATATCCAGCGCCGAGGTCGGCTCGTCCAGCATCACCAGTTTGGGCCGCAGGATCATCGCGCGCGCTATGGCGATGCGCTGCTTTTGGCCGCCCGAAAATTCATGTGGATAGCGGGCAGCCATGGCCGGATCCAACCCCACCTCGACCATCATGTCGGCCACCATCTCTGCGCGGTTGCGCCCCGGTTCCAGCCCATGCACGCCAAGCCCCTCGGCGATGATTTCGGCGGCGGTCATGCGCGGCGACAGACTGCCATAGGGGTCTTGAAACACGATTTGCATGTCGCGGCGATAGGGGCGCAAAGCGCTGCCGGACAGGGCGGATATATCCTGCCCCTTTATGGAAATCCGGCCTTCCGACCCGATCAGCCGCAGCATCGCCAGTGCCAAGGTGGTCTTTCCAGACCCACTTTCACCAACGATACCAAGGGTTTCCCCCGCGCGCACAGACAGGCTGGCGCCGTTCACCGCTTTCACATGGCCCGTGACGCGGCGCAGAAAACCCTGATGGATCGGGAACCACACCCGCAGATTTTCCGTGCGCGCAATTTCTGTCGCACCTTCAGGCACCGGGTCGGGGCGGCCCTTGGGTTCGGCGGCCAGCAGTTTGCGCGTGTAGGGGTGCTGCGGATTGGCAAAAATGTCGGTCGTCGGCCCTTGTTCAACAATCTCGCCGCCCTGCATCACGCAAACCCGGTCGGCAATGCGGCGCACGATGCCAAGGTCATGGGTGATGAACAGCAGGCTGAGCGATTCTGATCGTTTCAACTCGGCCAGCAGCTCTAGGATCTGGGCCTGAATCGTCACGTCCAGCGCCGTCGTTGGCTCATCCGCGATCAGCAGTTCGGGGCCATTGGCCAGCGCCATTGCGATCATCACCCGCTGACGTTGGCCTCCTGAAAGCTGATGCGGATAGGCGTCAAGGCGGCTTTCGGGGTTGCGGATGCCAACCTTGTTCAGCAGATCAAGGATGCGGGCACGCGCCGCTGCCCCCGTAAGCCCTTGATGCAGGCCAAGACTTTCGCCGATTTGCCGCTCAATCGTGTGCAAGGGGTTCAGGCTGGTCATCGGTTCTTGAAAGATGAAGCTGATGTCATTGCCGCGCACCCGGCGCAGATCATTTTCCGACGCGCCGACCATTTCGCGCCCCAGATAGCGCACCGAACCGGTCACGGCGGCGCTGTCGGGCAGCAGGCCCACGGTGGCCAAGGCGGTGACAGACTTGCCCGAACCGGACTCGCCCACCAAGGCCACAGTTTCGCCCTTGCCAACCGTAAACCCGACGCCCCGCACGGCATTGATCGTGCGGCCGTCTTGCTGGAAGGCAATGTTCAGGTTTTCAACCTCCAGAACCACGGTCATTGGAAGGTCTTTCTGGGGTCAAACGCGTCGCGCACGCCTTCGAAGATGAAGACCAGCAGCGACAGCATGATGGCAAAGGTGAAAAAAGCCGTAAACGCCAGAGACGGCATTTGCAGGTTCTGCTGTGCTTGGCGCGACAACTGGCCCAAGGAGGGCAAGGAGGCGGGCAGACCAAAGCCCAGATAATCCAGCGCCGCCAGCGATCCGATGGTGCCAGACACCACGAATGGCAGCATCGTCAGCGTCGCCACCATGGCATTCGGCAGCACATGGCGGAACATGATCACCCGGTCCGGCACACCCAAGGCCTTGGCCGCGCGCACATATTCGAAATTCCGGGCCCGCAGGAATTCGGCGCGCACCACGCCGATCAGCCGTGTCCAGCCAAAGGCCACCATCAGCAGGATCAATATCCAGAAACTGCGCTGCCAGACCGAAAACACGATGATGATGACGTAAAGTTCGGGCGTGCCGCTCCAAATCTCCAGCACGCGCTGAAAGATCAGATCCACTTTGCCGCCAAAATAACCCTGAATGGCGCCCGCCGCGACACCCAAGGCCGAGGTCAGTACAGTGACAATCAGCGCAAAGGCCACTGACAACCGAAAGCCATAGATCACCCGCGCCAGCACATCGCGACTGGTATCATCGGTGCCCAGCCAATGGGTGCTGTCGGGGGCCGAAGGCGCCGCCTTGCCGCCCAGATCGTTGATTGTGTTGTAGGAAAAGGGAATGGGCGGCCACAGGATGCTGCCCTTGGAACCTTCCAGTTTGCCCAGTTCGGCGGATTGGATCATGGTTTCCGGCTCGTCAAAGCAATCCACCAGACCGCCAGTCAGGATCAGGCACTGCACCTCGACCGACTTGTAATTCGCCTCGGTGCGGAAATCGCCGCCGAAATCGGCCTCGGAGTAAAACCGCAAAAACGGCATCCGCCATTCGCCGCGATAGTTCACCAGCAAGGGGCGGTCGTTGGCCAGCACCTCGGCAAAAAGTGACACGCCGAACAGGATCGCAAACAGGATCAGCGACCAATAAGCCCGCCGATTGGCTGTAAAATTGCGCCAGCGGCGTTGGTTCAGGGGGGACAAAGCCATCAGCCCCGCCTTTCAAAATCAATGCGCGGGTCAATCCACACATACATCAGGTCCGAGATGATGCCGACCACCAAGCCCATCAAACCAAAGGCGAAAAGCGTGCCGAAGATCACCGGATAGTCGCGCTCTACCGCAGATTTATAGCCAAGCTGGCCCAGACCATCGAGGCTGAAAATCGTTTCGATGATCAGGCTGCCGCCGAAAAACACGCCGATGAACAGCGCCGGAAAGCCCGCGATCACGATCAGCATGGCGTTGCGGAACACATGGCCATAAAGCACCCGGTTTTCCGACAACCCCTTGGCCCGCGCCGTCATCACATATTGTTTCTTGATCTCATCCAGAAAGCTGTTCTTGGTCAGCAAGGTCAGCGTGGCAAAGGACGAAATCGTGCTGGCCAGCACCGGCAAGGTGATGTGCCACAGATAATCGCCCACCTTTCCCAGCGGCGACAGGTCGTCAAAGTTCGACGAGGTCAGCCCCCGCAACGGGAAAATCTGCCAATAGGACCCGCCCGCGAACAACACCAGCAGCATCACCGCCACCAACAGGCCGGGAATCGCATAGGCGGCGATGATGACGCCAGAGGTCCAACTGTCAAACGACGACCCGTCACGCACCGCCTTGCGGATGCCCAGCGGGATGGAAATCAGATAGGCGATCAAGGTGGACCATAGCCCCAAGGTGATGGAAACAGGCAGTTTTTCTGCCACCAACTCCATCACGCTGGCGGATCGGAAATAGCTTTGGCCGAAATCAAAGCGTAGGAATTTGCCCATCATGATGACAAACCGTTCCGCCGCCGGGATCATTTCCTTGTCGCAATCCTTGGCTTGTTGCTCCAGCTTGCCCACATAACCCTCGGGGCAGACAAAGCGGGCAAAGCCGAACTCCACCTCCAGCTTGGCGCGGAATTCGGGCGGCAGACCGCGTGCGCCGACATAGCCGCCGTCGTCCACCTCGGCGCCAGGATCGCCCGACCCCGTCACCGCCTCAATCGAGTCGCCGTTGCCTTCCAGCCGCGCCTCTATCTGGTCAAACGGGCCGCCGGGAACGAATTGGGTCAGGCCAAAGTTGACAATCATGATCCCCAACAGCGTGGGGATCACCAACAGCAAACGGCGCAGGATATAGGCTGCCATGGGTTATTTCAGCGCGCCCGACGCCTTTAATGCTGTGGCCTTTTCTGGGTTGAACCACCAGAAATCCATCTCGCCCAAAGCATAGGGCGGCAAGGTTTCGGGGTGCTCATACTGGTCGTAATAGGCGACGGTATGGGCATTTTTGTACCATTGCGGCACCCAGAATTGTGTCGACCGCATCACACGGTCAAAGGCTTGCGTTACAACGTCCAACTCTTCGCGGGTCTTGGCGGCCTCGATCTGGTCCAGCAACTTGTCAATCGCCGGATGGGCAAAACCGGCGCGGTTGCGGGTGGAGTTGTCAGCGGTAACAGAGGCATAGCCCTGCTTCATCTCTGACCCCGGCTCATACCCGTTGATCGCATTGCCAACGATGATGTCGAAATCGAATGTTGGCGGGTCGGACCGCTGGCTCATCTGAGCGGGGTCCACAAGGTTCAGGGACGCGTCAACGCCCAAGGCGCGCAGATTTTCGACATAGGGGCTGATCACGCGTTCAAAGGCCGGGCTGTCTTCAAGGAATTCGACCGAAAGCACCTCGCCCTTGGCATTGCGGCGCATGCCGTCGTCGCCCGCCATCCAACCCGCAGCGTCCAGCAAGGCAGAGGCGCGCCGCAGGTTGCCACGGTCCATATTGGCATCGGCACCGGACACCGGGGCCATCACGGCAGCGTCCGTCAGAATGCTGGCTGGCAGCAGGCCTTCGTCGATCAGCGGTTGCAGAATGGCGGTTTCTGCGGGCGAGGCAGGGCCGACTGCCGCCATCGCGGTGTTTTCAAAGATCGAGTTGATCCGCGCGTAAAGCCCATAAAACAGCGTCTGGTTCGACCATTCAAAGTTGAACATCAAGCCAATCGCCTCACGCACCCGCGGATCCTTGAATTTCTCGCGCCGCAGGTTGAACAGGAACCCCTGACCGGAGGCGATCGAGCCGTTCGGCAGTTCGGTCTTGATCACCGCCCCGGTTTTGATCGCGTCAAACTCGTAGCCCGTCGCCCATTGCTTGGACGAATTTTCCACCCGGAAGGTGTAAACCCCGGCTTTGAACCCTTCCATCGCGGCATTGTCGTCGCCGAAATATTCAATCCGGATCCGGTCGAAATTGCCGCGACCGATGGCCAAGGGATGCGCGGCCCCCCAATAGTCAGGGTTGCGTTTGTAAACGATCTGTTGGCCCGGTTTCAGGCTGTCCAGCACATAAGCCCCGGTGCCGACAAAGGGGGTCAGGCTCGACTCCTCCAGATCATGCTTGTTGGCGGCAAAATCAGCCCGCGACATCACCGAAAGGCTGCCCGCCGTGGCCGGCATATCGCGGAACGGCGTGCCGGGAGTGAAGGTGAACTTGATGCGGTAGGGGTCAAGCACCTCTACCAGCTGGAACTTTTCGTTGAAGACCGACCGGAACTCGGCAATGCCCTTGTCGCGGAAGGTTTCATAGCTGAACAGCACATCATCGGCGGTCATCGGCGTGCCGTCCGAAAACTGGACGTCCTTGCGGAGGTTGAAAATCACCCAAGAGCGGTCTTCGGGATACTCCATGGTCTCACACAGCAAACAGTAGGCCGCGCCGATTTCGTCATCGACGCCGGACAAAATCCCCTCATAGGGAATGGCCGAAATCGCTGCGGGCACGCCTTTGACGGAATAGCGGTTCAGACTGTCAAAGGTGCCGGGCGACCATTCCGAAATCTCGCCGCCCTTCGGGGCATCGGGGTTCACATAGTCCAGGTGCTTGAAATCGGAGGGATATTTCAGGTTGCCAAAGGTCGAGATGCCATGGGACACGATCACCACTGACTCCTGCGCCCGCGCCGCCTGTGCCGAAAGCGCCGCCGTGATTGCCAGCAACCCGGCCCCCAGCAGTCCGACGCCCCGCATCCCCCGAACAGCCTGCGCTTTGATCATCCGTGTCATGCCCAAACCCCTATCTCTGTATGGCTTTTGCCACATCATGCTTAAGATATGCTAAATCGGAACCCGTCCATCCCACAAGGCGCGAATGCGTGAACGGGGCATGCGCGAATCAAAAAGGCCGCCCAGAAGGACGGCCTTTTGAACACCAATGCTAAAGAATTACGGCATCGACGCCAGATAGGCGATGACGTTGGCGCGGTCTTCGACCTTGGGCAGACCGGCGAACGACATTTTGGTGCCGGGCGCGTAGGCCTTCGGGCTGGTCAGGAACGCCTCAAGGTTTTCCGGGGTCCAGGCGTCGGCCGCCATGCTGACCAGTACTTCGGAATATCCAAAGCCTGCAATCGACGCTTTGGCGCGGTTCACGACGCCGTTCAGATGCGGGCCGGTTCCGTCCCCGCCATCAATCTTGTGGCAGGCCTTGCATTTGCCAAACACCTTTTCGCCTGCGGCCACGTCGGCTGCGGCATAGACATCGGCGAACACCGGGCCTTCGGCAGCGGCCTCTGCCGGGGCAGCGCCTTCGGTTTCAATGGTGTAGGCTTGGGCCGCGGCCTCTTCGCCATGCACCGCTGGAGCGGTTGCATAAAGGCTGTCAGCCGCCCATGTGCCGAACAGAAAAATCAGCAGTGATCCACAAACAGCCCCGGTGGCTTTGGTCAATGTCATCGTGTCGATCATGTCGCGCCTTTCTTACGGCTGGTTTGGCCGATCCGTTCTTTGGGCGTTATCTACCCGCTTCCCCCGCCCTCTTTCAAGGTATACTAGCGCGACCAATCGCCCTGATTGCGGGGTTTTTGCGGTGGAGTGTAACGAAATGGCCGGTCGGATCGCTTTTCAGGGTGAACTTGGGGCCTATTCGCATCAGGCTTGCCGCCAATCTCGCCCCGATTTGCAGGCAGTGCCCTGCGCCACCTTTGAAGAGGTGATTGAACGCACCCGGTCTGGCGATGTTGATCTGGGCATGCTCGCAGTGGAAAACTCGACCTATGGCCGCGTGGCCGATGTGCATCGGCTGTTGCCGCAATCGGGGCTGCACATCATCGATGAAGCCTTTGTGCGGGTGCATATCAACCTGCTGGCGGTCAAGGGCACGACGCTGGATCAGGTTCGCCGCGTGCGCTGCATGTCGATCCTGCTCGGTCAATGCGGCACCTTCCTGAAGGATCACAATCTGGCCACTTTGAACTGGACCGACAACGCCGCCGCCGCCCGCGATGTGGCGGCACTGGGTGATCCGGCAGAGGCGGCGCTGGCGAGCGAGTTGGCGGGCGAAATCTATGGTCTGGACGTGCTGGCCCGCGAGATTGAGGATCAGTCGAACAACACCACCCGCTTTTTGCTGATGTCTCGCGCGCCCGACCACAGCCGCCGCGCGGACCTTATGATGACCACCTTTACCTTCCGGGTTCGCAACATCCCGGCGGCACTTTACAAGGCGATGGGCGGCTTTGCCACCAACAGCGTCAACATGACCAAACTGGAAAGCTATATGGTTGGCGGCAGCTTCACCGCGACCGAGTTCTACGCCGATATCGAAGGCCACCCGGAAGATGCCAATGTCAAACTGGCGCTGGACGAATTGACCTATTTCACCAGTCAGGTTGAGATATTGGGCGTCTACCCGGCAGACCTCCGCCGCGCTTGAACCAGCCGCGCTTGAACCAGCTTTCGGCACTGACGTCGTTTGCCTTTTTTGCATTGCTGTTTTTCAAATACTCCCGCCGGGATTGTTTTTTATGTATAACTATCAATTGTTTGACATATTACGCGTGCAATCAATGTGCGATCAAGTTTCAGCTCATGCCGTCAGCACTGTCTACGACGGAGCAGCGATCGAGCGGAATTGGCCGTAAATTTCTCCTGGCTCAGCCAGTTGAGGAGACCATCGTCGGCGAAAGAGTGATCCCCGCATGCACGAGATCACTGGGGTGGGCGTGGAGTTGGCTCGCCGTTGAGGTGCTTGTATCGTTTGTCCATCGCAACATCCTATGCCCTCTGGGCCGTGGGTGTTGCACTTGAAACTTGAGCCTAAGGAGTTCCGACCATACCGCTTGGAAAGTGGTGGCTCTTGTTGTTCGGACGTTAGTTCTGAAACGGAGGCATTCCTTACCCGTTTTCAACTTCTTTTGGTTTCTTGCCATCAACCTATAGACAGCCTGACACCCGAGAGCGTCTATTGTTCTGAGTCAGACGGTTGCTACCGATTTCCCCTGATTTCGTCGAGGGCGTCAAGCGCACGGCGTTCGCGGGCGATGATGTCATCGGCTGTCTTGCTCCAGACAAAGGGCTTCGGCTTTGCGTTGTGCAGCAGGAGGTAGTCGTAGATGGCGGCTTTCAGATCGTCGATGCTGGTGTAACTGCCGCGGCGGATGCGCCTTGTGGTAATCTCGGCAAA
>CAMAQR010000012.1 GCA_945860375.1 Pseudorhodobacter antarcticus
ACCATCAGCCAGACCGAACTCAACGATGTGGCGCGCCTGATGAACCAGCGCCCCAGAAAAACGCTCGGGTGGAAAACACCCGAAGAAGCCATGGCCCAGGAAATCGCGGCCTTCAGATCAAACGTTGCACTTGAAGCTTGAATCCAAGCCTTGGGCGTTTCTGTAGCTGCTGCGGTGGTCGTACTGACAATTTTATACAAATCGTTGGTTCTAGGACAGTTGAATTTTTGGCTTCTGATCGGGCTTTCGGTGTTCTATGCGGTTGCGCAGGGCGGCCGACATGGTTTCTTGGAGGTTGCCAAGGGAGTAAAGGAGCTGTTGGGGCGAAAAGGAAAAGAGGAACCCAAGGACTGACTGACGTCCTCTTCGCAATAGCCCCCTCCTCCAACAAACCCCCTTGCCCCCTGCCCCCCCTTCCCCTATACGCAGCTATCCACGGCTCCGGGGCGACTCGGAATCGCGGTTTATTATTGATCCACCGGACCCAGCGTAACCGCGCAAACGCAGCACGGGCGCTCTGGTGATAGAAAAGGAACAGGCGCATGAACGCCAAAGATCTTTTGGGCAACACGCCCGAACAGCTGCGTGAGAGCCTTGTCGCTCTCAAGAAAGAAGCATTCAACCTGCGCTTTCAGGCGGCCACCAACCAATTGGAAAACACGTCGCGCATGCGTGCCGTCCGTCGTGACGTTGCCCGCATCAAGACCGTGCTGAACCAGAAAGCCGCACTCGCGGCTGCGAACTGAGGAGTAGACCCATGCCGAAACGTATCCTGCAAGGCGTCGTGACCTCGGACAAGAACGAGCAGACCATCACCGTTCTGGTGGAACGCCGCTTCAAGCACCCGGTGCTGCACAAGATTGTGCGGAAGTCCAAGAAGTACCGCGCGCATGACGAGAACAACACCTACAAGACCGGTGACACCGTTCGCATTGAAGAATGCGCACCGATCTCGAAAACCAAACGTTGGACGGTCGTTGTCGCGGCCTAAAGCCGTAACCTCTATCCAACCCTTTTACGAAACCCTGGGCAATGATGCCCAAAGGTCGGGAGAAACCAAATGATCCAGATGCAGACCAATCTGGATGTTGCTGATAACTCCGGCGCTCGCCGGGTTCAGTGCATCAAGGTTCTGGGCGGTTCACACCGCCGCTATGCATCCGTTGGCGACATCATCGTGGTGTCGGTAAAGGAAGCAATTCCGAAAGGCCGTGTCAAAAAAGGTGACGTGCGTAAAGCCGTTGTCGTGCGCACTGCCAAGGAAGTTCGCCGTGAAGACGGCACCACCATCCGTTTTGACCGCAATGCAGCCGTCATCCTGAACAATCAGGGCGAACCGGTCGGCACGCGTATTTTCGGGCCAGTGGTGCGTGAGTTGCGCGCCAAGAACTTCATGAAAATCATCTCTTTGGCACCGGAGGTTCTTTGATGGCTGCGAAGCTTAAAAAGGGCGACACCGTCGTCATCCTGACCGGTAAGGACAAGGGCAACAAGGGCGAGATTTCGTCCGTGAACCCGACCGCCGGCAAGGCCATTGTGGATGGCGCCAATATGGCGATCCGTCACACCAAGCAGTCGCAAACCTCGCAGGGTGGTCGTCTGGCGAAAGCCATGCCGATTGATCTGTCGAACCTCGCACTGCTGGACAAGAACGGCAAAGCAACCCGCGTTGGCTTCCGCATGGAAGGCGACAAGAAGGTTCGTTTCGCCAAGACCACTGGGGAGGCGATCTGATGTTGGACCAAGCCACCTATACCCCGCGTCTGAAGGCCGACTATAAGGCCCGCATCTGTGCGGCACTTATGGAAGAATTCGGTTACAAGAACGCGATGCAATTGCCCAAGCTCGACAAGATCGTGCTGAACATGGGCGTTGGTGAAGCCGTCAAGGACACCAAAAAGGTCAAGAAAGCCGCCGAAGAGATGACTCTCATCGCCGGTCAAAAGGCTGTCATCACCCATGCGAAAAACAGCATCGCTGGTTTCCGCGTTCGTGAAGAGATGCCGCTTGGCTGCAAAGTGACCCTGCGCGGCGACCGGATGTATGAATTCCTTGATCGTCTGGTGACCATCGCTTTGCCGCGCGTCCGCGACTTCCGCGGCTTGAAGCCGACCTCGTTCGATGGCCGTGGCAACTACGCCATGGGCTTGAAAGAGCAACTCGTGTTCCCCGAGATCGAATTCGACAAAGTCGATGAAGTTCTGGGTATGGACATCATCATTTGCACCACTGCAAAAACCGACGCAGAAGCCAAGGCGCTGTTGAAGCTATTCAACATGCCCTTCACGTCGTAAGCGCGAGGAAACCGAAAATGGCAAAAAAATCCATGGTGAACCGCGAAGTGAAGCGCGCCAAGCTGGTCAAACAGTATGCTGTCAGGCGCGCCGCACTGAAAGTGGCGATCAACGATCAGTCCAAGCCCGTCGAAGAGCGCTTCAAGGCGACTCTGAAACTGGCTTCGCTGCCCCGCAACTCGTCCGCCACCCGGCTGCACAACCGCTGCCAGCTGACGGGCCGCCCGCATGCGTATTATCGCAAGCTCAAACTCTCGCGCATCATGCTTCGTGAACTGGCCTCGTTCGGTCAGATCCCGGGCATGGTCAAGTCGAGCTGGTAAGGAGGTCGCAAAATGATGATGAACGATCCTCTCGGCGACATGCTTACCCGTATCCGCAACGCACAGATGCGTGGCAAGTCGACCGTGTCGACTCCCGCCTCGAAGCTGCGCGCCTGGGTTCTGGACGTGTTGGCCTCTGAAGGCTATATCCGTGGTTACGAGCGCGCAGCGACCGAAAACGGTCAGGGCGAGTTGGTGATCAGCCTCAAGTATTTCGAAGGCATTCCTGTGATCCGCGAAGTCAAACGCGTGTCCAAGCCGGGCCGTCGGGTTTACATGAGCGTCAAGGAAATTCCGTCGGTCCGCAACGGCCTCGGTATCTCCATCGTATCGACGCCCAAGGGCGTTATGTCGGATGCAACTGCACGCGCGGCCAATGTTGGCGGCGAAGTGCTTTGCACCGTATTCTAAGGGGAGGGTGACATGTCTCGTATCGGCAAAAAGCCCGTAGATCTGATCAACGGCGTTTCGGCGACCGTGTCAGGTCAGACCATCGAAGTGAAAGGTCCAAAAGGCACCCGCAGCTTCACCGCAACCGACGACGTGACGCTCACGATCGACGAAGGCAGCATCAAAGTGACCCCGCGTGGCACTTCGAAGCGCGCGCGTCAGCAGTGGGGCATGGCGCGGTCGATGGTTGAAAACCTTGTCACTGGCGTCACCGCTGGTTTCAAGAAAGAGCTGGAAATTCAGGGCGTTGGTTATCGCGCTGCAATGAACGGCAACATTCTGAAACTGTCGCTTGGCTACAGCCATGAAGTCAACTTCGAAGTTCCTGCCGGCGTGACCGTCACGTCGCCGAAGAACACTGAAATCATTGTGGAAGGCATTGATCAACAACTGGTTGGTCAGGTCGCTGCGAACATCCGCGAATGGCGCAAGCCCGAGCCCTACAAGGGCAAAGGCATCCGCTATAAGGGCGAGTTCGTGTTCCGCAAAGAAGGCAAGAAGAAGTAAGGGACACAATCATGGCAAACACCAAGAGAGACCTGTTCCTCAAGCGCCGTCAGCGCGTTCGGAACAAAATCAAAGCGACCTCGCATGGGCGTCTGCGCCTGTCGGTTCATCGCTCGTCCAAAAACATCAGCGTTCAGCTGATCGACGACGTCAAAGGCGTGACCTTGGCTTCGGCGTCCACTCTGGAAAAAGAGCTGGGTTTCGTTGGCAAGAACAACGTCGAAGCGGCGGCGAAAGTGGGCGCAACGATTGCCGAGCGGGCAAAATTGGCCGGTGTTGAAGTGTGCTACTTCGACCGCGGCGGTTTCCTCTTTCACGGTAAGATCAAGGCTTTGGCCGAGGCTGCCCGTGAAGGCGGATTGAAGTTCTGAGGAGTTGAAAAATGGCAGAACGTGAAAACCGTCGGGACAATCGTGGTGGCAATGACCGTCGCGACAACCGGCCGGAAGAAACCCCGGAATTCGCTGACCGTCTGGTCGCGATCAACCGGGTGTCGAAAACCGTTAAGGGCGGCAAACGCTTTGGCTTTGCAGCACTTGTGGTCGTAGGCGATCAAAAGGGCCGTGTCGGCTTCGGCAAGGGCAAGGCCAAGGAAGTTCCGGAAGCGATCCGCAAGGCGACCGAGCAGGCAAAGCGCCAGCTTATTCGCGTGCCGCTTAAGGACGCCCGCACCTTGCACCACGACATGGAAGGCCGTCATGGCGCCGGTAAAGTGGTGATGCGGACGGCTGTTGCCGGTACCGGTATCATCGCCGGTGGTCCGATGCGCGCTGTGTTCGAAATGTTGGGCCTGCAAGATGTGGTGGCAAAGTCCATCGGCTCGCAGAACCCCTACAACATGATCCGCGCCACCATCGACGGCCTCAAGGCCGAGACTTCACCACGTCAGGTTGCGGCACGCCGCGGCAAGAAAGTGGCTGAAATCTTGAACAAACCCGCCGCTGAAGTTGTGGAGGCTTGATCATGACCGACACCGTCAAGAAAACCATCGTGGTGAAGCAGGTCAAATCTGCTGCACGCCGCCCGGCCAAGCAGACCGCGACCCTCAAGGGTCTGGGCCTGAACAAGATGAACCGCACCCGCGAGCTGGAAGATACACCTTCCGTGCGCGGCATGGTCAACAAGATCTCGCATCTTGTCGAGATCATTGAAGAGCGCGGCTAAGGCTTAACGCCTGATCCAAACAAAAACGCCCCGCCGAAAGGTGGGGCGTTTTGCATTGTAGGGTCTTTTATTGACCCGCCGCGCCCCTAAGCCCCAAACCGAAACGCCGCACAAAACCGCACCAGTTTTGGCTCTGCCTGCTTGGCCGCAAAGGCAAACGCCATATCCAGCGCCTCTTGCGCCGCATTGATCAAATCGCCGTCGCGCTCGCCATGCACGCGTGCCTCGCCATGAAACAACCCGCGCTGCACATCGCCGATCACGGCGAACAGATCGCTCAAGCCATTCACCGCACGGGCCTTTTTCCAAGCCACCGCCTGATCCTTTTCCACCTTCAGCAACCGGGGCGGGGCCACGAACAGCACCGCCAAAGCCGGTTCAATCCGGCACTCCGCCAGAAACCCCTCGCCCAACGCAGCGGCAAACCCGGTCCACCCGGCCTCGGCCGATGCCCCCAGCTTATCGTATTTCAAAAACCCCGCCATCTTCAGCGCATATTCAAATCGCGCGAAAGTGGCGGCAAAACTGGCCCATTCCGATTTGAACTGCACCTTGATCCCGGCGCGATAGTTGGTGTCAGCACTCATAACGGCCCCATGTCCCGAAAACGCCAGATACACAGCAATAGCTGCCCATGTCCACCGCGTAGGCTGGGCTTGGGCCCGCCAAACCCTCAGTCTCCGTCAATGCCGCCCCCCGTTTCGCATGATCGGCTTGATCTCTCACCAATGCACCTCTATACGCCGCCAATGCCCCCCTATGGGCATAGAATCACAAATCGCCGTGTTTGCCCCCGCCGTCGCAGCTGGGGCAGTTCCGGCATAGGAGTATGCGACATGAAATTGAATGAACTGTCCGACAACGCTGGTGCGGCCAAGAAGAAAAAGCGCGTGGCGCGTGGTCCGGGTTCGGGCAAGGGCAAGACCGCTGGTCGTGGTATCAAGGGTCAGAAATCGCGTTCGGGCGTCGCCATTGGCGGCTATGAAGGCGGCCAGATGCCTCTGTACCGCCGTCTGCCCAAGCGCGGCTTCAACAAGCCGAACCAGCTGCGTTTCGCCGTGATCAACCTGGGCCTGATCCAGAAGTTCATCGAAGCGGGCAAGCTGGACGTGGCTGTGGAAATCACCGAAGACGTGTTGATCGCCGCTGGCCTGACCAATCACAAGCGTGATGGCATCCGTGTTCTGAACAAGGGTGAGATCACCGCAGCGGTCAAACTGAACGTGACCGGCGCGTCGGCTGCAGCGATTGAAGCTGTGGCAGCGGCTGGCGGCACCTTGACGGTGGCTCCGATTCTGGCTCCGCATGGCAAGTCGGTCCGCAAAGCGGCTTAACGCCGTCAACTTGCGCGCAATACGCCTTGTGAGCGGTTGACAGACCGCTTACATCGGGCGAAGTTTCCCGCGCCGCCGACCGGAAACGGTTCGGCGGCGCTTCCCGTATCGGGTTATGCAGAAAGAACTGGGCATGGCATCTGCTGCAGAGCAAATGGCCGCGAACCTCAGCTGGGGTGCGCTAGGCAAGGCGACGGATCTTCGGAGCCGCATCTTCTTCACCATCGGGCTGTTGATGGTCTACCGGCTGGGCACCTATATTCCGGTTCCCGGAATTGATGGCACCGCCCTGCGCGAGTTCATGGACACTGCGGGCGCAGGCGTTGGCGGTATCCTGAACATGTTCACGGGCGGCGCAATCAGCAGGATGGGCATCTTCGCGCTGGGGATCATGCCCTATATCTCTGCCTCGATCATCATTCAGCTGCTGGCGACAATGGTCCCGGTGCTGGAACAGATGAAGAAAGAGGGCGATCAAGGCCGCAAGAAGATGAACCAGTGGACGCGCTATGCGACCGTCGCACTGGCCACCTTGCAGGGCTACGGCATCGCGATGTCGATTCAGGCGGGCGATCTGGCGCATACGCCGGGCCTCTATTTCACCATCTCATGCGTTGTGACGCTGGTTGGCGGCACCATGTTCCTGATGTGGCTGGGTGAGCAGATCACCGCGCGCGGCATCGGCAATGGTATCTCGCTGATCATCTTCACCGGCATCGTCGCTGAAATCCCCGCCGCTTTGGCGCAGTTCTTCAGTCAAGGCCGTGCAGGCGTGATTTCCACCCCGGTGATCCTTGGCGTGCTGGTGATGGTCGTGGCGGTTATTGCCGCCGTGGTATTCATGGAGCGCGCCCTGCGCAAGATCCACATCCAGTATCCCCGCCGTCAGGTGGGCATGAAGGTCTATGACGGCGGTTCCAGCCACCTGCCGATCAAGGTGAACCCGGCGGGCGTGATCCCGGCGATCTTCGCCTCGTCGCTGTTGCTGCTGCCAACCACAATCTCCACCTTCTCGGGGGCATCGACAGGTCCGGTGATGTCAACCATTCTGGCCTATTTCGGCCCCGGACAGCCGCTGTATCTGCTGTTCTTCGTCGGCATGATCGTGTTCTTCGCCTATTTCTACACCTCGAATGTTGCGTTCAAAACCGATGAAGTGGCGGATAACCTGAAAAACCAAAGCGGCTTTATCCCCGGCATCCGTCCGGGCAAGAAGACGCAGGAATACCTCGATTACGTGGTGACGCGGGTTCTGGTGCTGGGTTCGGCCTATCTTGCCGCGATCTGTCTGCTGCCGGAAATCCTGCGCAACCAGTTCGCGATTCCGTTCTACTTCGGCGGCACCTCGGTGCTGATCGTGGTGTCGGTGACGATGGACACAATCAACCAGGTGCAATCGCACATGCTGGCCCACCAGTATGAAGGCCTGATTGAAAAGTCGCAGCTGCGCGGAAAAAAGCGCTCGACCGCGCCGAAACCGCCCGCCCGCCGCTAACCCGGGCGCAATTTTACGGGCCCGGCGCGCAATCGCCGGGCCTTTTCTCTTTGGAAAGGCCGATCCCATGGCAAACATCATCCTTCTGGGCCCTCCGGGTGCTGGCAAAGGCACGCAGGCCAAGCGCTTGGTCGATGAACGCGCCATGGTGCAGCTTTCCACCGGCGACATGCTGCGTGAGGCCAAGACAAGCGGCACCGAAATGGGCCGCCGCGTGGCCGAAGTGATGGCACGCGGTGAATTGGTGACGGATGATATCGTGATCGGTCTGATTGAGGAAAAGCTGACGGGCGCAGCGGGGGGCGGCTTTATCTTTGACGGCTTTCCGCGCACCCTGAAACAAGCCGATGCCTTGGGCGATCTGCTGACGCGTACGGGGCAGGGGCTGGATGCGGTGATCGAAATGCAGGTGGATGACGCGGCACTGGTGGCCCGCATCACCGGACGCTACACCTGCGGCCAATGTGGCGAGGTTTACCACGATCTCACCCGCCCGACAGCCGTGGATGGCACCTGCGATGCCTGTGGCAGCCATGACCTGCGCCGCCGCGCCGATGACAACGCCGATGCCCTGAAAACCCGGCTGATGGAATATTACAAAAAGACCTCGCCACTGATTGGTTACTATTACGCCAAGGGCGGGCTGTCGTCGGTCGATGGTCTGGCCGAAATGGACGCTGTGGCGCAAGCGATTGCAAAGGTTCTTGACAAGAGCTGACAATTCCCCATTCCCGGCCTTGACGCCCCGGGGAAAAGCCCATAAAGCACACCGTCCTGCAGCGGAATCGCTGTTTGGTTTCCGTTTATGCGGAAGATTCGTATCGTCGCGGTGACAACCGGGGCGGTGTTGTGAAAAAAGGTTCTGGCATGACGGAACCGCAACCATGAAGGAAGACACGTTTGGCACGTATTGCTGGCGTTAACATCCCGACCGCGAAACGGGTTCCGATCGCGCTCACCTATATCACTGGCGTTGGCCCGGCGATTGCAGAGCAAATCTGCGCGTCCGTCAACATCGACCGCTCCCGTCGCGTGAACCAGCTTTCGGATGCCGAAGTGCTGGCGATCCGCGAGTACATCGACGCAAACGTCACCGTTGAAGGCGACTTGCGCCGCGAAACCTCGATGAACATCAAGCGTTTGATGGATCTGGGTTGCTACCGTGGTCTGCGTCACCGCAAGGGCCTGCCGGTCCGCGGTCAGCGCACGCACACCAACGCTCGTACCCGCAAGGGCCCCGCCAAAGCCATCGCTGGCAAAAAGAAATAAGGGGAGCGTAAATAATGGCACGCGATACCAAAGCATCCCGCACGAAGAAAAAAGAACGCAAGAACATCGCCGCTGGCGTGGTTCATGTGAACTCTTCGTTCAACAACACCAAAATCTTGATCTCCGACGTTCAGGGCAACGCGATTTCCTGGTCGTCTTCGGGCACCATGGGCTTCAAAGGCTCGCGGAAATCCACGCCTTACGCCGCCCAGATGGCTGCTGAAGACGCGGCCCGCAAGGCGCAAGAGCATGGCATGAAAACCGTCGAAGTCGAAGTGCAGGGCCCCGGTTCGGGTCGTGAATCGGCTCTGCGCGCGTTGGCTGCTGCCGGTCTGAACATCACTTCGATCCGTGATGTGACGCCGCTGGCCCACAACGGCTGCCGTCCGCCAAAGCGCCGTCGCGTCTAAGGCACTGTTATCAGTCGGGTCGTGCGATGTCTGCACGGCCCGATTTCGTCATTTCTGAACCTCGGGCGTCCTCTGCTAGGACATGAGCAGAAGACAAGTATGGAGGCGGTCACATGATCCACAAAAATTGGCTTGAACTGATTAAACCGACGCAACTGGTCGCAAAGCCGGGGGCAGATGCACAACGCACCGCCACCGTCTATGCCGAACCGCTGGAGCGTGGTTTCGGTCTGACATTGGGCAACGCGCTGCGTCGCGTCCTGATGTCGTCGCTGCAGGGCGGGGCGATCACCTCGGTGCAGATCGACAACGTTCTGCACGAGTTTTCGTCCGTTGCCGGTGTGCGCGAAGACGTCACCGACATCGTGCTGAATCTGAAAGGTGTTTCGATCAAGATGGATGTGGACGGGCCCAAGCGCCTGTCGATTTCCGCCAAAGGTCCGGGCGTTGTCACCGCTGGTGACATCTCGGAAACCAACGGCATCGAGATTCTGAACAAAGACCACGTCATCTGTCACCTCGATGACGGTGCCGACGTGTTCATGGAACTGACCGTGAACACCGGCAAAGGCTATGTGGCCGCCGACAAGAACCGTCCGGAAGATGCGCCGATTGGCCTGATCCCGATCGACGCAATCTATTCGCCGGTCAAGAAGGTCAGCTATGAGGTCACCCCGACCCGCGAAGGTCAGGTGCTGGATTATGACCGTCTGACGATGAAAATCGAAACCGATGGCTCGCTGACCCCCGAAGACGCCGTGGCCTATGCCGCGCGCATCCTGCAAGATCAACTGGCCGTGTTCGTGAACTTCGACGAGCCCGAAGCCGCCGGCAAAGGTGTCGAAGACGCTGGCCTCGAATTCAACCCGCTGCTGCTCAAGAAAGTGGACGAGTTGGAATTGTCGGTCCGTTCGGCCAACTGCCTGAAGAACGACAATATCGTGTATATTGGCGATCTGATCCAGAAAACCGAAGCCGAAATGCTGCGCACGCCAAACTTTGGCCGCAAGTCCTTGAACGAAATCAAGGAAGTGCTGTCGGGCATGGGTCTGCATCTGGGCATGGAAGTCGAAGATTGGCCGCCGGAAAACATCGAAGATCTGGCCAAGCGTTTCGAAGACCAGTTTTAAGAATAGGGGGGTGGCAACGCCCCCCCAAATGCCCGGGCTGCCGGGGAACAACTGGGCGCAAGCCCCAAGGTGAGCGGGACCAATCGTAGGCCCTGCCGGACAAAGCAAAACACAGCGTCTAGGAGACTCCGATGCGTCACTCAAATGGTTACCGCAAGCTGAACCGCACCCATGAACACCGCAAGGCGATGTTCGCCAACATGGCCGGTTCGCTGATTGAACATGAACAGATCAAGACCACCCTGCCGAAGGCCAAAGAATTGCGCCCGATCATCGAAAAGCTGATCACCTTGGCAAAACGTGGCGACCTGCACGCCCGTCGTCAGGCCCATGCGCAGTTGAAGCAAGACATCCACACCGCGCGCCTGTTCGAAATCCTTGGCCCGCGCTACCAGACCCGTCAGGGCGGCTATGTTCGCGTGCTGAAGGCCGGCTTCCGTTATGGCGACATGGCGCCGATGGCGATCATCGAATTCGTTGATCGTGACCCGTCCGCGAAAGGTGCCGCTGACCACGCCCGCACCGCTGCCGAAGACGCCATCGACGCGTAAGGCCAGCGCGCCTTATCAGCGTTATGAAACTGCCAAAAAGGCCCGTTCTCGGAACGGGCCTTTGTGCATTTCGGTCAGATTTCTCTAAATAGACAGTGTATCGATTGAAATGATCTGCTCAGGGTTGACCTGTGGGCCTTTCATTGCAACGGATGAACAGGACGGGGAATCGCATAGGGCGACAGGCGTGGGCAGATCGGCGGACATAGATGTTCAACTGGCAAAGCTGACGACGCTGGCGCCCTCGGGCTATGCGCTTGGCTTGCACATCCGCTTTGCCTCGGCCCTGATCATGGTGCAAACCTATGATCCGGCCTGGATCGAGGTTTACACCCGACAGGGCTATCTGATGAGCGATCCCTTGGTTTCTTGGGCCTTCGGTCAGACGGGCAGCCGCCGTTGGAGCGCGCTCGATGCGCCCGATCCTCAAAACATTCTGCCTCAGGCCGCCAGCTTTGGCTTGAACTTCGGTGTGGCCATTTCGCATGGTCTCAGCACCTCGCGCAGCATCGGCGGCTTTGCCCGCGCGGATCGTGAATTTTTTGATGACGAGATTTCGCAAATTTCTGATCTTGTCGGGGTCCTGCATCAGAAAACCACACCCCCGGATCAGCTTTCGGCCGCGCAGGTCGACGCCCTCCGCCTGATTGCCAACGGATATCGCTATGCTGAGGCTGCGGCGCAGTTGGCGATTTCCGAAAGCGCCCTGAAAGCGCGTTTGCGGACGGCCCGCGAGCGTTTGCTTTGCCGCACCACAGCCGAGGCAATCCAACGAGCCGCCGCAAACAAGCTCTTTTGATCCCCAGCCCCGGCTGAAATTTTGACCGAAGCTGGAGGATTATATGCAAACGACCACCCTTTCTTTCCAAAACTTTCACTCTCATGGCTCGCTGTTCAGCAATGTGCTGCGCGCGCGCCGCGAAACCTTCATTGTCCAACGCAAATGGGATCTTCCCGAAGCCGATGGCATGGAGTTTGACCAGTACGACACCCCGCAAAGCCGCTGGATCGCGGTGCATGAAGATGGTGTGGTGCTGGCGGGCATTCGCCTGACACCGACGACGGCGCGCTGTGGCATCTATTCCTACATGATCCGCGACGCGCAGGCCGGTCTGCTGGACACCATCCCGCAAGACCTGCTGTTTGAGGCGGCCCCGGTGTCGCCCTTTGTCTGGGAAACCAGCCGGGTCTTCATCGCCAAAAACGTACCGTCCGAATGGCGCAGCAAAGTGCAGCGCGATCTGATGAACGAAATGGTGTCATCGGCGCAGGCGCTTGGGGCCACCAGCTTGTTGGGCCTTTGCCCGTCAATCTGGAGCAGATGGATGCGCCGGATCGGCTTTCAAACGCGCGAAGCCGGGCCGGTCATGGACATCGGCGGCGTGCCGAACCAATGCGTCGAGATGTCCTGCCCGAAACTTCTGCACTGAATGTGGTCAGGTTTTGATGGGGGCACTTCAACCGGACATGGCCGACTCGTAGGGTGCGCTTCGGCACGGTCCGGTTCCAGAAAACCTGAACGGCATTTCTGGCCACGCCTTGTGGGGTGGGCGTGGCAGATGCATCCGGGCAGGGTCGATTGACAAATCGGCTTTCGCCCGGCCGCGATGCGACCTATCGTAACCCAATGGCTGACCTGTTTGACACCAACGCTCCCCCGCAGCCAGAGGCTCCGCGCCCCTTGGCCGACCGGTTGCGTCCGCGCACTCTGGCGCAGGTGATCGGTCAGGCGCATGTGCTTGGCCCAGAAGGCCCGCTGGGTGCCATGCTGGCCGCACGCAGTCTTTCGTCGCTGATTTTGTGGGGACCGCCCGGCGTCGGCAAAACCACCATCGCGCGGCTGTTGGCTGCGGAAACCGATCTGGCCTTCGTGCAGATTTCTGCGATCTTCACCGGCGTGCCAGACCTGCGCAAGGTCTTCGAATCTGCGAAAATCCGCCGCCAGAACGGGCAGGGGACGCTGCTGTTCGTCGACGAAATCCACCGCTTCAACAAGGCGCAACAGGACGGCTTTCTGCCCTATATGGAGGATGGCACGATCCTGCTGGTCGGCGCCACCACCGAAAATCCCAGTTTTGAGTTGAATGCGGCACTTCTGTCCCGCGCCCAAGTCATCGTGCTGGAACGCCTGACCCTGACCGAATTGGAACTGCTGGCTCAACGCGCCGAAAAGGAACTGGCCCGTGCCCTGCCTTTGGACGGCGAAGCGCGTGAGGCAATGATCGACATGGCAGACGGCGATGGCCGCGCTTTGCTGAACCTGATCGAGCAGGTCGCGGCGTGGAAACTCGACAAACCGCTGACCCGCGATCAACTGTCCACCCGCCTGATGCGCCGCGCTTCCAAATACGACAAATCGGGCGAAGAACATTACAATCTGATCTCGGCTTTGCACAAATCGGTGCGCGGCAGCGACCCCGACGCCGCCCTTTACTGGTTTGCCCGCATGCTGGAAGGCGGCGAAGACCCCCGCTTTCTGGCCCGCCGCATCACCCGCATGGCAGTCGAAGACATCGGCCTCGCCGACCCGCAGGCACAGCAGATTTGCCTTGAATCGTGGAACACCTTCGAACGCTTGGGCAGCCCCGAAGGCGAACTCGCGCTGGCGCAGGCGCTGGTCTACATCGCGCTGGCTCCCAAATCAAACGCCGTCTATGTCGCTTATAAAGCCGCCCGCACTGCCGCCCGCGAAACCGGCAGTCAGCCGCCGCCCCTGCACATCCGCAACGCGCCCACCAAGCTGATGAAAGAGATCGGCTATGGCGCGGGCTATGCCTATGACCACGACGCCGAGGACAGCTTTTCCGGCCAGAACTATTTCCCCGACGGCATGAAGCGCCCGGTCTACTACATTCCCCCCGAACGCGGCTTTGAACGCGAACTGAAAAAGCGCATCGACTATTTCGTCAAACTTCGCGCCAAACGCCAGAACGGTTAACCACACCTTGGCCTAAACCTCCCGGTTGCGTCGCCGACAGCTGTGCAGCAGCAAAAAAACGGCGCAGCGGGGGCTGGCCCCGGTCCGACAGTTGACAATTCCCCCATCCGCGCCCAATGAACCCCCATGTTCTGGACTCTCTCCCAAGTCGCTGTTGGCGGCGCAATCGGTTCTGTCTTGCGCTTTGCCACCGTTACGGCCATCGGCGCGCCGCTTGGCACGTTGATCGTTAACGTTGTGGGCAGCTTTGTCATGGGCGTGCTCTTTGTCACTCTCACCACCCGCACGCAGCTTTCCCCCCTTCTGATGACCGGCATCCTTGGTGGCTTCACCACCTTCTCTGCCTTCAGCCTTGACGCGCTGAAACTCTGGCAATCCGGCCAGGCCACACAGGCGTTGTTATACACCGCCGCCTCCGTCCTATTGTCCCTCACTGCCGTCGCCCTTGGCGCAGCCCTAGCCCGTGGAGCCTTCGCATGAGCGCCGTTCTTCTGATCACCGTCACCGAGGAAGAGGGCGAACAGCGGCTTGACCGCTGGTTCAAGCGCCGCTTTCCGCATCTGACCCAAGGCCATGTCGAAAAGATGTGCCGCACAGGCCAAGTCCGCGTCGACTCTGCCCGCTGCAAGGCCGCCGATCGCATCGCCCCCGGCCAAACCGTGCGCGTGCCGCCTTTGCCGGATACCGAGGCCCCGGTGCAGCGCCGCGCTGGCTATTCCGCCGCTGATGAAAAGATGATCCAAAACGCGGTGATCTGGAAGGATGAACATATGATCATCCTGAACAAGCCGCCGGGCCTGCCCAGCCAAGGCGGCTCCGGCCAAGGCGACCGCCATGTCGATGGCCTGACCGAGGCGCTGAAATTCGGTTACAAGGACCGCCCCAAGCTGGTGCACCGCCTTGACAAAGACACCTCCGGCATCCTGATGCTGGCCCGCACCGACCGCGTCGCGCGTGCGCTGTCCGAGGCTTTGCGCCACCGCCTGACCCGCAAGATTTATTGGGCCGCCGTCGCCGGTGTGCCGCACCCGCGCCAAGGCTCGATCAAATACGGGCTGCAAAAGCTGCCCAGTGGTGGCCGTGGCGGCGACGAGAAAATGATGTGCGTTCATCCCGCGAAAATGGCCGAATACCCTTTGGCCAAGCGCGCGCAGACCGATTACTTCACCCTGTGGTTCCTTGGCAATCGCTTGTCATGGATGGCATTGGAGCCTGTGACGGGCCGCACCCATCAGTTGCGCACACATATGGCTGAAATCGGCCACCCGATTTTGGGCGACAGCAAATACGGCTTTTCAGGGCAGGAAAACGAAGGCGAAGGCTGGGGCGCCAGCATCGGCGGCGACATCAGCCGCAAGCTGCACCTGCATGCCCGTATGATCATGGTCGAACACCCGATCACCAAGAAAATGATGACCTTCACCGCCCCCCTGCCCGAGCATATGGCGCGGACTTGGAAAACGCTTGATTGGGGCGAAAGTGCCGTGCCCGCCGATCCGTTCACGAGGTCAGAATGAGCGCATGGAAGGCCAAGCGGTTCTGGAAAGACGCCACCGCCGACTCCTGTGATGGCGGTTTCACTGTGCGTCTGGACGGGCGTGCGGTGAAAACCCCGGCCAAGACTCTGCTGGTGGTGCCGACGCTGGCTTTGGCGCAGGCGATTGCCGCCGAATGGGACGCGCAGCAGGGTCTGGTCAAGCCCGACACCATGCCGCACACCCGCACCGCCAATTCGGCGCTGGACAAGGTGGCCACGCAATTTGCGCAGGTGGCCGAGAATATGGCGCTTTATGGTGGCACCGATCTTTTGTGCTACCGCGCCACCGGACCGCAGGAACTGATCGACCGCCAGCAGGCGCAATGGGGTCCGTTGCTGGACTGGTGCAGCACAGATCTGGGCGCGCCGCTGATCGCCACCGCTGGTGTGATGCACATCGAACAGCCCGATGCTTCGTTGGGGCAGTTGTCGGCGCTGGTCCATGGCTGGACCCCGTTTCAACTGGCCGCCGCCCATGATCTGATCGCCATTTCCGGCTCCTTGGTGTTGGCGCTGGCCGTGACAAAGGGTCGCCTGACCCCGGATCAGGCATGGGCCCTCAGCCGAATCGACGAATCTTGGACCGACGAACAATGGGGCGTCGACGATGATGCCGCGCATTTGGAGTCGCTGAAACGTGCAGCCTTCACGCATGCTGCCCGATTCTTCGCATTGTGTGGGTAACAATCTTTCATCTGCCCCAGCCCAGACCGTGCATTCCTTGCGATCTGCATTCGGTAACACCTTGAGTTTGCGATAACATTTAAATGTGCAGTTGTTTCGCTTGACCTTTCAAAGCGCTTTGCCCGAAACTGTCTGACACTGGCGGCCCCGTGCCGTCATCGGTATCGCATCTGCGACCCACGCAGGGCAACAAAACCGCCGCCACGAACGGCGGCACACAGGAAGAGGTAAGAATGACAAAATCTGTATTCCTCGGCACTCTCGCGGCCACCACCATCCTTGCAGGCGCGGCATTTGCCGGAACTCTGGATGATGTGAAGGCACGCGGCGAGTTGATCTGCGGTTCCAACGTCGCCCTGACGGGCTTTGGCGCACCGGATGCTGACGGCAACTACCAAGGCTTCGACGTTTCGCTCTGCAAGGCTTTGGCTGCCGCAGTGCTGGGCGATGCTTCCAAGGTCAAATACGTCCCCACCACTGGTGAGACCCGTTTCACCGCGCTGGCTTCGGGCGAAGTTGACGTGCTGATCCGCAACTCGACCTGGACCTTCTCGCGCGACACCGACCTCAAGTTCGATTTCGTCGCCGTGAACTATTATGACGGTCAGGGTTTCATGGTCAAAAAAGACCTCGGCGTTTCGTCCGCCAAAGAGCTTGATGGCGCCACCGTCTGCATCCAGACCGGCACCACGACCGAGTTGAACCTGGCCGACTTCTTCAAGTCGAACAACATCACCTACACCCCCGTGACCGTGGCCGACGACACCGAAGCCCAGCGTCAGTATGAAGCCGGCGCTTGCGACAGCTTCACCACCGACGCCTCCGGTCTGGCTGCCACCCGTGCCTCGTTGGCGGATCCGGCAAACCACATCATCCTGCCGGAAATCATTTCGAAAGAGCCGCTTGGCCCGGTCGTTCGCCATGGCGACAACAACTGGGGCGATGTCGTACGCTGGACCTATTTCGCGCTGCTGGCTGCTGAAGAAAAAGGCATCACCAAAGCGAACATCGATCAGGTTGCGTCTTCGACCACCGACCCGGAAGTCAAGCGCCTGCTTGGCATGGAAGGCGACATGGGCGCGATGATGGGCCTTGACGCTGAATGGGCCAAACGCGCCATTGCCGCCAACGGCAACTATGGCGAAATCTTCGAAGCCAATATCGGCTCGTCCACCCCAATCGGTCTGGCCCGTGGCCTGAACGCATTGTGGACGCAAGGTGGTTTGCAGTACGCACCGCCGTTCCGTTGATCTGACCATTAACGGGCGCAGGCAACTGCGCCCGTTTCGTCTTGATCTGACCAACAATACCTGAACCGCCGGGGCGACAGACCCATCAGGTCGGCCCAACGCCGACACGCGGTCAGGACAGGGGGAATACCATGACGATAGCCGCGGACGCGCCGAAAGTTCCCTTTCGGTTTAGCATGCTTATCTATGACACCCGTTTTCGCGCCATCACCATTCAGGTGATCGTGCTGCTGCTGTTTTTGGCTGGCGTCGCTTGGCTGCTGAACAACACGATGGTCAACCTTGCCGCCAAGGACAAGGACATCAACTTCAGCTTCCTGTTCAACCGCGCAGGCTATGACATTGACCAACAGCTGATCCCCTATACCAACGACAGCACCCATGGCCGCGCTTTGGTGATCGGCCTGCTCAACACGCTGGTGGTCGCGTTTTTCGGCTGCATCTTTGCCACCATCATCGGCGTGTTTGCGGGTGTGCTGCGCCTGTCCAACAACTGGCTGGTGGGCCGCCTGATGACCGTTTATGTCGAGGTGTTCCGCAACGTGCCCCTGCTGCTGTGGATCATCCTGGCCTTCACCGTGTTTTCGGAAACCATGCCAGAGCCGAAGGATTTCAAGGTCACGCAAGCCATGGTCGATGGCGGCACCGCCCCCACCGCCCAGATGAAGGTCTTCGACACCGTCGCCATCACCAACCGGGGATCGAACGTGCCGCTGCCCATGCTGACCCGCCCCTTGGGTGGATTTGAGGCGTTGGGTGTGCCTATCAACTTTTCGGTTCTTGCGACCTTTGCCGTCATTATCGGCTCGCTCTGGATCAACCGCCGCCTGCGCGCGCAGGCCCGTGCGGTGCAGGAAGAAACCGGCGACCGTCCAACGACATGGTGGAAAAGCCTGTTGATCCTGTTCGTGCCCGTCATCGCCTTGCTGATCGCCATGGGCCTGCACTTTGAAATTCCGGCCTTCCCGGTTGGCGAAAATGGCGTCTCCAAGGGCTTCAACTTTGTCGGCGGCATCAACATCGCCCACAGTTTCACCGCCCTTTTGATCGCACTCTCGCTCTATACCGGTGCCTACATCGCCGAGGCCGTGCGCGGCGGCATTCTCGCCGTCAGCCGTGGCCAGACCGAAGCCGCCTTCGCGCTTGGCATCCGCCCCGGCCGCACCATGAGCCTGATCATCCTGCCGCAAGCCCTGCGCGTGATCATCCCGCCGCTGATCAGCCAGTATCTGAACCTGACCAAGAACACGACGCTGGGCATGGCCATCAGCTATCTGGACCTGAAAGGCACGCTTGGCGGCATCACCCTGAACCAGACGGGGCGAGAGTTGGAATGTATGCTCTTGATGATGCTGATCTATCTGATCCTGTCGCTGATCATCTCGTCGCTGATGAACGTCTACAACACCGCGATGAAGCTGAAGGAGCGTTAAGATGACCGAACAACCCCTTCTCTACGTCCGCACCCAGATGTTGGCGCAGCAAAAGCCGCCCGCCACCCAACGCGGTGTGGTGAAATGGCTGCGTGAAAATCTGTTTTCGGGTCCGTTCAACACCATCCTGACCCTGCTGGGACTGGCGGCGGTGTTCTATCTGGTCAAAGCCGCGCTGCCTTGGCTGCTCAACGGCGTCTGGTCTGCCAAATCGCTGGGCGAATGCCGTGAGATCATCCTGGCCTCGGCCGGTGAAGGCGCAAGCGGTGCCTGCTGGGCAATGATCAAGGAACGCTGGCATCAGTTCATGTTCGGCTTTTACCCGCGCGACATGTATTGGCGCCCAATTCTGGCCTTTGCCCTGATGATCGTCGCCATCACCCCGGTGCTGTATTACGGCATCCGCAAATCCAACCTGCGCATGGTTGGCACCGTTGGCGTGTTGTTGCTGCTGGCGCTGATCGGGGTGAATACCGACGGTTGGCACGTGGCAATGGCCGCGATTGTGGCCGTCGGCCTGACCGCCACAGGCTATATCGCGCCGAAGCAGCTGGTATGGGTGACGGCCCTGTTCCCCGCAGTGGGCTTCTTCCTGCTTTGGGGCGGGTCGATCTGGGGGCCGATTGGGGTGATGCTGGGCTTTGGCATCCTCGCGGGGGTCTGGCTGGCGCTGCAACAGCGTCTGGGCGTGGTCGTGGCCGCCGCAATCGCCTTTCTGGCCGCCTGTGTCTGGTGGCTGTGGGTGCAAAACGCTGTCACCACAAAGCTAGATGCAGCCATGCCCTACGGCCTTTCCGCCATCGACTCCGACCAGATGGGCGGTTTCCTTTTGGCCTTCATCATCGGTGTCACCGCGATTTCGGCCTCGCTGCCCTTGGGCATCCTGCTGGCCTTGGGGCGGCGCTCTGACATGGTGCTGATCAAGACCCTGTCGGTTGGGTTTATCGAATTCATCCGTGGCGTGCCGCTGATCACCATGCTGTTCACCGCATCCTTGCTGCTGCAATACTTCCTGCCGCCGCGGACCAACTTTGACCTCATTCTGCGCGTGATCATCCTCGTCACCCTGTTCGCCAGCGCCTATATCGCCGAGGTGATCCGGGGCGGCCTTGCCGCCTTGCCGCGCGGGCAGTCAGAGGCCGCCGACGCGCTGGGGCTGGATTACTGGCAGTCGCAGCGGCTGATCATCATGCCGCAGGCGCTGAAAATTGCGATCCCCGGTATCGTGTCGTCCTTCATCGGCCTGTTCAAGGACACCACCCTTGTGGCGTTGGTGGGGCTTGCCGATCCGCTTGTGGGCATCAGCAAAATCGTCCGCGCCGACATCGCGTGGAAGGGCATCTATTGGGAGCCCTTCCTCTTCGTTGGTGCCATCTTCTTTCTCGTTTGCTTCGGCATGTCCCGATACTCGATGTATCTGGAGCAAAAGCTGAAGACCGATCATCGCTAAGGAACTCAAAACATGGCCGAACAAAGCGCAAAGAAAATGCAAGTCTCGGACGAGATTGCCATTCAGATCACTGCGATGAACAAGTGGTTCGGCACCTTCCATGTGCTGCGCGACATCAACATGACGGTGAACCGGGGCGAACGCATCGTCATTTGCGGCCCGTCGGGCTCTGGCAAATCCACCCTGATCCGCTGCATCAACCGGTTGGAGGAACACCAGCAGGGCCAGATCATCGTCGATGGCACCGAGTTGACGTCAGACCTGAAGAACATCGACAAGGTGCGGTCCGAGGTGGGCATGGTGTTCCAGCACTTCAACCTGTTCCCGCATCTGACCATCCTCGAAAACCTGACGCTGGCCCCGATCTGGGTCCGCAAAGTGCCCAAGAAAGAAGCCGAAGAAACCGCGATGTATTTCCTGAACAAGGTCAAAATCCCGGAACAGGCACATAAATACCCCGGTCAGCTGTCGGGCGGCCAACAGCAGCGCGTCGCCATCGCCCGCAGTCTGTGCATGAAACCCCGCATCATGCTGTTCGACGAGCCGACCTCCGCCCTCGATCCCGAGATGATCAAAGAGGTGCTCGACACCATGATTTCCTTGGCCGAAGAGGGCATGACCATGATCTGCGTCACCCACGAAATGGGCTTTGCCCAAGCCGTGGCGAACCGGGTGATCTTCATGGACCAAGGCCAGATCGTCGAACAGAACGCCCCGCACGAATTCTTCAACAACCCGCAGTCGGAGCGCACCAAACTGTTCCTCAGCCAGATTCTGGGCCACTGAACCGACTGGCCCCATCCCCTGGGTCCATCAAATTTACCTAAAATTGTGTTTCATCTTGGCTGAAGTATCCTGGGGGGGGTGGGGGGCAAGCCCCCCACTTTGCCCTCGGTTCAAAGCACAATCTCGCATGGCACGATGAAATCAACCGTCGCGCCCAGCCCGAAATCAGCCTGCTCCCAGACGTCCAGCCCGAAATCCACCACCAAAGTCGCCCCCGTCGGATAGCGCGCAAAGGCCTCGTTCATCGGCGGATGCGCCACCAGTCGCGACGCAAACTCTGCGATCCCCGGATTGTGCCCGATCATCATCACGCAATCGGCCTTGGCGTGCCGCAACACTGCCAGCATCACATCCGGCCCGGCATGATACAGCGCCGGTTTCAGCTCCATCAGCGGTGTCGCGGGCAGGGCAGGGGCGATGCCTGACCAAGTCTGCCTTGTGCGTACCGAATCAGAACACAGCACCTTTTCAGGCACATAGCCGCGCGAGGCCAGCCATTGCCCCAAATCCGCCGCCGCCGCCTTGCCGCGATCGTTCAGCGGGCGGTCGTGGTCGGGCGTCAGGGGGTCATCCCAGGCTGATTTCGCGTGGCGTGTCAGGATAAGGCGTTTCATTTGTTGAACTTTCCCATGTGATAGGCCGACTGTTCAGCCAGTCTTGCATAGCCAACCGACACCGGGCAAGCCCGCCGCACGGCACAACCCAAATTCAGGCAATCCGCCCCGTCCGGCTGCGCCAAAAACTGCTTGCAGGCCGGCACGTCATAGCCGCCCACCCCCAACGCCGCCACCGGGCAAGCGGTCAGGCAAGGCTTCTGAACACAGGTTTCACAAGGGCTGTGCGGATCGACGCGCGGCTGCGAGATAACCTCTTGGAACGCAAGCGCCCCGCGATAGCTGACCATCAACCCCTGCCAGCGGTGGACCAACAGCCGCACCGGGCTTTGCCACGCGGCACCCGACCGCAGCGCCCAGGACTGAAACGGCAGCCACGGCGCAGCGCCAAACGGAAACAGCGCCTTGCCGCCCAGATCGCAGGCCAACCGCCCGATCACCCGGCGCGACCAGCGGTCCACCGGGTCTTCGCCGGCCCATTCGGGTTGCGCCTTCAGATGTGGCCAGAACCCCGGCTCGCGCGGCCCGATCAGGAACACGGTCCTTGTGCCGCGCGGCAAATGGTCATCGTCGCCGTCGCATTGGAAACCGCCCATGATTTCCAATTGCTCAGGCCAAAGCCTGTCGGAAATCTGGACAAAACTCAGCTTCGGCGAAACGGCAACCACAGCGCCCACCCCAGTTTCGCCGGCCTCTCGTCCTGCCATTGCAACCCCACCTTCATCGCCGCATGCCCACCCATCGGCTGCGCCCGATAGGTCCGAAAAATCCGGTCCCAAACCGACAAGGCAAAACCGTAATTGCTGTCATGCTCGGCCCTGATCACCGAATGATGCACCCGGTGCATGTCCGGCGTCACCAACACCAGCCGCACCACCCGGTCCAGCCACAGCGGCAAGCGCAGGTTGGCATGGTTGAACAGCGCCGTGCCGTTCAGCAAAACCTCAAACAAAACCACCGCCACCGCCTGCGGCCCCAAGGCATAGACCAAACCAATCTTCAGCCCCATAGAGGCCAAAATCTCCACCGGATGAAACCGCAAAGCCGTGGTCACATCCATATCGCGATCGGCATGGTGCATGCGGTGAAACCGCCAGAACAGCGGCACCCGATGTGTCAGCCAATGCTGCGCCCAGATCGCAAGATCCAGCACCAGAATGGCCAGCAAAACCTCGACCCACAGCGGCCAAGCCACTGCGTTCAGCAGCCCCCAACCGTTGCGCCACGCATCCACCGCCGCGCCAACGGCCAGAAACGGCAGCGCGACCGACAGCGCCCGCAGCGCCAGCGTGTTCAGAACCGTGATCGACAGATTGGTGAACCAGCGCCCGCCCCGCCCCTGCACCCGCGCGCGTTTCGGGGCCAAGGCCTCCAGCCCCGCGAACAGCGCAAACACCGCCAGAAACACCGACAAGCGGATCAAGGCTTCATTGGGCATGGGATCCTCCAGACCCAAGCCTAGCCGTTCTGGCGGCCCGGCGCAAATTGCTGTTTTCCAAATACTCCCGCCGGAGGCATCCGGCAGCCCTGCCAGCCGTGACGGTTCAGACGCCGTCGCGCGGCTTGACCCGGGGTTCGGTGGACCGGATCTGCGATCCCGCACCGTGATCGGTGAACAGTTCCAACAGGCAAGCGTTCGGGATGCGCCCATCCACAATCGACACCGCCCGCGTACCGGCCTCCAGCGCCGCCAGCGCGGTTTCAGTTTTCGGAATCATCCCGCCCAAGATCACGCCGTCTGCGATCATCTGCCGGATTTCTTCTGGCGTGATTTGCGTCATCACCTCACCCGCGGCATTTTTCACGCCGGGCACGTCGGTCAGCAGCAGCAAGCGGTCTGCCTGCAACGCCCCGGCAATCGCCCCTGCCGCCGTGTCGCCGTTGACGTTGAATGTCTCGTTGTCGGCCATGCCCGTGGCGACCGGGGCCACCACCGGAATGATCCCGGCCTTGTAAAGATCGCGCAGCACCTGCACGTTCATCTCCACCGGGCGGCCGACAAAGCCCAGTTCCGGGTCATCGGCGACACAGACCATCAAATCGTCGTCCTTACCGGAAATCCCCACCGCGCGCCCGCCCGCATCCATGATCGCCTGCACGATGCGCTTGTTGACCAGACCCGACAGGACCATCTCGACCACCTGCACCGTCGCCTTGTCCGTCACCCGCTTGCCACGCACGAATTCCGATTTGATGCCCAGCTTGGTCAGCATCTCGTTGATCATCGGACCGCCGCCATGCACCACCACCGGGTTGACGCCGACCTGCCGCATCAGCACGATGTCGCGGGCGAATTCGGCCATCGCGGCATCATCGCCCATGGCATTGCCGCCGAATTTCACCACCACCACAGCGCCGGTAAAGCGTTGCAGGTAGGGCAGGGCTTCGGACAACATCTTGGCAGTGGAAATGGCGTCGGTCATGGTCAGGGTCTGCTGTTTCATGGGGGGACACTCCGGTGTTTTTGCGTGATAGCCCCTTTGCATGGATCTGCCAAGCGATCACTGCGTTTGGGTCAAAGTGTTAAAATTGGGTGAATTTGATCATGTCAACCCATTGAAAATACGTCATTAAAAAAAGGTCCCGAGTTGGGACCACCGCCACACCTTGCAATTCGCCCTCAAAAGGCACAGCCTGTCTGGGCAAGAAAAAGGGGCCGCCATGACCGATCAGAAAACCCTTGTCCTCACCGGGGCCAGCCGGGGAATCGGCCATGCCACCGTCAAGCGGTTTGGCTCCGAAGGCTGGCGGGTGCTGACCTGCTCGCGCCAACCTTTTGATCCCCGCTGCCCATGGCCGGGGGGCGAGGAAAACCACATCCAGATTGATCTGGGTGACCCCAACAAAACCATCGGTGCCATCGAAACCATCAAGTCCAAGATCAACGGCAAGCTGCATGCGCTGGTCAACAATGCCGGAATTTCCCCAAAGGGTGAGGGCGGCAAACGCCTGACCACGCTGGACACCGACCTGCGGACATGGGGGCAGGTGTTCCATGTGAATTTCTTTGCCAGCGTTATCTTGGCTCGTGGGTTGCAGTCCGAACTGATCGCCGCTCAAGGTGCCGTCGTCAACGTCACCTCGATCGCAGGCAGCCGCGTGCATCCCTTTGCAGGCGCAGCCTATGCGACGTCGAAAGCCGCCCTCGCAGCCCTGACCCGCGAGATGGCGCATGATTTCGGCCCCCTCGGCGTGCGGGTGAACGCCATCGCACCGGGCGAGGTTGAAACCGCAATCCTGTCACCGGGGACGGAGAGGATCGTCGAGACATTGCCGATGCGCCGGTTGGGGCAACCAAAGGAGGTCGCCGACGCCATCTGGTTCCTGTGTTCGCCGCAGTCCAGCTATATTTCAGGCGCAGAGTTGCAGATCAACGGCGGCCAGCACGTCTGACCGCTGTCAGACCAGTGTCGCAATGATCGCGCGCAGGGTTTCAATGCCGTCGCCTTTTTCCGAACTGGTCACCACCAGTTCTGGGTAGGCCGCAGGATGATTGGCCAGCGCCGCCTTGACCTGTTCAATGTTGGCGTCCCGTTCCACTTTGGACACCTTGTCGGCCTTGGTCATCACCGCCTGAAACGTCAAAGCGCAGCGGTCCAGCAGTTGCATGATCTCTTCATCCACGGCTTTGACGCCATGCCGCGTGTCAATCAGCACGAAGGCCCGTCGCAGGGTCTGCCGCCCCGCCAGATAGCTTTTCAACAACGCCTGCCATTTTGCCACCACCGGCAGCGGCGCCTCGGCATAACCATAGCCGGGAAGGTCGACCAGAAAACGGTCATCGGCCAGATTGAAGTAGTTGATTTCCTGCGTCCGCCCCGGCGTGTTTGACGCCCGCGCCAGATTCTTGCGCCCGCACAGCGCGTTGATCAGACTGGACTTGCCGACGTTGGACCGCCCTGCAAAGCAGACTTCCAACCGATCCGCAGGGGGCAGCCCAGACATGGCGACCACACCTTTGACGAAATCGACCTGGCCTGCGAACATCAGACGGCCCTTCTCGCGGGCCTCAAATTCGGGTTCGGGGGCAAGGGTGAATTGCAGGCTCATGCCAGTCTCCATTCGTCGCCGACCGCGATGGGCCCGCTTTGTGTCACAACCGCATAGACGCCGAAGTCCTGATGGCCAAAAGCGGCCTCCAGCGCACTCAGCGTGTCGGCGTTGGTCAAGCCCGTCGTCGGGTCCACATTGGTGGCGCTGCACCGGGTGATCCGCTCTTTGATCTGCAAAACCGCGCCACCGATCAGGATGCTTTGCCCGATCCAGTCAAACTCCACCCAAGGGGCGGCCCCATCGAGCCACAGATTGCCGCGCCAACGGTCGGGCGACAGATCCATGCCCATCCGCGCCGACAGGTCGGCCTGGGACGCGGTGTTCAGAATGGCCACGGAGGGAATATCGCTGTCCGTCATGCCCCGCCCCGCCGTCACAATCGACACCGGCTGCGCGCGGTCGGGCGGGTTCAGCGGGCCGACCCACTCCAGAAACCGGGGCAGATCGGCGGCATCATCGGGACAAAACCGCAATTCACCCTGTTCAGGGTGATGCATCGTCACCATGCCCGTCGCCTCATCCAACTGCGAAGAAATCGCCATCAAGGCAGGCGCCTTCGCCCCCCGCGCAAAATTCAAGCAGCGGTTCCAGCCGGGCACCAAGCGCGCCGCGTCATGCGCAACGGCCCAGTGCCGGTCCCACGGCACACACTCCCCCTCCAAAAGACGAACGGACGCGATTGCCTCGCGTCCGTGTCCCTTGATCGGGTGGCGGCAAATCTGCGCCAGCCGCCCTGTCATTTCTTCTTGGCCTTGTCCGGGACAACCGCCGCCACTGCGGGTTTGCGCGCAAGTCCGGATTTGATGTTGCCAAACAGGTCCGGCTTGTGGCCATGGCTGCGCATGATCAGGTATTGCTGCACGAAAGTGATGGTATTGTTGGTGATCCAGTACACCACCAAGCCGCTGGCAAAACCGCCCAACATGAACATGAAAACCCAAGGCATCCAGGCGAAGATCTGCTGCTGAACCGGGTCAGCGGGGGCTGGGTTCAGTTTTTGTTGCAACCACATGGTGATGCCCAGAAGGATCGGCAGCACCCCGATGAAGATCAGCGCGGTGATGCTGCCCACGGCCGGGCCAGCCCATGGCAGCAAGCCAAACAGGTTGAACAAGGACGAGCTGTCCGGTGCCGACAGGTCATTCAGCCAGCCAAAGAACGGCGCGTGGCGCAGTTCCAGCGTGACAAAGATCACCTTGTAAAGGCTGAAGAAAATCGGGATCTGGATCAGGATCGGCAGACAGCCCGCCGCCGGATTGACCTTCTTTTCCTTGTACAGCTGCATCATTTCCTTTTGCAGCTTTTGCTTGTCCTCGCCCGCGCGTTCTTTCAGCGCCTCCATCTCGGGCTGCAATTCCTTCATCCGGGCCATCGAGACGTAGGACTTGTAGGCCAGCGGCAGCACCAGAAGTTTCAGAACGAAAGTCAGGCCGATGATCGCCAGACCCATGTTGCCGATGATGCCGTTCAACCAATGCAGCACGGCAAAGATCGGCTTGGTCAGGAAATAGAACCAGCCCCAATCGATTGAATCGATAAACCCTGCGATGCCAGCGGTTTGATAGCCTCTGATGGTTTCCCATTCCTTGGCACCGGCGAACAGTTGCATCTTGGTTTCAACCGTCGCACCCGGAGCCACGGCCATCAACGGCTGCCGCACTTCGGCTTGATAAATGTCAGCTCCGGCGACGTATTTGGCGACCGAGGTGTAAGGCTTGCCCTGTTCCGGGATCAGTGTCGTCATCCAGTAATGGTCGGTGAAGCCGATCCAACCGTCGGTGGTGGCCTCGATCACTTCGGCCTGCGCGCCTTCGCGGTCAACCACCGCATAGCCCGTCACGTCGTCATAATTGGCCTCGGTGAAGGTGCCATCGGTGCGGCGCACCATGCCTTCGTGCACAACGTAGATGTTTTGAAGTTGCGGCAAGCCATGGCGGGCAACAATGCCGTAGGAATAAAGGCTGACCTCAGCCACGCCGGTGTTCTGAACTGAATCGGTGACGGTAAACAAAAAGTCGGCATCGACCGCGATGGTGCGGTCAAAGATCAGACCTTTGCCGTTTTCCCAACGCAATGTCACCGGCTTGTCCGGTGACAAAGTGCCGCCCGAGGCGATTTTCCATTCGGATTTCGCGCTTGGCACGTCTTCGGCAGCCAGACCGACACCCGGGGCCCAGCCGAAAACCGCGTAATAAGGCGCGTCTTTGCCCACCGGCGACAGCAACCGCACTTCGGGCGAGGCCGGGTCGATGGTGTCGCGATAGGTTTTCAACGACAGATCGTCCAACCGCCCGCCCAGCATCGAGATCGAGCCAGACAGTTTCGGCGTGTCAATCGTCAGCCGCGGCGCCTCTGGCAACGGTTCCGTCAGCGCGGCCGTGGCAGCCGGGTCGACTGTGGGCACGGCGGCGGTTGCGGCGGGATCAGGCGCCGTGACCGCTTGTTCTGTCGGAAACCATTGCGGGAAAAGCATGGGTCCAACCAAGAACCAGCCCATGATCACAAGGAAGCTGAGCGCGGTTGCAAGGATTAGTCTTTTGTTCTGATCGTCCATAGGGACCACCACCATTCATGTTCAAGGTCAGGCGTGGTTCAACGATAGGGTGCGGCAAAGGTCAAGCGGTTTTCCCCCTGTCAGGCCAGCGGCCCACCGATTGCAGGACAATTCCACGTTTCTGCAGTGAAAGCCGTTGCGGTTTGCGGTGTTTGTGAAACCAGCCACAGCTGGTTTCGGCGGATTGCCTGTTTCGGGCCGTCCCCTTTACCGCATCCGTTGACCGATGCGCGGGGCCTGAGTCAGCCTTGCCCGGTGGCGGGCGATCCAGTCCATGGTTTCATCCACCGGCATGGGCCGGGCGATACCAAAGCCCTGCACATCGCCACAACCCAGTTGCGCCAGCATCGCGTGCTCTTGCGGCGTTTCCACGCCTTCGGCCAGTGTCGCCAGACCCAGCCGTTCCGCCATCGACAAGATCGCTGCCACCATCTTTTGCTGTTCGCGGTCCTCGTCGACACGGGTGACAAAGCTTTGGTCTATCTTGATCCGCCGCACCTCAAAGCGCCGGATTGATGTGATGGAGGCATGCCCTGTGCCGAAATCATCCAGATCAATGCCACACCCCAGCCGCGCCAGCGCCGCGATGTTGGAAACAATCACGTCATTGTCGGTGTCGGCCACCACGTTTTCCAACACCTCAACAGACAGGCGGGCGGGTTGCAGATCAAAGCGGTCCAACTCCCATTTCAGCTTGTCGGCCAGTTTGGGATTGCGCAACTCACTGGCTGAGAAGTTCACGGCCACGGTGGGAATGCCCAGCCCCAGCTTGTCCCAGCGCACCAAAGCCGCCAAAGCGTTGTAAAGCATCACCTCTCCCAACCGTTCGCTGAGGCCGGCGTCTTCGATCAACGGCAGGAACTCGCCGGGTGCGATCAGGCCCTTTTCGGGGTGATACCAACGGGCCAACGCCTCAAACCCGGTGATAGCGCCAGTGTCGGTGGCAATCTGCGGCTGAAAATGCGCACGGATGTGGCCCTCATCCAAGGCCATTTCCAGTTCCTCGCGCAAGGCGTCGCGATCGGCGCGGTGTCGGGCCATGTCGGGGGCGTAAGCCCGCAGTGCGCCGGGGCCGTGGCGCGCTGCCTCATCCGCCGCGATCTGTGCCGCGTCCAGCAACGCCTTGCCATGGGGAACCGGGCTGCGCAGCCCAAGGCAGAATCCGACGGAACAACTGACGTAAAGGCGTGTGGCGTTCACACTGACCGGGACCGAAATTGCGGCCTGCAAGCGGGTTGCCAGTTGTACCACGCTTTCCAGATCCAGCCTGCGGACAGGGGCCAATGCCACGGCAAATCCGCCCCCCTCCAGCCGCGCCACCACATCGCCCTCGCGCAGCGCGGCGCAGATGCGTTCGGCCGACCTTGCCAAAACCTCGGTCTGGGCGGCGCGGCCGTGGCGGTCCACCAGAACATCAGCCTCATCAAATTGCAGCACAAGGCAGGCGGTGTTGCGTCCGGTGATCGGGGCCTCGCGCAGGATAAGGTCCAGCGTGCCCACCATCTGATTGCGCAAGGACAGGCCCGCCAGCGCATCGGGCAGACCCAAAACCGGCGTGTCAGCCAAGCGGAACGCCCCGGCGATGGCAAACAGCAGGGGCGTTGCCAGAGCCGTCAGGATCAGCACCTCTTCCCCGCCAAGCCAAAACGCACCCAAGGTCAGCGCAGGCAGAAACACCATCCATTCGGGCCGCCGCAAATGCGCTGCAACCGGGCGCAAAGCAATGATCAGGCTGGCAACAGACAGATGTGGCATCCGGCGACCCCGTGTAAGATACGGGGCAGGCGCACCCCGACGGGCCGACCATAAGCAAACAGGTTGATCGGAAGGTTAATCGGCACTCCGAAGTTGCACAGGATTTTTGCTAAATTTTTCGCAATCCCTCGGCCGTCCGGCAAAATCAAACAGGCCCGAATCGGCCAGATGACGTCGCAGCACATTGATCAGCGCCCGAAACACCATTTGCCGACGCCCCGGCGTGCGCGCCTCTCGCGCGTCCGGCACTTTGTCGACCTGAACAGGCTGCACCCCCTTTTGGCTGCCGCACAGATCACAGCGCATGAGGCGACAATCCTTCGTTTGCGCAAGAGCGACCACATCGTTTGAGCGGGGGCAATTCTGGACGTGACACTCGAATAGGGGTCCTGATCTTCGATCCGCTGCGCGCGCCCCATTTTCTGCCAGAATGCGGGCAGGACAATCGCCGGGACATTCGGCTGGCCCTGATCCAGGTTACAGGCCAACCGGCCACAAATCGCGCCATTGCTGCGCGTGCAGATTGGCCAGCAGGGTGTAACTGCCCTTGCCGCCAGAAAGGCACAGCGGCCAGCGTGCGATCCTGCCGCAAGCCTTTGCCGCATCACGCACGCGCAGCCAGCGCAAATTGCGAAACTCGGGCGTTTGCGGTGCGCCAGCGAACAGCGGGTGAAACGTGACGGAATCGTTCAGTGTGGCAGCCCGCAGAGTCTTGACCGATTTCATCTTGGCCCAAATATCCCCCGCGGAGCGTGCAACGTGACAGCTACCGCGCCTTGTCAAACGCAGGATCAGCGCCCGGCACCGGATCATAGCCATGGCCGCCCCAAGGGTGGCAGCGGCAGATGCGATGCACCATCAGATAGCCACCTTTGGCCGCTCCATGCCGCTCCAGCGCTTCAAGCGCGTAGACCGAACAGGTGGGCTGAAACCGGCAACCGTTGCCGATCCACGGTGACAAAAGCAGCCGATAAGCGCGGACCGGCAGGGCCACGATCCGCGCCAACGGTGTCATGGCCGCACCTTGTGGACCGACCGCAGCGCTGTGGCGAAATCGGTCAGCATGTCTTTGTAATCGCGCGAAACGGTGGCGTCGGGCTTGGCGACCAGCACATAATCCCAGCCGGGCAAAGCCTGCGCCGGCAAAACCTCACGCGCCAGGGCGCGCATGCGGCGTTTGGCGCGGTTGCGGGCCACGGCGTTGCCGATTTTCTTTGAGGCGGTGAAACCGATCCGCACCAAGGCCAGATCATCGCCCCGCGCGCGGCCTTGCAACATGAAGCTGCCCGTACCCTGCCTTCGCCCTTGGGCGGTGCGCAGGTAATCGGGGCGATTCTTCATCGTCTCGATGCGCGGGCCGTTTTCGCAAAGCAAAACCGCCGGAGGCACTTCGGATGGCTCTGGATCAGGGCCAATGTCCGATACCTTCGGCGGTGTCATGGTCTTATCCCTTGCGTCCGGCCCCGAAAGGCCAGTCAAAGCTTAAGCCGACAGCTTTTTGCGGCCCTTGGCGCGACGTGCGGCCAGCACAAGACGGCCGCCCTTGGTTGCCATACGGGCGCGGAAGCCATGGCGGCGGGCGCGAACCAGGTTCGACGGTTGAAAAGTGCGCTTCATCGCGGTCTCCATCAGACGGGTGCGGCGAACCAGAGGATTCGACGGCGTAAACTTGAAGCCCGGTCTTTAGGGGGGGAATGGCGGTAAGTCAACGCAGGCCATGCAGGATTTCTGCAACATTTCCTGAACCGGGTGACAAAGCTGCCTCAAGATATTTCAAAACACGCCCGAAGTCGGCATGAAACCACACAGACCATCAACGACGCGTGATGCGACTGGCGTGCGCCTTGGGTTCCGGCCCATGATGCGAAACGTGAAAAGGACGACCCATGACCAAACTTGCCCGTCGCTTGCCGTTAGTGCTGATCCTTGCCGCCGCCATTGCCGGCGCCTTGTTGTTGCGTGACCGCTTGACCTTTGAGGCCTTGGCACAGAACCGCGACTCGCTGTTGGCTTTTCGCGATCAGCAGTATCTGTGGGCCAGCCTAGGATTTCTGGCCGCCTACATCACCATCGTTGCCTTGTCCTTGCCCGGGGCCACGATTGCCACGCTGGCGGGCGGCTTTCTGTTCGGGCTATTTCCCGGCGCGGCCTATAGCCTGCTTGGGGCCAGCATTGGCGCGGTGGCGGTGTTTCTGGCGGCCCGCGCGGGGTTTGGGGCCGATGTTGCGGCGCGGATGAAGTCGGGCACAGGCCCTGCCGCGCGGTTGCTCGCGGCTTTGCAGCAAAACCAATGGTCAGCCTTGCTGATCATGCGACTGGTGCCTGCTGTGCCGTTCTTTATTGCCAATCTGATCCCGGCATTTGTCGGCATTCGATTGCTGCCCTTCGCCGCCACGACCGTGCTGGGGATAATCCCGGCCACAGTTGTTTTCACCTCGGTCGGCGCAGGTTTGGGTGAGGTGTTTGCGCGTGGCGAAACCCCTGATCTTGGCATCATCTTTGCGCCGCAAATCCTGTTGCCCTTGTTAGGGTTGGCCGCATTGTCTGCCTTGCCCATGCTGCTGCGCTTGCGCCGGAAAGAGGTCTGAATGTCGCTGATCACCACGGATATTTGCATCATCGGGGCAGGCTCGGGCGGCTTGTCGATTGCCGCAGGGGCGGCGCAGATGGGCGCGCGCGTGGTGCTGATCGAGGGCGCCGAGATGGGCGGCGATTGTCTGAATGCGGGCTGTGTGCCGTCGAAAACCCTGCTGGCTGCGGCCAAGACGGCGCAGGTGATGCGCCACGGGGCGACGGGTATTGCCGGGGTCGTGCCGGACATCGACTTTGCCGCGATCAAGGATCACATCGCCGCCACCATCGCCCATATCGCGCCGGTGGACAGCCAGGAACGGTTCGAGGGTTTTGGCGTGCAGGTAATCCGCGCTTGGGCGCGCTTTACCGGTCCGAAAGAGGTGCAGGCAGGCGACCACACCATTCGAGCCCGCCGGTTTGTGATTGCAACCGGATCGCGCCCGGCCATCCCGACGGTGCCGGGGCTGGAAACGATTCCTTACCTGACCAATGAGACGATCTTCGCGCAGCGTGACCGCCCCGCGCATCTGCTGATCCTTGGCGGTGGCCCGATTGGGGTAGAAATGGCGCAGGCGCATCTGCGGCTGGGCTGCAAGGTCACCCTGATCGCCCGCAGCACCATCCTGCCACGCGACGATGTGGACGCCACCGCCGTGGTGCGCGGCAGCTTGCGTGCCGAGGGTGTGCAGATCATCGAGGGTCAAGAGGTCGCCCGCCTGCGACCTTTTCCGGCTGGGTTAGAGGCGGTGTTGGCCGATGGTCAGGTGCTGACCGGGTCGCATCTGCTGATCGCGACCGGGCGACAGGTGCATCTGGAGGGGCTGAACTTGCCCGCAGCCGGGGTGGACTTCACGGCCAAAGGGGTGACGGTGACGCCCGCGCTGCGCACGTCCAACCGCCGCATCTACGCGGTAGGCGACGCCGCTGGGGGCGCGCAATTCACCCATGTGGCGGGGGCCCATGCGGGGGTGGTCATCCGGCAGGTGCTGTTTGGCCTTCCCGCCCGTGCGGCGACCGTGTTCCCGCAAGTCACCTACACCGACCCCGAACTGGCCCAGATTGGCCTGACCGAGGTGCAGGCCCGCGCGGCGCATGGGGCGGCGCTGACAGTGTTGCGGCAAGACTTTGCCCACAATGACCGCGCGATCACCGAGGCCAGGACGGACGGCTTTCTCAAGCTGATGCTGGTCAAATCGCGGCCCGTTGGCGTGACCATTGTCGGTGCGCAGGCCGGAGAGTTGATCGGGCTTTGGGCATTGGCCATGGCGACGGGGGCCAAAGTGGGGCAGATAGCGGGCATGATTGCCCCCTATCCGACGCGAAGCGAGATTTCCAAGCGCGCAGCTGGGGCCTATTTTTCACCGAAACTCTTTGATAACCCTAGGCTGAAGCAAGTGGTGCGGCTGGTGCAACGGCTCATCCCATAAGACGCGCGCAGGGCAACGTCGGGGGGCTTGCCTCCCAAACGCCAAGGATTTTGAGCAAAGAGGATGATTGACAGGTGAAAAGCGCGCGGGGCGGATTCTTGAACACCCTGTCCGGGCGGTTCCTGATGTTGACCATCGGCTTTGTCATGCTGGCCGAAGTGCTGATCTTTGTGCCGTCGATTGCGCGGTTCCGGGCCGATTTTCTGACCATGCGGCTGGAAAAGGCCCAGATCGCAGCGCTGGCGCAACTGGCTGCCGAGGATATGGTGACGCCCGCGCTGGAGTTGGAACTGCTGGCCAATGCCGAGGTCTACAACGTGGTGCTGCGCCGCGATGAAGTGCGGCAACTGGTGCTGTCGTCCGAAATCCCCGAACCCATCGCCGCCACTTTCGATCTGCGCGAGGCTGGCCCTTGGGAACTGATCCGCGACGCGTTCACCTGCCTGACCGATCCGGGTGACAAGATCATCCGGGTGATCGGCTATCCGGTGCAACAGGCCGGGCTGCTAATTGAAATCACCATGGACGCCACCCCTTTGCGCGCGGCGATGATTGATTACGGCGGGCGCATTCTGTTCCTGTCGGCACTGATTTCGGTGGTGACAGCGTTCTTTCTGTTTCTGGCGGTGCAGCGGCTGATCGTGCTGCCGATCCGGCGGGTGGTTGACCATATGCAGGCCTATGCGCAGGCCCCCGAGGATGCGCGGCGGGTGATCGCCCCCACCGCCCGCGTGACCGAATTGCGGGTGGCGGAAGAGGCGATGCAGTCGATGCAGACGCAGCTGACCGGCAGCTTGCGGCAAAAGGAGAGGCTGGCGCAACTGGGCGGGGCGGTGGCCAAGATCAGCCACGATCTGCGCAACATCCTGACCACGGCGCAACTGTTTGCTGACCGGATCGAAGAAAGCGTAGACCCGGTGGTTGCGCGTGCGGCACCCAAATTGGTCAACTCCATCGCGCGTGCCGTGTCCTTGTGCGAATCGACTCTGAAATTTGGCAAGGCAGAAGAGGCCAGCCCCGATTTGCAGCCCGTTGCCTTGGCCACTTTGGCCGAGGATGTGGCCGAGGGCGAAGGTTTGGCCGCCGATGGTACGGTGACTTGCCTGATCGAAATTGCTTCCGATCTGGTGATCCATGCCGACAGCGAACAGTTGTTCCGCGTGCTGGCCAACCTTTTGCGCAATGCGCGTCAAGCGATAGAGGCCACCGGGCAGGGCGGCATCATCGAAATATCTGCTGGTGAGACGCCGGATGAATGGTGGATCAGGGTCGGCGACACCGGCCCCGGCCTGCCCGAAAAGGCGCGCGAGCATTTGTTCGAAGCGTTTCAGGGCGGTGCGCGGAAAGGGGGTATGGGCCTTGGCCTTGCCATCGCTGCCGAATTGGTGCGCGGCCATGGCGGGCATCTGGAACTGGCGCGCAGCGATGCCGAGGGCACCGAGTTCATGATCCACCTGCCCAAAGCCATTTCCGCCGGGTGATCTTTGCTCTGGCCTCTTGCGCATTCGCCCTTGTAAAGCCCTGCGGCTGGCGCTAAACGCAGCACCAATGGTTCCATAGCTCAGCTGGATAGAGCATCAGACTACGAATCTGAGGGTCGGGCGTTCGAATCGCTCTGGGACCACCATGAATTTCAGGGGCTTGGGCTGTAAAACCCAAGCCCTTTGCATTTGGTCAACTCAGCATCCGCAGCAGGTCCAGCGTCGGCTCTCCGGTCACAGCCAGACCACGGCTTTGCTGAAAAGCCGCAATCGCAGCACGGGTTTTGGCCCCGATGACGCCATCACTGCCATCCGTATCAAAGCCCGCCGCTGTCAGCTTGCGTTGCAGGGCTTGACGGTCGGCAATGTTCATCCCTGCCGCGTCTGGCGGGAAGTTGCCGCGAATGGCCGGGCGGCCCAGCAGCCGGTCGGACAGATGGCCCACGCCCAGCACATAGCTTTCGGCGTTGTTATAGCGGGTGATCACGGTGAAGTTGCGGAACACCATAAAAGCCGGGCCAGTTGCGCCCGCAGGCAACAGGATCGACGCCGCGCCATGATTCGGCACCACGCCGCCATTCATGTCGCGCACGCCCATCTCGGACCAGGCATCGGGGCTGCGGGTGGTACCTCGCCCCGCAAGGCCAGCGTTGAACCCGCCCGGAACCCGCACTTCAACCCCCCAAGGCTGCCCGCGCGTCCAGCCCGATTTCGCCAGATAGGCGGCGGTGGAGGCCAGCGCGTCTGTCGGTTCATCGGCCCAGATGTCGCGCCGGCCGTCACCGGTGAAATCGACGGCAAACAGCAGGTAAGAGGTCGGGATGAACTGTGTGTGCCCCATGGCACCCGCCCAACTTCCGGTCATACGCTCGGGCGCGATGTCGCCGTTTTGCAGGATTTTCAGCGCTGCAATCAACTGCTGTTCAAAGAATGCCCCGCGCCTCCCGTCAAAGGCCAGCGTAGACAGCGCCGACATCACCGGCACCGACCCGCGCCGTTCGCCGAAAAAGCTTTCCAGACCCCAGACGGCGGCCACCATCTGCGGCTCTACCCCATAGCGCGCCTCAATTGCCGACAAAGTGCTGGCCTGCTCCCGCATGGCGGCGCGGCCTTTGTTCACACGCTCGTCTGACGCCGCAATCGCCAGATAATCCTCGATGCTGCGGGTGAATTCGGTCTGGTTGCGGTCACGTTCGATCACTCCGGGCAGAAAGCCGACGGACCGGAAGGCGCGGTCTACCGTTGCGCCGGAAATTCCCTTGCCCAAGGCGCGGGACTTGAACCCATCCACCCAGGCATCAAACGCCGGGTTGGGCTGCGCCGGAAACTGCGCCTCCGACACCGCTCCACCGCGCCCGACGGTGCCGCCGCCGACACAGGCCGACAGCAATGCCGCAACAGAAAGAGATGAAAAAGACCGCCGTGAAATCTGCATATGCCCGCCTGAATTCTTGCAAGACTTTCGCAACCCTAGCCGAACATCGCATAAGCGCAAAGGCCCGACCCGGGCAGGCGGCGGGATCAGGTCTGGCGCGGCGTGGGATTTGGATCGGCCTAGACGTAATAGTTCCACAGGTTCTCCAGCCGTTCCTGACGGCCCGAGCGCGGCTTGGGGTCAATGTTCGTGTCCTCAACCGCCTTGGCAATCGCCTCCAGCGGTTGCATCAGCATGCCCTTGGCACCTTCGCGGTCCCAACCGGCATAACGGGCGTTGCGCGCCGCCTCCAGAATGCCGTCCTCATATAAATAGGCCGCAGCGCGCAAAGCCCGCGCGCAGGTGTCCATGCCGCCGACATGCGCCAATATCAGATCCTCGGGGTCCAGCGACTGCCGCCGCACCTTGGCGTCAAAGTTGGTGCCGCCCGTGGTGTAGCCGCCCGCGCGCAAAATCTCATAAAACGCCACAGCCTTTTCTGCATGATTGTTGGGGAACTGGTCGGTGTCCCAGCCCGACTGATAATCGTTCCGGTTCATGTCGATCGAGCCGAAAATCCCCAAAGCCGCAGCCGTCGCGATCTCATGCTCAAACGAATGGCCAGCCAGTATCGCATGGCCCTGCTCGATGTTGACCTTGACCTCTTTCTCCAGCCCGAAATCCTTGAGGAAGCCGTAAACCGTCGCCACATCATAATCGTATTGATGCTTTGATGGTTCCTGTGGCTTCGGTTCGATCAGGATCGACCCCTTGAAGCCGATCTTGTGGGCATATTCGACCACCGATTGCAGGAACCGCCCGGCATGGGCACGCTCGCGTTTCAGATCTGTGTTCAGCAGCGTCTCATACCCCTCACGCCCACCCCAGAGCACATAGTTCTGCCCACCGAGTTTGTGCGTGCTGTCCAACGCCGCCTTCACCGTCGCGGCGGCATAGGCGTAAACCTCGGGGTCGGGGTTGGTGGCCGCCCCGGACATCCAGCGGCGGTGGCTGAACATGTTCGCCGTGCCCCACAGAAGTTTTGCCTTATGTGTGGACTGTTTTTCCAGCAGATAATCTGTGATGTCTTCCAGATTTCGGCGGCTTTCGGCAAAGGTCGCCCCTTCGGGCCGCGCGTCTGCGTCGTGGAAGGCGTAGAAGGGCACGCCCAAAATATCGTACATCTCAAACGCCACATCGGCCTTCATCTTGGCATGATCCATCGTCTCGCCAAACCATGGCCGCTGGAACGTTTGCCCGCCAAAGGGGTCACCGCCCGGCCAAGCGAAAGAATGCCAATAGGCCACGGCAAAGCGCAGATGGTCCTCCATCCGCTTGCCCAAGATCAGCTCATCGGGGTCGTATTGGCGGAAGGCGAATTCGTTGGTGCTTTCGGTGCCCTCAAACTTGATCGGGGCGATGGATTTGAAAAAATCGGTCATGGCAATCCTCGGGGTTGTGCGGCGGTATGGCCGGATATTACCCGCAAACTGGCCCGAGTCACGCCAATCTCTGCTCGTCCTTCAGCAGCAGCCCCAGCGCCAGAATGGTCAACGTCACACCTCCCAGAACGATCACTGGCGGTGCAGGGCGGCCCAAGGCCACCTCCCACAAGATCACCCAGGACGGCACCAGATAGGTATAGGCCATCACCTTGGCCGAGGGCAGGCGCATGGTGGCATATTGCAGTAAGACAAAGGTCATCGCGCTTGCGGCAACCGAGACATAGAGCAGGCAGATCCAGACAATCCCCGGCAATCCTGCCCAGTCAGTGACAGTGACCGCACGCCAACCCCACAGCGACAGCAGAATGAATCCCGCCATCAGCATGCCAAAGGTGAACACCAGCGCCGGTTCGCCCCGGTTCAGCTTGCGCACCATCGGGGCATAGATGGCGTGGGCGATACAGCCGACAAAAAAGATCATCTCGCCGCGGCCAATGTCGAACCGCAGGGCCGCCGCCAGATCACCGCGAAAGATCACCCAAAGCGCACCCACCGCCCCGATGGCCAAGGCCACCGCCATCCGCCCGGTGGTGATCTGCCCCAACAGCAGCCAGCCAAACCCCGCCGCCATAAGGGGGGTCAGCGTGAACACTGCCGCGGTCGGCACCGCCGCAGCCGTCTGCAACCCCCAGAACATCAGCACAAAATAACTGCCCAGAAGCGCGCCCAAAACGACGTATCGCCACGGCGCGCGCCATGCGGTCCGGGTGATCTTGCCGCTGACCACAGCCGCCGCCCCGACCAGCGCCCCCGCCAAGGCAAAGCGCAGCACGGTGATCGCCGCCGGATCGACAAAGGGCGCGGCCATAGCGCCAAGGCTGAACGACCCCGCCACCAAAGCCGAAAACGCCAGCATCGCCAGGTGCCCGCGCGCCGGGTCCTTCCGGGTCATGCCCCGGCCCAAGCCGCCGCCGCCGCCTTCAACTGCGCCAGAAAGCTTTGAACCTTCAGCGTGCGGTGCAGGTCCACATGGGTGACGATCCACAACTGAGACTCCCATTCCGGGCGCGGCGGTAGCACCTCGACCAGTTCAGGATCATGGACGGCGTCGCGCGTGGCCATAAAGCCGATGCCCAGACCGGCCCGCAGCGCGGCCTCGCTGGCCGCCGTTTCGGTAACGCGGAAGGTCAGGCAGTCAGCCGGCACCGCAGCACGCAACCAGCGGTAAAACGGCGCGCGGCTGTCGGCGCTGTCGGCGCTGATAAAACGGTGCTTGGCCAGATCGGCCTCGCCCTGCGGCATGCCATGGCGGGCGATATAGTCGCGCGATGCGTACATCCCCATTGGCAGTGTGATCAGGGGTTGCACCACATTGTCCGGCTCTTGCGGCGCCCCCCCGGCCCGGATCGCCACATGCGCCTCGCCGTAATCCAGCCGAAACAGGCGCATGTCGGTCAGAAACCTTATCACCACTGCCGGATGGGCATCTTGAAACGCCGCGAAGACCGGGGTTAGCAGGCCGGTGATGCCGGTAATCGCTGTCACCACCAATTCTCCGGCCACCGTCTCACCCTGTCCCTTGATCCGGCTCGCCAACTGCCCAAATTGTTCCTCGGTGGTCTGCGCCACCAGCAACAGATCGCGCCCGGCTTCGGTTGGGGTGTAACCGCGCGCATGGCGTTGGAACAGCCGCGCGCCCAGCCGCTTTTCCAGCGCATCAATGTGGCGGATCACGGTGGCATGGTGGACACCCAGCACATCGGCTGCGCCCGAAACCGTGCCCATCCGTGCCACCTGAAAGGCGGTGCGCACCTCGTCCCAGTTATCCATTGCGCGGCCCCCTGTACATCTGCGCATATTGAAGCCCAACCCCTGCGCAAATTGCAAGAGGGGTCGGTTTTCGGTGCGCCAAGGTTGCGTCCACCTGGTACCATCGGGCTGAACATGTAAACGGCGCAAGGCCTTGTGGCCGTGGGGGACAATCTGGCCTTGGCCCTGTTGTCCCCCCAGCGCTTGACTCCGCACAGCCTTCAGCGTATCGCCCCAGATAATTCCCCGGAGGCGTACGCTTCCGGTCCCTTGGCACATGCCGGGATCGCCACCTGTCAGCGCGTTGCGCCCACAGGTGCCGTTTCGCATTGGCCTTTGGAAACCCGCCGTCGCGTCCCATATCGGGGCAACCAAGTAGGAGAGCGCCATGTTTGAAAGCCTGTCAGAACGCCTTGGTGGCGTGTTCGACCGCCTGACCAAGGCCGGCGCGCTTTCCGAAGCCGACGTTGATACCGCCCTGCGCGAAGTGCGCACTGCCCTGCTGGATGCCGACGTGTCGCTGGATGTGGCGCGCAATTTTGTCAAAGCCGTCAAGGTGCGTGCGATTGGTCAAGCTGTCACGCGCTCGATCACGCCGGGTCAGCAGGTCGTCAAGATCGTGCATGACGAGTTGATCCGCGTGCTGGCGGGCGATGATGAACCAGAAGCCCTGAAAATTGACAACCCGCCTTCGGCCATCCTGATGGTCGGTTTGCAAGGCTCGGGCAAGACCACCACCACCGCCAAGCTGGCGAAACGGCTGAAGGAACGCAACGGCAAGCGCGTGCTCTTGGCCTCGCTCGACACCAACCGCCCGGCGGCCATGGAACAGTTGGCGATTTTGGCCGGGCAGATTGGCGTCGACTCATTGCCGATCGTCAAGGGTGAGACTGCCGTACAGATCGCCAAACGCGCCAAGACCCAAGCCGCGATGGGCGGCTATGACGTGGTGTTCTTTGACACCGCAGGCCGTCTGCACATCGACGAAGTGCTGATGGCGGAAATTCAGGCCGTGCGTGACATCGCGCAGCCGCGCGAAACCTTGCTGGTCGTCGATGGCCTGACCGGGCAAGACGCGGTCAACGTCGCCTCGGAATTTGACGCCAAGGTTGGCATCTCGGGCGTGGTCCTGACCCGGATGGACGGCGACGGTCGCGGTGGTGCCGCGCTGTCGATGCGCGCCGTGACCGGCAAGCCGATCCGCTTTGTCGGTCTTGGCGAGAAAATGGACGCGCTGGAAACGTTCGAGGCGGAACGCGTCGCAGGCCGCATCCTTGGCATGGGCGACATTGTTGCCTTGGTTGAGCGCGCCCGTGAGACGTTTGAGGCCGAACAGGCCGAACGCATGGCGAAACGTTTCGCAAAAGGTCTGTTCAACATGAACGACATGCGCGGGCAGCTGGAACAGATGATGAAAATGGGCGGCATGCAGGGCCTGATGGGCATGATGCCCGGTATGGGCGGCATGGCGAAAAAGGCCGAAGCAGCGGGCTTCAACGACAAGATGCTGGCGCATCAGATCGCCCTGATCAACTCGATGACCAAGAAAGAACGCGCCAACCCCGACCTGATGGCCGCCAGCCGCAAGAAACGCGTGGCGCTGGGCGCTGGGCTTGAAGTGTCGGATCTGAACAAGCTGATCAAACAGCACAAGCAGATGGCCGACATGATGAAAAAGATGGGCAAGGGTGGCATGATGAAACAAGCCATCAAACAGATGATGGGTGGCAAAGGCGCTGCCGACCTTGCCAATATGTCGCCCGAAGCGATGGAGGCTGCGGCCAAGGGCATGCAGCAGGGCATGGGCATGGGCGGCGGTTTCCCGGGCATGCCGCGCGGGCTTGGCCTGCCTTCCGGCCTGTCGGGGTTGATGAAAAAGAAATGATCACCCGCCCGCAGCACATCGCCCACCCGACCGCGCCGACACTGTCGACCGCGCGTCTGGTGCTGCGCATGCCGCGCATGGATGATTTTGCCCACCGCCGGAGCTTTTATGCCTCTGATCGGTCGGTGTGGGAGGGTGGCCCCTTCACCGCCGAACAGGCTTGGCGCTTTTTTGCTTCGGAAGTGGGGCAGTGGCCGCTGCTGGGCTTTGGTCCGTTTTCCATGGACATGGATGGCGCCTATGTCGGCGAGGTTGGCATATACCAACCCCAAGGCTATCCTGAACCCGAACTCGGTTGGTTCGTCACCGAAGACGCCGAGGGGAAGGGCATTGCTTCTGAGGCCGCGCGGGCAGTGATGGCTTGGGCGCGTGCAAGTTTCGGCTGGGACCATCTCGACAACTATATTCACCCCGGCAACGCACGGTCTATCGCGCTGGGCCTTCGGCTTGGCGGCAAGCAGGTGGATGTGCCGGGAGTTGATGCCACCGATGTTGTGATCCGACATGATCTGGAGGCCCTGCCATGACCGACGCTACCACCATTGCCGCCGAGGTGCTGAAAGATCACCGCGAGTCGATTGATCGGCTGGACGCGATCCTTGTCTACACCCTGGCCGAACGCTTCAAGCGCACGCAGGCGGTGGGGCGGCTGAAGGCGGAACATAATCTGCCACCGTCTGACCCCAACCGCGAAGCGCGCCAGATCGAACGGCTGGAATGGCTGTCAAAAGAAGCCGATCTCGACCCCGAGTTTGCCAAGAAATTCCTGACCTTCATCATCTGCGAAGTCATCAGGCATCACGAACAACTGCAGAAATAACCCAAAACGGCGGGGTATCCCGCCCCTACCAAAACCCAAGGAGACTAAACTTATGTCTATGAAAATCCGTCTGGCCCGTGGTGGTTCCAAAAAGCGCCCGCATTATTCGATCGTTGCCACCGACAGCCGCAACCCGCGCGATGGCCGCTTTCTGGAAAAGCTGGGCACCTATAACCCGCTGCTGGCCAAAGACAGCGAAGAGCGCGTGAAAATGAACATGGAACGCGTGCAGTACTGGCTGAGCAAAGGCGCACAGCCAACCGACCGTATCGCGCGTATGCTGGAAGCCGCTGGCGTGCTGACCAAAAAGGTCCGCAACAACCCGAACGCCGCCGTCCCCGGCAAGCGCATGGCCGATCTGGCCAAGAAGAAAGCCGCCCGCGCCGAAGCGCCGGCTGCAGAATAATCTGCCCTTTGGCGGTCCCGCATCGGGGCCGCCACCTTTGCCCCGGAGGTGCCCATGCCCAATCCTGCTGACCGCATCTGTGTGGGCGCCATTGCCGGTTCTTACGGCGTGGCGGGTGAGGCCCGGCTGAAAAGCTTTTGCGCCGACCCTGAGTCGATTGCCGACTATGGCCCGCTGTTTTCCGAAGACGGCAAGATCAATTACATCATCACCCTGACCCGCCCCGTGGCCAACGGTCTGGGTGCGCGCATCGCGGGCGTGAACACGAAAGAGCAGGCGGATGCCTTGAAAGGTGTCAGCCTTTATGTGGACCGCGCGAAACTGCCCTCGCTGCCCGATGACGAGTTTTACCACGCCGATCTGATCGGGCTGGAGGCCCGCGACACCGGTGGGGCGCTGTTGGGCAAGGTTCTGGCCGTCCACAACCACGGCGCGGGCGATTTGCTGGAAATCGCGGGGCCGGGGCTGAAAACCTCACTTTTGCTGCCCTTCACCATGGCATCCGTGCCGACCGTCGATCTGGCCGCGGGTCGCATTGTCGTCGATCTGCCCGAGGGGCTGGACTAACCGGCGCCATATCAGCCAATGTGAAGCCAAGAACACTCGCGGGGGGCCAAAGCACCATGCAAAATCGTGTCCGGATGCTGATGGGCGTGACCGCGCTTTTGTATGTGGGGCCGCTGATGGCGGGCCTCGGCGGATTTGGTTGGTCTGTGGTCCCGATGTTTGCCACAATCTTTCTGCTGTGGCTGTTCATCCTGCGACCGCAGCAATGGCCGCGCACCCTTGCGGAATGGCGCGCCCCACAGGCGTTGATTGCCTTGCTGACGCAAGGGCTTGTGCAACTTCTGCTGGTTGCGGTGCTGTTCGGGGTTGGGCGTGGCATAGGTGGCGTACTTGGCACGCTGCCAGCCTTTACAGTGATCTTGCCGCTGTCGATTTCCTTTCTGTCGGTTCTCTTGGCCCGAATGGTCTGGGACCCGTGGAAGGCCGATCAGGTTGACAGCTTTCTCGATGACGCGACTGCCCGCATCAATGCTCCGCCTGAAACGCATATGAATCCCGGCCTCGATCTGGCCCATCGCCTGATTGCTCCCTTGGCCGACCTGCCCGATGACACATCCGAGGCCGAGGTGGCACGCCATCTGACCGCGCTGTCCACCCAGGCCGATCCCGGTTCGATCCGCGCGACTTTGCTGGCACGGGTGCGCAGCCACCACGCGACGCGCGCCGAGATCACCGCCCTGATCCTGCATGCCACCGATGGCCGCCTGATCGAAGTGGTGGGCGGCGATGGCCCGACCTTTGCGCTGTCGGCCCTGCCGCATGATCCTGATCTGATTGCGCTTTATGCCCGTCGCCTGACGCTGGCGCTGACCGAAGACGCCGATCTGTGGGGCCAATGCCCCAGCGTGGATATGCTGACCGAACTGGCCAAAGCCATGGACAACACCGAGGCCGAGGCCCCGCTGCGCTATCTGATCGACGCCACCAACCGCGCGCAGCCTGAGGACGGTCTGGCGTGATCCGCTAAAACTTGCTTCAAATTTTTCATCTGTCTGAAAATATCCCACGGGGGTTCGGGGGTGTGAAACCCCCGACTTTCTGCCCTAGGCGCGCCGCGTCGTCCGAGCTAAAAGACTGCATGACCGACACGCCTGACACCCCGCCCAGCAAATCCCATGGCCGCATCTCGATGCGCGCCACGCTCAAGCCGCGCGATCTGATGGAGGAACCCCGCCCGATCAAGGGCGCGTGGACGGTCAAGATCATCACTTTGTTTCCCGATGCCTTTCCCGGCGTGCTTGGTCTGTCGCTGACTGGCAAGGCGCTGGCCATGGGTCGCTGGATGCTGGAGGCGATCGACCTGCGCCCGTTTGGGATTGGCAAGCACCTGAATGTCGATGAACCCCCGGCAGGCGGAGGTGCCGGCATGGTGCTGCGCGCCGATGTGTTGGACGCGGCCCTGACCGAGGCCGCCCGGAACACACCCGCGGACCGCCGTCTCTGGCCGATCCTGTACTTGTCGCCCCGTGGCAAGCCGTTTGATCAGGCCATGGCCCGCCGCTTTGCCGCCGCCGACGGGTTGACGCTGCTGTGTGGCCGCTTTGAGGGCGTCGATCAACGCCTGCTGGACCATCACGCGATTGAGGAAATCAGTTTGGGCGATTTCGTTCTGACTGGGGGCGAAATCGCGGCGCAGGCGTTGATTGACGCCACGGTGCGCCTGCTGCCCGGCGTCTTGGGCAATCAGGCCAGCACCGAAGAGGAATCCTTCTCGCACGGGTTGCTCGAATTCCCGCAATACACCAAACCCGCCATATGGAACGATCTGCCGATCCCCGAAGTCCTGCAATCGGGCCATCATGGCGAGATTGCCAAATGGCGGCAGGCGCAAGCCGAAGAAATCACCAAGGCCCGCCGCCCCGACCTGTGGCAAGCCTACCAGCGCAGGAAATAGCTCGGCGCGCACCCACTCTTGACCCCCCACCGCACAAACCCTATACGCGCAAAGTCAGGGGTAGAAATGCCCATCTGGCCCGATTCCTTTTGCGCCTGCGCGTCTGCCGACTTCAGCAAACGTGGCACAATCATCGGTACGTCAAAACGCACGCGCCACCTCTGGCGGGCTTACATTTCGTAGGGACCCGGCCGAAGACCAAAGCTCTGGCGCAGCATCACTTCGGGGAATACCCCGAGCATAAAAGGAAACGCGATGAACCTTATCGCCATACTCGAAGCCGAGCAGATTGCTGCGCTTGGCAAGAAAATCCCGGATTTCAAAGCCGGGGATACCATCCGCGTTGGTTACAAAGTGACCGAAGGCACCCGCTCGCGCGTGCAGGCTTACGAAGGCGTTGTGATCGCCCGCAAAGGTGGCTCGACCATCTCTGCATCGTTCACCGTGCGCAAGATCTCGTTCGGCGAAGGCGTGGAACGCGTGTTCCCGCTGTACTCGACCAACATCGACAGCATCGAAGTCGTGCGTCGTGGCCGTGTGCGTCGCGCCAAACTGTACTATCTGCGCGACCGTCGCGGCAAGTCGGCCCGGATTGTCGAAGACACCAATTACAAACCCAAAGCGGAATAAGGAACAGGGCGATGAAAGACGGAATTCACCCCGACTACCACACCATCAACGTCAAAATGACCGATGGCACCGTGTTCCAGACCAAAACCACCTGGGGCAAAGAAGGCGACCAAATGGCGCTGGACATCGACCCGCTCGCACACCCCGCGTGGACCGGTGGTTCGGCCAAGCTGATGGACACCGGCGGCCGCGTGTCGAAGTTCAAGAACAAATACGCCGGTCTGGGTTTCTGATCCACACCGCTGCGACATTGGGGGCGTCTCTGCGGAGGCGCCCTTTTTCATGTCTGATTTCCCGTGCCAGATGGCCGTTGTTCCCGCATACTGCGCCAATGCGTGCCTTGATCCTTGCCCTTTGCCTTGCCACCCCCGCCTCGGCTCAAACGGTGTTTGACCAAGCTGCGGGATTGTATGGCTCTGCCACCGATCCGTTCCAATCCTGCGACACCAATCCGCATGAGCTGTCCTTCACGACCCGCCCCAACCATCTGATCCTGCGCTGGCAATCTCTGCGCCTTGATGCAGATGGCCGGATGTCATCCGAAGAAGTCTACGACCTGCGCGATGCCACCGACTCCACCTTGATGATGCAACGCGAGGGCGACGCCCGCCTGCCCGAAACCGGCCAACGCCCGCTGTGGATTTTGCGCCTGACGCCGGACGGGTATTGCATGGGCCGCACCGATTGGCCCTTGGTGCGCTGTGTCAATGCCGCCATTCGTTGCGGCAACGACGCGCCCCTCTCTTGACGACACTTCCCGCTTTCCCTTCGTTCCGCTAACCGTATAGGAAGCACCTTCGGTTGAGGGCAGAACAAGGACGACAGCCATGGCGCATATCATCGTGGTCGGGAACGAAAAGGGTGGTTCGGGCAAATCCACCACCTGCATGCATGTGGCGACCGCGCTGTGCCGGATGGGCCACCGTGTCGGTGCGCTTGATCTGGACCTTCGGCAGAAATCCTTTGGCCGCTACGTCGAAAACCGCCGCGCTTTTCTGGCGCGCTCCGGGCTCAACTTGCCCACACCTGATTATATCGACCTGCCCGAGGTGGAATCGTCGGCTTTGGCCGAGGGCGAAAATGCCTTCGATGCCCGTCTGTCCGCAGCCGTTGCGGCGTTGGAGCCAGTGTCCGACTTCATCCTGATCGACTGCCCGGGCAGCCACACCCGGCTGTCACAGGTGGCCCATTCGCTGGCCGATACGCTGATCACGCCGCTGAACGACAGTTTCATCGACTTTGACCTGCTGGCGCGGGTGGATGCCGAAACCGGTCGCGTCAAAGGCCCCTCGATCTATTCCGAAATGGTCTGGAACGCGCGGCAGTTGCGGGCGCAGGCCGGGTTGAAGCCCATTGACTGGATCGTTTTGCGCAATCGTCTGGGCGCCCAGCAGATGCACAACAAGAAGAAGGTTGGCGCGGCGTTGGAGGAATTGTCCAAACGCATCGGTTTCCGTGTGTCGCCGGGTTTTTCCGAACGCGTGATCTTCCGTGAACTGTTCCCGCGCGGTCTGACGCTGTTGGACCTGAAAGACACGGGCGTGGATCAGTTGAACCTGTCCAACATCGCCGCCCGGCAGGAACTGCGCGACCTGATGCGCGAGCTTAGATTGCCCGAAGTTCAGATCGCGTTTTGAACAGACCCTGACGCGCCTCACGCCGCGCCTCACGGGTGCGGGTGCGTTCCAGCCGCAGATCGAACAGATCCGGCCCAGCCAATTTGCGGGAGAACAATCCCAAACTTGCAAAAAGGTCGTAAGCACGTTGCATGGTCGCCTCCTGCGGATGATGCATGGGGCCAAACTGACGGTAAAGCGCGGCGGGAAAATGGCCCGGAAACGGTGGATTCCCGGTATTCCGGCGCAGCAAGGAAACAATCCGTTTCCGCCTTGCGCTTGAGTGGCCTTGGTTCCCGTGCCACAACAGCCGGAGCCGAACAGGAGAAAACATGCCAAACCCCTTGTTTGATGCGCTTTTTGCGCCGCTTGCCGCTCGTACGGCGCCACTGCTGATCCTGCAGGACGCCACCCGGATCAGCGGCGCGGATTTTGCCACAATCGTCGCGCGGACGGCCAATGCCCTGCGCGCAGCGGGCGTGCAGCCAGACGACCGCGTCGCCGTGCAGATATCCAAAACGCCGCAATCTTTGGCGCTTTATGCGGCGGCCACGGCCATAGGTGCCATTTTTCTGCCGCTGAACACCGCTTACACCGCCGATGAACTGTCCTATTTTCTTGGCAACGCCACGCCGCGCCTGTTCATCTGTGATCCGGCGCGTGCCGTTGATCTGGCCGCGATCGCCGCACAGCACGGCGCGCAGCTGCTGACACTGGACGCGGCAGGACATGGCAGTCTGCCTGATCTGATGGCTTTGCAGCCGGACCATTTCGCAGCAACCGACCGAGACGCCAATGATTTGGCGGCCATCCTGTACACTTCGGGCACCACGGGCCGTTCCAAAGGCGCCATGCTGACACATGGCAACCTGTTGTCGAACGCGCAGACGCTGGCCAAGCTGTGGCGCTTTACTGACCAAGACACACTGTTGCACGCCCTGCCGATTTTTCACACCCACGGGCTGTTCGTAGCCTCCAACACCGCCTTGCTGACCAGGGCCGCCATGATCTTTCTGCCCAACTTTGATGCCGAAACCGTTTTGCGCCTGATGCCGCAAGCGACGGTGATGATGGGCGTGCCTACCTTTTACACCCGGTTGCTGGACGCCCCCGGCCTTGCCAATGCCGCCCGCAACATGCGCCTTTTCATCTCGGGTTCTGCGCCGTTGCTGGCCGAAACCCATGCTGCGTTTCAGGCTGCCACCGGCCATCGCATTCTGGAACGCTATGGCATGACCGAAACCAACATGAACACCTCAAACCCCTATGACGGCGACCGTCGTGCCGGAACTGTGGGCTTGCCGCTGCCCGATGTTGAATTGCGCATCACAATCGACTGCGCAGAGGTTCCGTCCGGGCAGGTCGGCATGATCCGCGTTCGCGGCCCCAATGTTTTCGCCGGTTACTGGCAGATGCCTGAGAAAACCGCCGAGGAACTGACCGCGGACGGCTGGTTCCTGACCGGAGATCTGGCGACACAAAGCCCGGATGGCTATGTCACCATCGTGGGGCGGGCCAAAGACCTGATCATCACGGGCGGCTTTAACGTCTACCCCAAAGAGGTGGAACTGCTGCTGGACGAGGTGCCGGGCGTGCTGGAATCCGCCGTGATCGGCCTGCCGCACCCTGATTTTGGCGAGGCGGTGTTTGCTGTGTTGACCCCCCGAAAAGAGGTGACCTTGGATGCGGATGTCGTGCTGGCGGCAATCCGAGAAAAACTGGCGCGGTTCAAACAACCCAAAGCCGCCGTGGTGCTGGCCGATTTGCCGCGCAATGCGATGGGCAAAGTGCAAAAGAACCTCCTTCGCACTCAGTATGCCGCGTGGTACTTGCCAAAAGGTTAATCGGGATCGGGGCTATCTGCCAATTCGCCCACCAAAAACCGCTCGAACGCGTCCAGATCGACGGGTTCGAACTGCCCGAACCCCTGCATCCAGACCGACGCGCCGCGCAGCGCGTCCGGCTCCAGCTTGCACCAGATCACCCGGCCACGACGTTCGCGGCTGATCAGGCCCGCCTCGGCCAGCAGACCAAGATGCTTGGAAATTGCGGCCAGACTCATAGCAAACGGCTCGGCCACATCCGTCACCGCCATGTCATCTTCCAGCAACATCGACAGGATCGCCCGACGGGTCGGGTCGGCGAGGGCGGCGAAAACGATGTCCAGGGGCAGGGCCATAGCGTGACTATCGGCGCGGTGGGATGGATCGTCAACCAGATGGTTGAATATATGAAAGGCAGTCAGACCACCCGTCATCCCCGCCGGACACAGGCGCAGACCAATTTAAGTCATAATAAAAACAGTAGCTTAACTCAATATTGCGCGCCTATTTCCGCGCTTGACTCAACACGTCACTGCCCCTAGTTACTGCCTCAACCATTTGGGGGTTTTGCCGTGGTACCGGACGCTGATCGTGCGCGCTTGGCCGCACTCGAAACGCGGATCGAAATCGCCAAAGCCGCAGCCGCGCCCCGGCGCAGCGCCAAAGAGGACAGCCACCGGCAGGCCCAACTGGCATGGCGGATGGTGATCGAACTTGTGGCCGGTCTGATGATCGGTTTCGGCATTGGCTTCGGCTTGGACGTTCTGTTTGGAACCATGCCGCTGTTTCTGGTGCTGTTCATACTGATGGGCTTTGCAGCAGGGGTGAAAACCATGCTGCGGTCCGCGAAAGAGATGCAGGCTAAATCAGACGCCGCGGCGACTGATCCGCACCCAAAAGCCGCTTCGGTGGCCGACGATGAAGAGGAAGACTGACGTGGCAGGCGAAGAGCACAGCGAACCGGGTTTGGCGTTTCACCCGCTGGACCAATTTCAGATCCATCCGCTGTTCGGCGATGGGCCGATTGCTTGGTACACCGTGACCAACGCCACCCTCTGGATGGCTTTTGCCGCGATCGGCGTGATCCTTGTGTTCGTGATGGGGTCAGCGGGTCGCTCTCTTATCCCGTCGCGCATTCAATCCGTTGGCGAGATGGCTTACACTTTTGTCCACAACATGGTCGAAGACGTGGCGGGCCATGACGGTGCAAAATACTTCCCGCTGATCATGACCTTGTTCCTGTTCATCCTGTTCGTGAACATGCTGGGTCTGCTGCCGGGGTCATTCACCCCGACCAGCCACATCGCCGTCACCGCGATCTTGGGTTTTGGCGTATTCTTCTTCGTCACCCTGCTGGGTTTTTACAAGCACGGCATGCACTTCCTCGGCCTGTTCTGGATGAAAGACGCACCGCTTGTCCTGCGCCCGATCATCGCGATCATTGAGGTCATCTCGTACTTCGTGCGCCCGGTCAGCCACTCCATTCGTCTGGCAGGCAACATCATGGCCGGTCACGCCGTTATCAAAGTTTTCGCCGCCTTCGCGCCAATGATCCTGATCTCATGGTTCGGTGTGCTGGTGACGCCGGTGTCGATCCTTGCGATCACCGCCATCTACGCGCTGGAGGTTCTTGTGGCCTTCATCCAAGCCTACGTCTTTACCATCCTGACCTGCGTTTACCTGAAAGATGCGCTGCATCCGGGCCACTAAACGTTTGTCGTAAACCCATCTAACCTATTCCATCCTAAGGAGAATATCATGGACGTACTCGCAGCAGCAGAACTGGGCAAATTCATTGGTGCTGGCCTTGCCGCCATCGGGTCGGGTGCCGCAGCAATCGGTGTTGGCAACGTTGCCGGCAATTTCCTGGCGGGCGCATTGCGCAACCCGTCGGCTGCCGCTTCGCAAACCGCGACGCTGTTCATCGGTCTGGCCTTCGCAGAAGCTTTGGGGATCTTCTCGTTCCTCGTCGCTCTGCTGTTGATGTTCGCCGTCTGATCTGACGCTCGCATCCTTACGGTCGAAGGTGCCGCAGCCGCGTGGCACCTTCGAGCATTCAAAAGGGTCCGACGGAGGGCAAAATGGCGACCACCACTACCGAAGCCGCAACAGATGTTGCGCACGAGGCCGCAAAGGCAGTTATGCCGCAGCTGGATCACTTGACCTTTCCGAACCAGATTTTCTGGCTTCTCGTCACGCTTGTGCTGATTTACTTCGTGCTGTCGCGCGTGGCCTTGCCGCGCATCGGCGGTGCCATCGCCGAACGCAAGGGCACGATCACCAATGATCTGGCCGCTGCCGAAGAGCTGAAGCAAAAGGCCGTCGCTGCCGAGGGTGCCTACAACGAAGCATTGGCGAAAGCCCGTGTCGAAGCAGGCAAGATCGTCGCCGAGGCCAAAGCCGACATTCAGAAAGATCTGAACAAAGCCATCGCCAAAGCGGATGCCGAAATCGCGGCCAAGACTGCGGAATCGGAAAAGCATATCGGCGAAATTCGTGCCGGAGCGCTGGAGGCCATCACCGAGGTCGCCAAAGACACGGCCAAGGAATTGGTCGCGGCTTTGGGTGGTTCGGTCGATGCCAAAGCGGTGACGGCGGCTGTCACTGCACGGTTGAAAGGGTAAAGCGATGAAAAAACTGATCGCGACCATGGCCTTGCTGACGGCAACTCCGGCCTTTGCGGCGGGCGGTGCCTTCTTCTCGCTGCACAACACCAACTTCGTGGTGATGCTGGCCTTCATCCTGTTCGTGGGCATCCTGATCAAGGCGGGTGTTCCGGCCAAGATCACCGGTCTGCTCGACGCCCGCGCGGCCCAGATCAAGGCCGAATTGGCCGAAGCAAAGGCCCTGCGTGAAGAAGCGCGGACCCTGCTGGCATCTTACGAGAAGAAGCAGAAGGAAGTGCAGGAGCAATCCGAGCGCATCATCGCCTCTGCCAAGGAAGAGGCACAAGCGGCTGCGGCTCAGGCCAAGGAAGATCTGAAACTGTCGATCGCGCGCCGTCTGGCCGCTGCCGAAGATCAGATCGCCTCGGCGCAAGCCTCGGCCCTGCGTCAGGTGCGCGAACGCGCCGTGGCTGTGGCGGTTGCGGCTGCAAGCGACGTGTTGTCCAAGCAAAGCACGGCGATAACTGCGGCGGCGTCGATTGACGCGGCCATCGCGCAGGTTGAAGCTAAGTTCCACTAAGCGTTTGATACGAAAAGAAAAGACCGGGTTCGCGCCCGGTCTTTTTGCATTCAATACAGCGCGTGTTGCGGTCAATAGGGTCGATCCGATGGACGCAACCGCAACACACACCGGCGGTGCCCGTCTTGGATTTTCTTCCATCTGACTCAGATTGAGGCAAATCCGCTTTAGCGCGACCGTTCGTGATCCAGCCGCTGTTTCGCCACAACCTCGTTGCGGGCGGCCTTGATCTGGTCAGCCATCGACTGTTCGACAAAGTTCATATGCGCTTCGACCGCCACTTTGGCGCGGGCCGGGTCGCGGGCCTGAATGGCGGCATTGATCGCGCGGTGCTGGTCCAGCAGATTGTCGCGCGTCATCCGGTTCTTGAACATCATCTGACGGTTGTAGAACACGCCCTGCCGCAGCAAATCATACATCGACCGCATCATGTGCAGCATCACCACATTGTGGCTGGCCTCGATGATCGCCATGTGGAAATCGGCGTCCAGACTGGCCTCATCCGCCGGATCGCGTTTCTGATGAGCGGCTTCCATCTTGGTGTAAATCGCATCGATCACCTGCAGATCGGTGTCTGACCCCATCCTTGCCGCGCGCTCTGCCGCCAGCCCCTCCATATCACGGCGGAACGAGATATAGTCGAACACCGCCTCTTCGTGGGTGGAAAACAGGTCGATCAGGGCGGGGGCAAAGGCCGAACCCAGCACGTCGGCCACAAAAATTCCAGCATTCGGGCGGGCGGTCAGAAGGCCGCGGTCCTGCAGATTGGCCACGGCGTCGCGCAGGCTGGGCCGCGATACGCCAAGTCGGTCCGACAGTTCCCGCTCGGATGGCAGGCGTTCACCGGGTCGCAGGATGCCGCGCAGGATCAGCAGTTCAATCTGATGCACCACGGTTTGTGACAGTTTCTCAGCTTCGATCTTTTGAAAAGGCATGGTGCGCTCCGGCATTGGTTTGAATGTATGACCAATTCGGGCGCATCTCAATGACAAAGGGCCGGGATGATCCCGGCCCTTTGCGTGTTAACTCGAACCTGATGTGGCGTTGCGTTCGATCGGGTTTGGCCGGTGGAACGCAACCGCAACATGCGCCGGTAGTGCCTATCCTGCGTCTAGCGTGTCGGGCGGATATAGATCTCGACCCGACGGTTCAGCGCGCGCCCACCTTCGGACAGGTTCGACGCGATCGGCTGCGTCTCGCCGCGACCATAGGCGCTCAGGCGGCCATTCGGCACGCCGCTGTCGCGCAGCACATTCGCCACCGAAACGGCGCGGCGCTGCGACAAGTCCTGGTTCAGGGCTGCCGAGCCGACGTTGTCAGTGTGGCCCACAACTTCGATCAGGCTGTTCGGATAGCGGATCAGGTTGGCAGCAATTGCGCGCAGATCACGGGTCAGGTCGGGCCGCAGACCGGCGCTGCCGGTGGCAAACAACACGTCCTGCGGCATGTTCACGATCAGATAATCGCCGTTGTTGGTGACTGAGATGTTCTGGTTGCCAAGCGAACCGCGCAGATCAGCCGCTTGCTGATCCAGCGACGCGCCAATTGCGCCGCCAACGGCCGCACCCAGCGCGCCACCGATGACGGCTTTGGCCAGTTTGTCGTCACCCTTTTGGCTGGCCCCGGCCACAGCCCCGATGATGCCACCCATCACGGCGCCATTGGTGGCGCGGGCGTTCGGGTCGTTGGGGTAGGCGTTCGGATCCACGCAAGCGGTAAGCCCCATCAGAGCAATGGTGGAAATCAGGATTGGAGTTTTGAATTGCATTTGCTGCCTCATGTGTGTGGGCGGCCGTAATCACCCGGCCCTGAACGGTCAATATATCAACGCCGGACCCTGCGGCACGGTTCCCAACGGATCGCGGCAGATTTCCGCCCATGCTGCAAGTCAAGCCGCCGCGTCGTCGCGTGCGGCCTCCCAGGCCAGCATCGCGCGCTTGACAGGCAGCCCCCAGTGATAGCCGCCCAATCCGCCAGACTTCCGCAACGCCCGGTGGCAGGGCACCAACAGGCTGATCGGATTGCGCCCGACCGCCGTGCCCACAGCCCGTTGCGCTGTCGGATGCCCCACCGCACCCGCCAGTTCGGAATAGCTGGTCACATGGCCGGACGGAATGTGCAGTAGCGCCTCCCAGACCTTGATCTGGAACGGCGCGCCGATCAGATGCAGCCGCGCCGCCCGCCCGGCCATGGCGTCTTGCGCAAGATCGGCCATATGCTGATCCTGCACATAGGTCGCCTTCGGCCAGCGCGCCGCAAGGTCCGTCATCGACCAGTCGCGCCCCAATTCCTCAGTGAACCCCATGCCGCAAATGCCGCGATCCGTGGCCATCACCAAAGCCTCGCCAAAGGGGGTTGGCGCATAGGCCCAGCGGATCAGCAGCCCCGCGCCGCCCGCAGCATAATCGCCCGGGCTCATTGCCTCCCATGTCAGAAACAGATCGTGCAGCCGCCCGCCGCCTGACAGCCCCGCGCCAAGGGCGGTGTCCAGCACGGTAAAGCGGTTGGCCAACATGCGGCGGGCGTGGTCCAGTGTCAGATATTGTTGATAGCGTTTTGGCGACACGCCGACCCATTGCGAAAAGGTGCGCTGAAAATGCGCCGCACTGATCCCCATTTGCGCCGCCATTTCATCCAGCGTCAGGCCGGGGCCACCCGCGTCAATGATCTTCAACGCACGGGCAATGACGGCGTAATGATAGGGGGGCTGGTCGGTCATGTCTGGCTCCTTGCGCCCAACATAGGGCGGGGTCGGACAACAAGCGACCCGTTTCCTGCGCCTAGCGCTTGTCGCAAACACCGGGATCGGGCATATCCGGGTTATGACACGCCAACTCGATTACCCCGCACTGAAACGCATCTTCACCCGGTTTCAGGCCGCCGAGGCCGAACCGTTGGGAGAGCTGGATCACACCAACGCTTTCACGCTGGTGGTGGCCGTGGCTTTGTCGGCGCAGTCCACCGATGTGGGCGTCAACAAGGCCACCAAGCGGCTGTTTGAAATCGCAGATACGCCGGAAAAGATGCTGGCTTTGGGCGAAGAGGGCGTGGTCGGGCACATCAAGACCATCGGCCTGTTCCGCAACAAGGCCAAGAATGTGATCAAGATGTGCCGAATCTTGATCGACACCTTCGACGGTCAGGTGCCCTCCAGCCGGGCCGCCTTGCAATCCCTGCCCGGCGTGGGGCGCAAGACCGCCAATGTGGTGCTGAACATGTGGTTTCGCCAACCTTCGCAGGCGGTGGATACCCATATCCTGCGGCTGGGCAACCGTTCTGGCATCGCGCCGGGCAAGGACGAGGTGGCGGTCGAACGCGCCATCGAGGACAATGTGCCGGCCGAATTTCAATTGCACGCCCACCACTGGCTAATCCTGCACGGGCGGTATATCTGCACCGCGCGCAAACCCAAATGCGGCATCTGCCCTATCCGTGATGACTGCTTGTACGAGGATAAAACCGAATGAAACGCTATCAGGTTGTCGGCATCGGCAATGCCATCGTTGACGTATTTGCCCAAGCCGACGACAGCTTTCTGGAACTGATGGGCATCGAAAAAGGCATCATGCAGCTGGTCGAGCGGGAGCGGGGCGAACTTTTGTATGCCGCGATGACCGACCGGGTGCAGGCGCCGGGCGGGTCTGTGGCGAACACGCTGGCGGGGCTGGGCAATCTGGGTCTGACCACGGCCTTCATTGGCCGCGTGCATGATGACGCCTTGGGGCGGTTCTATGTGACCTCGATGGCCGAAGGTGGCACTGATTTTGTGAACGCGCCGGTGGCGGGGGGGGATCTGCCGACCTCACGCTCGATGATCTTCGTGGCCCCGGATGGGGAGCGGTCGATGAACACCTATCTGGGAATTTCGTCCGATCTTGGCCCGGCTGATGTGTCCGACCATGTGGCGGGCGAGGCGGCGATCCTGTTTCTTGAGGGGTATCTCTACGACAAGCCTGCCGGAAAGCAGGCGTTCGAAAGGGCTGCGAAACTGTGTCAGGCGGCGGGCGGGTTGGCGGGGATTGCGTTGTCGGACCCCTTCTGCGTCGACCGTCACCGCGACAGTTTCCGCACTCTCGTCAAGGAACTGGACTATGTGATCGGCAATGAACACGAATGGGCGAGCCTGTATCAGACCGATCTGGAGGCGGCCTTGACGCAGGCGGCGCGGGATGCGGGGCTGGTGGTTTGCACGCGGTCGGGGGATGAAGTGATCCTGATCCGCGGCGATGAACGCGTGGTGGTGCCGGTCAGGCGCGTGGTGCCGGTGGATGCCACCGGGGCGGGCGATCAGTTTGCGGCGGGCTTCCTGTTTGGGCTGTCCACGGGGCGGTCTTTGGAGGTTGCGGGGCGGATGGGGTGCATCGCTGCCGCCGAGGTGATCAGCCATTTTGGGGCGCGTCCCGAGGCGAATCTGACCGATCTGTTCGCGATGGAAGGGCTGATTTGAGGGTGGTCCCAATTCGGGACCATCTTTATATATAGTAAAATCAATAGGTTGACCCATCTGAATTAGGGATTTGTTAACTTTTGCGGCGACATCAAGGGGCGAACCGTGGGCGCGTGATCTGACGCAGATGACCAGAGCCCAGCCGCTTGCAGGGCGAGAGCTTTTGGGGCATCACGGCCAAAAGCGGCACAGAACAAGGGTGTGACCATGGATTACGGCAAATCGGGCAATGCGACAGCGGCCAAGAACGTGCCAAAACACCGCGTTGGCAAGGGCTTGGGGGCTGAGAAATCGGCCACAGGCGGCAAGGCCAGCAAGGATGAGCTGGTGGCGCGGATGAAGGCGGCTGCCGAGGCCAAGAAGGCGCAGGAATAGGCGTGGTTGCAGGGAGGGGTGTACCCAACCTGACGGATGGGAGAGAGCCGGGGTGAACCCCGGCTTATCGAACCGCCTTTAGCCCGGCATCCTTCAGCGTGCAGTCCTTGACCACATCGGCACCGCAGCGGCGGGGGTGCAGGTCGGAGGTCAGGCAGATGCGGACCTCTTGGATCATGCCGCCTTTGCAGGTGACGGTGATCTGATCGCGGGTCAGGTCGGGGTTGGCTTCGACAAAGGCGTCTTCGATCACCAAGGCGGGCGCCACCAGATCCTTGCGGATCTGCGCGAAAATCGGCGGGATCACCACAGAATCATAGGCCTGCCGCATGGTGCTGTAATAGGCCTTGGCCGAGAGCCCCGAACAGCGCCCGTGTTTCTTCCACTGATAAAAGGCCAAACCCGAGCCGCCCATGATATCGGCCATCTGCACGGTGTCGCCGCGAGAGGGATCGCTTTGCCCGCTGCGGCAATAGCTGGGGTAGCCATCTTCAAACTGCGGCCAAAGCCCATGCAGCGTCCATGTCAGGCCGCGTCCGGCGTCACATTGCGGATCGCCCCGCGCGTCTCCCTCCCGCGCGCACCAGTTCGAAGACCAACTCAACGACATCACGAAATAATCGTAGTCGCCTGCCTTTTCGCCCTCGGCCTGCGCCATGGCACCCAGACAAATCGCCACCAGGGCCAGCCACAACAGGCGCATTTCCACTTTCCCTTTGCCCAGAACGGCAGTATACGAAGCGGGATTTCCCCAAAATCGAAAACCTTGCGGCCCCGGTCGCAGCCGTTTTCCCGGCTTGGGGAAGATTTGTAAAGGCCCCCTTGCGGGCAAACGAAAGCCCGCCTGTAAACGGGCAAACGAGAGGAAGTCCGATGTCCAGACCCCTTATGTCCAAGGCCACTGCTGTTTGGCTGGTGGACAACACCACATTGACCTTCCGGCAGGTCGCGGAATTCTGCGGTATGCATGAATTGGAAGTGCAGGGCATTGCCGATGGCGATGTGGCCACGGGCGTCAAAGGCTTTGACCCGGTCGGCAACAACCAGTTGGACGCGATCGAGATTGAGCGCGGTCAAAAAGACCCGCTGTACAAGCTGAAGCTGAAGTTCAACGCCGCCGCTGTCGGTGAAGAAAAACGCCGTGGCCCGCGTTACACGCCGCTGTCGAAACGTCAGGACCGCCCGGCGTCCATCCTGTGGCTGGTGAAATTCCACCCGGAACTGTCGGACGGCGCCATTGGCAAGCTGGTCGGCACCACCAAGCCGACGATTGCCGCGATACGGGAGCGCACGCATTGGAACATCAACAACATCACCGCGATTGACCCGGTGGCTTTGGGTCTGTGCAAACAGTCCGAGTTGGACACGGCGGTTCAGGCCGCTGTGCGCAAGAAGGCCGCAGAGGGCACCGTGATGACGGATGATGAACGTCGCAAGCTGGTGTCGACCGAGCAGTCGTTGGGCATGGGCACTGAAGGCAAGATGGCAACCGATCTGTCGCAGTTCACCCGCGAAGAGCGTGAAGAAAAGCCAGCCGATTTCTCGGATGCCGACAGCTTCTTCAACCTGCCGAATGACGATGATGACGACGAGGATGAAGACGACGATATCCGTCGCTGAGATGTGAAAAACCCCGGTCCAAGTGGCCGGGGTTTTTGTTTGTGCAGGGCCCATGCTGCCCCGGATCAAGTCAGGGGTGGCGTGGCATGGGCGGTCAATGCGCCATCAGCACCGGGACTTCGGCCTTTTCCAGCATGTTGCGGGTGGCACCGCCCAAGATCGCCTCGCGGAAGCGGGAATGCCCGTAGGCCCCCATCACCAGCATGTCGGCATTCTGGTCCCAGACATGGCGGGCCAGCACGTCGGACACGCGGGGCAGGCTGCGGGCCAGCACCGACACTTCGGCATGGACGCCGTGGCGCACCAGCATCTGGCACAGCATACCGCCGGGATCTGACCGTTCTGCGCCTTGGGTCGGCGGGTCGATCACGGTGATGTTGACCATGTCAGCGCCCTTGAGGAAGGGCAGCGCCTGACGGGTGGCCACCATCGCCTCGGCGCTTTGGTTCCAGGCGACGATGATGCGTTTGGGCAGGGCGTTTTCGCCCAGACCCTTGGCAGGCAACACCAAAACCGGGGCCTTGCCGTCAAACAGGGCCGCCTCGACCACCGCTTCGGCCTCGGGCCCGACACCGGGGCCGTAGGGGCGGGGCAGCACGATCAGATCGGCAAAGCGCGCTTGAGAGGCGACCAGATCGGTCAGCGCGCCCAGTTGCGTCACCACCGCCTCCAGCCCCCAGCGCAAATCGACGGGTTGGGTTGCCAGCGCGGCCCGCGCCGCTGTTTCCAACACGCGGGCATCCGTCTCGGCCCGGTCCAGCGCCACCTGCATCATCACCGCCCCGGAGCCGATGTAGGAATAGCCGATCTGGGTGCGATCCACCCCGAGGACCAACACATCGAGATGGGCGTCCAGCGCCTGGGCCAGCCTTGCGGCGGCGGTGATCACCACTTCGGCCTCGGCCGGATTGGTCAAGATGGTGAGAATGGATTTGTAAGCCATGGTCTGCACTCCCTTCAGGGTTACACTGCGACAATTGCACCCCGGAATGGACTTGGCCTTGATGCGGATCAATGCATTTAGACAGGGGTGTTGACATGGATCAAAGCTGGTTCGCGCTGCGGCTGCGAAAAGCGGGGCAGTCGAAAAGTTCTTGGGCGGAATCTGAGTCGCAATCAGATACGGACCAGGCGAAAGACGAAGGGACGCAAAATGTGGGATTACGTTAAGCTGATCGTGCTGGGGGCCGTGGCGGTGCTTGCCGCAATTGCCGCCAATTATGCGCGCGATCTGCCGTATATGGTGAACTCAATCGAGGTGATGATCGCTGCGGCTATTGTCTTTGTTTGGACGCTGCGCAACATCGGCGAGCCAAATCTTCACCCGGAAAATGAGTATATGGACGGCGTTGTCCGTGCCGGGGTGATCGCGACCACCTTCTGGGGGGTCGTCGGTTTCCTTGTGGGTGTGATCATCGCCTTTCAACTGGCCTTCCCGGCGCTGAACCTTGGCGGGATCACGGACGGGATTTTGAACTTCGGGCGTCTGCGCCCCTTGCACACCAGCGCGGTGATCTTTGCCTTTGGCGGCAACGCGTTGATCATGTCGGCCTTCTACATTGTGCAGCGCACCAGCGGCACACGGCTGTTCGGGGGCAACCTGGGCTGGTTCGTGTTCTGGGGCTGGCAGCTGATGATCGTGCTGGCCGCCTCGTCCTACCTTCTGGGTGGCACCCAAGGCAAGGAATACGCCGAGCCGGTCTGGTACATCGACCTGTGGATCACCGTGGTTTGGGTGGCCTTCCTGCTGACCTTCATGGGCACGCTGTGGAAGCGCAAGGAACCGCATATCTATGTGGCGAACTGGTTCTTGCTGTCAATGATCGTGACCGTGGCGATGCTGCATCTGGTCAACAACATGGCAGTGCCGGTGTCTGTCTTCTCGTCGCAATCGGTGCCGCTGTTCTCGGGCGTGCAGGATGCGATGACGCAGTGGTGGTATGGCCACAACGCCGTGGGCTTCTTCCTGACCGCGGGCTTCCTTGGCATGATGTACTACTTTGTGCCCAAGCAGGCCGAAAAGCCGGTCTACAGCTATAAGCTGTCGATCATCCACTTCTGGGCGCTGATCTTCCTGTATATCTGGGCCGGTCCGCACCATCTGCATTACACGGCGCTGCCGGAATGGGCCGGGACCTTGGGTATGGTGTTCTCGATCATCCTGTGGATGCCAAGCTGGGGCGGCATGATCAACGGTCTGATGACCTTGTCGGGCGCTTGGGACAAACTGCGCACCGACCCGATCATCCGCATGATGGTGGTGTCGATCGGCTTTTACGGCATGTCGACCTTTGAAGGCCCGATGATGTCGATCAAGGCCGTCAACAGCCTGTCGCATTACACCGACTGGACCATCGGACACGTCCATTCTGGCGCGCTTGGCTGGAATGGCATGATTACCTTTGGCGCGCTTTACTTCCTGACGCCGCGCCTGTGGAACCGCCCTGCTCTGTACAGTCTGAAACTGGTGTCGTGGCACTTCTGGTTGGCCACCATCGGGATCGTGCTTTACGCCTCGGCGATGTGGGTGACGGGCATCATGGAGGGTCTGATGTGGCGCGAAGTGGATGCGAACGGCTTCCTTGTGAACGCCTTTGCCGACACGGTTGCGGCCAAATATCCGATGTATGTGGTTCGAGGCGTTGGCGGTCTGATGTATCTGACCGGCGGGCTGATCATGGCTTATAACCTGTGGATGACGGTGCGCGCGCAGCCTGCAAGGGCTGCGGTCAACGCGAACAACGCCGTTCCTGCTGAATGAAAAGGGGGCAGGACAATGGGAATTCTTGACAAACACAAGGCAATTGAAACGCACGCCACCTTATTGATGGTGCTGTCGTTGGTGGTGGTGACGATTGGCGGGATCGTAGAGATCGCCCCGCTGTTCTATCTGCAGAACACCATTGAAAAAGTGGAAGGGGTTCGCCCCTACACACCTTTGGAACTGGCGGGCCGTGACATCTACATCCGCGAAGGGTGCTACGGCTGCCACAGCCAGATGATCCGCCCGATGCGCGACGAGGTGGAACGCTATGGCCATTACAGCCTGGCCGCCGAGTCGATGTACGATCACCCGTTCCAATGGGGATCCAAGCGCACCGGGCCGGATCTGGCACGGGTCGGCGGGCGCTATTCGGATGCGTGGCATGTGGACCACATGACGGACCCGCAAGCCGTGGTGCCGGAATCGGTGATGCCGAAGTACAGCTTCCTGCTGAATAATGAGATCGACGGCAAATACATCGCCGACATCATGACGGCGCACCGGATGGTGGGCGTGCCTTACACCGATGACGCCATCGCCAATGCGACGGCCGACTTTGCGGCGCAGGCCGATCCCAATGCCGACACCACGGGGCTGGAGGCGCGCTATGGCAAGGTGAACATCTCTAACTTTGACGGTCAGCCCGCGCTGACCGACATGGATGCGGTGATCGCCTATTTGCAAGTGTTGGGCACGATGGTCGATTTCTCGACCTTCACGCCTGACCCGACGCGGTAAGGGGGCCGATATGGACACTTACAGCCTGCTGCGTGAATTTGCCGACAGCTGGATGCTGCTGCTGATGACGTTGTTCTTTCTGGGCATCTTTGTCTGGGCATGGCGTCCGGGGTCACGGGCCACCCATGAGGACATCGCAAATTCCATCTTCCGCCATGACAAGAAACCCTCCGAAGATCCTGTGGCGCGCGTCCAGCGCGGCACCGGGGCTTCGCAAACTGAGGAGGCGTGATCCATGTGCGCCAAGCAAGTCCAAAAGGCACCCACCGAGGTGCAGACCACCGGCCACGTCTGGGACGGCATTGAAGAGTACAACAACCCGCTGCCGCGTTGGTGGGTCTGGGTGTTGTACCTGACCATCATCTGGGGCATCGGCTACACCATCGCCTATCCGGCGTGGCCGTTGATTTCCGGTCACACCCCGGGCGTGATCGGATCTGATCAACGCGCCGATGTGGTGGCAGAAATCAAACGTTTTGATGATGCCAATGCCGAGATGAAGGCCAAGCTGGTGTCGGCCGACCTGACTGCCATTCCGGCGGATGAGACGCTGAAAACCTATGCCACTTCGGCCGGGGCTTCGGTGTTCAAGACCTTCTGCGCCCAGTGCCACGGCTCTGGCGCGGCGGGCGTGCAGGGCAAAGGCTATCCCAACCTGCTGGACGATGACTGGCTGTGGGGCGGAACGATGGCGGACATCCACGCCACCATCAGCCACGGCATTCGCAACACCACCGACGCCGACGCGCGTTACTCGCAAATGCCGGCCTTTGGCGTCGATGGCATTCTGGACGCGGCGCAAATCGGTCAGGTTGTGGACTATGTGCTGCAGCTGTCGGGACAGGACCATGACGCGGCGGCGGCCACGGCGGGTGCGGTGTTGTTCGCCGAAAACTGTGTTGCCTGTCATGGTGAGGCAGGCTTGGGCGACCGGGTGCAGGGCGCACCGAACCTGACGGATGCGGTCTGGCTTTACGGCGGCAACCGCGCGACGCTGAAGGAAACCATCGTCAACGCCCGCTTTGGCGTGATGCCGCCTTGGACGAGCCGCCTGTCCGAAGACGAGATCCGTGCTGTGACAACCTATGTCCACAGTCTGGGAGGCGGCGAGTAATCTTGCCTGCCAACACAACACCAAGGCTCCCGCTTCGCGTCGGGGGCCTTTTCATTGACCCGACAAGTTGCTGAAGATTTAGCTAAAATTTGGTTTCATCTGTCCTCAAATATCCCACAGGGGTCCGGGGGGAGTGTCCCCCCGGTGCATTGATGCAGATCACCCCCTCTTGGGCGGCCCGCACCAGACCGCGCCGCAAGGCGGTGCATGGCTTGCATGATACGACTGCGACAGGCTGGCGCAGGCGCGACCCGTTCCAATTGACCCAAGTCAAGGCAGCGCCTTCGCCGATGGCAGATCACAACGTAGGGCGGGTGGCTTGCATTTCCGCTTTGCACCGACACCTCATCCTGTTCGCGCGTTTTCCAGGGCGTTGGCGCGCCTTTTTCCGTCGTCGTCTTGCCGCCCGCGCTGCATTGCCGCATTGTAAAGCTGCACCGCGGATACCTTTTTGACACAGGTCAAGGCGGCATCGTCCGTCAAAGCCGAAAGAGGGACAACGCCCTTGGGGCGCATCGCCAGAACAATACCCGGAGAATGTCCGTGACCAGCCCTGACACCCCACCGTCCAGCCTTTATGCCGCCCGCGAGCCGATCTTTCCGCGCCGGGTGAAGGGCACCTTCCGCAACCTGAAATGGTGGCTGATGGCGCTGATGCTGGGTGTCTACTACATCACCCCCTTCATCCGCTGGGACCGTGGCCCCAACCTGCCCGATCAGGCGGTGTTGATCGACATCTCCGGGCGGCGGTTCTTTTTCTTCATGATCGAAATTTGGCCGCATGAATTTTATTTCATCGCCGGTCTGTTGATCATGGCCGGGTTGGGGCTGTTCTTGTTCACCTCTGCCGCAGGCCGGGTCTGGTGCGGCTATGCCTGCCCGCAAACCGTGTGGACCGACCTTTATATTCTGGTGGAGCGGTGGGTCGAGGGCGACCGCAACGCGCGCATCCGTCTGCACCGCCAGAAATGGGACGGCGAAAAGCTCCGCAAGTCGGCGGTCAAATGGACCCTGTGGTTGTTGATCGGCTTGGCGACGGGCGGCGCTTGGGTGTTTTACTTCACCGATGCGCCGACGCTGGCCGTTGATCTGGTGAACGGCACCGCGCATCCGGTGGCCTATATCACCATGGCCATTCTGACCGCGACCACCTTCTTCTTCGGCGGTTTCGCCCGCGAGCAGATTTGCATCTACGCCTGTCCATGGCCGCGGATTCAGGCTGCGATGATGGATGAAGACACTTTGACCATCGGCTACCGCGATTGGCGCGGCGAACCGCGCGGCAAGCAAAGCGTGGAAACCAATGGCGATTGCATCGACTGCATGGCCTGCGTCAACGTCTGCCCGATGGGGATTGATATCCGCGACGGTCAGCAGATGGCCTGCATCACCTGCGGGCTGTGCATCGATGCCTGCGATGACGTGATGGACAAGATCGGAAAACCGCGCGGTCTGATCGGGTATCTTGCCTATACGGATGAAACCAGCGAACGGACTGGCAAGACTCCGAAATCGGTCTGGAAACACGTCTTCCGCCCGCGCACCATTCTGTACACTTCGTTGTGGGCCGGGGTGGGGGCCGCGCTTGTGGTGGCGTTGTTCCTGCGCACCGAGATTGACATCAACGTGACGCCCGTGCGCAATCCGCAGTTCGTGACCTTGTCGGACGGGTCCATTCGCAACACCTATGATCTGCGATTGCGCAACAAACACGGCGAAGACCGCTATTTCACGTTCTCTGCCACGTCAGACGCCACTTTTGTGCTGGGGCTGGAGGGCGAAGACGATTTGAAAGTGCTGGTGCCCGCGAATGAAACCAAAACCCAGCGGCTTTATATAACCGCGCCCGCCGAGTCCCATGCCGCCACGCATGAGCGGACCGAATTGCGGATATGGGTCGAAGATCTGGGGACCGAGGCGTTTCCTGGCACCGACCGGGTCCATCAGGACTCGCTGTTTTACGGCAAAGAAGAAGAGGACGACTAAGATGCGCGAACTGACAGGGCGTCATGTGCTGGCGATTACGGTTTCGGCTTTTGCCGTCATCATCGGGGTGAATCTTGTGCTGGCTTACAAGGCCGTCTCCACCTTTCCGGGTCTGGAGGTGGCGAATTCCTACGTCGCCAGTCAGGATTTTGACGCCGACCGTGCGGCGCAGCAGGCGTTGGGCTGGGTACTTGCGCCCAGTTTCGATGCGGCCAAAGGCGAGTTGCAACTGGCCTTCTCTGATGCGCAGGGCTTGCCGGTGCTGCTGCAAAGCCTTGACGTGCTGGTGGGGCGCACAACCGAGGCCGAGGATGACAGCCGCCCCAACTTTGCCCGCGAGGCCGGGGTCTATGTGGCGAAGGCGAGGCTCGCGCCCGGCAAATGGATGATGCATGTGGATGCGGTGGCGCAGGACGGCACCAAATTCCGCCAGCGCGTCGATCTGTTCGTGAAAGGCTAGGACATGACGATTTCGGCCCCGGCGGATCAGGTGTTTGATACGGGCCATGCCGCGCCGCAGGCCTGCCCGGCCTGTGCTGTGGTGCCTTCGGCGCAGCAATTGGCGCAAATGGCCGCGCCAAAACACGCGCGGCTGATGCTGTCCCTGCCGACCGCACATTGCGCAGCCTGCATTTCGACGGTGGAAACTGGCTTGGCGGCGATTGACGGCGTGCATTCGGCGCGGGTCAATCTGACCATGCGGCGGGTGTCGGTGGATGCCGATGCAAGCGTGACCGCGCCGCAGTTGATCGAAGCGCTGAAATCGGTGGGCTATGAGGCGCATGAGTTGGACGCGGGCCTGCTGTCGGCCACCGAAACCGACAAGCAGGGCCGCGACATTCTGATGCGGCTGGGCGTTGCGTTCTTTTCGATGATGAACGTGATGCTGTTGTCGGTGGCGGTGTGGTCGGGGGCCGAAGACGCCACCCGCGACATGTTTCACTGGATTTCGGCGCTGATTGCCATTCCGACGGTGATCTTTTCCGGCCAGCCGTTCTTCAAATCGGCCTGGGCTTCACTGCGGGTGGGGCGGTTGGGCATGGATGTGCCGATCTCGCTGGCGCTGATATTGGCGACGTCGATTTCGCTGTTTGAAACGATCTATTCCGGCCACCACGCCTATTTCGACGCCGCCGTGATGCTGTGCTTTTTTTTGCTGCTGGGCCGCTACCTGGACCATCGCACCCGTGCCGTGGCGCGGTCTGCCGCCGAAGAACTGGCGGCGCTGGAGGTTCCGCGCGCCAATGTGCTGGTGGATGGCGAGGAAGTCGTGCGCGCGATTTCCGAAGTGGTGGCGGGCGATCTGGTGCGGGTGCGTCCGGGCGGGCGGATGCCGGTCGATGGCATTGTGACAGAGGGCACGTCAGAGGTGGACCGCAGCCTTCTGACCGGCGAAAGCCTGCCGGTGTTTGCCGGGCCGGGCACGGTGGTGTCGGCGGGTGAGGTCAATCTGACCGGGCCGCTGGTGCTGCGCGTCACGGCGGCGGGGCGCGACAGTTCCCTGCACCGCATGGCCGATCTGGTGGCGGTGGCCGAAAGCGCCAAGACCAAATACACCACCTTGGCCGAACGCGCCGCCAGTTGGTATTCGCCCTTGGTGCATATCCTGTCCTTCAGCGCCTTTGGCTTCTGGATGTGGCAAACCGGCGGCGATCTGCGCTTTGCGATCAACATCTCGGCGGCAGTGCTGATCATCACCTGCCCCTGCGCCTTGGGCCTTGCGGTGCCTGCCGTGGTGACGGCGGCCTCTGGCAAGTTGTTTCGCAAAGGCCTGCTGATCAAGCACGGCACCGCGTTGGAGCGGTTGGCGGATGTGGACACCGTGGTGTTTGACAAGACTGGCACCCTGACCATGGGCACGCCGGAACCGACCAATCTGGACAGCCACACCCCTGAAACGCTGTCCATCGCGGCGGCTTTGGCGGGGGCGTCCAGCCACCCGCTGTCCACGGCGTTGGCGCAGGCCACGCGCGGGATCATCCCCGCCGCAGTGACGGACCTGCGTGAGGTGCCGGGCTATGGCGTGGAGGGCCACTGGCAGGGCCAGACCGTGCGGCTTGGTCGCGCCAACTGGTGCGGGGCCGATGCTTTGGATGTCACCGCCAGCTATCTGGCGCTGGGCGAAGGCGCTCCGTTGGCCTTCACCTTTGCCGACCGTCTGCGTCCGGGGGCCGAGGCCGCGATTGCGGCACTGACGGCGCAGGGCAAGGACATCAAGCTGATTTCCGGCGATGTCGAAGGGGCGGTGCGCAGCTTGGCCGACCGTTTGGGGATCAAGGACTGGACCCATGGCGCGCTGCCGGCTGAAAAGGCCGCGATGGTGCGCAGCTTGACGGATCAGGGCCGCAAGGTGCTGATGGTGGGCGACGGGTTGAACGACACGGCGGCACTGGCAGCGGCGCATGTGTCGATTTCGCCGGCCACCGCGCTGGATGCCGCCCGCACGGCGTCGGACATTGTGTTGCTGGGGCAGGACATGGCTCCCATCGGCGACGCCACAAGGATTGCCCGCCAAGCCACCCGCCGGATGATCGAGAACTTCGGCATCTCGGGCGCCTATAACGTCATCGCGGTGCCCTTGGCCTTGATTGGGGCGGCCACGCCACTGGCGGCGGCTTTGGCGATGAGCCTGTCGTCGATCACCGTGTCGCTGAACGCATTAAGGTTGAAATAGCCGATGGAAATCCTGACCATTCTGATTCCGGTGTCCCTGATACTGGGGGGCATCGGTCTGGCGGCCTTTCTATGGGCGATGCGGACCAAGCAGTTTGACGACCCAAGCGGCGACGCCAATCGCATTTTGATGAAGGATTGGGACGACAAACCCAAGCCCTAGGGGCTATGCCCGCCCGGCCGTGGCCGACAGGTTCAACGGATCGATCCCCATGCTGCGCAAAGCACCCGACCATTTGCCGCCGTTGTCTTCGGCAAAGATCAACCCCGGTGCGGCGTCCACGGTCAACCAGTCGTTGCGGGCAATCTCGGCCTCCAATTGCCCCGGCGACCAGCCCGAATAGCCCAAAGCCAACAGCGCCTGCGACGGGCCATCGCCCTGCGCCATCGCCTCCAGCACATCCAGCGTCGCGGTCATGCCATAACCGCCGTCGATCTTCATCGTCGATGGCCCGCCGCGATAGTCGCGCGAATGCAGCACAAAGCCACGGCCGCGTTCCACCGGGCCGCCGAAATGCACCCGAATGTCGCGGCCCGTCGGAGCGCGCGGGATGCTGAGTTGATCAAGCAGGCTGCCAAAAGACAGGTCCGGCACCACCTTGTTGACGATCAGCCCCATCGCGCCATCGTCGGAATGGGCACAAACCAGAATCACCGCATGTTCAAAGCGTGGGTCGCCCAAACCGGGCATCGCCACCAGAAGTTTGCCGCACAGGTCCATCGAATCGCGCCTTGTGTTGATCCTGCCCTCAAGATGGGCCTGCGGTCGCCATGTCTCAAGGGCAAGTTGATCGCGCAGCTCTCGCCTTATCGTGATTTCCCATTACAGCCGCTTTGCTTATTTTGGCGGCATGAACCCAATGCACCTCGCCTTGACCGCCGCCCTGATGCTGACCGCCCATGCCGGGGCAGCCACCACGCAGGATGACATCCTTGACGCCGCCCTGCTGCCCGGTTGGCAGATGGAAAACGGCCATCACATGAGCGGTCTGGCCCTGACCCTTGCGCCGCATTGGAAAACCTATTGGCGCAGCCCCGGCGATGCGGGCATTCCGCCGCTGTTTGATTGGTCGGGGTCGCAGAATGTGAAGTCGATCCGCATCCATTGGCCCAGCCCCGAGGTTTTCCACACCAACGGCATGCTGACCATCGGCTATCAGACCGACCTTGTGCTGCCGGTCGAGGTGACGCCGGTGACGCCCGGCCAGCCGATCCTGTTGCGCGCCCGCGTTGATCTGGGGGTGTGCAAAGACATCTGCATGCCAGCGGCGATTGATGTGCAGGCGCAATTGCAAAGCCCGGGCGTGCCCGATGATGCCATCCGCGCCGCGCTGAAATCGCGGCCACGGTCGCCGGATGAGGCGGGGCTTGCGGGCATCAGCTGCACCGTGGACCCGATTGCCGACGGGTTGCGGTTGACGGCGACGCTGGGTTTGCCGCAGCGCGGGGCGGAAACCGTGGTGTTTGAAACCCGCGATGTCAGCGTTTGGGTGGCCGAGGCGGTGACAACCCGCAACGGCGGCGTGCTGACGGCGGTGACTGAACTGGTGACAGGAGCGGGCGCACCCTTTGCGCTGGATCGGTCGGGCGTGACGGTGACGGTGCTGCGGGGGAACGGGTCGGTGGAGATCGCGGGCTGTCCGGCGCCGTAGGGGGGCAAAGCGCGGGTTCTTCCAGCCTAGCCGCGCAGTTTCTGTTGCAGGGAAAGCAGGTCTGCCCAAGCGTCGGCCTTGGCGGCGGGGTTGCGCAGCAAATCGCCGGGGTGGGCCATCGCCAGCACCGGCTTGCCAAATGCCTGCCCCCATTGTCCGCGCGCGCGCAGAATGCCGGTGGCGTTCAGCACCGCTTGCAGGGGGGCGTTGCCCATCACAACGATCACCGCAGGGTCAACCAAGGCGATATGACGGGCCAGAAATGGCCGCATCATCGCGATTTCATCAGGGTGGGGCGCGCGGTCTTGCGGGGTGCGCCACGGCAGGGCGTGGGCGATATAAACCGCCGTCGCCGGATCGGGAGTGCCGCGCGACAGGCCGATGGCGTCGCACATCTTGTCCAGCAAAACCCCCGCCGGGCCAACAAAAGACCGCCCCTCACGGTCTTCCTCAACGCTTGGGGCGTCAGAGATGATCATCACCCGCGCAAAAGGGTTGCCGTCGCCAAACACCAGATTGCGCGCGCCCTTTTTCAATTCGCAGTGATCAAAGGCCTCCAGCGCCGCGCGCAGGTCTGCCAGCGATGCTGAGGCAAGTGCCGCCGCTTCGGCCAAAGCCACTGGATTGACCGCCGCACCTGCCGCTGGCACCGCCATCGCTGCGGGTGCAGCCACCGCGAGTCGGGGCAGGGGTTTCGCGGCCTCTGGCAGATCATAGCGGTTCAGGGCGGCGTCGCCGATCACCTCGGTCACGCCCAGATCAATCTGCCACGCCAGTGCCGCCAGCGACGCGTGCCAATCCTCTGCAATGTCCAATGCGATTCCCATGGGTGCAAGGTAAGGCGTTGCCCGGCCATGTGCCAGTCTGTATCACGGCCGGATGGAAGCCCTTCTGATCCTGCCCTTTGCCGGGATGATATTGCCCGCACGCTATGCGCTGCGGTTGGGCGCGCTGGGGATCATCGCGCTGCTGGCGCTTGGGGTCTATGGCAACACGCCGTCAAATCCCGGTGTGGGGCATGGATACGGTGTCGCCATGATCTTTGTGTTTTCCGTGCTGTTCTTTGGGGCGATTGCCATTGGTCTGATTGCGCGCGGTGTGTGGCACAGCTGGCGTGGCGCGCCGCTTGATCCTGTTGATCTTGCCGTTCCGGCCTTTGTGGATTGGCTGCTGCTTGGGGTTGCCATGGTGGTTCCGGCGGGGCTTGTTGGCCTGATGCTGGGCCGCGGCCTTTCTGGGGCCGCTCATCCGCTGTTGGTTCATCTGGCGCTGTTGGTTGCACTGGCTGCGGCGGCGCTTGGGGCAGCGGTGACGATGCCGGGTCTTGCGCGGGCCGCCGTTCTGGGCCTGTCGCTGTGGCTGGCGGTGATCGTCGTCGATTCGATGCGGCTGGAGGGGCAGATTTCGGCCGATGCTGCGCGGCATTTGCCCGATCTGCCGCACTGTCTGGCCGTGGGTCAGTTGGGGCTGCCACCGGATCCCACCGTGCCGCTGATGGGGCTGACCGCGCCCAAGCCGATCATTCTGCGGATTGCCGACCCAAGCGGGCCGCGATTGCTGCGCTGGTCCTTTCGTTGGCATGGCTTTGTGAACGGCGGCATCCGTGCGGCTGATGTGCGGTGTCTCCCCACCCCGCCCTGACGCTTGCCCCGCCGCGCCCACTTTGCCATAAGCGGGCAAACGACAAGGACATCGCCCATGACCTTCCGCGCCCGTCACCTGCTGGGGATCGAACATCTGAGCCCGCAGGAAATCCTGTCTGTTCTGGACCTGGCTGACCGCTATGTCGATCTGAACCGCCGCACCGTCAAACAGTCCGATGTGCTGGCGGGGCTGACGCAGATCAACATGTTCTTTGAGAACTCCACCCGCACGCAGGCGAGTTTTGAGCTGGCAGGCAAACGGTTGGGCGCGGATGTGATGAACATGTCGGTGGCGTCTTCATCGGTGAAAAAGGGCGAAACCCTGATCGACACCGCGATGACGCTGAACGCGATGCAGCCTGATCTTTTGGTGGTGCGGCATCCGTCAAGCGGTGCGGTGAACCTGCTGGCCTCCAAGGTCAACTGCGCGGTGCTGAATGCGGGCGACGGGCGGCATGAACACCCGACGCAGGCGCTGCTGGACGCCCTGACGATCCGCCGCGCCAAGGGGCGCATTCAGCGCCTGACGATTGCGATTTGCGGGGACATTGCGCATTCCCGCGTGGCCCGCAGCAACCTGATCTTGCTGGGCAAGATGGAAAACCGCCTGCGCCTGATCGCGCCGCCGACGCTGATGCCTGCCGGGGTCGAATACTTTGGCTGCGAGCTTTACGACGACATGCGCAAGGGGCTGGAGGGCGCGGATGTGGTGATGATGCTGCGCCTGCAAAAGGAACGCATGGACGGCGGGTTCATCCCCAGTGAGCGCGAATATTACCACCGCTTTGGCTTGGACGCCGAAAAGCTGTCCTTTGCCAAGCCGGACGCGATTGTGATGCACCCCGGCCCGATGAACCGGGGCGTCGAGATTGACGGCGATCTGGCCGATGACATCAACCGGTCGGTGATCCAGGATCAGGTGGAAATGGGCGTGGCGGTGCGCATGGCCTGCATGGACCTGCTGGCCCGCAACCTGCGCGCCGAACGCGGGCGCGCGGCGGTGGGGGTGATGGTATGAGCGGCGGCGTGGGGTCTGTGCTTGCCCGCAGCTGTGCAGGGGCAAAGGGTGCGCTGCGCGCAAGCCTCTTTCCTAGGGGTCAAATTTGATGACGATCATAGTGCCACTTGATGCGCCAAATCGGCTTTGGGTGTTCGCGCTGAACATGACGGCGGATGAAGTGGTGGCGCTGACCCGGGACGATCCGGCGGCGGTTTCGGCGTTCAACCCTGTGGCAGCGCCTGCCGATCTGCCCGACGGGGTTGCAGCCCTTCTGGGTGTCGATGCCGTTGACCGCGATTTCGTCGAAATCTTCGATCTGGCTGATCTGAAGGGTCTTGGCCTTGTTGGATATCTGACAACCGGCAACGCCATCCCCGAGGCGCAACTGGCCCCCGACCGCGCTTGTCTGGACGCGTTGCAAGGCCCGGTGCTGATCCTGTTTGCGGCAGCTTTTGCCAACCGCCCCGTCACCCTGCACCCCGACCCGCGCCTGACCCTGATGGGCAGCTATGCCGAGGAGATCCCCTCGGTGGAATTTGAACCCCTGCCCGATGCCGATGCGAAGGGCCGCCTTGCTGCGCCCCGCAGTGACGCCGTGATGCCCGGCCACCCAACCAGCCAGACTATGACACCCGCCGATGCGCCCCCACCCGCGCAGAAATACTCCAACGCGCGGATGAGCGGGATGGTGGCGACCGCTGCCCTTTTGGTGATGTTTGCCATGGTCAGCCTGATGATATGGATCGCATGAATGGCTGAAATCACCCGCGACAGCATTCATGGCCTGCCTGTCGATCTGGACAGCGACGAGGTTTTGCAGGCCACCCTGTCCCCGGATCCGGCAGCGTTCTGGCGGGCCAATGGCATCATGGCCTTGGCGCTGGGCGTGGTCGCGGGGGCGGCTTTGATCTATCAGGGCAACCCTGACCCTTGGGTCGGGCCTTTGGCCGCCGCCTTGGCCATGGGCGCGCGCGCCGCCTATATCCGGTCCGAGGCGATGGCCGAAGTCTGGCGCCTGACGAACCGCCGCCTGCTTGGCCCCGGTGGCCGCATCGTGCCGCTGTCATCGCTGAAACTTGTGCGGCCCTTTCTGGGCGCCGTGCAACTGGTGACGCATACGGGCGACAAGCACCTGATCAAGTATCAGGCGGACGCGGTGGCAACGGTTGCGGTTATTGATGGCGTAAGGGTGCGGGGATGAAAGATCGGCCTGAACCCCGCCCGATGAAGGATGTTTTCGCATGATCCACTTGACCAACGCCCGCCTGATCGACCCCGAGGCCGGAACCGACACGCTTGGATCGCTGACGATCGACGGCGGCCTGATCGTCGCCATCAACAGCCCTGCGCCCCAATCGGCCAAGATCATCGACTGCGGCGGCCACCCGCTGGCCCCCGGTATCATCGACATCGGCGTCAAGATCGGTGAGCCGGGCGAGAGGCATCGCGAATCGTTTCGCTCGGCGGGCCTTGCGGCGGCGGCGGGCGGTGTCACCACCATCATCGCACGCCCCGACACCGCGCCCGCCATCGACACGCCCGAGATGCTGGAATTTGTCACCCGCCGCGCGGCCGAATCCCCCGTGCGCATCCGCCATATGGCCGCGCTGACCAAGGGGCGCGCCGGGCATGAGATGACCGAAATCGGCTTTCTTTTGGATGCAGGCGCGATTGCCTTTACCGATGTGTTCCATGTGGCCACCGACACCAAGGCCCTGAGCCGCGCCTTCATCTATGCCCGCAGCCTTGGCGCGCTGGTGATCTGCCATCCGCAGGAACCGGGTCTGTCGGCGGGGGCGGCGGCGACAAGCGGCAAGTTCGCCTCCCTGCGCGGACTGCCCGGCGTATCGCCTATGGCCGAACGGCTGGGGCTGGACCGCGATCTGGGCTTGGTGGAAATGACGGGTGTGCGGTATCACGCCGACCAGATAACCACCGCCCGCAGCCTGCCCGCGCTGATGCGGGCCAAGGCCAATGGGCTGGACGTTACCGCAGGCGTGTCGATCCACCATCTGACCTTGAACGAAATCGACGTCGGCGACTACCGCACCTTCTTCAAGATGACCCCGCCTTTGCGGTCGGAAGAAGACCGCTTGGCCATGGTGCAGGCGGTGGCCGATGGGGTGATTGACATCATCTCCAGCTTTCACACCCCTGCGGATGAGGAATCCAAACGCCTGCCGTTTGAAGAGGCGGCATCGGGGGCTGTGGGTCTGGAAACCCTGCTGCCCGCCGCTTTGCGGCTGGTGCATGCCGCGCAACTTGACCTGCCGATGCTGTTTCGCGCGTTGGCGTTGAACGCCGCCAAACGCCTTGGCCTGCCGCAGGGGCGGCTGGCGGTGGGCGCACCTGCCGATCTGGTGCTGTTTGATCCCGACGCGCCCTATTTGCTGGATCGCAGCAAACTTCAGTCGAAATCCAAGAACACGCCGTTTGACGGCTGTCGGATGGAAGGTAAGGTGCTGGCAACCTTCGTGGCTGGCACGCAGGTTTATAAAGCGAAGTAGCCATGCCCGAACTCACCTCTGCGCCCGCCGTTCTGGCACTGGTTGCCCTGCTGTCCTACCTGCTGGGGTCGATCCCCTTCGGCCTAGTGATCACCCGCCTGATGGGTCTGGGCGATCTGCGTTCGATTGGGTCGGGCAACATCGGGGCCACCAATGTTCTGCGCACCGGCAACAAACCGGCGGCGCTGGCCACGCTGCTGCTGGATGCGGCCAAGGGCGGCATCGCGGTGCTGATCGCACGCTATGCGGTGGGCGAGGATGCGGCGCAACTGGCGGGATTGTGCAGCTTTCTGGGGCATCTGTTCCCGGTCTGGCTGCGGTTCAAGGGCGGCAAGGGGGTGGCGACATTCCTTGGCACGCTGCTGGCGCTGGCTTGGCCCGTTGGGCTGGCCGCTTGCGCCACTTGGGCGGTGACGGCGGCGATCACCCGGATCTCCTCGCTGTCGGCACTGGTCGCGGCGGCGCTGGCCTCGGTCTGGCTGTTTGTGTTTGATCGCGGCCCCATGCTGTTTCTGGTGATCGGGTTGACGGTGCTGGTCTACATCCGCCACAGCGCCAATCTGGCCCGCATCAAAGCCGGGACAGAGCCCCGGATCGGGGCCAAGTCGTGATCCGGCTGGCGGCCCTGCTGGTCGCCTTGGCAGCCCCGGCGGGCGGGCAGACCGTGGACGCTGTGTTGGCGCAGGCCAAGGCCGATTGCGCCAGCATCGACAACGGCCAGTTCTTCGCCCCGCCCGAAGCCGTGGTGCCGATCGAGCTGACCGGCGACGGTGTCCCGGCCATGGTTGTGGATTCGGGTCTGTTCCAATGCACCACCTCGGCCAGCTATTGGGGCGGCACGGGCGGCAATTGGCTTGCGGTGATCGTGGCCGGGCAGCAATTCGACCTGATGGCCCAAAGCTGGCAGGTGCTGCCATCGCAGGGCATGCCGGTGCTGCTGTTGTGGCACAATGGCGGTGAATGCGGCAGCTCTGGCGCGGATGTCTGTGCCGAGGCGCTGGTCTGGTCAGATTATCAGCAAAAGCTGATGACGGTTGCGCAGTAGACCGAAGGCCCAATGGACCGAAGGCCTGACCGCAATCGGCCCAGCCGCAATCTGCCCAGCCGCCCCGGACGTGATCCGGGGCCTCATGGGGTGTGACGCCAGATCTTACAGACTGGACGCCGCATAAATCGGCGTCAGATCGCCCTTCCAATCGCCGTGATACAGGTCCAGCCAACGGTCGGCCTGCGTCTTTTCTGTCGCCAGAGTCTGCACCAGTGGCGCAAGGTAGCGCTGCTCGTCCAGCCCCCGCGCGGCCAGTCCGGCATGCGACAAACCAACGGCGGCGCGCGCCAGATCCAGCAACTTCACGCCGCCCGCCTCGGCCTGCAACCCGCGCACTGACGCGTCCACCCGCAGCCCTTCGCGGGTTTCGGCATCAAAGCCCTTGACCAGATCCCAAGCCGCATCCAGTGCGGTCTGGTCATACATCAGCCCGACCCAGAAGGCCGGCAAAGCGTCAATATGGGCCTGATCGCCGCAATCGGCGCCGCGCATCTCGATGTATGTCTTCACCCGCGCCTCGGGGAACACTGTCGTCATATGGTCGGCCCAATCCGAAAGTGTCGGCTTTTCGCCGGGCAGAGCGGGCAGATTTCCGGCCAGAAAATCGCGGAAGGATTGTCCAAGGGCATTGATATATTTGCCATCGCGGTAGACGAAATACATCGGCACGTCCAAGACCCAATCGACATAGTGCTGGAAGCCGAAACCTTGGTGAAAGGCAAAGGGCAGCATGCCGGTGCGGGCATTGTCCAATCCCCGCCAGATGCGCGAACGCCATGATTTATGGCCGTTCAGCTTGCCGTCAAAGAATGGGCTGGACGCGAACAGCGCCGTCGCCACCGGTTGCAGGGCCAACGCCACGCGCAGTTTGCGCACCATGTCGGATTCTGACGCATAATCGAGGTTCACCTGCACCGTGCAGGTGCGATACATCATCTGGGTGCCATGGGTGCCGACACGCCCCATGTAATCGGTCATCAGCCGGTAGCGGCCCTTCGGCATCACCGGCATCGTCGCGCCTGACCACTGCGGTGCAGCACCAATCCCCATGAACCGCACGCCCAGCGGATCGGCAATCGCGCGCACCTCATCGAGATGGTTCTGCAACTCGGCAGCCCCTTGATGCAGGTTCTCCAAAGGCGCGCCCGACAGTTCGAACTGCCCACCGGGTTCAAGGCTGATGTTTGCACCATTGCGCGTCATGCCGATGATGTTGTCAGCCTCGCGCACCGGGGTCCAGCCGAACTGCGCCTCAAGGCCCGCGAACAGGGCCGAGATCGAACGATCCCCGGCATAGGGCAAGGGCGCGCGGCTGTCGGTCAGCCAGCCGAATTTCTCATGCTCGGTGCCGATGCGCCAGTCGGCGGCGGGCTTGCAGCCATCGGCCATCATCTGCGCCAGTTGCGCGAAGTCTTCGATGGGGCCACCGCCGGACTGAGGAATCGACATGGGCTTGGCCCTTTCTTTGATCTTTGGAACGCCAACAGGTGCTGCTACCGCGCGGCCAAGTCAAGACCATGGCGCGCGCAGTGTGATGTTTGTTTGTGCGCAGATGATTGCAAACGCGCGATGACTGTCTGGTTTGCCGCTAGGGCCGCACCACCACACCCGCGCCTTGCCTGCGCCATATCACTTTGATTTCAGGGGTTTGCAGGTCAGGCAGGCTTTGGCCTGTACTGGGGCCAGGCTCCAACGCCTGCACCAAAGCGCCAGAGTCCATGCCGGGCAGGCTGGCAAAGGCGTCAAACAACCGCTCGGCCCCTGCCGCATCGACCGGGATCAACAGCGCCTGCCCATCGGCTTGCTTCAACCGCCACACCCGCCGCCCGCGCAACGTCAGCAGCCGGATCTCCACCAGTTCCGGCAGGCTGACATAGCCGCCCGCCGTGGGGCCCAAATAGCCGACCTGACCCTCGTCCACCTCCACCACCCCGGGCGCGTCCGACCCTTGGGCAAAGCGCAGCCGCCGCCACGCCAAGACGCCAAACGACAGGCCAAGCGCCCCAACGGCCAGCCCCAACGGCGTCAGCAGATAACCACCCAAGGCCATCAGCCAAGCACCAAAGCCCACCACACAGGCGGCCACAATCACCTCACGCATGCGCTGCAGAAAGGCAAACACTTCAGGGCGGATCATGCCGTCACCTGCACAGGGGTGGCAAAGAGGCACAGGCCAAAGCTGTGGCTTGGGCGAAATCCAATGGCGGTGTAGGCGCGCGCCGCATGGTCTGACATCGCAAACAGCACGGCGCGTTTGACGCCCGATTGCCGCGCCTCTTGCAGCAGCATCGCCACCGCGCGGCGGGCGTGGCCTTGACTGCGCAACGCGGGTGGCGTGTAGACGCCACCGATCTGCACCACCTGCGGAATGCGGGCATTGACACCCGCCACCGACAGCGCCCCGCCCTCGCGCCACAAGATGCGGTGCGATTGGGCGGCCTGCCAGCCAAGAACACTGCGCCGCGCTTCTGCCATCGCCGCATCGGGTGCAAAGCCTTGCGTTTCGACCAAAGCCGCCGCGCGCCAGTCGCAGATCAGTGGCATGTCCGTGTCGCGGATCGGGGTCAGCTCGAACCCAGCACCGGGTGGCATTTGCAGGTCGGCCAAGTCCAGCGCAAAGCCCGCTTCCACCGCGTTCACCCGAGCCGGCACCGCGTCCAACCTTAGCGCCGTTCGCAGGCTGGCGCATTGATCGGCGGGGCCGACCAGCGCGGCAATGCGGCGGCCAGCCAGCACGGACCGCAGCAAGGACCAGTCAGCGCCGGGGGCTTGGGGCAACAGGGTGCCGTTGTCGGTCAGGCCCAGATAGCCGACAATCCGGTCAGCTTTGGCAAAGACCCAGCTTTCGGTGGCCGGCCCGGAACCCAGAAGATGGCCCATCGGGAACATCGACGTTGCCTCATGCCGACGCAGAAAGTCCAGAATGGCAGGTGTCTCGCGGACATCGGCAGGGCGGATCATCCCCAATCCCCCAAAGCCGCCTGCCACAGGGTCAGGGCGGCGACGGCGGCGGTGTCGGCGCGCAGGATGCGGGGGCCAAGCGCCAGCGGCACCACCTGCGGCAGGCTGCGCAGGCGGGTTTGTTCATCCGTTGCAAAGCCACCTTCAGGGCCGATCAGGATCGCCCATTTCTCACCACGAGGGCCGGACAGGGCAGGGGCCTGGCCCACCAGCGCCTCGTCGCACCACAGCAGCTTGCGGTCTGCGGGCCAAGTGGACAGCAGTTTGTCCAAGGATATCAGATCGGCCACCTCGGGCACAAAGGTGGCACCGCATTGCTCCGCCGCCTCCAAAGCATGGGCCTGCAAGCGATCCTGCCTTATGCGTTCGGAATTGGTGTGCCGCGTCTGCACCGGCATCACCCGCGCCGCGCCCAACTCCACCGCCTTTTCCACGATGAAATCGGTGCGCGCCTTTTTGATCGGCGCGAAGATCAGCCACAGGTCTGGTGGCAGGCGCAGGGGGGCGGTCTGGCGTTCGCAGATCAGAATGCCGCTGCGTTTGCCCAGCTCGGCCACCACGCCGCGCCATTCGCCATCGCGCCCGTTGAACAACGCCACCGCCGCCCCGCGCCCAAGGCGCATGACGTTGAACAGGTAATTCGCCTGATCGACATTCACGGCCACGGGTTGCCCCAAGGCCAAGGCCTGATCTACATAGAGTCTGATCTTTGCTTCTGACATGAGCGTGACCCTATGCATGAGCCAACCGATACGCCAGAGGTGGCACGCGTTTCCGACGCCCCCAAGGGCAATTGGGTGGACCGCT
>CAMAQR010000013.1 GCA_945860375.1 Pseudorhodobacter antarcticus
GATCTCGCGGGGCGAGCAGACCGCAGCCATTTCGGCCGTGGCCGCCAAGATGGGCCTGTCGGACCTGATGGCCAACACGCTGGCGCTGATGGCCGGCAACCGCCGCCTTTTCGTGCTGCCGCATCTGATCGTTGATTTGAAAGCGCGCATCGCGGTTGAAAACGGCGAGATGACGGCTGACGTCACCTCGGCCACCAAACTCTCGGCGGCTCAGGCCAAGAAACTGGCCGAAACGCTGAAAGCCTCGGTCGGCAAGACCGTGAAACTGAACACCACCGTGGATGAAAGCCTCATCGGCGGTCTTATCGTCAAGCTCGGCTCGACCATGATCGACACCTCGGTCAAATCGAAGCTCGCGGCTCTCCAGAATGCAATGAAAGAGGTTGGGTGATGGGAATTCAGGCTGCTGAGATCTCTGCGATCCTTAAAGAGCAGATCAAGAACTTTGGCATGGATGCCGAAGTGGCCGAAGTTGGACGCGTGCTGTCCGTCGGTGACGGTATTGCCCGCGTTCACGGGCTGGACAATGTTCAGGCCGGCGAAATGGTCGAATTCCCCGGTGGTATCCGTGGCATGGCCTTGAACCTTGAAGTCGATAACGTCGGTATCGTTATCTTCGGTTCGGATCAGGACATCAAAGAAGGCGACACCGTCAAGCGCACCAAGTCCATCGTGGACGTGCCGGTTGGCAACGCCCTGCTGGGCCGCGTCGTTGACGGTCTTGGCAACCCGATCGATGGCAAAGGCCCGATCGCCACGACCGAGCGCCGTCAGGCCGACGTCAAGGCCCCCGGCATCATCCCGCGCAAATCGGTGCATGAACCAATGGCAACCGGCCTCAAGGCCGTGGACGCCATGATCCCGGTTGGCCGTGGCCAGCGCGAATTGATCATCGGTGACCGTCAGACCGGCAAAACCGCCGTGGCTTTGGACACCATCCTGAACCAGAAAGTCTACAACGAGGCTGCTGGCGACGACGAGTCGAAGAAACTCTACTGCATCTATGTCGCCATCGGTCAAAAGCGTTCGACCGTGGCGCAGCTGGTGAAGAAGCTGGAAGAAACCGGCGCGATCAAATACACGATCGTCGTCGCGGCTACCGCCTCCGACCCGGCCCCCTTGCAGTTCCTGGCACCCTATGCCGCGACCTCGATGGCAGAATTCTTCCGCGACAATGGCCGCCATGCTCTGATCATCTATGATGACCTGTCCAAGCAAGCCGTGGCTTACCGTCAGATGTCGCTCTTGCTGCGCCGCCCGCCGGGCCGCGAAGCTTATCCGGGCGACGTGTTCTACCTGCACAGCCGTTTGCTGGAACGTTCGTCGAAACTGAACGAAGATTTCGGCTCGGGTTCCTTGACCGCTCTGCCGATCATCGAAACCCAAGGCGGCGACGTGTCGGCCTTTATTCCGACCAACGTGATCTCGATCACCGATGGCCAGATCTTCCTGGAAACCGAACTGTTCTACCAAGGCATCCGCCCGGCTGTGAACACCGGTCTGTCGGTTTCCCGCGTGGGTTCGTCTGCCCAAACCAACGCCATGAAATCGGTGGCTGGCAAGGTGAAACTGGAACTGGCGCAGTACCGCGAAATGGCGGCCTTTGCACAGTTCGGTTCCGACCTTGACGCCTCGACCCAAGCCCTGCTGAACCGTGGCGCGCGTCTGACCGAGCTGATGAAGCAAAACCAGTATTCGCCGATGACCAACGCCGAAATCGTCGTGGTGATCTATGCGGGCACGTCGGGCGCGCTGGACAAAGTGGCGGTCAAGGACATTGGCCGGTATGAGGCTGGTCTGCTGAAGCATCTGCGCGGCGCTGGCAAAGCTTTGCTGGAAGACATCACCAAGAACGACCGCAAAGTCGCGGGCGATCTGGAGAAAGCCATCAAGGCCGAAATCGCGGCATTCGCCAAAGACTTCGCCTAAGCGCCGGGGGACAGACAATGCCCAGCCTTAAGGACTTGAAAAACAAGATTGCGAGTGTGAAAAACACCCGCAAGATCACCAAAGCCATGCAGATGGTGTCCGCGGCCAAACTGCGCCGCGCCCAGGAAGCCGCCGAAGCCGCCCGGCCCTATGCCGAACGGATGAACGCGGTGATGGGCGGGCTTGCAGCCTCGGTCGGTCAATCGGCCAGCGCGCCCCGGCTTCTGGCCGGGACGGGCAGCGATCAGGTGCAACTCTTGGTCGTCATGACCTCGGAACGCGGCCTGTGCGGCGGCTTCAACTCCACCATCGTGCGGCTGGCCCGCGCGAAGGCGCATGAGTTGATCGCAGCGGGCAAGACGGTGAAAATTCTCACCGTCGGCAAAAAGGGCCGCGAACAGCTGCGCAGGGATTTTGCGGCGAACATGGTGGGTCACGTTGACCTGACCGAAGTGAAGCGTGTCGGCTATGCCAACGCGCAAAGCATCGCCCGCGACATTCTGGCCCGGTTCGAGGCGGATGAATGCGACGTGGTGACGTTGTTCTTCAACCGTTTCCAATCCGTGATCGCCCAGATCCCGACCGCTCTGCAAGTGATCCCGGCCAAATTCGAAGCCGGTGCCGCGAGTGCCCTTTATGACTACGAGCCGTCCGAAGAGGCCATCCTGGCCGACCTTCTGCCGCGCGGCGTGGCCACACAGGTGTTCACGGCCTTGCTGGAAAACGGGGCCTCTGAACAGGGTGCAAGGATGAGCGCGATGGACAACGCAACGCGCAACGCAGGCGACATGATCACCAAATACACGACGATCTACAACCGCTCGCGTCAGGCTGCGATCACCAAAGAGCTTATCGAAATCATTTCGGGCGCTGAAGCGCTCTGACGAACTGGAGAAACACTATGGCAAAAGCACCGAAAGCAGCTGCCGCGGCAGGCAAGGTGACGCAAATCATCGGCGCCGTGGTTGACGTGCAGTTCGAAGGCGCGCTCCCCGCGATTTTGAACGCTCTGATCACCGAAAACAACGGCAAGAAACTGGTCCTTGAAGTGGCCCAGCACCTTGGCGAGAACACCGTGCGCACCATCGCTATGGACGCGACCGAGGGTCTGGTCCGTGGCGCTCCGGTGTCTGACACCGGCGCTCCGATTTCGGTTCCGGTTGGCGACGCCACCTTGGGCCGCATCCTGAACGTCATCGGCGAGCCGGTTGACGAACGTGGCCCGGTCAACGCGACCGAGTTCCGCTCGATCCACCGCCCGGCTCCGGCGTTCTCGGAACAGGCGACCGAAAGCGTCGTGCTGGTCACTGGCATCAAGGTCATCGACCTGCTGGCTCCCTACGCAAAGGGCGGCAAGATCGGCCTCTTTGGCGGCGCTGGCGTGGGCAAGACCGTGTTGATCATGGAATTGATCAACAACATCGCCAAAGTGCACTCCGGTTACTCGGTGTTTGCGGGCGTGGGCGAGCGTACCCGTGAGGGCAACGATCTTTACCACGAGATGATCGAATCCGGCGTTATCAAGATTGATAACCTGACGGAGTCGAAAGTGGCCCTTGTTTACGGTCAGATGAACGAACCACCGGGCGCACGTCTGCGCGTCGCTTTGTCGGGTCTGACCCTGGCCGAGCAGTTCCGCGATCAGTCGGGCACGGACGTTTTGTTCTTCGTGGACAACATCTTCCGCTTTACCCAAGCCGGTTCCGAAGTGTCCGCACTTTTGGGTCGTATCCCGTCTGCCGTGGGCTATCAGCCGACGCTGGCGACCGACATGGGCGCTTTGCAAGAACGCATCACTTCGACCAAAGCCGGTTCGATCACCTCGGTTCAGGCCATCTATGTGCCAGCCGATGACTTGACCGACCCTGCTCCGGCGACGTCGTTTGCGCACTTGGACGCCACCACCGTTCTGTCGCGCGCCATCTCGGAACTGGGCATCTACCCGGCCGTGGACCCGCTGGACAGCTCGTCGCGTCTGCTGGACCCAACCGTGATCGGCGACGAACACTATCAGGTTGCCCGTTCGGTTCAGGGTGTGCTTCAGCGCTACAAGTCGCTGCAGGACATCATCGCCATCCTTGGCATGGACGAACTTTCGGAAGAAGACAAACTGACGGTGGCCCGCGCCCGGAAGATCCAACGCTTCCTGTCGCAGCCCTTCGACGTGGCCAAGGTCTTCACCGGTTCGGACGGCGTGCAGGTTCCGCTGGATGTCACCATCGCCTCGTTCAAGGCGGTTGTGGCGGGCGAGTATGACCACCTGCCGGAAGGCGCGTTCTACATGGTGGGCGGCATCGAAGACGTCAAAGCCAAGGCGGCCAAGCTTGCTGCGGCAGCGGCCTAAGGGGGCATCATGGCAGGAACGCTGCAGTTTGATCTGGTAACGCCCGAGCGTCGCTTGGCGTCCGTCGCGGCGTCCGAGGTGAATATCCCCGGCGCCGATGGCGATCTGACGGCGATGGAGGGGCATGCCCCCACCATCACCACCCTGCGCCCCGGCATTCTGCGCGCACATGCTGCAGATGGGGTGAAGTCCTATGTCGTCACCGGCGGCTTTGCCGAGATTTCGGCGACCGGCGTTTCGGTTCTGGCCGAACGTGCGGTTCCTGTGGATGAAATCACGCCTGCGCTGATGGATGCTCTGGTGGCTGACGCCTGCGAAGCGGCGGCTGTTTCTGCCGACAAGGACTCGGCCGACAAAATCGTGGCCGATCTGATGGCCATGCGTGCGGCGGCTGGTCAGTAATCCTTGAAGTCTCAGGGAAAGGCCCCGGTTGTCCGGGGCCTTTTTCATTTCCGGTCCTTTTCTTGCCCAGATTAGCCGTTAGTCTGACGTAAGCGTATACAGGTGGCCATGAAGCGCATTTCCTCATCCACGGTCGGAGTTCAACAGGGCAACCGGGTCCTGTTTTCCGACTTCGCCGATGGCGGGGTGATGTGGACCGGGCAGGGCGACCGTGAAAGCCGCCATGTGATCAAGTTCAAGGAACCGTTCACCGATGTGCCTTCGGTGATGACCTCGATCAGCATGTGGGACACCGACCACAAGCACAACGCCCGTGCCGATATCTCGGCCGAAAATATCACTGAAAAAGGGTTTCATCTGGTGTTTCGAACCTGGGGTGACACCCGGGTGGCGCGCGTGCGGGCCGACTGGATGGCCATTGGCCCGGTGCAAAGCGAAGACGACTGGCAGCTGTATTAAGGGCCGAAGTGTTAAGATTGTCTTAAAGCGACAGGCTCAACAATTTGAATTTAAACGATAAAAAAATGGTCCCGAGTTGGGACCATTGAAGGGCGGGGCAGCCCCGCCGCCACGGGAAACCCTCAAGGCCGCTGATACATGCCTTCATAAATCGGCACCAAAGTGTCCGTTTCAAACAGCGACGACACCGAAGTCCCGTTCCAGATGTTCAAAATAGCTTGGGCAAAAATTGGCGCAGTCGGGACAATCCGAATGTTCGGGCAAGCCTTCACAGCATCGGTCGGCTCGATCGAATCCGTGATCACCAACGACTTCATCACCGAATTCGTGACCCGCTCCACCGCCGGACCCGACAACACCCCATGGGTGATATAGGAATGCACCTCGATCGCCCCGTTCTGCATCAACACCTCGGCCGCCTTGCACAAAGTGCCGGCGGTGTCACAGATGTCGTCCACGATGATGCATTTCTTGCCCGCAACATTGCCGATCACGATCATTTCGGCAATCTCACCGGCCTTTTCGCGGCGCTTGTCAACGATGGCCAGCGGTGCATTGATCCGCTTGGCCAGCTCACGCGCCCGCGCCACCCCGCCCACATCCGGCGACACAACCATCAAGTCCTGCATCTGGCCCTTGAAGTTATGCTCGATATCCAACGCAAACACCGGGCTGGCGTAAAGGTTGTCCACCGGAATATCGAAGAACCCTTGAATCTGCGCCGCGTGCAGATCCAGCGTCAGCACCCGGTCCACCCCAGCCTCGGCGATCATGTTGGCCACCAGCTTGGCAGTGATTGGCGTGCGGGCCTTGGCGCGGCGGTCTTGGCGTGCATAGCCGAAATAGGGGATCACCGCCGTGATCCGGTTGGCCGAAGACCGCCGCAACGCGTCGGTCATGATCAGCAGTTCCATCAGGTTGTCATTGGCGGGGTTAGAGGTCGGCTGGATGATATACATGTCCTCGCCGCGCACATTCTCAAACACCTCGACGAAAATCTCGGCATCGTTGAAGCGTTCGATCCGGGCATCCACAAGGTTCACGGACATGCCGCGATGCATCGACATCCGCCGGGCAATGGCCTTGGCCAGCGACAGGTTGGCATTTCCGGAAATCAGTTTCGGTTCGGTCATGGCGGGCATTTCTTTCTCCGGGGGCCAGATTCGGATCGTTGACTTCGCTTATCACCCGGCTAGGGTCTTGCAAACCATCCACGCCAAAAGGGGCCGCAAATGCTGCAGATCGACTACTTTTATGCTGCGATTTCACCCTTTTGCTATCTGGCGGGCCACAGACTGGAGGAAATTGCGGCGCGGCATGGCGCGACCATCCGCTACATCCCGATCAACGCCCCCGCGCTGTTTCCACGTACCGGCGGGCAGGTGCTGGCGGAACGTCACGACAGCCGCAAGACCTACCGCCTGCAGGAACTGCGGCGCACTGCTGCCAAGCAGGGAGCCAAGCTTGACATCAACCCGCTGTTTTTTCCGGTTAATCCCGCGCCAGCCTCTTATGCCATCATCGCGGCGGCATCGGTGGGCGGCGGTGATTTGCCCGGCCTGGTGCAGGCCTTTCCCCGCGCTGTCTGGGCAGAAGGGCGCAATATTGCCGAAGATGAGGTCGTGCGTGACATTCTGACTGTCCATGGCTTTGACGCCGGAATTGCCGACAAACACATGCTGATGGCCGCTGAAACCTATATGGCGAACCTTGAAGAGGCGGTGGCGCGTGGTGTATTCGGGGTGCCGTTCTATATGGTGGGCGAAGAGCGGTTCTGGGGACAGGACCGACTGGACGACCTTGATCTGTACCTTGCCGGAAAGCTGTGAATGCCCGAAGACCATTTCCAACCCGCCCTGCCGCCGCACCGTGTCTGGGCCAATGGCGCGCGTCCAATTTTGGCGCTTCACTGCTCTTTGGCCCATGCGGGTGCCTGGGGGCCTTTGGCGGAACAGCTGACGGGCCTCACGATCACTGCGACAGATCAGCCCGGCCATGGCCGCGCCGCTCACTGGAATGGCCAGTCTGACTTGCACGGCATCACCACCCATGCCAGCATCGCGATGGCCGAGCACTTGGGCCAAGGCGCGCCAATTGATCTGTTCGGCCATTCCTTTGGCGGCACTGTCGCCCTGCGCGTGGCGCTGGAGCGTCCCGATCTGGTGCGCAGTCTGACGTTGGTGGAACCGGTGATTTTCGCCGCCGCCCGCTCTGCCGAGCACCCGGCCTACACCCCCTTCCGCATCGCGCATCTGGAATTTGCGGCTCTGGTGCAGGCGGGGCAACGCGAACAGGCGGCGGCGCTGTTTCACAGCCAGTGGGGCAACGGTGCAAGCTTTGCCGATCTGCCCGAGAAAACCCGCGCCTATATGGTGGACCGCATCCATTTCATCGTGGCACAGAACCCGGTGCTGCTGGACGATGCGGCCGGCCTGTTGCGCTATATGGGGCTGGAATCATTGGGGATTCCGGTGTTGCTCATCGACGGAGCCGACAGCCCGCCCATCATTCACGCCGTGCATGACGAACTGGCCCGGCGGCTGCCGCAGGTGCAGCGCCTGTCGGTGCCTTTTGCCGCCCATATGGTGTCGATCACCCATGCCGCCGTTGTGGCCCCGGTCGTGCAGGCGCATCTGGACGCCTGTTAGCAGCGCAGGGCCTGCACAAAGGCGTCCACGTCGGCCTCGGTCGTGCTCCATGATGTGACCAGCCGTGCGCCTTCGCGGTCCTTGGGCGCGGGCATGTCGTAGTAGTTGGCCCCTGCGGCCTGCAAGCGCGCATGGCTGCCCGTGGCCCATTCGGGGAACATCATATTCGCTTGTACCGGGTGTTTCAGCGTCACGCCGGGTGCCTGCGCGATGCCTTCGGCAAGCCGCGCGCCCATCGCGTTGGCCCGTGCCGCCAGCCGCAGCCACAGATCGCCCTGCAAATACGCCTCCATCTGCGCCGATAAGTAGCGATGTTTGGACAGCAAATGCCCCCCCCGCTTGCGGCGCAGTTCAAACTCCCACGCCTTGGCGGGGTCGAAGAACACCACCGCCTCAACCCCCAGACAGCCGTTTTTGGTGCCGCCAAAAGACACCACGTCGATGCCCGCACGCCAGGTCATTTCGGCTGCGGTGGCCCCGGTTGCCACCAACGCATTGGCGAAACGCGCGCCGTCCAGATGGCAGGGCAGGCCACAGGACTTGGCAACGGCGGTCAAAGCGGCGACCTCGGTGGGGGTGTAAACCGTTCCGGCCTCGGTGACATTGGTGATCGAAACCATGCCGCGCTGCACGCCATGAACGCCCGATTCCCCAATGCGGCCAAGGGCTTGGGACAGAGCGCCCGGCGTCATTTTGCCATGCGCGCCGTCCACCCCGATCAACTTGGCCCCGTCGGTGTAAAACTCTGGTGCGCCGCATTCATCAGTGGCGATATGGGCTTCGGTATGCGCGAAAACCGCCGACCACGGTTTGGTATAACAGGCCAGCGCAAGGGAGTTGGCGACAGTGCCACTGGCCACAAGATAAACGGCGGCCTCGGGGTGTTCAAACACCTCGCGCAGCCCGGCCGTCACTCGGGTCATGATGTCATCGGCCCCGTAACCCCGCGCAAATCCGTCGTTAGACTGTTGCAGGGCGGCCATGATTTCGGGCGCAGCGCCAGATGCGTTGTCGGATGTGAAGTACATCACAGCTCTTCCTGAATGATATAATCGTCCCAGTCGTCTTCTGAAACCACGGCCTCGGATACGGTCTGGTCGCGCATGGAATGCCCCGAACTGTGGGTGGATTCGGGGTCGCCGGTGATCAGTGGATGCCAGTTCGGCAGCGGTTTGCCCTGTTCCAGCAGCTTGTAGGCACAGCTGGCGGGCAGCCAATAAGCGATACGTTTCAAGGTCTTGGGGTTCAGCCGCACGCATTCGGGCACATGGGCGAAGCGGTTGTCATAGTTCGAACAGCGACAGCTGGGGCCATCCAGCAAACGGCAGGCGACGCGGGTGTATTCGACCTCACCCGTGTCTTCATATTCGATCTTGTTCAGGCAGCACTTGCCACAGCCATCACACAGCGCCTCCCATTCGGGGGCGGTCATTTTCTTGAGGGGAATGGATTCCCAGAACTTCGGGCGCAGATTTGTCATGGGTGCAAAATGACGGTTCGGGCGGGGAAAGGGAAGGGCTAGAGTGTGTTGCGTTCAATCGGGTTTGGCCGATGGAACGCAACCGCAACATCCACTGGCAGTGCTTGTCTTGGATTTCCGTCGATCTGGATCAGATTGACCGAAATCTGCCTTAGAGTGTGGCCAGAATTGCGCGGGCCTCTGCGCAGTCGGCGGCCATCTGGGTCAGCAGTCCGGGCAGGCCGTCAAATTTCATCTCTGGGCGCAGATAATCGATCAGGCCGACCGAAAGGTGATGGCCGTAAAGATCACCTTTGAAATCAAAGATATAGGTTTCCAGATTGGGCATGTTCTCGCCAAACATCGGGCGCACTCCGATGCTGGAAGCGCCCAGATAGCGGCCGGTTTGCGGGCCGGTCAGGATATCAACCTTGACCGCGTAGACGCCGAGTTTCGGCAAATGCAGCCCGGCCACCGACATATTCGCGGTCGGATAGCCCAACTCGCGCCCGCGCTTTTCGCCATGAATCACCTCGCCATCAATGCGGTGCCAGTGGCCCAGCATGGCCTTGGCATCGCGGGGACGGCCTTCTGCAAGGGCCTGACGGATCGCGGTGGACGATATTTCGCGGCCCTCGGTCTGAACCAGATCGGCAATGGTGACGCCAAATCCATATTTATTACCAAGGGCTTGCAGATCCGCCGCGCCCCCGGCACGACCTTTGCCAAAGCAGAAATCAGCACCCACAACCACATGCGACACGCCCAGACCCTCGGCCAGAATCTGGCGCGCAAAGTCGTCGGGGGTCAGGCTGGCCATCGTGGCGTCAAAGGGCAGGGCGTAGAGGTGTTGCACGCCCAGTTTCGCCAAGCGGTTGGCGCGGGTTTCGGTGTTCATCAGGCGGAAAGTCGGGCCGTTCGGCGCGAAATACTCGCGCGGGTGGGGGTCGAAGGTCAGAATGCCCAAGGGCCCCTGCGCGCGGGCCAGATCGATCACCGATTGGTGGCCCAGATGCACGCCATCAAAGTTGCCCATCGCCACGGACGCGCCGCGCGCGGTTTGGCCAAGCCCTTGCCAATGCTTGATTATCTGCATCATTCCCCGGGGTGGGGCCTGCGCCCCTCAGTCGAACTTGCGGCTTGGCGCCAGAACCAGCGCCTCGCCTTTCAAGACAACGGTATTGCCCACCGCGCAGTGGGTTTCAAGTGTGACCCTGCGCCGCGAGTGGTCAATTGCGGTGACGGTGACATGGGTGTCCACGGTGTCGCCGGGGCGGACGGGGGCCATGAATTTCAAAGATTGTCCAAGATAAACAGAGCCATGGCCGGGAAGCTGTTCACCGATCACCGCCGAAATCAGCCCCGCCGTCAGCATGCCATGGGCGATGCGGCCTTGGAAAATTGTGTCTTGGGCATAAGAATCGTCGAGATGCACCGGGTTATGATCGGTCGAGATTTCGGCAAAAAGGCTTATATCCCGGTCGGTTACGGTTTTGCGCAACGACCGGGTCATGCCGATTTCAAGGTCCTCGATGCAGATGGTGCCGCGGGGGTGGTTGTCGAGCATGGCCGAATCCCTTGATTTGCCCCGCAGCATAACGAATGCTGCAATGCGGCGCAATCCGGTCACGCATGAATTGTGCGAAATTGTGACCATTGGCGCAATTTTGTTACTATGACCTTAGCGCAGCAGGCCAATCGAGAAAGTGGGGGACAGCCTCTTTTCAGACAGCCAATCTTCCAGCAAGTCCTTGTTCGGATTAGACGAATCCGCGCCAAACTCTGCCGCGGCTATGCCACCCGTGACGAAAAGCACGTCCAACCCTTCGCCCATCGCGCCTTGCACATCGGTGCCGATGCCGTCGCCAATGCACAGGATGCCAGCATCGTCGCGCAGCCCCATGGCGGCTAGGCGGCGGCGGGCAAGGTCGTAGATCGGCGGGTGCGGTTTGCCGAAATACATCACGGTGCCGCCCATTTCCTCATATTCCGCAGCCAAGGCCCCGGCACAATAAAGGCGCTTGTCGCCCATATCGACGATGATGTCTGGATTGGCGCAAAGCATTGGCAAACCTAGGGTTTTCCCCATCAAAAGGGTGGCGCGGTAGTCGGCAGGCGTTTCGGTCAGATCATCGGCAAGGCCGGTGCAGACGATTCCGGTGGCGTCTTTCAGGGCGACGCGTTCGATTTTGGTCAGGGCGGCGAGGCTTTGCAGATCATCGGAGAAATCGGTGAAGAAAGGTTCATCTTTCAGCGCGCCAATGAGGTAGACGCGAGTCCCGACCGCGCCTGAAAGCAAGGCCTGTTGGGTCGCATCGCCCGAACTGACCACCAGATCCCAAGCATCGCGCGGCACGCCCATATCGTCCAACTGCTTGACAATAATGGAGTTTGGTCGGGGTGCATTGGTCAATAGCACCACGCGGCCCCCCTGCGCGCGAAAGGCCTGCAGGACCGCCACAGCCGCCGGGAACGGGGTTTTGCCGTTGTGCAAACACCCCCACAAATCGCAGAAAACCGCGTCATAGCGGGCAGAGATTTGCGACAGGCTGGTGATGATTTCGGTCATTTGGGGGCCTTTCGGGGCAAATTCTGGCGTGGTTTTCGCATCTGTCTGGCGTGGGGTTTGCGTCCTTTTTCTGTCCCTACGCGGCGTGCGCTGCAACCCAATAATGTTAAGGGGGCCAGAGTTGCCTCTGACCCCCTGTTTGATGCGGCGTTCGGTTGGTTTAGAGTTTCAACGCCGGGATGATCTGCTTTTTGCGGCTCATCAATCCGGGGATCAGAACGGTGTCGCCCGAAACCGTCACGCCAAAGGATGCTTCGGCCATCTGTTTGACCAGATCGTTCGGGACCAGCAGCGTCGCCTCTTCGCGCAGAATGTCGATCACGAACAGCAAGACCTGATCGGCCCCGTCTTCTTTGGCGACGGCTTCCATGGAGGCCATCAACGAGGCCTTGCGGGCCAGAACGGTTGCGGGCGAAGTGGTTTCCAGCACCGAGACGCGCAGTTCCTTGCCCGCGACGTTGTACTCCTTGGAGTCCATTCGCAGCAAAGCGGCATCCGAAAACGCCGATACGTCTGACTTCGCGGCGAACATGGCGGCAGCCAGTTCGGGGATCGACACATCCAGATCGGCGGCGAGTTTTTCGGCCACGGCGCGGTCATGGTCGGTGGTGGTGGGCGAGCGGAATTGCAGCGTGTCGGACACAATGCAAGACAGCATCGCGCCTTTGATTTCGCGCGGGCATTTCGCCAGATCGTCGCCCATGATGTCGTGCATCACGGTGGCGGTGCAGGCCAGCGGGCGCATCACGATGGTGATCGGGGTCTTGGTTTTCAGGCCGCCGACCAGCATGTGATGGTCGATGATCGCCATGATATTGGCGTCATTGATCGAGGGCGGCAGTTCGGCAGGGTTGTTGGTGTCAACGATCACCACGTTCTGGCCCGCCGCCACATCCGCGATGATTTCCGGTTTGGCAAAGCCCCAGTGGTTCAGCAGGAAGGCGGCTTCGGTGTTCGGCTCGCCCAAAAGGCGCGGTTCGGCCTGACCGCCGCGCACATGGGTCAGATACCAGGCCCAGATGATGGCCGACAGAGTGGCGTCGGTGTCGGGGGATTTGTGGCCGAAAACAAGCGTGGTCATAGGGTGCGCCTTCGCAATGGGATTTGCGACGGTATATAAGGAGGATGGCGGGATTTGTCACGGGGGGCGGCGCGGGCTGCGCGGTTATGCTGCATCGCAGCAACAGATCAGTCCAGCGGCAACCGGCGCAGGGTGAAGCCGCGTTGTTCCAGCAGGCGCAAAACACCTTGGTCGCCCGACAAATGCAGCGCGCCAAAGGCCACCAAGGCGGGGCCCTTGGTGGCGGCGTCCTCGATCACGGCAATCCACGCCTGATTGCGCGTGATCATCAACGCCTGTTCCATGGTGGCAAATTCGGCCTCCGTGCGTTCGGGGGTGTAGCCGGGCAGTTTGAGGGTTGCGCTGCGCATGAACTCCCAGATCAGGCGGCTTTCCTGCGCGAAATAGGCGTCGGCGAGGGTGATCGCCATGTCCGCCGATTTGTCCTCCATCGCGAGGGCCGAGGTGACCATCGCCAACTGATCGGTCTGCGGCAACAGATCGAAGACGGCGAACAGGGTGTCATAGGGTTCCAGCGCCTGCACGGTCAGACCTTGGGCAAGGGCGGTCTCTATCAGTTGACCGTCCAGCCCCTTGGCAGTGGCGGCCGCGTCCATGTCGCAGGCGGGGATCGACAGCATCATCGACAGATACCACGGGCGGAATTTGGCGGCCATGAAGGCGGGGATGCCACGGTCGGCCAAAGCGCGGGTCAGGCGCTGCCAGTCGGCGGGGGCCATCAGTTCGGGCAGGGTGGGGCCGTCGGTGATGACCATGAGGCCGGGCTCGCGGGCAAGCCGGGCCTTCAGCGCGGTTTCCTCTTCTGGCCCGGCCTCGACCAGCAGGGTTTGGGCGGTTTTGAGAATCGGCGCCAGAGTGGCCAGGGTGGCGGCGTGGCGTGGATCATCGAAATGATAGGTGCCGATCAGATGCACCACCTGATCGCCGCGTGTGGCCTGCCAATAGTTGCCTGTCGCGAAAGGGACGGCGTTGGCGGCGCTGCGCAGGGCGGTTTGTTCAATCGGGGGCAGGGCGGAGATGAGGTTTTGCCCGGTGCATTCGGCAGTGCAGGCAAGCGCAAGCCCGAACAGGGCGGCAATCGACAAGACCAGTTGGCGCATGGTTCCCCGCTTTGGCTGCTGTGCCATCAAGGTGGCATTTTGGCGGCCAAAGGCCAAGCCCGCCCGCCGCATTGGGTGCAATTATCCGGATCGGGATGGTTGACACATCGGGCATCAGGGCCTATTTCAAGGCCTCGTTAGCACTTGGGTTTGACGAGTGCTAATTCCATTCAACCTGGAAACTCAAGGGAGTGTAACCAGATGGCATTCACACCGCTGCATGACCGCGTATTGGTCCGTCGCATCGAAGGCGAAGACAAAACCAAGGGCGGGCTGATCATCCCCGATACCGCCAAGGAAAAGCCCGCGGAAGGCATGGTCGTTTCGGCCGGTCCGGGCGCACGCAAGGACAGCGGCGAGTTGATCGCACCGTCCGTCAAGGCGGGCGACAAGATCCTGTTCGGCAAATGGTCGGGCACCGAAGTGAAACTGGACGGCGAAGATCTGCTGATCATGAAAGAAAGCGATATCCTCGGGATCATCTCCTAAGGCCGCAGCGGTGCGTGACATCACGCACCCTACCGGATCGTTTTACTTTTCAACATCTTAGACAGGAGTTTCCCCGATGGGAGCGAAAGACGTACGTTTCGAATCCGACGCCCGTGACCGCATGCTGCGCGGCGTCAACATCCTTGCCGACGCTGTCAAAGTCACGCTGGGCCCGAAAGGCCGCAACGTGGTGATCGACAAATCCTTCGGCGCCCCGCGCATCACCAAAGACGGTGTGACGGTTGCCAAGGAAATCGAACTGGCTGACAAGTTCGAGAACATGGGCGCGCAAATGGTGAAGGAAGTCGCTTCCCGCACCAATGACGAGGCTGGCGACGGCACCACCACCGCCACCGTTCTGGCCCAAGCGATCATCAAAGAGGGCATGAAGGCCGTAGCGGCTGGCATGAACCCGATGGACCTGAAGCGCGGCATTGATCTGGCGACCACCAAAGTGGTTGCGGCGATCAAGGCAGCAGCACGTCCGGTCAAGGACACCGCAGAAGTTGCGCAGGTTGGCACCATTTCCGCCAACGGCGAAGCTGAAATCGGCCGTCAGATCGCCGACGCGATGCAGAAAGTCGGCAACGAGGGTGTCATCACCGTCGAAGAGAACAAGGGCCTTGAGACGGAAACCACCGTCGTTGAAGGCATGCAGTTCGACCGTGGCTTCTTGTCGCCCTACTTCGTGACCAACCCTGACAAAATGGTTGCTGATCTGGAAGATTGTCTTGTGCTGTTGCACGAGAAGAAGCTGGGTTCGCTGCAGCCATTGGTTCCGCTGTTGGAAGCCGTGATCCAGTCGCAAAAGCCGCTGCTGATCATCTCGGAAGATGTTGAAGGCGAGGCTTTGGCCACGCTGGTTGTCAACAAACTGCGCGGTGGTCTGAAAATCGCGGCTGTGAAGGCTCCGGGGTTCGGCGATCGTCGCAAGGCGATGCTGCAGGACATCGCCGTGCTGACCGGTGGTCAGGTGATTTCCGAAGATCTGGGCATGAAGCTGGAAAATGTCACGCTGGACATGCTGGGCCGCGCCAAGAAAATCTCGATCACCAAAGACAACACCACCATCATTGATGGCGCTGGCGTCAAAGCTGAAATCGAAGCCCGTGTGGCGCAGATCCGTCAGCAGATCGAAGACACCACGTCGGATTACGACAAAGAGAAGCTGCAAGAGCGCGTGGCCAAACTGGCTGGCGGTGTTGCTGTGATCAAAGTCGGCGGCATGACCGAAATCGAAGTCAAAGAGCGCAAAGACCGCGTTGACGACGCTTTGAACGCGACCCGTGCGGCCGTGCAAGAAGGCATCGTGGTTGGCGGCGGCGTGGCTTTGATCCAGGCCGGTAAAGTGCTGGAAGGCATGGTTGGGGCAAACCCGGACCAGACCAATGGCATCAACATCGTCCGCAAGGCACTGGAGGCTCCGCTGCGTCAGATCGCACAGAACGCCGGTGTTGACGGCGCGGTTGTGGCTGGCAAAGTGCGCGAGTCGACCGACCTGACCTTTGGTTTCAACGCACAAACCGAAGAATATGGCGACATGTTCGCTTTCGGCGTGATCGACCCGGCGAAAGTCGTGCGGACCGCTCTGGAAGATGCAGCTTCGGTTGCCTCCTTGCTGATCACCACCGAAGCGATGATCGCGGACCGTCCGACTGACAAGTCGTCGGGCGGCGGCGGCGGCATGGGCGGCATGGGCGGCATGGACGGCATGATGTGATCATGCTTGCATGATCTCATTTGCCAACCGGCAAGTTCAGGAAAGGGCGTGGCGCAAGCCGCGCCCTTTTCGTTTGGGGGCGTGATCCCATGGCGTGGCTGCGCCACAAGCCCTTTCTCAGGAAGGGGGCGCTGCCCCCGCCTTCGGCTCCCCCGGGATAGTTGAGGACAGATGAAAGGCTTTGGAACGCAACCGCAACACACACCGGCGGTGCCAGTCTTGGATTGCCTTCCATCTGAAGCAGATTGCAGGACATTTGCTCTAGCGCACGATCACTTCCAGCGGGTCGTAGACCAGGCTTTGGCCCCAGGCTGCGGCGGGCAGGCTGTCGGGTTTGAAGCGGATGCGGGCCAGATCGTTGCGGCTGAAAAACCGGCGCTGGGTGACGACGCCTTCGGGGTCGCGCCAGGTATCGGTGATCTGGCCTGCGGTGATGGTGCAATGGAAGAACAGATCGACCTGATGGAAGCCCGACACCGGATCGTGGAATTCGTTGATCAGGGCGGGAAGGCCCACGGCCACGGTCAGGCCGGTTTCCTCATGCACTTCGCGGGCCAGATTTTCGGGCAGTGAGGTGCCCGGTTCAACGCCGCCGCCCGGCGCGCACCACAGATCGGACCGCCCGCCGGGATAGGCATTGACCAGCAGCAGCCGGTTGTCTTGCAAGATCAGGGCGCGGGTGGCGAGGCGGGTGGGGCGTTTGGGCATCGGGACAGGCTGATGCGCCTGTCGCCCAAGGTCAAGCGGTTATGCCAGGACCGGGGCGGATTGGGTCTGGCGTTCTGACCACAAAAGACAGGCGGCGCTTGCGAGGATCAACAGGATACCCGGCCAATAAGGGCCTTGGGGCGCGAAGGTCAGTACCGGCCAACGGACCGCGATATTGCAGAAGAGTTTCAGATCGTCAAAAGGTTGCGCAAATCCGGCCTCGGCCGCCGCAGCGGCCAGCGTCAGGAAATGCTGTGCGGTGTTGATGATCGCGCCGCCAAGGTGCAACCGCCACAGGATATGGCCGTTTGGCGGTTCAAACCCCGCTGGCCGCGAGAAGAGGCCGTTGATCGGGGTCAGCCAGTCGATCAACCCGGTGGCGTCTTAGGTCAATCCGGGGGGGATGATGGCGAGGTGTCGGTGGACAGCAGCAAGACAGGCACTGCCGGTGGAGGGTGCGGTTGCGTGCCACTGGCCAAAACCGATCGAACGCGACAGGCTTTGGCTGGGCGGTGTGACCGCGGATATCGTGCTGCCGGTGACGTCCACATTCAAGGTGTTGGACCCGCAGGTGATCGCGCTGGCGCTTGGGTTTTTGCGTGACGGGCGGTTTGAGCCGGAGTTGGGCTATGGCGATGCGGTGCGGCGGGTGTTTGGCGGGGAGTGACGCGCTTTGCATTCGGCCGCCGGGGGGGGCACCCCCCCCGGACCCCGGTGGGATATTTGAGGACAGATGAAAGCAAATTTTAGATAATTGGTCCGATCGGCTTTGAAACGGGCGCGGTTTTGGGTGGGGGCGCTGGCTGGCCAACCAGTGGGCCTTGAACAGAATGCTTTGAGGTTGCGGGAAATCGGCGTAAGGTTAGCGCAGTTTTCAGCTGTGGATTTGGCCAATGCATGATCGTTTCCCGTCGTTTTTGACGCGGCTTTTGGTGGGCGTTGTTGCCTTGTTGGCGGTGCCTGCCGTGGCTTTGGCCGAGGGGCGCAAGTTGGCGCTGGTGGTCGGCAACGAGGCTTATCAGGCATTGCCGGGCCTTGCGACGCCGGGGGAGGATGCGCAGGCGATGTCGAAAGCCCTGCGCGATCTGGGGTTTGAGGTGACATTGCTGACCGATGTCGGCCCCGAGGTGTTTCAGGCCGTTCTGGGCAGTTTCGCTGATCAGTCCAAGAGTGCTGAGACGGTTCTGTTCTATTACTCGGGCCATGCCTTTCAAAAGGATGGCGTCAACCATCTGGTGCCGGTCAATGCGCGGCTGGCGGATGCGGGCGCGCTGGAAGCCGAGACATGGCGGCTGGACGATATTGCGGCCAAGTTGAAATCAGGGTCGGGACAGTTGCTGCTGTTCCTTGACGCCTGCCGCGACAACCCTTTGCCTGCGGCGGTGATTGGTTCGGCTGGGCCGGGGTTGGCGCAGTTTGACGGTGGCGCAGGGACGTTTGTGGCCTTTGCGACGGCACCCGGGGCCGTGGCCTTTGACACGGCAGCGGGGGCGGCAAACAGCCCGTTTACGGCGGCTTTGCTGACCCATATCGCAGAGCCCGGACAGTCAATTTCCGATCTGATGATCGCGGTGCGCAATGAGGTGGATTTGGCCACGGCGGGCAAGCAGACCCCGTGGGAGCAATCGTCTTTGCGGGCGCAGTTCTTCTTTGCGGCTGCCGCTTTGGACGCGCCGGAACTGGAGTTGCCGCAGTTCGAGATGGCGGAAGTGTCGGTTGAAATTGGCCCGGCGGACAGCGCCTCGGTGTCGCAGATCGCGGGCGTGCCGGTGCGGTTGGCGGCGTTGAACGCGGCCACGCGGTCGCTGACGGCGGTGGGCGGGGTGCAGACGGGGGCGCTGCGGTTGCAAGGTGTCGAGAGTGGCGCCCTGGCCCCGGTCGCCGTGCCGGACAACCTGCCCTTGGCCGTTCAGGGCGAGTTGCAGCGCATTGGCTGCTACGCCATGGCGGTGGACGGCGATTGGGGCAACGGGTCGCGCAGGGCGATGGCGCAGTATTACATCGCCAAAAAGCTTGATCCCGGCGCGGTGGAGCCGACAGCCGAGCTATATCTGGCGCTGACGCAGGAACCTGTGAACACCTGCGACAAGCCGGCGGCTGTGGGGGAACAGAAGGCCCCCGCCAAAGCGACATCCAAGAAGTCCACGCCCAAAGCCACCGAGAAGAAGCCCACAACCAAAAAGGCGGCGGCACCCAAGAAGGCTGCGCCCGCACCGAAGAAGCCCGGCGTGACCTGCAAGTTCATGGTCGTGGCGATCGTCTGCGGCTGAAGCGTGTTGCCTTTGATCGGGTTTGGCCGATGGAAGGCAACCGCGACATAAACCGGCAGTGCCAGCCTTGGAGTTCCTTCCATCTGAACCAGATTGAAGGAAATCCGCTTTGAAGCCGCGCCGCGGGGTCAGGCCTTGCGGGTGATGCGGTTGACATGGCCCATTTTGCGGCCCGGTCGCGCCTCGGCCTTGCCATACATGTGCAGTGCGGCGTTCCGCTCGCGCAAGATCGCCGGGATGCGGGCGATGTCGTCGCCGATCAGGTTCTCCATCACGACATCAGAGTGCCGGCCGCCATCGCCCAAGGGCAGGCCCGCCACGGCGCGGATGTGCTGCTCAAACTGATCCACCGCGCAGCCGTTCTGGGTCCAATGGCCCGAGTTGTGGACGCGGGGTGCGATCTCGTTGACGATCAATCCTTGCGGCGTGACAAACAGCTCCACCCCCATCACACCGACATAGTCCAAGGCGTTCAGGATACGGGCGGCCAGCAGCACCGCATCAGACCGCTGCGACGGCGTCAGTTTCGCGGGCAGGGTGGTGCTGTGCAAGATGCCGTCCTTGTGCACGTTCTCGCCCGGATCATAGGCGGCGACCGAGCCATCCAGACCGCGCGCGGCAATCACCGACACCTCATGCGTGAAGGCGATGAATCCTTCGAGCACGCAGGCAGCACCTCGCATGGACGCATGGGCCGTGGCTGCGTCGGCGGCGGTTTTGATCCGGGCCTGCCCCTTGCCGTCATAGCCGAGGCGGGTGGTTTTCAAGATTGCGGGGGTGCCGATCTGGGCAATCGCCGCGTGCAGATCGTCCAGCGTCTGCACCGGTGCAAAGGGCGCGCAGGTCAGGCCAAGGCCGGTGAGGAAATCCTTCTCCAGCAACCGGTCTTGACTGATTGCCAGCGCGCGGCGGTTGGGGCGGACCTCGCGCAGGGCCTCCAGCGCGTCCAGCGCGGCTGTGGGGATGTTCTCAAATTCATAGGTGATGACATCGACCGATTGGGCGAAAGCGCGCAGGGCGGGCAGATCATCATAGGATGCGGTGGTCAGGGCCTGGGCCACATCGGCGGCGGGCGGATTCGGGCTGGGTTCAAAGACATGGGTCTTGTAGCCAAGACGGGAGGCTGCAACCGAAAGCATGCGGCCCAGTTGACCGCCACCCAGAATGCCGATGGTCGCCCCTGCGGGAAGGTCATTCATCTTTCGGCTCCAGCGGGATCGAGTCTGACAGGGCGCTGCGCCATGCGTCAAGGCGGGCGGCCAACGCGGCGTCGTTCAGCGCCAGAATGGCCGCAGCCATCAGGCCGGCGTTGGCCGCACCTGCGGCACCAATGGCCATGGTGGCGACCGGGTAACCTTTGGGCATCTGCAAGATGGAATAGAGGCTGTCGACGCCCGAAAGCGCCTTGGTTTGCACCGGGACGCCAATGACGGGGATCCGGGTCTTGCTGGCCATCATGCCGGGCAGATGGGCCGCCCCGCCCGCACCGGCGATGATGACCTTGATGCGGCCGGCCGCTTCTTTGCCATAGGTCCAGAGCCGGTCGGGCGTGCGGTGGGCCGAGACGATTTTCGTCTCATAGGTCACGCCAAGCGCGTCCAAGATCAGCGCCGCCTCTTTCATCGTCGGCCAGTCAGACTGGCTTCCCATGATGATTCCCACGTCAACGGTCATGCGCGTCCCCCAGCCTTTGGCGCTTCATAGCAAGGCGGGCGGTGGAGGCAAGGCTTTGACGCAGTGCAAAGGCTTCAGGCAATGATGTTTGGGATCAACTGATCCTCAAGCCGCGCAATCTGATCCTTGAGCGACAGCTTTTGCTTTTTCAGCCGCCGCAGCGTCAGCGGATCGGGACGGCCGGCGGTTTCCAGGACATGCACAGCCTCATCCAGATCGCGGTGCTCACGCCGCAGCACCTCCAGCCGGATGCGCATCATGTCCTCAAAATTCAACTCGCTGGGCGCGTGCATGGCAGGATTGGTCCAGTCTTTTTGGCTTTGACGAAGGATACAGTGATTCGGGCGGTGCGCGGGAAGATTCTGCACCAGAGGGTGCAGAATTCCGCAAAGCTGACGGGGCTTGCAGCGCGGGCGTTGCCCCCCCATATTCTGGTCAGGATGCCCGAATTCGGGGTCTGGCCACATGTCGCTTTTTGCAAAGGGCATCACCGATGACGAAACTGAGCTTTGGGGCGCACCCGTTTCTGCTGGGGTTTGAACAGTTGGAACGCTTGGTCGAGCGCACCGCCAAAACCGCCTCGGAAGGGTACCCACCCTTCAACATCGAGGCGACGTCGGAAAACACTTACCGCATCACGCTGGCCGTCGCGGGCTTTCGCGAGGATGATCTGGCGATCACTGTCGAGGACCGCCAATTGGTCGTGCGCGGGCGGCAGGGCGAAGATCTGTGCGAGCGGGTGTATCTGCACCGGGGCATCGCCGCTCGGGCGTTTCAACGGTCTTTCGTGCTGGCGGACGGGGTTGAGGTTGGCGGGGCCGATCTGGACCACGGGCTGCTGCACATTGATCTGCGCCGATCCGTGCCGGACGCGATTGTGCAGACCATTCGGATTGGGCGGGGATAGGAGAGCATCATGGATGTGAAATACGACGGCTTGCCCGAGGGCGATATCAAGTTGGTCTATGTGCGACCGGTGGCGGTGGCCGGTTTGCCCGACGCTTTGCGCGCGCAGATCGGGGCGGTGGAAACCGTCTATTCGGTGCATGGCGCGGATGGCGCGCAATTGGCTTTGGTGGCCAACCGCGCCTTGGCCTTTGCGCTGGCGCGGCAGCATGAGATGCAGCCGGTGAGTGTGCATTAGGCGGCGGTTTGCGGGGCTGATGTCGGTGGGGGGGGTCACACCCCCCACACCCCCCGTGGGATATTTTCACCAAGATGAAATGCAAATTTTAGATAAATTGGTGTGATCTTGTGCAATCGGCCGCCCGGTTCGGGGCGGCCGTTTGATTTTTGTCGGGGATCAGGCCTTGATCAGGCCAAGGCTTTCCAGTTTCAGGATCACCTGATGGGCGCAGTGGTCCACCTCGGTGCCTTCGGTGTCCAACACGATCTCGGCCTTGGTCGGAAATTCATAAGGGTCTGAAATCCCGGTGAATTCCTTGATCTTGCCTTCGCGGGCGAGTTTGTAAAGGCCCTTGCGGTCGCGGCGTTCGCATTCCTCGACAGAGGTCGCGACATGGACTTCGATGAAGGCGCCGAAGGCTTCGATCATCTCGCGCACGGCACGGCGGGTGGCGGTGTAGGGGGCGATTGGCGCGCAGATGGCGATGCCGCCGTTCTTGGTGATTTCCGACGCCACATAGCCGATGCGTTTGATGTTGATGTCGCGGTGTTCTTTGCTGAACCCCAGTTCCGACGACAGATGTTTGCGCACGACGTCACCGTCGAGCAGCGTCACCGGGCGGCCGCCCTGTTCCATCAGTTTCACCATCAAAGCGTTGGCGATGGTGGATTTGCCGGACCCCGAAAGGCCGGTGAAGAACACGGTAAAGCCCTGTTTGTCGCGTGCCGGAGAGGTTTTGCGCAGCTGCGTCACCACTTCGGGAAAAGAGAACCATTCCGGGATGTCCAGACCTTCGCGCAGGCGGCGGCGCAGTTCCGTGCCAGAGATATCCAGCACGGTATTGCCTTCGGGCACTTCGTTGGCGGGATAATACTGTGCCTTTTCCTGCACATAGACCATGTGTTTGAAATCGACCATGGTGATGCCCATTTCCGCCTCATGGGTCTTGAACAGGGTCTGGGCATCATAGGGGCCGTAGAAATCGACGCCTTGGCTGTTCTTGCCGGGGCCTGCGTGGTCGCGGCCCACGATGAAATGGGTGACTCCGTGGTTCTTGCGGATCAGCCCGTGCCAGACCGCTTCACGCGGGCCAGCCATGCGCATGGCAAGGTTCAACAGGCTCATCGAGGTGGTGGCCTGGGGATATTTGTCGAGCACCGCCTCGTAGCAGCGCACGCGGGTGAAATGATCGACGTCGCCCGGTTTGGTCATGCCGACAACGGGATGGATCAGCAGATTGGCCTGTGCCTCTTTGGCGGCGCGGAAGGTCAGTTCCTGATGCGCGCGGTGCAACGGGTTGCGGGTTTGAAAGGCCACGACCTTGTTCCAGCCCACCTTGCGGAAGAAGGCGCGGAGTTCGTTGGGGGTGTCGCGGCGGGCCTTGAAATCGTAATGCACAGGCTGCTGGATGCCCGTGACCGGGCCGCCCAAATAAACCTTGCCGGCCTGATTGTGCAGGTAGTTCACCGCCGGGTGGGCCAGATCATTGGCCCCGAACACTTTTTCCGCTTCCAGATCCTTGTTCGGGATCCATTTGTCGGTGATCGACATGATGGCAAGGATCACACCTTCGGCGTCGCGCAGGGCGATGTCCTGACCGGGAGCCACCTTTTCGGCAAAGGCGTCCGAGATGTCGAGCGTGATCGGGATCGGCCACAGGGTGCCATCCTCGGTGCGCATATCGGCCACGACGCCGTGGTAATCCGCCTCGGTCTGGAAGCCCTTCAGCGGGAAAAAGCCACCGTTCATCAAGAGTTCAAGGTCGCAAACCTGACGGGGGGTCAGATCCCAGGACGGCAGATTGCCCGCCTCCAGTTTCAGCTTTTGCGCGGATTCATAGGAAACATACAGCTCCGGGATCGGAGCGAGATTGGAAATCGCCATCAGTTTGGGCCTTTTCAAACACTGCCTGTGAGGGCCTTCCCCCCGTTCTTGCGCGGGGAATTAGCCGGGGATTGTGGCGAAATTCAAGTCAGAGCGAAGGTCTGTTCGGATAATAGGGCGAATATGCCGCAAGGATTGGCGAGGCTGGATTGGAATTCGCGGTTTTCCCGTCCGCCTGAAACGCGGTTCTAATGCCCCGAGAGGTATTTTTCCGCATCCAGCGCGGCCATGCAGCCCATTCCGGCGCTGGTGACGGCCTGACGGTAGATATGGTCGGTCAGGTCGCCCGCAGCAAAGACGCCTTCAATTGCGGTGCGGGTGCTGCCCGGTGCCACCTGTACATAGCCGCCATTGTGCAGCGGCAACTGGTCTTTCACCAGTTCAGTGGCCGGCGCGTGGCCGATGGCGACGAAAAAACCGTGGCAGGGCAGGTCTTTGACCTCACCTGTCACCAGATTGCGGGTGCGCACGGCGGTGACAGATGTTGGCGCATCGCTGCCCAACACTTCGGTGACTTCGGCGTTCCACATCATTTCGATCTTGGGATGCTTGAACAGGCGGTCCTGCATGATCTTCTCGGCGCGCAGGCTGTCGCGGCGGTGGATCAGGGTGACTTTGGTGGCAAAGTTGGTCAAGAACAGGGCTTCTTCCACGGCGGTGTTGCCACCGCCGATCACGACAACCTCTTTGCCGCGATAAAAGAAGCCGTCGCAGGTGGCGCAGGCCGAGACGCCGAAGCCTTTGAATTTTTCCTCGGACGGCAGGCCCAGCCATTTGGCCTGCGCCCCTGTGGCAAGGATCACCGCATCGGCGGTGTAGGTGGTGCCAGAGTCGGACGTGGCGGTGAAGGGGCGCTTTTGCAGATCCAGTGCGGTGATGTAATCGCTGATGATTTCCGCGCCCATCGCGGCGGCATGGTCTTGCATGCGCACCATCAGATCGGGGCCTTGCACATGGGTGTCGCCGGGCCAGTTTTCGACCTCGGTGGTGATGGTCAACTGACCGCCGGGCTGCAGGCCCTGCACCAGAATGGGGTTCAGCATGGCGCGCGCGGCATAGACCGCCGCCGTATAGCCTGCCGGGCCAGAGCCGATGATCAGAACTTTGGTGTGACGCGTCTCGGCCATTTTATCCCTCGGGTCAGTGTGCTCTTCGGTATAGGCCTTGGCGTCCTTTGGGGGAAGGGCTGTAAAGCCGCTTTGCGCAATCGTGCGGGGCGGCGGTGTTTTGTGAAAAATTCTTGCGCGATTGGGAAAGAATATTGCGCCGCAAGGGGCAACGGCCTAGATACGAAGCAACAAAAGGAAGCCAATATGTCCGCCACCAAACTTGATCCGATCGACCGTCGCATAATGGCGGAGTTGCAGGCGGACGGGCGGATGACCAATGTCGAGCTGGCGAGCCGTGTGGGTATTTCGGCACCACCCTGCCTGCGCCGGGTGCGCACGCTGGAAGAGGCGGGCTATATCAAGGGCTATCACGCCGACATCGACGCCCGCGAGTTGGGTTTTGAGGTGCAGGTCTTCGCGATGGTGCGGCTGCAAAGTCAGGCCGAGGCGGATCTGTCGACGTTTGAAGGCCGCTGCCGGGCGTGGCCTTTGGTGCGTGAGTGTCACATGCTGAATGGTGAGATAGATTTCATCCTGAAATGCGTGGCGCCAGATTTGTCGAGCTTTCAATCGTTCCTGACCGAGCAGTTGCTCAAGGCGGAAAACGTGGCGAATGTGAAGACGTCGCTGGTGATCCGTTGCGCCAAAGATGAACCGGGCCTGCCGTTTGACGTTCTTGAGGCGCGGCTGGCGAAACACGCCTGAGTCAGGCGGTTTCAGAAATGTTTAGGCGGCCCCTTTGTGGTGTCAGAGCACACCGGGGCCGCCTGAACTGAGCATCATCCACAGCCCGTTTGGGCCGAAGCGCTGAGAGGGGTGCCTTCCGGTCTTACCGCGCCCGCCAACGACAGTTTTCACAGAGGGACATCTGTTGGGGGAAAGATGGCAGAATGGCGACGACCTGTCAAATTTTTTCCATAATTGGCGCAGGTTTGTGGCGCGATCTTAAAGTGCCGCCATGATTGTTCACGCCTTGTGAAAGATCAGGTCAAGTGCAGCTTTGGACCCATGTTGGGGAAATGCAAAAGGACCGGGAAATCCCGGCCCTTTGTGCAAAATCTGGCCGAATCAGCGGGCGGCGATGGCCTGCGGTTTGGCCGCGACCGGGGTGGGTTTCAGCGCTGCGGGGCGGCGGCGTTGACCACGGGCCCAAGGCAGCGCCTCTTGCGACTCGGCTGCGGCGGCGATTGCGGATTTCATCCAGCGGGGCGTCTTGGTCATGGCTTTCTCCTGCGATCGGATTCGTTAAGCACAATCTGACGCCTCAATGCGGCAGGGATTTGGCGGGCATGGTGAAATTTTCAGACTGATTTGAATGAGGTTGTCGAGAATTGTGGCGGAATGGCCAAATTCCGTATCGCATTGAATTGGCAGTGAAATATCGAAGATCGGAAACAGTTCTGGATCAAATTGCCGGATTGTTTCCCAAATTGCGGCATTCCCAAGATCGGCTTTGCCGCGATCTGGCCTGATTTACAGGCGGATCACCGAGATCAGGCGACCATAATCTGCCTCACCGGCATGGGTGGTGCGGCGGTAGGAAAAGAATCGCGCCGGATCGGCGTAGGTGCAGTGATGCGTCCATTCAGCATGGCCAACCCCTGCCGCACGCAAGCGGTGAAGGCCGTAGCCGGGCAGGTCAAACAACATGCGATCCCCAGCGCCGTTGATGAAAAAGCGGCGGCTGTCCGGGTCATCGTCGGTAAAGGTTTCATAGAACTCCTGCCCGACCTCATAAGCGCTTTGCGAGATGCAGGGGCCGATCACTGCGGCGATGTTTTGACGACGCGCGCCCAACCCCTCCATCGCCACAATCGTCGCCTCGAGCACCCCATCGCGCGCGCCGCGCCAACCGGCATGGGCGGCCCCGATCACCCCGGCTTGGGCATCGGCGAACAGCACCGGCTGACAATCGGCGGTCAGCACGCCCAAGGCCAGGCCCGGTGTTGCCGTCACCATGGCATCGGCACGGGGGCGGATTGCGGGTTGGGTGGTGACATGCACGGCATCAGGCGAATGCACCTGATGAAGGGTGACAAGGGCGTCGGGACCCACGCCCATTGCCTCGGCCACACGGGCGCGGTTGATGGCGACAATCTCGGCCAGATCGGAAGACCCCGGCCCGCAGTTCAGCCCCGCAAAAACGCCCGACGATGCCCCGCCCTTGCGCGTGAAAAAGCCGTGGCGGACGGGCAGCGCGTCGGAGGTGATGAATTCGAGCATCAAGGGAATCCGGGCGGTTTGGGGGCGGATTTGGAAAACACGGCAATGGCTTTGAACAACTGTCCCATTTCCGCAGGCGCGGTCAAGCGGTGCAATGCGGCGTGATGATGGGCCAGCGGCGTTCCGGTCAATCGGCGGGCCAGATGCGCTGCACGGGCGTCGATGCCAAGGGCGGTCAGCAACGCGCCTTGGGTGGTGAAGGCGTGGGCTGGGCTGTGGGCGGCGAGGGCTGCGAAATCGACATGAGCGGTCAGATCGGCCTCTCCGGGGGTGGCCAGCGGATCGGTGAAGCGGTGGGCTTTCAAAGCCTGAAAGGTGTCGCCGTTTGACGTCCAGCCGCCGTAATCGAGGATCAGGGCGATGCCACCGTGTTGGGTGATGCGGGCGTTGATCGCGGTCATGATCGCAGGGGCGGCGGGGCAAAGCTCCACCACGTCGCCGGGTTTGGTGTCGGCCAGACGGTGGCTGAGCAGCGCCAGATCGGCAGGGGCGGCGCGGCCCATGGTCAGGGTGCCATTTGCCACGCCCACCATGGTTTCGGCCCAGCCATGCGGCGTGCGGGTGAACTGGCGGATCGGCAGCGCGTCGAAGAATTCATTGGCCAACAGGTACAGCGGCGCGTCGGGCAGGGCGTCGGTGCTGTCCAGCCATTGCACCGGATGGTCGCCCAGCGTTGCGCGTTGGTGGGCGCGCAGGGTGGCCGAGGTTTCCACCAAAACCACCGATGCCGCCGCGTGAAAGCCCGGCACCCGGGCGGTGGCGCGCAGCGCATCGGCCATCAATGTGCCGCGACCGGGGCCAAGTTCGGCCAAGGTGAAAGCAGTGGGTGCGCCCTGATCCAGCCAGCTTTGCGCAAGGCACAGGCCCAGCAATTCGCCAAACATCTGGCTGATCTCGGGCGCTGTGATGAAGTCGCCCGCAAGCCCGAACGGGTCGCGGGTGGCGTAATAGCCGTGGTCGGGGTGCATCAGGCAATCGGCCATGTAATCGGCCAAGGTGATCGGTCCGGTCGCCTGAATGCGGCGGATCAGCAGGGCGGCCAGCGGGGTCATCGGCGCGCGATGAACCACAGGCCCACAAGGATCATCGGCAGACTGAGCAGCTGGCCTGCGGTCAGACCATAGCCTGCGGCCTGCACATAAAGCCCCAAGGGGTTGGTTTCAGTGACAAATTGCGCGTCAGGCTGGCGCAGGAATTCCACCGCGAACCGTGCCACGCCATAGCCCGCAAAGAACAGCCCCGCGACACGGCCCGGCGATTTCAGCCAGTCTCTGCGCCAGATCAGATAGGTGAGGACAGCGAACAGCAGCAGGCCTTCCAATGCTGCCTCGTACAACTGGCTGGGGTGGCGGGCGCAGATGGTCAGCAGATCGCCGCAGGTCTGCGCGGCGTCGCCCGGAAAGGCCACGCCCCAAGGCAGGGTGGTCGGGCGGCCCCACAGCTCGGCATTGACGAAATTGGCAAGGCGGCCAAGAAACAGGCCAATCGGGGCGACAGAGGCCATCAGATCGGCCAGCGGCAGCATCGGGATCTTCTCACGTCTGCAAAACCAGATGCCCGCAAGCGCGACGCCGAGAAAACCGCCATGAAAGGACATTCCGCCCTCCCAAACCCGCACGATCTGCATCGGGTCTTGCAGGAAATCGGCGGGTTGATAGAATATCACATAGCCCATCCGCCCGCCCAGAATGACACCCGCGATCACCCATGTCAGCAAACGCTCAACCGCTTCGGGCCGCAACGGCGGCTGATCCGCCCAGAGCCGGGGCGTGGTGATCATCCGCACGATCAGCTTCCAGCCCGCAATCAGCCCGACGATATAGGCCAAGGCATACCAGCGCAGCGCGATGGTGATCGGGCCCAGATCGATCGAGAAAATTTCGGGCGAGATATCGGGGAAGGGGATGTAGGACATGGCCGCTTTCGCTTTGGTTCTGGGGCTGGTTGTCTGGAAAGGCTGTGCCGTTGTCAACGTGCGGCTGCGACGGGGCGGCATCTTGTGCTGGCTGGGCCGCCGGACCATATATAGATCAACGAAAGGAGGCCCGATATGCAGGCCGGAAACAAATTCTTTGACGACATGTCCAAGCTGATGACCAATGCCATGGGCGTGGCACAGGGAGCCAAGACTGAGGCGGAAACTGCGATGAGGGGTTTCGTCGACCGCTGGATGGCGGATCGCGATTTCGTGACGCGTGAAGAATTCGACGCGGTGCGGCTGATGGCGCAAAAAGCGCGCGAAGAAAACGTGGCTTTGGCCGCACGGATCGCGGTGCTTGAGGGCAAGTGAGAGGTCTGATCGGCTGCGCTGCCCGAAGTGGCGCAGTTGAGTATGCAGGCCCGGCTTTTGGGCAAGGTGTTCGAATACCTTGGCGGCCCTGCGCCCCGGGATGCCGGGGCATTTGGATATTTGAGCCAAGATGAACGCGCCTGTTAGAGTCTGAGGCGCACCTGTCTGCGTGATGTCATGGCCTTGCGCGCAGCCGGATGAAACGGTGGATGCGGGCGATGATCCGCCGGGTCTCGGCGCAGGCGACGGTTCCTTCCGGTCTTTCGCGATCCGACGGCAGCGGCTGCGCCATGCGGATATGCGCTTTGCCACCCACCTTTGCGGGACGACTTCAAAGCCGGGCGCGGTGCCGGCACGCTTGACCTCAAAGACGCGCAGGGGCGTTGCCCGGGAAACCCGCCGCGCGTCGCTGTGATGCAGTTGTCTTGCAGAAAATCCGCCAAGCCATCCTGGCCGAGGGTCGGAACCCGTTCGATGTGCTGGCCCGTATTGCCTGCGCAAGGGCGCCAATGACGCGGCCGGAACGCGCCGAAAATGGTGTGCGGGTGGTCTGGGGCAACCATGAACGCAATCTGGCAGCCTACTGATGCCGCAGCGCCTCGATCGGGTCCAGCCGCGCCGCGCGCCGCGCCGGGAAATAGCCGAACACCACCCCCACCAGCGCCGAAAATCCGAAGGCCAGCGCCACCACGGACCCGGACGGCGCGAACGGGATCGCCATGAACACCGATCCGCCATAGGCAATGGCCAGCCCGACCACGATGCCAACCGCGCCCCCCAGCAGCGACAGCACAATCGCCTCGACCAAAAACTGCGTCAGCACTTGCCCCGCATTGGCCCCGACGGCCAGCCTTATGCCGATTTCCCGCGTGCGTTCGGTCACTGATACGAGCATGATGTTCATGATGCCGATGCCGCCCACCAGCAGACTGACCGCCGCCACCGACGACAACAGCCCGGTCAACACGCCGTTGATCCCCGACAGCATCGACGACAGCTCTTTGGCGTCGGTCACACTGAAGTTGTCGGCCTGCGTCAACCCGATACGGCGGCGCTCGCGCATCACGTTCTGCACCGCCTTGATGCCATCGGCAGAGCTGACTGATTTGCGCAGGGCCACGGTGATGGAACTGACGTCCTTGTTGCCCTCCAGCCGCCGCTGCACGGTTTTGATCGGCATCAGCACCACATCATCCTGATCCTGCCCAAAGCTGCCCGCGCCCTTGGCGGCCAGCACGCCCACCACCTGACAGGCGATGTTTTTCACCCGTATCACCTCGGCCATGGGATCGGAGTTGCCGAAGAGCTTGGTCGCAACCGTCTGGCCCAGCACACAAACGGCGGTGCCCGCACTTTCTTCGGACGGCTCAAACGCCCGCCCGAAGGCCAGCGGCCAGTTCTGCACCCGCAGATAATCCGCCGTGGTCCCGTAGATCTGCGTGCTGGCATTGGCGCTGCCATAGACCACGGTCTGACCCGACGTTTCAACGGGTGCCGCATACCCCACTTGCGGCAGTTCCGCCAAAGCCTCGGCATCCTTGACCACAAAGCGCGGCGCAGATGCGCCCCCGCTGGGTGGGCCAAAGCCGCGGGTCCCGGGCCGGACTGTCAGCACATTGGTGCCAAGCGCCGCGACGCTGGCCGTCACTTGCGCCGATGAGCCTTGGCCAATGGTCACCATGGCAATCACCGCCGCCACCCCGATGACCACGCCCAGCACGGTCAGAAAGGTGCGCAGCTTGTTACGGATGATGGTGGTGAAGGCCAGCGTCACGGTTTCCCACAGCATGTTACGCCCTTTCCTTGACAGCTTCGTCCCGCGTCAAATGCCCGTCGGTGAACACCAACAGCCGCTGCGCATAGGCGGCGATGTCCTCTTCATGCGTGACCATGACGATGGTGATGCCCTCATCGCGGTTGAGCGCCTGCAACAGCTGCATGATCTCGTGACTGCGGGCGGAATCGAGGTTGCCCGTGGGTTCATCCGCCAGAATCAACATCGGGTCGCCCGCCATAGCCCGCGCAATCGCCACGCGCTGCTGTTGGCCGCCTGACAACTGCGACGGATCAGACCCCTCGCGCCCCTTCAGGCCCACCTTTTCCAAGGCTGCACGGGCGCGGATATGACGCTCGGCCCGCCCCATCCCCTTGTAGATCAGGGGCAATTCGACGTTTTCAAGCGCCGATGACCGTGCCAGCAGGTTGAAGCCCTGAAACACGAAGCCAAGACAATGGCGGCGCAGCAGGGCGCGGCGGTCCTGATCCAGGTCCTGCACCTCGATGCCCTGAAACAGATAGCGCCCGGAACTGGGGCGATCCAGACAGCCGATGATGTTCATCGCGGTCGATTTGCCCGACCCCGACGGCCCCATGATCGCCACGAACTCGCCGCGCGCGATGGTCAGATCGACGCCATTCAGCGCCCGCACCTCGGCCTCGCCCGCGCCGTAGACCCTGCGCACATCGGCAAAGCGGATCAGCGGGTCGGTCATCGCGCGCCTGTGGACTGGTCGGTGATCACTTGGTCGCCCGCCGCCAGGTCGCCCGTCACCGCCGTGTTGCGCCCGTCGGTCGCCCCCAGCACAACCGCCACCTCAACCGGAAAATCGCCGCGCAGCACCCAGATCGACCTGCCGCTGCCCACCGCCGCCGCCGTACGGTTGCCGCCGCGCGGCAGGATCAGCCCGACCAGACCGCCGCCGCTTTGGCGCGCTGCCGCCGCCGCCGGGGGCGCATAGCGCAGCGCCGCGTTCGGCACCGTCAGCGCGCCCGTGACCTGATCCACCGTGATCACCGCCGTCGCCGTCATGCCGGGGCGCAACAGCCGCTCGGGGTTTTCCACCGACAGCACCGCCTTGTAGGTCACCACATCCTGCGTCACCTCGGGCGCGAAACGCACCTGCGTGATCTGCGCTGGAAAGTCACGGCCGGGGTAGGCATCGACGGTAAAGCTGGCCCCATCGCCCACCACAACCTTGCCGATATCGGCCTCGTCAATCGCCACCAGCAACTGCATCCGGGTCAGATCTTCGGCCAGCTTGAACAGCACCGGGGCCTCAAACGACGCGGCCACAATTTGCCCCGCTTCGGCGGTGCGGTCCAGCACCACGCCGTTGATCGGGCTGCGGATCACTGCCTTGTCCAGATCGGCCGTCACCAGATCAAGATTGGCCTCGGCCAGCGTCAGATCGGCGGTGGCTATCGCAATGGCGGCTTGGGCGCGTTCATCGGCCACCTCAAACCCCACCAGATCCTTGCGCGTCGCCACCCCGCGCTCGGCCAATTCCTGCTGCGTTTTCAACACCGCCGCCGCCTCGCGCGCCGAAGCCACCGCCTGCGTCAACCGCGCCTGCGCCGACGCCAGTTGTGCGCCCGCGTTGGCCACCTGCGCCGCAAGCTTGGTGGTGTCCAGCGTCGCCAGCACTTGCCCCGCCGTCACCTCATCGTTGAAATCCACCGTCACGGTGGCAAGGGTGCCCGACAGTTCCGATGACACCTCGACCTCAGTGGTGGGCTGCACCGTGCCCGTGGCCGTCACCGTCACCACCAGATCGGCCAGCACCACCGGCTCTGTCGTATAGCGCACCACCGCTCCTGCCGCCGATTGCGCGGTGTAATACCAGCCACCGCCACCCGCCAAAGCCGCCAAGACCAGTGCAAGCCAAAGCCAACGCCGCCGCTTGGGCCGCGCGCCCCCCAGCATGCGGGCAATGTCATCGCTTGAATGGGCCAACTTGATACCTCTGCCTGTCCGTCACGGCTTCAACGCCGCCGCGACCGCTTTCCGTCGGTATCAAATGCAGTGCGCCGTGGTGAAGGCAAGCCCTGATGCCTAGCTGCCACGATAGGTTGAATAGGCAAAGGGGCTGATCAACAGCGGCACATGATAATGCGCGCTGGCGTCGGGCACGCCAAAGCGGATCGGAATCTCGTCCAGAAACAGCACCTCACCTGTCGCCTGACCCGTGGCGCGCAGATAGTCGCCTGCGCAAAACACCAGCTCATACCTGCCCGGCGTCAGCGCAGCCCCGGACAGCATCGGCGCATCGGTGCGCCCGTCGGCATTGGTCACGGTTTCGGCAATCTTGGTGTGGCTGTTGCCGCTCACCCGGTAGAGGATGATCTTTACCCCCGCCGCAGGCTTGCCCCGAGCGGTGTCCAGCACATGCGTTGTCAAACGTCCGTCCGCCATTTTGGTCCCCTGATGATCCGTCGCCAGCATAACCCTGACCCCGCGCCGGGCACACGCACCTTGCTGCACAGGTCTTTCATGGATTAATTGATAAAGCCTTTCGGAATTTCCGCATAGTCTTTCCCCATCAGACGAGGTCGCCCATGAACCGCTATCCCCGAGATTTCCGTGGCCACGGTGCCAGCCCCCCCGATGCCGCCTGGCCGGGCGGCGCGAAAATCGCCGTGTCTTTGGTGCTGAACTACGAAGAAGGCGGCGAGAACAACATTCTGCATGGCGACGCCGGGTCAGAGGCGTTTCTGTCCGATATCGCCGGGGCCGCCCCTTGGCCGGGCATGCGGCACTGGAACATGGAATCGCTTTACGATTACGGCGCGCGCGCGGGCTTCTGGCGTCTGCACCGCCTGTTCACCGGCATGGACATTCCGGTGACGGTTTACGGCGTCGCCACCGCTCTGGCCCGCAACCCTGAACAGGTGGCGGCGATGAAATCCGCCGGGTGGGAGATTGCGTCGCACGGCCTGAAATGGGTCGATCACCGCGATATGCCGGTAGAGGTTGAACGCGCCCAGATCGCCGAAGCCATCCGCCTGCACAGCGAAGTGGTGGGTGCCCCTCCGCGCGGCTGGTACACCGGACGCTGTTCGATCAACACGGTGGATCTGACCGCCGAAACCGCGCAGTTCGACTGGATTTCCGACACCTATGACGACGATCTACCCTATTGGCGCGAAGTGGGCGAGCGTGACCAACTGGTCATCCCCTATACGTTAGAGGCCAATGACATGCGCTTTGCCACAGCGCCGGGCTACACCGACGGGGCACAGTTCTTCCAATACCTGAAAGACAGCTTCGACACGCTTTATGCCGAAGGACAAGACGGGGCCGCCAAGATGTTTTCCATCGGCCTGCACTGCCGCCTGATCGGGCGTCCGGGCAAGATTGCCGGGCTGCAACGGTTTCTCCACTATGCAAAATCCCACAAAGACGTCTGGTTCCCCCGCCGTCTGGACATCGCGCAGCATTGGGCAAAAGCGCATCCCCACAAACGCTTTGAGCGGCCGTCGCAGATGGCGCGTGAAGCCTTCGTCGCCCGCTTTGGTGGCATTTTCGAACATTCACCTTGGATCGCTGATCGCGCCCATAACCTCGAACTTGGCCCGGCTCATGACTCTGCCACGGGCCTGCACAACGCGCTGGCCCGCATCTTTCGCACCGCTTCGCAGGCTGAACGGCTTGGCGTGCTGACCGCCCACCCCGACCTTGCGGGCAAACTTGCCGCGGCCAAACGCCTGACGGCGGAGTCCGCCCACGAACAAGCCTCTGCCGCGTTGGATGCCCTCTCCGACGCCGAACGCGCCAGTTTCCAAAGCCTGAACGCCCAATATGTCGCCAAGCACGGCTTTCCCTTCATCATCGCCGTGCGCGACAACACCAAAGACAGCATCTTTGCCGCCTTCCAGACCCGCATCACCCAAGACACCGCCACCGAATTCACCACGGCCTGCGCTCAGGTCGAACGCATCGCCGAACTGCGCCTGAAGGATATCCTGCCATGACCGGTTATTACGCCCCCCCCGGTGGCCTGCCGCCACAAACCCAACTGATGACAGGCCGTGCGGTGTTCACCACCGCCTATGCCTTCATTCCAAAGGGTTGCTTTTCCGACATCGTCACCAGCAGTCTTCCCGGCTGGCACAAAACCAAGCTCTGGCTGATCGCCCGGCCGATGTCCGGCTTTTCCGAAACCTTCAGCCAATATGTGATGGAGGTGCAACCGGGCGGCGGCTCAGACGCCCCCGACGCAGATCTTGGCACCGAACATTTCCTCTTCGTCACCGGCGGCCTGCTGACCCTGACCCTCGACGGCACCGGGTATGAATTGGACGCCGGCCACACCGCCTTCATCCCGCCGGGAACCAAATGGACCTTGCTGGCCCAAGGCACCCAACCCGCGCGCTTTCACTGGATCCGCAAACTTTACGAGCCCGCCCCCGGCGTCGCCACCCCGCCCGCCTATGTCATCAACGAAAAAGACGTTGCCCTGACCCTGATGCCCGACACCAACGGTGTCTGGGGCACCACCCGCTTCGTCGATCCCACGGATGTGCGCTACGACGCCCATGTCAACATCGTCACCTTCCAACCCGGCGGCGTCATTCCGTTTGAAGAAACCCATGTGATGGAGCACGGGCTCTACGTGCTGGAGGGCAAGGCGGTCTACAAACTCAACACCGATTGGGTCGAGGTCGAGGCGGGCGATTTCATGTGGCTGCGCGCCTATTGCCCGCAAGCCTGCTACGCCGCTGGCCCCGGTCCCTTCCGCTACCTTCTCTACAAAGACGTCAACCGCCACGCCCATTTGCGCGGCCCCGGAGCCTACCGCCCAACCCGCTGATTCATCTGTCTGAAAATATCCCACGGGGGAGGGCGGATTGCCCTTCGCAATCGGCCCCGGGGGTGTGAAACCCCCGGAATTTTCGCAGAAAATTCGCCCTGTCCAACTGAATTTTCGTAGAAAATTCGCCCATCAAAAGGACCGCCATGCCGACGATCCACACCGAACCCCTCACCGCCGCGGCCTTCGCCCCCTTTGGCGATGTCCTCGACGCGACCGGTGATTTCCGCCTGATCAACGACGGCCTGTGTCAGCGCCACCACGACCGCGCCCGCATCGACGTGGGTGACGCCCGCCCCGGCATCTCGATCTTCCACGCCACAGCCCGGCAACTGCCTTACCACTTCACCCTGATCGAGCGTCACCCCGAAGGATCGCAAGCCTTCATCCCGATGACCCAAGCCCCCTTTCTGGTCATTGCGGCGCTGAATCCGCAGGCAAACCCGCGCGCTTTTCTCACCAATGGCGCGCAGGGCATCAATCTGCACCGGGGCGTCTGGCATGGCGTGCTGACGCCATTGCAGGCGCCGGGCCTGTTCGCTGTGGTGGACCGCATTGGGTCGACACCGAACCTCGAAGAATTCCGGTATCCAGAGCCCTGGACCGTGATGCAGGCCTGAAGGCCATAACCGGATCGCGCCGATGGGGCAGCGCGAAGACGGCAAGAACAACAAAGCCCCAAGGGACAAAGGAAACAAGATGAGTGAACAGACCCATCCCGTGGACGAGATGCTCGCGCCACCGAAGTTATTTACCCTCGGCCTGCAACATGTTCTGGTCATGTATGCGGGTGCCATTGCCGTGCCGCTGATCGTTGGTCGCGCGCTGAAGCTGGAACCGGCGGATGTCGCCTTCCTGATCTCGGCGGACCTGTTCGCCTGCGGCATCGTCACCCTGATCCAATCCTTGGGCGTCACCCAATGGTTCGGCATCAGACTGCCCGTCATGATGGGCGTCACCTTCGCGTCGGTCGGCCCGATGGTTGCCATAGCCGGCGCAAATCCCGGTGCTGACGGTGCGCGGATGATCTTTGGGGCCATCATGGCCGCCGGTCTGATCGGCATCATCATCGCACCCTTGGTCAGCCGCATGCTGCGGTTCTTCCCACCCGTTGTCACCGGCACCATCATTCTGGTGATCGGCGTCAGCCTGATGCGCATCGGCATCAACTGGATCTTCGGCAACCCCGTTGGCCCCACCGCCCCGATGATCGTCAACCCCGAGCACGCCGACTGGCTCAAGGCCGTGGGCGAGATGGCCGCCGCGACGGGGTCCAGCCTGCCGCCAATGCCCGAGAAACTGGCCGCCGCCGCCTCGGTGCCAAACGCCGCCTATGCCACCCCCGCCAACATCACCCTGTCGGCGGTGGTTCTGGCCTCCATCCTGCTGATCGCCCGTTTCGGGCGTGGCTTTGTCGCCAATATCTCGGTGCTTTTGGGCATCATCATCGGCGGCGTGCTGGCCACGATGCTGGGCATGATGGCCTTCGCCAAGGTGGGAGAGGCCGCATGGTTTGGCCTGATCACGCCCTTCCACTTTGGCCTGCCGATCTTTGAACCGGTGATGATCCTGACCATGGTTCTGGTGATGATCGTCACCATGATCGAATCCACCGGCATGTTTCTGGCGCTGGGCGACATGACGGGCCGCAAGGTCACGCAACCGGCGCTGTCGGCGGGTCTGCGTGCCGATGGTCTGGGCACCCTGATCGGTGGTTTGTTCAACACCTTCCCCTACACATCCTTCAGCCAGAACGTCGGCCTTGTCGGCGTCACCGGGATCAAGTCGCGCTTTGTCTGCGTGGCCGGTGGCCTGATCCTGATCGTGCTGGGCCTGATGCCGAAAATGGGCGCGTTGGTGGAAAGCCTGCCCACCGCCGTGTTGGGCGGCGCTGGCCTTGTGATGTTCGGCATGGTTGCGGCCACCGGTATCCGCATCCTCGCCAAGGTCGATTTCGTCAGCAATCGCAACAACTTGTTTGTGGTGGCTGTGGCCTTGGGCTTCGGGATGATCCCGCTGATCGCGCCGAACTTCAAGCAGTGGATGCCGCATGGCCTGCACCCGCTGATCGAATCCGGCATCTTGCTGGCCACCATCGCTGCCGTCGCGCTGAATGCCTTCTTCAATGGGGCCAGTGGTTCGCAAGAGGACGCCAAAGCCGCCGCTTCCATGGCCGAACACTGAATGTCAGAGGCCCCTATGGGGGCCTCTACTCCAACCGCAAACCGTCGGTTGTCCCGGGCTGAAACCCCGCGAAATCCTCGTCCAGATAGCGCGCCATCCCGGGATCCGCCTGCAAATGCAGCCCCAGAAACGCCGCGGCGAAGTGCTGGGCAATCCCGTTCATTCGCAACGTGTCCCAGACCGGATCGGCGTAATGCTCGGCGGGTACAAAGTCCAAGACGGCACTGGGCGCAAAAGCCTCCTGTGGGGCAGGGTAGGGCGCGGCGGCGTTGTGACCCGCAGCTTCAAAGGTCAGCAAACGGCAGCCCGGCGCTTGCTCGAAGATCAGCCGCATACCGTCGCCGTAGCCCGACACCTCATCGTCAGACCCCGCCATGATCAGCGCCGGAACCCGCAACTGCGCCAGCCCCTCTGCATCCCAAACCCCGTGTTTGCGCCCCCAGGGCCCGATCGGGATGATCGCCTTCAGGCGCGGATCAACGGCAACGGTGCGGTGCATCGCCAAGGCCTCGCCCTGCGGCTCCATGGCCACCGCAGCCTGTGACACAGCCGCGCCACCCGACACCAGCGCCCCATAGCCGCCCATGGAATAGCCAATAATGCCATAGGCTTGCACGCCCATCTGGTCCGCCACAAACCGCACATCCAAGGGCCGGTTGATCAGCGTGGACAAAAACGCCCCCTTATCGGCATAGGTGCTGTCGGGGTGGTCGATGCTGGCCACCACATAGCCGCGTGAGGCCAGCGTTTCCCCCAGATGCCCCATCAGCATCCGGTTGCCGGGATAGCCATGCGAGATTATCACCAAGGGGAAAGCCCCCGCAGAAGCCTGCGCGCCCCGTTGCGCCTGCCCGTACAGGCGTACCGGCGTGACCCCATCCCTGAGCAGAGTGTCATAAACCCCGTCTTTCGTGGTTAACCCGCTGTCACAGTCGGCAGGATACCAAACCTCCGCCACCAGCCTACGGTCCTGCACCCCCCGCGCCGGATCGGTGTAATTCACCTGCGCTGGGTTCACGAAAACCTGTGTCCGCACCCCAATTCCATACGGTCCATAGCCGGCCAAAGCGGGCGCATCCGGCGCAACGCCGTCGATGCGGTTAAAGCTTGATGTCATAGGTGACCCATTTGGTCTGTTCTGCCACCCGGTCATAAAGTCCGCGCGCGCGGTAATTGTTATCGGCGGTGATCCAGCGGATCACGGTCCAACCGCGCTTGCGCCCCTCATCCGCCAAGGCCGCCAACAGCGCTGCGGCAACCCCGGATCCGCGCTGATCGGGGTCCACGAACAAATCGTCCAGAAAGCCGCCGACACTGGCCGACAGAGGCCGCGCAAAGGGGCGAAAATGCGCCAGCCCCACCACCGCACCACCCGACACCGCAACAAACCCCTCGGTCCCATGCGCCGGATCGTGCAGCCAGCCCCAGACCGTGTCGCGCATCGCAGCGGTCTGCGTCACCTTGTAAAAGCCGGCATAGCCTGCATAAAGCCGATCCCAATCTGCCCGATCCGTCGGTTGCAGCGCCCGTATTTCCATCATCATCTCCCCATCACCTGATCCTTCAACAGCCGCCGCAAAATCTTGCCAGAGGCTGATTTCGGCACGGCATCAATCACTTCAATGACTTTCGGTTGCTTGTAATGCGACAACTGTTCGCGCAGATAGACCGCAATCGCCGCCACATCGACACCCGGTGCCACCACCACAAAGGCCATCGGCACTTCGCCCGCCTCGTCATCCGGCACCCCGATCACCGCCGCATCGAGCACGCCGGGATAGGCCTGCAACACCGCCTCCACTTCGGCGGGGGCAACCTGAAAGCCCTTGACCTTGATCAGTTCTTTCAACCGGTCCCGGATGAACAACTGCCCGTCGGCATCGAAGCAAGCGATGTCCCCGGTGCGCAGCCAGCCATCCACAATATTCGCCGCCGTCGCCTCGGGGTTGTTCAGGTAGCCCTGCATCACCTGTGGCCCCTTGATCCACAACTCGCCCTCCTGATCCACACCCAGCGCCTCGCCCGCCGGATCCACGATCTTGCACAGGGTGTTGGGCACCGTCACCCCCACCGCCCCGGGTTTCGCCCGGTCTTCAGCCGAAAAATGCGAGATCGGAGAAAGCTCTGTCATCCCATAGCCTTGCATGGTCAACGCCCCGATCCGCGCGCTGCAAGCGTTCGACAATTCCGCCCCCAAGGGGGCCGCCGCCGACACCAGCACCTTCAGCGACGAGATATCATACTGATCGACCAACGGATGCTTGGCCAAGGCATTTGCCACCGGCGGCACCGCCATCACCATGCGCACCTTGTGGTCCTGCACAAAGCCCAAAAACGCCGCCAGATCAAAGCGCGGCATGCAGACCAACCGCGCCCCCGCCACAAGATGGGCGTTCATCAGCACGTTCATGCCATAGATGTGGAAGAACGGCAGGAAGGCCACCATCGTCTCATCCGGCACGATCCGCACCACCGCCAGCGCCTGATCAACGTTCACCACCAGATTGCGGTGCGACAACATCACACCTTTGGGCAGGCCCGTGGTGCCACTGGAGTAGGGCAAGACCAAAATGTGATCGTCCAGATCCACGGGCACCTGCGCGGGCAGTTCCGCCCCCAACCAATCACCCAGCAGCACCAGATGGGTGCATCCCGTGCCGGCCATGCCGTCGCGCGCCACCGCCTCGAACGCCGGAATGGTGAATAAAACCTCGGCACCGGAATCGGCCAGCTGATGCCGGATTTCGCTGGCGGTATAGGTCGGGTTCAGCGTGGTCAGCGTGCCGCCCGCCCAAGCGACGCTATGAAACACCACCGCAAATTCGGGGCAGTTCGGGGCCATCAGCGCCACGCGATGCCCGGCGCCAAACCCGCGCTCGGTCAACCCACCTGCCAAGGCCCTGATCTGGCGCATCAATTCCGCAGCTGTCCATGCCACCCCCGTCGGCCCGTCAATCATCACAACGCGATCGGGGGCGCGGGCCAAGGCGTCGAACAACGCCTCGGTGATGGTCACATCGCGCAGGGGCACGTCTGGCAAAGGGCTGCTGAATAGGGTCATGATGGGTCCTCCGACCGCGAACCTAGCAGGGCAGCGCGGTTTTGAAAGCAAAATGCGGGGCTTGCCTGCTGGGCCCGCCATGTGGAAAGTGCCAGCATGAACCTGTTGTCTTACAACATCCAATACGGCTTTGGCGCAGACGGGCGCTATGATCTGACCCGCGCTGCGCGGGTGATGGACGGGGCCGATATCATCGCGCTGCAAGAGGTCGAACGCCACTGGCAGCGCAGCAATCATAATGATCAGCCGGCCATTCTGGAACAGCTGCTGCCGCAGTATTACACCGCCTACGGCCCGGCTTTTGATATGGACGCTTCCACCCAAGCCGGAACCCGCATCATCAACCGCCGCCGTCAGTTCGGCCCGATGATCCTGTCGCGCTGGCCCATTCTGTGGACCCGTCTGCACCTTTTGCCCCTGTACCGGATGATCACGCCGCTGAACACCCAGACCGCAGCGCTGGAGGCCTGTATCGCCGCACCCGCAGGCCCGCTGCGGGTCTATTCCCTGCATCTGGCGCATGTGGGGGTGGAAGAACGGCTGGAGCAAATCGACCATCTGCTGGCCCAACATGCGCGCGCCTCTGGTGGCCCGTGGAGCGGCACCGATGACGAACCCTCCCGCAACTGGACCGAAAGTCAGCCCCAGCCACCCTGCCCAGACAGCGCCATTTTCATGGGCGATTTCAACATGGAACCCGGCAGCGCCGAACACCGCCGCCTGACCGGAGACACCCCGTACCATCCCGGCGCGCGCTATGCCCACACGCTGGTCGATGCGGTGGCCGCCACCGGCGCCACGCTGCACACCCATGTGAAAACCATCGCCGGACACCAACGCTTGCGCCAGTTGGATCACTGCTTTGTCACCGCCGACCTGGCCCCGCGTGTCACCGGCGCTTGGGCGGGCGTCACCGAACCCGCCTCTGACCACGCCCCGCTCTGGATCACCCTGTCCGACTGACCCGGCCCCCGATTGCTGTTTTCCAAATACTCCCGTGCAAAGCGCTCCTGCCCTTGACAGTGGTTCCCCCCCGCGCCCCTATGCGGCCAAGCAACCCCGGACCCCCATGCACCCCGACCCGCTTCAAGGCCTGCTGCCCGCCCCGCCGCCCGTCTTGACGGATGCTCAGGTGACTGATTTGGCGCAGCGGCATTTCGGCATCGCGGGCCACCACAACCGCTTGACCTCGGAACGCGATCTGAACATCCACATCGCGACTCCAGATCAGCACTATGTCCTGAAACTCGCCAACCCGGCCGAGCCGCCAGCGGTGACGGATTTCCAGACCCAAGCCCTGCTGCATCTGGAAGCCACCGGTCTGCCCGTTCCGCGCGTGATCCGCACCACCACTGGCGCAACCCAGGCCGATACCCCCCACGGCACTCTGCGCCTGCTGACCTACCTGCAAGGCCAACCGCTGCACGCCACCCGCCGCAGCCCGCAGCAAGCCGCCGCAATGGCGCAGATGGCGGCGCGGATTACGCTGGGATTGCAAGGCTTTGCCCATCCCGCAGCGGGCCATGTCCTGCAATGGGACATCAAGCACGCCAGCGCCCTGCGCCCGCTGTTGCCCGCCATCCCCGAAGATCTGCGCGACCTTGCGACCGCCACGCTGACCCGTTTTGATGCTGAAATCGCGCCGCGTCTGTCCGCGCTGCGTTGGCAGGTCGTGCACAATGATCTCAACCCCCACAATGTGCTGACCGACCTTGATGACCCCACCAAAATCGCCGGAGTTCTCGATTTCGGCGATATGGTTCACACCCCGCTGATCTGCGATGCGGCCATCGCGGCCTCTTATCATATCGACCCGGCGCAGCCCCTGACCAGCCTGCAAACCTTCGCCCGCGCCTTTCACGCCACCTTGCCGCTGACACCGCAAGAGGCGCAGCTGTTCCCCGATCTGGTCGCCACCCGGATGCTGACCACGCTGGCCATCACCTCGGCGCGCGCCGCCAGCCACCCCGACAACGCTCCCTATATCCTGCGCAACTTTGCCACCTCTGCTGACGGCCTGCGCGCGCTGGCCGCCATTCCCCGCCATACCCTTCAAACCGCCATGGAGTGCTTATGAAAAACGACGGAACCATGGTGAACGCCTATGTCCCCGGCAAAGGCAACCTGTCGCCAGCGGACCAAGCCCTTGTGGCGCGGCGCACCCGCGCGCTGGGTCCGGCCTACCGGCTGTTTTACGAAACCCCCGTGCATCTGGTGCGCGGGCAGGGGGTCTGGCTTTATGACACCGACGGCAACGCCTATCTTGACACCTATAACAACGTGGCTTCGGTGGGCCATTGCCACCCCCGCGTGGTCGCCGCCACCGCCGCGCAGGCCGCCACTTTCGCCAGCCACACCCGTTACCTGCACGACACCGTTCTGGATTATGCCGAGCGTTTGCTGGCCACCTTCCCCGCCGACCTGTCCCATGTCATGTTCACCTGCACCGGGTCAGAGGCCAATGATCTGGCCTTCCGCATCGCCCGCGCCCACACCGGCGGCACCGGGTTTATCGTCACCGAAAACGCCTACCACGGCGTCACCCATGCCATCGCGGGGATGTCGCCGTCCTTGGGTGAGGGCGTGGCTTTGGGCGAACACATCCGCACCGTGCCCGCCCCCGATCCCCTGCGGATGACGGGCGATCTGGGGCTGGCCTTCGCCGCCGCCGTGCAATCCGCCATCGACGACATGCTGCGCCACGGCATCAAACCGGCCGGGCTGATCGTCGATACGATCTTTTCCTCTGACGGCGTCTACGAAGGCCCCAAGGGTTTTCTGAAACCGGCGGTTGAGGCGATCCGTGCCGCAGGCGGTGTTTTCATCGCAGATGAGGTACAGCCCGGTTTTGGCCGCTGCGGCGAGACGATGTGGGGCTTTGAACGCCACGGCCTGATCCCCGATATGGTCAGTCTGGGCAAACCCATGGGCAATGGCTATCCGGTGGCGGGCCTTGTGATGCAACCCCGCGTGATCGCGGCCTTTGGCGCAAAGGCGCGCTATTTCAACACTTTCGGCGGAAATGCCGTTGCGGCGGCCACGGCAATGGCGGTGCTGGATGTGATCCGGGACGAAGGGTTGCAGGAAAACGCACTGGCGGTGGGCAGCTATTTTGCCGAAGGCCTGCGCGATCTGGCCAGCCGTCACGCCTGCCTTGGCCCCCTGCGCGCCGCTGGCCTGTTTCTCGGGCAAGACATCATCAACGGCGACCCGCTGACCCCCGACGCCGCCCTGACCTCCCGCCTTGTCAACGGCCTGCGGGCCGAGCGTGTGCTGATCTCCGCCACCGGCCCGCGGTCAAACGTGCTGAAAATCCGCCCGCCGATGGTGTTTTCAAAGGCCAATGTCGATCACTTCCTGACCGCGTTCAACAAGGTGCTGATGGCATAAGACAGGGCTCACCCCGTCACCCCCGGACCCTCCACCGCCCGCCGAACCAAGTCCCGCACATGCGCCGCCATGAAATCGGTGAACAGCTTGACCTTCGGGTCCTTCAGCCGCCGGTGCTGCGACAGGCTGGACAGTTGCGTCGGCAACGGCGGCGTCGCCACCGCCACCGGCACCAAGGCCCCCGACCGCAGGGCATCCGCCACCTCGAACACCGGCTTCATCACGATGCCGCGCCCGTCCAGCGCCCAACCGGTCAGCACATCGCCGTCATCGCTCTCGAACGGCCCCGAAATCTCATACCGCCGCACGCCTTCCGGTGTCTGCAACGCCCACTGGAATTCCTTCGCCCCCGGAAAGCGCAGGTTCAGACAGTCGTGCCGATCCCCCACCAAAGCCGCGCCGTCCACAGGCATCCCCCGCCGCGCAATATACGCCGGCGCGGCACATAAAACGCGCGGGCAATCGGCAATCAACCGCACCTTGAGCGTCGAATCCTCTAAGAGTCCCAGATGAAACGCCACATCCAGCCCCTCGGTCGTGACATCAATCACCCGGTCCGACAGCCGCAGCCGCACGTCGATCTGCGGGTACAGGTCCTTGAACACCGGCACATAGGGCGCGATGAACCGCCGCCCCACCCCCAGTGGTGCCGACACAAAGATCGTCCCGCGCGGGTTTTGGGTGAGATCCATCACCGCCGCCTCGGCCTCGTCAATGGCCTCCAGCACCTTTCGCGCGCCTTCATAGAAAATACGCCCGTTTTCCGTCGGTTGCAGGCTGCGCGTGGTGCGCGAAAACAGCCGCACACCCAGATGTTTTTCCAATTCCGATATCCGCGCCGACGACACCGCAGGCGAGGTGCGCTGATCGCGCGCCGCCGCCGACATGTTGCCCAACTCGTACACACGCACGAACATCTTGATATTGTTGACATAGGACATTTTCGCGCCAATCTTGAAAGTGATCCCGGTATATTCAGGATTAACAGACCAATGGGCGCTGGTATAGCGTTTCGTCAATCAAAGGGGGTTGCCGATGTATGACTGGGTGGTGCTGTGGGACTGGGTCGAAATCGGCATGCGCTGGCTGCATGTGACCACCGCGATTGCGTGGATCGGATCGTCCTTCTACTTCATCGCGCTTGACCTTGGCTTGCGCCAAACCCCCAGTCTGCCACCCTTGGCGCATGGCGAGGAATGGCAGGTGCATGGTGGCGGCTTTTACCACATCCAGAAATATCTGGTCGCCCCCGAGATGATGCCGGACCATCTGACGTGGTTCAAATGGGAAAGCTACGCCACCTGGCTGTCGGGTTTCGCCATGCTGATGCTGGTTTATTATTTAGGATCAGACCTTTACCTCATTGACCCCGCCGTCGCTGACCTGACGCAATTCCAAGCCATCGCCCTATCGCTGGCCTCCCTCGCCTTCGGCTGGGTTGCCTATGACCTGATCTGCAAAAGCCGTTTTGGCGACGACAACACCCGGTTGATGATCGGCCTTTATGTGATCCTTGTGGTGATGGCATGGGGCTACACGCAGGTTTTCACCGGCCGCGCCGCCCTGCTGCACCTTGGCGCCTTCACCGCCACGATCATGAGCGCGAATGTCTTCATGATCATCATGCCGAACCAGCGCATCGTGGTGGCGGACCTCAAGGCAGGCCGCAAGCCGGATCCGAAATACGGCAAGATCGCCAAGCAGCGCAGCACCCATAACAACTACCTGACATTGCCGGTGCTGTTTCTGATGCTGTCGAACCATTACCCCTTGGTGTTCGCGACCGAGTACAACTGGATCATCGCCTCATTGGTGTTCCTGATGGGCGTCACCATCCGCCACTGGTTCAACTCCAAACACGCCCGCAAGGGCAACCCGCACTGGACATGGTTCCTGACCGCCGTGCTGTTCCTGATCATCGCGTGGTTGTCCACCGCCCCCCAAAGCCACCGCCCCGAGGAAACCGCCTTGCGCGGCGCGGCGCTCACCCATGCCTCGGCTGCGGGTTTTGACGATGTGGTCAGCATCATCCAAGGCCGCTGTTCGATGTGCCACGCCGCCGAGCCGTCATGGGAGGGCATCCATTACCCCCCCAAGGGGGTGGTGCTGGAAACCCCGGCCCAGATCGCAACCGAGGCCAAACGCATCTACCTGCATTCGGGCCTGAGCCACGCCATGCCCCCCGCAAACCTGTCCTACATGGAAGACAGCGAACGGGAGGCGATCATCCTGTGGTTCCAAAGCGCTGGTAAGGGCGGGGCGGAAAGCTGACCCAAGGCGGAAACCCCGGTCCGGTTCTGCGCCCGGGTATCCAAGCTGAAACACTCGAAGTTCGGCCCGCCAATGGCTGTCTGCCCGCCCCCAAAGATGCCGTTGGGCAGGAGCCTTCCGCGCCAAAGCCTTAACAAACCCTTAAATTGACCACCCCAACCCATTGAAATCATTTACATCACAGGGTGGTCCCAACTCGGGACCGCGCAGTCACCCCGCCACGCCCAGCAACAGCCGGACCTGATCGGCGGTCAAATAGCCGCTGGCCCGCAGCCCCTCAACACCGCACAGCAACCCCTGAGAATTCCGAATTCCCTCCGCGGTCAAAACCCGGGACCACCCCTCACGTCCCCCGCGGCTTGGCCCGCAAAGTAGGCTCCGCCACCGTCGGATCCTCGGGCCAGGGATGGCGCGGATAGGCCCCCCGCATATCTTTGCGCACATCCGCATAAGAGGTCTTCCAGAACCCCGGCAGATCCATCGTCACCTGTATCGTCTTTTGCCCCGGTGAAGTCAGCACCACCCGCAGCGGCAGCCGTTTGGCCCCCACAACGGGATGCACCACCACCCCGAACATTTCCTGCAGCCGCACCTCGATCCCCGGCACATCCCCGTCATAGTCAATCGGAACCTTCCGCCCCAATGGCGTCTCGAACGCCCCCGGCACCAGCCGGTCCAGCGCCGCCACCTGCTCCCACGACAGCCGCGCGCGCAGCGGCTCGGTCAGGTCGAACCCGCGCAAATCCGCCTCCGTCCGCACCTTTCCCAGATGCGGCAGCAGCCAGTCCCCGGCGCTGTCCAGCAACCCCTGATCGCTGAAATCCGGCCACGCATCGCCGCCGCCCCGTGCCAGTTCCACCCGCGCCCGCAACCGCCGCGCGGCAGGCGTGAAATGCAGCCCGTTGAACCGCATCCCCTCCAAAGCCGCCCGCGCCACAGCCTCGGCGGGTGCATCCCAGTGCTGATCCCCCAGCACCAGCGCGCCAAAGCATTCCTGCCGCCGCGCCAGCACCCGGCCCTCACGACGCGACCATTCACAAACCTGACGCCAGCCGATCTGCGCGCCATGCACCGCCCGCAATTCCGCCTCGCTGATGCTGACCGCCTGCCGCACCCCAGCCTCACGCGCGTCGCCGTCCAGATCGGTGGCCACGATCAGCCGCGCGCCCGCCAAAGGCGTGCCTGCCGCCATTACCGCGCCCTTGCCGCCTGACAAAACCCAGCGCGGCGCATCGCCCTTGCGCCGCAGCCCCACCCGGTCCGGGTAGGCCAGCGCCGCCATCTGCGCGAGGCTGAAGCCCGCCTCCGGCCCCGACGCCGCCCGCGTCAACCGCCGCGCCTCCAGCTTCACCCGTTCCACCACGGGCCGCAAAACCGGCCAAGGGTGCGCGGCTTCAAACCGTCGCAGATCCGCCACTGCCGCCATGCGCAAGGCCAGATCGGGTGGCGCACCCTTGAGCACATCGCGCTCGCCCAGCACCGCCGCCAAAACCGCCGCCTCCGGCCCCGCCACCGCCAGCATATGCGCCAAGCGCGGGTGCAACGGCAGCGCCGCCAAAACCCGGCCATGCGGCGTGATCCGCCCGCCGTCCAGCGCGCCCAACCCTTCCAGCAGGCTGCGCGCCTCGGCCATCGCCCCCGGATTGGGCGCGGTCAGGAACGGCACCTCGCCGCCCCATAATGCCAGTTCCAGCGCAAGGCCCGTCAAATCCGCCGCTTCAATCTCGGCCGGGGGAAAGGCCGCCAAACCGCCTTCTTCCCCTTTCGTCCAGTTGCGGTAGCAGACCCCCGTCGCCACCCGCCCCGCCCGGCCCCGCCGCTGTTCCGCCTCTGCTTTCGTCACCCGCTCTGTGACCAGACGCGACATGCCCGAATTCGGATCAAACCGCGCCCGCCGCGCCCGCCCGCCATCGACCACGACGCGGATATCGGGGAGGGTCAAAGACGTCTCGGCAATGGATGTCGCCAGCACCACCTTGCGTCCCTGCGATGGTCCCAAAGCCGCCCGCTGCGCCGCAAACTCCATCGCGCCGAACAAGGGTCGAATGTCACACCCCGGCAGGTCCGCCAACAGGGCCTCCACCCGCCGGATCTCGCCTTCGCCGGGCAGGAACACCAGCACGCCGCCCTCGGTTTGCGCCACCGCCTGTCGCACCAACCCCGCCACCTGCGCCTCAAACCGCAAGGATGCATCCGGGGTCCGCCCCAGCCAGCGCGTCTCAACCGCAAAGGCACGGCCCATCGAGGTCACAACCGGCGCATTGCCCATCAAAGCCGCCACCGGCCCCGCGTCCAAAGTGGCCGACATCACCACCAACACCAGATCGTCCCGCAGCGCGCCGCGAATGTCCAAGGCCAAAGCCAGCCCCAGATCGGCGTTCAGGCTGCGCTCATGGAATTCATCAAAGATCAACGCGCCGATGCCGTCCAACCCCGGATCGCTCTGGATCATCCGGGTCAGAATACCTTCGGTCACCACCTCGATCCGGGTGGCGCGCGACACCTTGGCCTCACCGCGAATGCGGTAGCCCACGGTGGCCCCCACCGCCTCGCCCATGGTTTCCGCCATCCGCTCGGCAGCAGCCCGCGCCGCCAACCGACGCGGCTCCAGCATCACGATGCGCCCCGAAATCAACCCTGATGCCAGCAAGTTCAGCGGCACCAGGGTGGTCTTGCCCGCGCCGGGGGGGGCCTGCAACACCACCATGCCGCGCGCAGCGATCCCGGCTCGCACCTCATCCAAGACATCTTCAATCGGCAATCTCATCATGCCCCCCTTATCCCGCACCGCCTTGTCTTTTGCCAGCTTTCACATTGGGTCAAATATCCCCCCCCGGAGGGTCCAACCCTGCCGACGGTGCAACCGTTCAGACCCCTGCCCGGCAGGCGGCTGCGTGGCCCCTCGATGGGGCCCAAAGCCGCATCTGGCTCAAGGTCACTGGCAAATGCCGCCACCTTCGGGCAAAACCAGCCAAAGGAGTCGCCATGGACCTTGCGTCAGACCTGTTGGACGGCAACCGCCGCGCTCTGGCGCGCGCCATCACGCTGGTTGAAAGCGCGCGCGCCGATCACCGGGTGCAGGCGCTTGCGCTGCTGCAAAACCTTGGCTCCACGAAACAAGCCTTGCGCATCGGCCTGTCGGGCACGCCGGGCGTTGGCAAATCCACTTTCATCGAAACCTTCGGGTTGATGCTGACTTCGCAAGGTTTGCGCGTGGCGGTGCTGGCGGTGGATCCGTCCTCGGCGCGCACGGGCGGGTCCATTCTGGGCGACAAGACAAGGATGGAGCGTCTGGCCCGCGATCCGCTTGCCTTCATCCGTCCTTCACCGAGCCGTGCGCAGATGGGCGGCGTGGCCCGGCGCACGCGCGAGGCGGTGGCGCTGTGCGAGGCGGCGGGATTTGACGTGGTGCTGATCGAAACCGTGGGGGTGGGGCAATCCGAAACCGTGGTGGCGGAACTTTGCGATGTGTTCATCCTGTTGCTGGCTCCGGCGGGCGGGGATGAATTGCAAGGCGTCAAGCGCGGTATCATGGAGATGGCCGACATCATCCTTGTCAACAAGGCGGACGGCGATCTGAAACACGCCGCCATGCGCACCTGCGCCGATTATGCGGGCGCGTTGCACCTGCTGCGGTCCCGGCCGCAGGATCCGCCCGGCTTTCCCAAGGCCAGCACGGTTTCGGCGCTGCAAGACACCGGGCTGGCCTCGGCTTGGGCCGACATGCAGGGCTTGGCGCAATGGCGGCGCGATCATGGCCATTGGCAGACCCGCCGCGCCGAACAGGCCCGGCACTGGTTTGCAGAAGAGGTGCGCCAAGGCCTGCTTGCGGCCTTGACCCGTGAACCCGCCAAGGGCCTGATGCAGCGCATGGGTGCAGAGGTTGCCGCGGGCACCCGCACCCCCGAAGCCGCCGCTGCGGCATTGCTGCAGGCTTTGGGGCGCGACTGACCCGGCCCTCGCATGCGGAACTGTCCGCATGATTCGCAGCGAGCGGTTGCGCGCGCTCCACACCGGGCCAACCGCTCAACTCGGGAAATTGCCTTGAAATTGCTGCAATGCGCCGCCGTTTGCTGGCGGCCCGTCCAATTTCCGCCCGAAGTTTTTGGTAATTCTGATCGCAACTGACCATTCATTCCCAACCCTTCGGGCGGTGGGACACTCGCAGATGGAGAAAAGTTGTGGCAACTTACACTGGCACATCGGGCGCGAATTCGCTGACAGGTTCGGTATCTGCCGATCTCATGTACGGTGGCGAAGGCAACGACTCGTTGTACGGCGGCGATGGCAACGACACTTTGAACGGTGGCGTGGGCAGTGATCTGCTGAATGGTGGCGCAGGCACGGGTGACTTCGTCGATTACAGTACCGAAACGGCGGCGGCCGTTGTCAACCTGACCACGGGCCTGGGTGGCGGCTCTGCGGCCGGTGACACTTACACAGAGGTCGAAAACATCATTGGCACCGGCTTTGCCGATGATCTGGCGGGTTCTTCCGTCGCCAACATCATTTATGGCGGCCTGGGCGATGACACGATCTGGAGCGGTCTTGCCAATGACAACCTGTTCGGCGGCGATGGCATCGACACCGTTTCTTTTGTTGGCTCGACCGGTACAGCCACCGTCAATCTCGGCACCAACAGTGCGACAGGCGCACATGGCAACGACAACCTGACCGGATTTGAGAATGTCTTCGGGTCAGGTTTCAACGACACGCTGACGGGCAATTCTGGCAACAACGTCATTCGCGGCGGCGCGGGTGCGGATGTGATGGCGGGCGGCGACGGTGTAGACACCGTGGATTACACCGGATCATCGGTTGAGGTGACGGTCAATCTGGCACTGAACACGGTGTCAGGTGGTGATGCCGCCAATGACGTCATTTCGGGGTTTGAAAACGTTATCGGCTCGGCCCTTGGCGACAGTCTTATGGGCAGCACTGCGGACAATACCTTTGTCGGGGGCGCTGGCGCTGACTCGATGGATGGCGACGCGGGCTTTGATATTGCCGATTACACGACCTCGGCGGCAGGGGTGCTAGTCAACCTGCAGACCAACCGCGCCAGTGGCAGCGACGCCGAAGCCGATGTGCTGATCAGCATCGAAGGCGTCACCGGGTCCGATTTCAACGACACGTTGACTGGCGATCTGGGTGGCAACCTGCTGACCGGTGGCGCAGGCGATGACAGCCTTGTGGGCGGTGGCGGCATCGACACGCTGCTGGGCGGCGCGGGCAACGACACCATGGTTGTCGACAGCACAACCGACATTGTGACCGAATCCATCAACGCAGGCACGGACCTTGTTCAAACTTCGGTCAACTGGACCTTGGGCGACCATTTCGAAAACCTGACGCTGACCGGCGTCGTCGACATCACTGGCAAGGGCAACGCCCTGAACAACGTCATCACCGGCAACACCGGCACTGGTGGATTCTTTAGCAGCCGCGGCAGCAACCTGCTGGAAGGTCTGGCGGGCAACGACACCCTTTATGGCGGCGGCGGTTCGGATACGCTGGACGGCGGCACTGGCAATGACAGCATGGTCGGCGGTGTGGACAGTGATGTCTACTATGTCGACAGTCTGAACGATGTGGTCGTCGAACTGGGCGGTGAAGGTGTGGACCTGATCCGCTCGACACAGTCTCTTCCCCTGTCGGTGTTTGTTGAAAACCTGACCCTGCTCGGGGCCGAAAGCCTGACCGGCACCGGTTCCGTCGCCGACAACGCATTGACAGGCAACAGTGGCAACAACGCGCTTGACGGCATGGCGGGCAATGACAGCCTTTATGGCGGCGCAGGCAATGACACGCTGACCGGCGGCACCGGCAACGACTATCTGGCCGGCGGGACCGGCAACGACACCTACCATGTCGATGCAACCGCGGACGTGCTTTACGAACAAGGCAGCGAAGGCCATGACACGGTCTACAGCACTGTTTCAACAACACTTTCTCTGAATTTCGAAGATCTTGTGCTGACAGGAACCGCGGCGATCAACGGCACAGGCAGCACATCGGCCAACACCATGACCGGCAACTCTGCGGCCAATGTGCTGTCGGGTGGTTTGGGCAACGACACCATTCTGGCAGGTGACGGCAATGACACGCTGGATGGCGGTGGCGGCAACGATTCCCTGACCGGGGGGGCAGGCAATGATGTCTACATCGTGGATGCGCTGGGCGATGTTGTCGTTGAGGTGAATGGCGGCGGCAATGATACCGTCCGTGCCGGTTCTGACTGGGTGATGAGCGCCGAGGTCGAAACGCTGATCCAGACCGGTGTTTTCGCCATTGATGGGACCGGCAATGGTCTTGCCAACACCATCACCGGCAACAGTGGGGCCAACCGCCTGCAAGGCATGGCTGGCAACGACACCATCGACGGCGGGGCTGGCGCGGACACGCTGGATGGCGGCATCGGCAACGATTTACTGATCGGCGGATTGGGCGATGACAGTTATGTTATCGATCAGGCCAGTGATGTTCTGATCGAAAGCGCCGATCAGGGGCGGGACATCGTCTTTGCCTATGTCAGCCACACGCTGGCCACCAACTTTGAGGATTTGGTGCTGGCGGGCACTGCCGCCCTCAATGGCAGCGGCAACGCGGCCGCCAACCTAGTTCAGGGCAACACCGCAGCCAATAGTCTTTCGGGTGGCGATGGCAACGACACCATCAATGGCGATGATGGCAACGACGTGCTGAACGGCGGGGCGGGCAGCGACTCGATGTCGGGCGGTGCGGGTGACGACAGCTATTATATTGATGCAGCCACCGACAAAACCATCGAACTGGTCGGCGCAGGCACTGACAGCGTCTTCAGTGCCTTCACCCATACCTTGGCGCTGCATATCGAAAACCTTACACTGACGGGCAACGACACCATCAGCGGCACCGGCAACACTCAGGCCAACATCATCACTGGCAACGCGGTCGACAACATCCTGACCGGCGGCTTTGGCAACGACACCATCCACGGCGGTGGTGGCAACGACTCGATCTACGGCGGCGACGGCGCAGACTCGATGCTGGGTGGCGAAGGCGACGATCTTTACTACGTCAGCGCGGCAAACGACCAGATTTTCGAGGCCGCAAACCAAGGCTTTGACACCGTATCCAGCACCATCACCTACACGCTGGCGGACAATCTTGAAGGGCTGACCCTACTGGGCACCATCAACACTTCCGGTACCGGCAACGGCGCTGGCAACCGGATCACCGGCAATATGGCCGCAAACCATTTGCGCGGTATGGCAGGCAACGACACAATCATCGCCGGGGCAGGCAATGACATCCTTGATGGCGGCACCGGCAACGACGAAATGGGCGGGGGGCTTGGCAACGACATCTACTATGTCGATTCGTCGTCGGATGTGATCACCGAGTTGGACAGCGAGGGCATCGACACTGTCGTTGCATCGCAGACTTACACGCTTGTGGGCAGCCTTGAACGGCTGGTTCTGGATGGCACCGCGAATATCAACGGCACCGGCTCGGAAACGGCCAACACTTTGACAGGCAATATCGGCAACAATCATCTGTCGGGCATGGGCGGCAATGACACCATTGTTGCAGGCAACGGCAACGACACCCTCGACGGCGGCGCGGGCGCTGACAGCATGGTTGGCGGGCTTGGCGACGACTTGTATATCGTCGACTCGACACTGGACCGGATCACCGAGGCGCTGACCGGTGGTATCGACACCGTGCAATCGACAGCCTCTTTCACCTTGGCCCAGACTCTGGAGCATCTGGTGCTGGCAGGATCAGGCAATATCTACGGCATCGGCAACGCCCTTGCGAACCAGATCAGCGGCAACAGCGGCAACAACACCCTGATCGGGGGCGCTGGCGCCGATACACTGACGGGCGGCGCAGGCAATGACACGCTGGATGGCGGCACCGGCAACGACAGCCTGACGGGCGGTGAGGGCGATGACACTTACGTCATCACCCATGTCGGCGATACCATCGTCGAACTGGCCGATCAGGGCATCGACACCATCCACACGACCATGACGACGACGCTGTCGTCGGTGTTTGAAAACCTGACGTTGACGGGCAGTGCTTTTGCCAACGGCACCGGCAACGCCGAAAACAACGTGCTCATCGGCAATCTTGGTGCAAACAAACTGTCGGGTCTGAACGGCAATGACCGGCTGATCGGGGGCTTGGGCAACGACACGCTGACCGGCGGCGCCGGAGAGGACACCTTCGTTTTCACCGCCGCCATCAGCGGGGCCGACACAATCACCGACTTCAACCAGTTGGACGGTGGCATTGACGAAGGCGACGTGATCGAATTGGTCGGTTTGCTGAAGGGCACCTTTGTCTATCTGGGCACCGGGGCGTATTCGGGTGGCAGCGACAACAGCGAAGCGCGCGTCGTGGGCAGCAAGGTGCTGATTGACACCGATGGCAACGGCATCGCCAACATTTCGATCACGCTGACCGGTCTGACCAATGCCAACCAACTCTCCGCAGACGACTTCCTGTTCAGTTGAGATTTGAAGGGGCTGCCAAGAAATCGGCGGCCCCGCTTTATGCTGCCAGCAAAACCCGCGCTTCAAAGGATTTCAGCGTGGTGCGCGCGGATTCAAACTGCGCCACTGCCGCGCCATCGGCCAAATCGGGGAAGATTTTCAGCAATTCGTCGCGCTGATCGGTGTCCATTCCGGCCAGGCTGCGGTCGCCGGGCTGAAAGCTCTCGCTCCAGGCTCCATCGGCCAGCACCACCTCGTGGCGGTCAAACAGCACATGCAGATAAGTGACTTCCGGCAGGGGATCGACGCTGACACCCGGCAGGCACAGCAAATGCGCGGCCCGGACCAGCACCTCATCGGTGCCAAACAGCAACTCGGCGCGTGGCCCCGTCATCAGCATCCGGTGCTGCCGCGATACCCGCATATCCGCCAAGGGCAGGCCGCAGCCCAACGCCCCCGCCCGGATCAGGATCGGCTGCAACAGCGAGTCGGTGGCCAGTTCCGCCCCGGCAATGCGCCGCGACCCGATCCAGCGCACCGGTTGCAAGCCATGGTCGCGCGTGGCCACCAGATCACCCACCTGCAGGCGTTCAATCGCCACCTGCCCAGTTTGGGTGGCAATCATCGTGCCCGGGGTAAAGCAGGACACAATATACTCGATGTTGGTGAAGGTCAGAGTGCCAATAACAGCACCGGCGCCGTTCAGAAAATTGACGTAGCCATCCAAAGGATTCAACGGATCCCGAACAATGGTAAACGGCGCTTGGCCGGTCAGGTTCAGAACGTCGAAATCGCTGCCGCTGGTGCCGCCATCGACCACATCGCCGATGCCGCCAAAAATCGTATCCGCACCGGCCCCGCCGACAAAGGTATCAGCCCCGGCCCCGCCGAACATCAGGTCAAAACCGTCGCCGCCCACCAGACTGTCATTGCCGTCGCCACCCGTCAGAGTGTCGTAGCCCGTGCCCCCGAACAGTACGTCATTGCCGGTGCCGCCAAACAATTGATCATCGCCGGTGCCGCCGAAGACGCTGTCATCGCCTGCGCCGCCATCGACGATGTCATTGCCGTCACCGCCACTGACCAGATCGTTGCCCGCGTCGCCGTAGACACTGTCATCGCCGGTGCCGCCGTCGACGCTGTCATTGCCATCGCCACCCGAGACAAAATCGTCGCCCTCGTCGCCATAACTGCTGTCGTTGCCCGCGCCACCTGACACCGAATCGTTGCCGGCACCGCCATAGCTGCTGTCGTCGCCCGCGCCGCCCAGCACGGTGTCATTGTCGATGCCACCGTACAGAATGTCATTCGACGCCATGCCATCCATGTAGTCGCTGCCACCGCCACCAAAAAAGATGTTGGTGTAAACGTCACCCACCAAGCCTTGGTCATTGAAGCCGATGAGGGCGTCGTTGAAGGCAGACCCGATCACCCCGTCGATCCCGGCAAGCTGATCGCCCGCTGCATCGCCGCCCGAGGTGGTCCATGTCAGCAGGTTTACGTTCACCGCAGCGCCAGAGGCGCTGTAGTCGACGAAGTCCATGTCCTCGCCGCCATAGAGCGTGTCGGCGCCCGCGCCACCTGCCAAAGTGTCGTCGCCAGAACCGCCATAAAGCTGGTCCGCACCGCCGCCGCCCGCCAGATAGTTGGCGCTGTCATTGCCCGTCAGCACATCGGAAAAACCTGAACCGGTCAGATTCTCGATGCTGGTCAGGGTGTCGCCCGCCGCATCGCCCCCGGTCCCCGAACCCGAAGCCAGGCTGACCGTAACCCCCGATCCCGAGGCGCTGTAATCGGCGGTATCAATGCCCGCGCCGCCATCCAGAAGGTCGTTGTTCGCCCCTCCGGTCAGCGTGTCATTGCCTGTGCCGCCATACAGGCTGTCCACGCCCGCGCCGCCATAAAGCAGGTCGGCCCCATCCGCCCCGGTCAGCGCGTTGTTGCCGGTGCCGCCGGTGATGGTGTCAGAAAACGCCGAGCCAATGACATTTTCAATAGATATCAGCGTATCGCCCGCCGCATCGCCGCCGGAACCCAAGCCGGTCGTCAGATTGACCCCAACCGCCGCCGATGATGCACTGTAATCCACAACGTCGGTGCCCGCACCGCCGTCGATGACATCCGCACCATCGCCGCCGGTCAGACTGTCATTGTCGTTGCCGCCGTAAAGGCTGTCGGCGCCCGCGCCGCCCGACAAGGTGTCGGCCCCCGCCGCGCCATAAAGCGCGTTGCTGTTGCCGTCGCCGGTCAGGCTGTCCGCAAAACCGCTGCCGATCAGCCCCTCTATCCCCGTCAACACGTCGCCTGCCGCATCGCCACCGCTTGCGGTGTTGGTTGTCAGGTTGACAGAGACGCCCGCTGTGGAGGCCGTGTAATCCGCCAAATCCAGCCCGTCGCCACCGTCCAGCACATCCACGCCAGAGCCACCGGCCAGCACGTCGTTGCCAAGGCCGCCATAAAGGCTGTCCGCGCCCGCAAGCCCGCTCAGACTGTCCGCGCCCGCCGCGCCGTACAGGGCGTTGGCGTTGCTGTCGCCGGTCAGCGTGTCATTGAAGGCTGAACCGGACAGGTTTTCCACCAGCACAAACACGTCGCCCGCAGCATCGCCCGCCGTGCCGGTGTTGGTGGTCAGACTGGCGGCAACCGCAGCTGTGGCTGAGGCGTAATCGGCAGTGTCGACGCCGGTGCCGCCGTCCACCCGGTCAGCCCCTGCGCCACCGGTGATGGTGTCATTGTCATTGCCGCCATAAAGACTGTCTGCGCCCGCGCCGCCGTCAATGACATCCGCACCCGCCGCGCCATACAGAAAGTTGACGCCGCCGTCGCCAGTCAGCGTGTCGGAAAAGGCCGACCCAATCAGGTATTCGATCCCTGCCAATGTGTCATTGCTGGCGGTGCCGCCACTGCCCAGACCTGTGGTCAGGTCAACCGCTACCCCCGCGCCCGATGCGGTGTAATTCGCCACATCCGCGGTGCCGGCGCCGCCGTCCAGCAGGTCCGCCCCGTCGCCACCGATCAGGGTGTCATTGCCAGCGCCGCCATAAAGCGCGTTGTCGCCCGCGTCGCCGATCAGGCTGTCGTTGTAGATCGACCCGATCAGGTTCTCGACGCCGACCAGCGTGTCCCCAGCCGCATCGCCGCCGGTGTTGGGCGCGCCGTTCAGATTGACAAACACCGCCGATGAGGAATTGGCGTAGGTCGCGGTGTCAATGCCTGCGTCACCGTAGATCAGGTCATTGCTGGACCCGCCATCCAGCGTGTCGTTGTCATTGCCGCCATAAAGCGTGTCACGGCTGGATCCGCCAAACAGCTGATCCAGCCCATCGCCCCCAAAAAGCTGATCGGAGCCGCCGCCGCCATAAAGCGAGTCGTCGCCGGCCTGACCCGTCAAGGAATCGGCACTGCCGCCGCCAACAAGGGAATCGTTCCCAAGCGATCCAGGTAATGTAACCACAATGCTGCTCTGCTCTATTGCCCGGATCTGCCGCCCGGGTCTGTTGCCCTGCAATTATGCCAAACTGGCCGCAATTGTGTCGGGAAATGGCCCAATTCTCTGAATTTCTTCAAGGCGTTGTGGCAATTCGGTGACGCCTGGCGTCAGCCACTGGGCAAAACCTGTCAACCCGGCGGCCAAGTCGGGGCAGGGCAGGGGGCAAGCCCTTGCCAATCCATCGAAATTTGCGCAATTGCTGGCAAAAATATTTGCGGCCCCAAGACAGGGTTCCGGCCGCTTTTCTTGTCGTCCGTGCTTGACGGCGCAGCGAAATCCCCTTATCAGCCGCAAATCGAATTTGGTAACTGCCCGTCGGGTGGTGCAACCACGTCTATCTATGACAAGGAACACGTCTATGTCGCGCGTCTGCGAACTGACGGGCAAAGGCCCGATGTCTGGCAACACTGTCAGCCACGCTAACAACAAATCCCGTCGTCGGTTCCTTCCGAACCTGAACGAGGTCACGTTGATTTCCGACGTTCTGAACCGCTCGTTCAGCCTGCGCATTTCGGCTGCGGCCCTGCGTTCGGTTGATCACCGTGGCGGGTTGGACGCATTCTTGGCCAAGGCGAAGGACGACGAACTGTCGATCAACGCCGCCAAGATCAAGAAAGAGATTGCCAAGGCTTCTGTCGCGGCCTGATCTTCTTGCACTGCATCACAAAGGCCCTGCTTGGTATTCAAGCGGGGCCTTTTGTCATAGATCCGGGCCGGGGCGGGACAATCTGCCCCCTTGGCGCGGCCGCCCTGTCAGGCTACAAGCGATCATGCCTTTGATGCGTCCCCTTTCCGGCCTTGTGCTGGCGCTGTTGATGGCGCTCACTTCGGTGACGATGGCCGTCGCACGCGGACAAGACCGCATGGGCACCACCGTCGAAATCTGCGCTGGCTTTGGCGCGGTTTTCATCAGCCTGGATGCCAACGGCCAGCCCGTCGGTCCCAGCCACATCTGCCCCGATTGTCTTGGCGGTGTGACCGCCCTTGATCTGCCCGGCAACCCTGCATCCCCACAGCGCCCGCAATCCATGCGCCGCGCCACCTTTGCGCCTGTCATCATCGCCGCCCCCAGCCTGCCGCAACCGCAGGCCACCGCGCGCGGACCGCCGTCCCTGATCTGATCCCCTCTCTTCAGATCAACTTCACAGGACATCAAATGACCCGGTTTCAAACCCTTCTGGCTGCCGCAACTGCAGCTTTCTTCGCCCTGCCTGCCTTGGCCCATGACGGCGTGCACATCGAAAACCAATACGCCCGCAGCATGGGCGGTGTCGGGGCCTCGGGCGCGATCTTCATGGAAATCAGCAACCACGCCGACGTGGATGACCGCCTGATCGACGTGGCCTCGGACGTGGCGCAAAAGGTCGAACTGCACACCCACAAAGAGGATGCCAACGGCGTCATGCAGATGCTGCACGTCACCGAAGGCTTTGCCATCGCTGCGTTGCAAGGCCACGATCTGAAGCGCGGCGGCGATCATGTCATGCTGATGGGCCTGACGCGCGCGCTGAAAGACGGCGACATGATCCACCTGACGCTGACCTTCGAACACGCCGGCGTGGTCGAACTGGAGGTGCCCGTCGACAACGCCCGCAAAGACGGCATGGCGCATGACATGGGCGCGATGGACGGGGCGGCAACAGGCCATGACATGACGAAGATGGGCGGCAATGCCCATGCAGGCCACAGCATGGCCGCAACGCCCGACACCACAGGTATGACCGATCCCGATGCGATCACGGCGATACTGAAAGCCCAGTTTGACACCCCGGAAAACCCACTGACCGTCGATCCTATTGTGGTGGAAGGCGACAACGCGCTGGCCGCTTGGGCACAAGGCGACAAAGGTGGGCGTGCCTTGCTGGCGCGCCGCGATGGTGCTTGGCAGATCATCCTTTGCGGTGGCCCCGATCTGCGGATGCCCGAATTTCTGACCCAACACGGCGTCACCGCCGCCGAAACGCTGTCCAAACTTTACAACGCAGCCGAAGACGGGCTGGGCGCCGATAAGGTCGCCTTGTCCTCGTCCTTCGAAGGCGTGGTGATGATTTCGGAATAACCGCAACGGCGGGGCCGCAATGCCCCGCCCACCCAAGGCACTCCATGCAAGCGACCCATCTTCCCGATGCCCTGACCGCCGATCAATGCGACACGCTGCTGTCGCTGGTGCAGGCGCATCAGCTGCGCGACGCGGGCCTTGTGCGGGGTGCCACCGCCCACCAGATCCGCCGGGCCGAGGTGGCGTGGCTGGATGACATCCCGCAAGCGTCATGGGTGATGGACCGGATGATGTCGGTGGTGGCACAGGCCAACCGTGAGAGCTTTGGCTTTGATCTGACCGACTTTGGCGAAAGCCCGCAGGTCGCCCGCTATGGTGCCGAACGGCAAGGCCATTTTGACTGGCATTCCGATATTGGTGCGGGCAACTGGGCCGCCAAGCGCAAACTGACCATCGTGGTGCAACTGTCTGACCCCGCCGATTACGAAGGCGGCACGCTGGAACTGCAACCCGATTCCAACGTGACCAAGGCCCCCCGCACCCGCGGCACCGCAATTGTCTTTCCCAGCTTTGTGTTGCACCGCGTCACCCCCGTCACACTTGGCACCCGCTGGTCACTGACCCTCTGGTCACACGGGCCGGCTTTCCGTTAATCTGCCCGGAACGCGCCGAAAACTGCCCCCCGCGCCCGAATGGTATGGTCGGGTTTGGGGCGGCAAGCCCTCAGTTGTGAAAGACAGCAATGACCAAAGCCCCGTCAGACCGCGCCCGCCTGCGCCGCATGCACCAAAAAGCCGCCTACGACCGCGACACCATTGACGCCATCCTCGACGCCATGCCGGTGGCGCATGTCGGCTATATCCTGAACGGCGCACCTTTGGTGATCCCCACTTTGCAATGGCGCGAGGGGGATCGGATTTACTGGCACGGCTCTGCCGCCTCGCGCAGCCTGAAGGCAGGCAAAGCGATGGCGGTCTGCGTGACCGTCACCCTGACCGATGCCATGGTGCTGGCACGTTCGGCCCTCGAACATTCGGTGAATTTCCGCACGGTGATGGTGCAAGGCAATGCCGAATGGGTCAGTGATCCGGTGGCCAAGGCCGCGCACCTGCGCGCCATGGTTGACGCGATGTTTCCGGGCCGTTGGGAAACTCTGCGCCCGATGACCGACGCCGAGGTCAAAGCCACCGGTATTCTGTCGCTATCGCTGACCGAGGCTTCGGCCAAAATCTCGGACGCATTGCCCGGCGGCACCGATCCGGATGAAGACAAATCATGGCCCGCATGGGCGGGACTGCTGCCAATCACGGTGCAGATGGGCACGCCTGTTCCCGCGCCTGATCTGGATCCCGGCATAGACCTGCCCGCCCACGCCCAGACCTACCGTTTTGGTGAAAAGCCCTAGCCCCTCAGCCCCCGCAATACGCCTCTGCCTGTGCGCCAAAGGCTTTGTAGCGGTCCCAAAACGCGTCATCCGCGTCGCGTTTTGACATCCAGGCTTTGTGGGCTTTGTCCGGGTCGCGGAAGAATGTCGCCGCTCGCCGTTGATCCGACCCGGTCAACACCTGATCCGCCACTTGCTCGATGCACCGGCACAATGACCGGCTCGCCGATTGACGGTCCGACCGGTTGCACGCGGACTCAATCGGTCCTGCCGCTGCCGTACCTGCCACCAACGGCACCAAAACGGCAAAAGCCGCCCCCAAAAGCGCTGTTTTCATGTCTCTGCCTCTGCCGCCCGTGGTCCGGTTGCCCTTCGCCACAGATCATTTTCTGCCACCAATTATGTCGCTTCGCACATCACATTTCAAGACGGCGCGAGAATTGGCCGATCCGCCGGGCCACCACCGCCAAACCTCCCCCTTCCCCCCCCCGCGGACACGCGATATACGCACGCGCATGACCCAGCTTGATCTCATCCGCAACTTCTCCATCGTGGCCCACATCGACCACGGTAAATCCACCCTCGCCGACCGGCTCATCCAGATGACCGGTACGGTGGCTGCGCGCGACATGAAGGCGCAGATGCTGGACAGCATGGACATTGAACGTGAGCGCGGCATCACGATCAAGGCCAACACGGTGCGGATCGAGTACCCGGCCAAGGATGGCAAAACCTATATCCTGAACCTGATCGACACCCCCGGCCACGTCGACTTCGCTTATGAAGTCAGCCGCTCCATGCGCGCGGTTGAGGGGTCTTTGCTGGTGGTGGACGCCAGCCAAGGGGTTGAGGCGCAAACGCTGGCGAATGTCTACCAAGCCTTGGACGCGGGCCACGAAATCGTTCCCGTCCTGAACAAGATCGACCTGCCCGCCGCCGAACCCGAACGCATCAAGCAGCAGATCGAAGACGTCATCGGCCTCGACGCCTCTGACGCCATCCTCGTCTCCGCCAAATCCGGCCTCGGCATCCCCGACGTGCTGGAGGCGATTGTGACCCGCCTGCCGGCCCCCAAGGGCGACCGCGATGCGCCGCTCAAGGCGATGCTGGTGGACTCGTGGTACGACGCCTACCTTGGCGTGGTCGTCATGGTGCGCATCATGGACGGCGTGATGAAAAAGGGCGACCGCGTCCGCATGATGCAGACCAATGCCGTCTATGGCATTGATAAACTGTCGGTTCTCAAGCCTCAGATGGTTGATATCGCCGAACTTGGCCCGGGCGAGATTGGCATTTTCACCGCCTCTATCAAGCAGGTCCGCGACACCCGCGTCGGCGACACCATCACCCATGAACGCAAAGGCTGCGATGCCGCCTTGCCGGGTTTCAAACCCGCGCAGCCAGTGGTGTTCTGCGGGCTTTTTCCCGTCGATGCCAATGAATTTGAAAACCTGCGCGATGCGATTGAGAAGCTGTCGCTGAACGATGCCTCTTTCAGCACCGAGATGGAAACCTCTGCCGCCCTCGGCTTCGGCTTTCGCTGTGGTTTCCTCGGCTTGCTGCACTTGGAAGTCATCCGCGACCGGCTTGAACGCGAATACAACATCGACCTGATCACCACCGCCCCCTCGGTCGTGTTCAAGCTTTACATGAAAGATGGCACGGTTACTGATCTGCATAACCCCGCCGACATGCCCGACCTGACCTTCGTCGATCACATCGAAGAGCCCCGGATCAAGGCCACGATCATGGTGCCCGATGAATACCTTGGCGATATCCTGAAGCTTTGCCAAGACCGTCGTGGCGTGCAGATGGACCTCAGTTATGCCGGTTCCCGCGCCATGGTCGTCTATGACCTGCCGCTGGCCGAAGTGGTGTTCGACTTCTACGACCGCCTAAAGTCGGTGACGCAGGGCTATGCCTCGTTTGACTATACCCTTTCGGAATATCGTGAAGATTTCCTTGTCAAGATGTCGGTGCTTGTGAACGACGAACCGGTGGACGCGCTGTCGATGATGGTCCACCGCGACAGGGCAGAGGCCCGTGGCCGCGCCATGGTCGAAAAACTCAAAGACCTTATCCCCCGCCACATGTTCAAAATCCCGATTCAAGCGGCGATTGGCGGCCGTGTGATCGCCCGCGAGACGTTGTCGGCGATGCGCAAAGACGTGACCGCCAAGTGCTATGGCGGCGATGCGACCCGCAAGAAGAAACTGCTGGAGAAGCAGAAGGCGGGCAAGAAGAAGATGCGTCAGTTCGGTAAAGTGGAGATTCCACAAGAGGCGTTTATCGCGGCTTTGAAGATGGACAGTTGAGGCTGTCCAGTTTTAGAGCGGGTGGGCGAAAGAGAATGGTGAAACCGTTCGCTTGCCCATGAGGTGCAGGAGTTTGAAGATTATTCTTCGTTCTGTCAGCTGAAATGAACCGCGTACGATTTTTTGTGCAATCTCGGGCGGTGATCAGCGAGATCATGCAGAACAGTTTGGGACCATGGTTTGAATTGAAATCAAGTGCCGTTGTTACTTTTAACAATCGCGCTCTGTGTTCGTTCCCCGCGTAGCCCGCTGCGGGGGAAAGGGAAACTCGGGAAAATAGGCGGGGCCGGGGCCTAAACCAACCCACAGCAAAGCGACAGTCCTGAAATATCTGAGTTCCACATTCTGACATCCCGGCAGCCGAAGAGTTTTTTCCAATTTCCGAGCCGAGATTGGGAAAAATAGATGGCGACTTATTTTGTGGATTCAAAAATATTCGGCTTGGTATGTTCGCTTCAGCTTTACTGCGCAAAGAGGCATACGGTGAATATACCGGTTCGTGTGCTTGCGTGCAGTGGCTTAAAAAGGATCGGCTCGCTGCTGGGCCAGGTTACAAATCCCCTGCTCCAATTTCAACAAGCACGGTAAATCCTTACGATGGGTTTTCGTGCAATAAATCCTAAACATAAGGCGGCGTCGAACCAACGAACCGTGGGATAGGGTTGGCTTCCGCGGTCCCCGCGAATAAGACTAGGGGTGAAATCCCCTCCTGCGTCCCAAAAGGGCGGGCCAACTGACCCGCCCCTCATCCGAAAGCTCAGTTGTTCCGGCAACCCGGTACGTTCAGGTCGCGGCAGAAGTAGCCCGCAGCGCCGCCGACGACGGCTCCGGTGACCGGGCTGCCCCCGGTGGCACCCGCGATCACCGCGCCGCCCGCCGCGCCCGCCAAGCCGCGTTCAGTGTCATTGGCCAAGCAGCCCGTGAGCCCAAACGCAGCGATACCGACGAGGATGTAAGATTTAATGGTCATGGTGGCCTCCTATGAAATTGGCTGATACTGGACAACGCACCACCCCCGCTCCGGTTCCCTCCAGTCACAACCCCGGCGCAGCGCCGCCGTTAACCCGATCTTAACCAAATCCAGCCAAGCTGCAGGCATGAAAGCCCTCACCCCCCTGCTGATCCTATGCGCCTGCGGGGCCCAGCCCGCGCCGGAGTTTTTCAACGCCAAACGCGTGGATGTCACCCGCGATGGCCGCCAATACACTGTTTTTTATACCGAAAAACGGGTCGAGGTCATCCGGTTGGGCTATGCCGGGCGCGGCGATCATGAGGCCATCCGTGCGACCATGATTGACCTGATACCGCAGGTTACCGGCTGCATCCTGAATGACCGCAGCCTTCAGGGCGATTCGGGAGAAATGCGCGGCTCAATCCGCTGCCCGAAAGTATAGCTCCCACCCGGCGTAAACCCCTGCGGCGATGAACAAAATCCCCCAACCGGGGCTGTCGAACCAGAATTCCACCAGCCCCCAGACCAGCGGAAACCCCACTGTGATCGCCCGCACCCAGGGCTTGGCAAAGAAGGGGTCGTTGCGGTCCAGAAACTTCATGCGATCACGTCCTTTTTCCGCCAAGATAGGCGTAACGATAGGCCAAGGCCACCCCGCCGGCGCCGCCGATCACATTGCCAATCGTCACCCAGAACAGATTGTTCAGGCCAGACCACACCGACACATCCGCCCCAGCCAAAATCCCCAATGGAATCAGGAACATATTCGCCACCGAATGCTCCAGCCCCAGCAAAACGAAACTGGAGACCGGCCAAAGAACCGCCAAGATTTTGCCTGTGGTGTCGCGGGCCGAGAAGGTTAACCACACCGCCAAACAGACCAAAGCGTTGCAAAGAGCGCCTTTCACCAGCATCTCCAACGGGTCAAGCGCCACTTTGCCAGTCGCCACCTTGACCGCCAGCGCGCCGAACGGCGCATCCAGCATCCCGGTCAACCAAAACGCCGCCGCCAATCCCAAAGCCCCGACAAGGTTTCCCACATAAACCACCCCCCAATTCCGAAGCAGCCCCGGCAAGGATATCCGCCCCTCCACCGCCGCCATGACCATCAGCGCGTTGCCGGTGAACAATTCTGCCCCGCCCACCACGCACAGGATCAGCCCCAGCGAAAAAACCAACCCGCCCAAGAGCCTGGCCGGGCCAAACCCCAAATCCGCGCCGGTCATCACCATCAGATAACCCGCGCCGCCAAAGCCGATAAATGCCCCTGCCAACAGCGCCAGCGTGAACATCTGCCCCAAGGGCAGCTTGGCTTTCGCCACCCCTGCAGCCTCAATCAATGCGGCGATCTGGGCGGGCCTATAGGCGTCGTGATCTGTGTCCATCTCGCCAGTTTGGCGCGAAAACCGACCGCTGCCAAGTCACTTGCCTGAAAATCAGGGCCAGCCTAGGCTGACCCGAACAGGAGGGCCGCCGATGACCGATATCTCCACCGATTTTTCCGGGCAAACAGTGATCACAACATTCGAGATGACCCCGGGCACTGCGGCCGATCTGATGGAGGCGTTGCAGGCTGCCTACGGCGAATTCATCAGCCAACAACCGGGGTTCATGGGCGCGGGGCTGCACATGAACGACGCACAAACCCGCATCGCGAATTACTCGAAATGGCAGCGGCGCGAGGATTTTCAGGCCATGCTGCGCACACCGGAAATGCGGGCAAGAAACCGGGTGATCGCCGGACTTTGTTCGCGGTTCGAGCCAGTGATGTACGAAGTTGTGGCCGACTTCTAAGCGATTGACCCTTGTTTAACGCCGCTGTGGCAGTTTGTGCAACACGAAGGGACGATTTCTGCACCGCGACCGCATTGTCCACACCAGTTAGGCTATCGCCGCCCGCGCTTGCCACCTCTTTGGCCCGCGCGCCCTCCGGTGCTGCGCCCCGCCTTTTTGACGGCGTCCTCCACGGCCTCATCCACCACCGATTGGCGCGCCAAAGGATCGTCGGCGATGGTCAGTTCAACCGCTTCCAACCGCCGAACCTCGTCGCGCATCCGGGCGGCCTCTTCAAATTCCAGATTCTCGGCGGCTTTGCGCATCGCCAACCGCAGCCCATCCAAATGGCTCGCCAGATTGTTGCCCAGCATCGGCTTGTCGAGTCGCGCCGTCACCCGCGCCTGATCGGTGTCGCCTTGGTAAATGCCCAGCAGAACGTCCTCGACGTTTTTCTTGATCGTTGTCGGAGTGATGCCGTGCAAAGTGTTGTAAGCGACCTGCTTTTCGCGCCGACGTGTGGTTTCGCCGATGGCACGCTCCATGCTGCCGGTGATGCGGTCGGCATACATGATCACCCTGCCATCAGAGTTGCGGGCGGCGCGACCGATGGTCTGGATCAGGCTGGTTTCCGAGCGCAGGAAACCCTCTTTGTCCGCATCCAGAATGGCCACCAATCCGCATTCCGGGATATCCAGACCTTCGCGCAAAAGGTTGATGCCGACCAGAACATCAAAGGTTCCCAACCGCAAATCGCGAAGGATTTCAATGCGTTCAATAGTGTCGATGTCAGAGTGCATATAGCGGATGCGGATGCCCTGTTCGTGGAAATACTCCGTCAGGTCTTCGGCCATGCGCTTGGTCAGGGTGGTGACAAGCACGCGCAGGCCAAGGGCAGCGACGCGGCGGATTTCGTCCAGCAGGTCATCGACTTGCATCTCGACCGGGCGAATTTCAATCTGCGGATCGACAAGACCCGTCGGGCGGATCACCTGCTCCACGAAGGAACCGCCGGTCTGTTCCAACTCCCAAGCCGCCGGGGTGGCCGAAACAAACACGGTCTGCGTGCGCATTGCGTCCCATTCTTCAAACTTCAGCGGGCGATTGTCCATGCAGGACGGCAGGCGGAACCCGTGTTCCGAAAGCGTCATCTTGCGCCGGAAGTCGCCCTTGTACATACCGCCGATCTGCGGCACCGAAACGTGAGATTCGTCAACAAAAACAATAGCATTGTCGGGGATGAACTCGAACAGCGTCGGAGGTGGCTCACCCGGCGCACGCCCCGTCAGATAGCGGGAGTAGTTTTCAATTCCGCTGCAAACGCCGGTCGCTTCCAGCATTTCCAAATCAAAGGAGGTGCGCTGCTCCAACCGCTGTGCCTCCAGCAGTTTGCCCTGTGACACCATCAGGTCCAGCGTCTGGCGCAATTCCTTTTTGATGCCGATCACGGCCTGGTTCATGGTAGGGCGCGGGGTGACATAGTGGCTGTTGGCATAGATGCGGATTTGAGTGAAATTATCGGTTTTTGCCCCGGTCAGCGGGTCAAATTCAATGATCGCCTCCAGGTCCTCGCCGAAAAACGAAAAGCGCCAAGCGCGGTCTTCGAGGTGGGCAGGCCACACTTCCAGACTGTCGCCGCGCACCCGGAACGTGCCGCGTTGGAAGGCCTGATCGTTGCGCTTGTAGGCCTGCGCTACCAATTCGCCCACCACCTGCCGTTGATCGTAGCTTTGGCCGACCACCAGATCTTGTGTCATGGCAGAATAGGTTTCCACCGATCCGATCCCGTAGATACAGGAAACGGAGGCCACGATGATCACATCGTCACGCTCCAGCAGCGCCCGGGTGGCCGAGTGACGCATCCGGTCGATCTGCTCGTTGATCTGGGATTCCTTCTCAATATAGGTATCGGTGCGGGCGACATAGGCTTCTGGCTGGTAGTAGTCGTAATAGGAGACGAAATACTCAACGGCATTTTCGGGGAAGAAGGTCTTGAATTCGCCGTACAATTGCGCGGCCAGTGTTTTGTTGGGCGCAAGAATGATGGCAGGGCGCTGGGTTTGTTCAATCACTTTTGCCATGGTGAAGGTCTTGCCGGTGCCCGTGGCCCCCAGCAGCACCTGATCATGCTCACCCGCCGACACCCCGCGCGACAGTTCGGCAATCGCGGCAGGTTGATCGCCCGCCGCCTGAAACGGCGTCTTCAGCACGAAACGGCGACCGCCCTCCAATTTGGGGCGGGTCAGCACTTCGGGGCGGGTCGCAAGGGCGTTGGAATTGTTGTGGGGCATGGGTGATTCCCTCCAATCAACCAATCTATTCCGTTTTTGTTCACGGGAAAGGGGCAGCGAAGGACTTGTTAACGAAGCTTGCGGCATCCTGAACAAATGCGATGCAATTTTAAGGAAAATTCCGATCAGAATCACAATTCTTGGTTGTTTTTGGCAAGGCTCTGCGGCAATCTGGCGAGGCAAGCAGCAAACCAAGCTGTCGGTTGGCTACACCATACACCCCACCCACACTCCCCGTGGCTGACCGACAGCACCTTACTTGCGTTGCGGGCTTGCACTTTCCCCCGGATTTCGGAATAAACTGACCCAAACATTGGGAGATTTGACCATGCGCGCCCGCATCTATCAGCCTGCGAAAACCGCCATGCAATCGGGCACCGCCAAGGCCAAGGGCTGGGTGTTGGAATTTGCCCCGGCTTCGGCGCGAGAGGTCGATCCGCTGATGGGTTGGACCAGCAGCAGTGATACCCAAACTCAGGTGAAACTTCGGTTTGACAGCCGCGAGGCCGCCGAAGATTACGCCCGCAACAAGGGCATCGGCTTTGATGTGACCGAGCCCAAGTCGCGCAAGCCGGTCATCCGTGCCCGCGGCTATGGTGAGAACTTCGCCACGGACCGCAAAAGCGTATGGACCCACTGACTTTCAGCTGAACGCCCGCTTCCGAAGCTTTCCCACAGTTGCCGCAAAGGTTTTGTCATGCGTCTTTCCCCTGCATTTGCCGCTGTGCCATTGGTTTTTTGCGCAGGCATGGCCCTGGCTGAGGCCACCGATGCCGGGGCGGCTGATCTGGCCTCCCTTTTGAAAACCTATCTCGGGGCGGCTGACGGCGTGGTCCGCGTGGCGGTTGAAGGTGACGCTTACGGCGTCACCCTGGATTTCGCGCCGTTGATCGCGGCCATCCCTGACGCGGGCATCGAGGCCAGCATCAGCCCGGTGGTGTTTCAGTTGACCGACAACGGCGACGGCACTTGGGCGATGGCGCAGGATCAGGCCTTTGACATTGCGGTCAAAGTGCCCGGACAGTTGGAGATGGCGATCCGCTTGGGCAAATGGGCGGGCACCGGGACGTTTGACACGGGCCTGCAGGCCTTTGCCACGTCATCCACGCAAATCACTGATATTGCAGTGATTGAAACCGTCACCGGCGCGGTTATGGGCGAAACCAAAGTCACTTACAACGTCGCCAGCGCCAGCTATGAAAGCAGCGCCGTGGCAGCGGCAACGGGCGGGGTGGATGTCTCGGCGACCTATGCTTTGACCGGTTTGACCGAAAATGTCACCGTGCCGGGTATGGCCGCAGGTTCTGCACCCATGGATCTGACGCTGACGGCGGAAAGCTATACGGCGCTTTCCAAAGTCTCGGGCCTGCGCCCGGATGCCGTCTACAAACTGATTGCCTTCTTTGTCGCCAACCCGTCAGCGGCCGCGATCGCCGCAAAGCAAGACGGGCTGAAGACCATCCTGCGGGGGGGGATGCCGCTGTTTGATCACCTGATCACCGCCGGCACGATCACCGCAATCTCTGTCGGCTCGCCGATGGGTGCGTTCGGGCTGGACGAGGCGGGCGTGACGGTTGAGGCGAACGGCCTGGTCGCCGATGGCATGGTGCGTGAGGCGTTCACCCTCTCGGGGCTGACGATGCCCGCCGACCTTGTGCCTGAATGGGCCACGCAGTTGGTGCCGTCGTCGCTGTCGCTGGATTTCAAACTGTCACGGTTCAATCTGGCGGCCCCGGTGGCCTTGTTGCTCGACACGGTGGATTTTGTGACCGGCCCCGCCGATCCGGCTGCGTTTGAAGGTCAGTTGATGCTGGCCCTGATGCCCGAAGGCGTGGTGGACATCACGCTGGCCCCCGGCGGCGTTGTCGGTCCGATCTATGAGTTGGGCTATGAGGGCGCCCTGAGCGCTGGCATGGCGGCGATGCCGACAGGCGCGGCGAAGGTCACGCTGAAGGGCATGACGGCGTTGAAAGCCGCACTCGCAACCGCCCCTGATGAGGTCGGCATGCAGGCTGCACCGATGTTGGCGATGGCCGAGGGCATGGCCAAACCGGGCGACAATGGCGCGTTGGTCTGGGCGCTGGAAATCACACCGGAGGGTGGGATGTTGGTGAATGGTGTCGATGTGATGGCGATGGGCGCACAGTGATGGCGATCACCCTTGCCGAAGAAAGCCCGCTCGGGTCTGATCTGGCCTTGCTGATGGCGCGGCACACGGCGGACATGCACGCAGACACGCCGCCAGAAAGCATCCACATGATGGATGCGGGCGCGCTCGCGATACCGGATGTGGCGTTTTATGTTGTCCGTGAGGACGGCATTCCGGTGGCAATGGGGGCGTTCAAACGGCTGGACGCCAGTCACGCCGAGATCAAGTCGATGCATGTGCTGTCCGAGGCGCGGGGCAAGGGCCTGTCGCGGCTGATGCTGAACCATCTTATGGCGCAGGCGCAGGCCGCGGGGCTGCGCCGGCTGTCGCTGGAAACTGGCATCCAGCCAACATTTGTTGCGGCCCGCGCACTATATGAAAAGGCTGGCTTCACGATCTGCCCACCCTTTGCCGATTATTGGGATGATCCGAATTCGGTTTTCATGACACGCTCTCTTGCGTGACGGCGCGACCTGTCGCACATAAGGCGCAACGGCCCCTTAGCTCAGCTGGATAGAGCATCCGCCTTCTAAGCGGAATGTCGCACGTTCGAGTCGTGCAGGGGTCGCCAAAACACTTGCAACCGCTGGAAGACGTCTTGCGATCTCGCGCGCTTTGACGTGCGGCACCAGTTCCGATTGGCGCAAGCGCCAGGAGCGGGCACCAGACAATCTGGCGCTTGTCAGCGAACCTTGACCCGTTGCACCATCACTGGCCGGTGCATTTTCAAATGCAAATGAACCGGGGCCGTTCTTCACCGCAATCGACACAGCAGCTGCCGCCGATGGGCGGCGCGGCATCGATGAAAAAATCCAACAAATTAAAGGTTTTGCGGATCTTTGCGTCTCAGATGCGCACGGTAAAGCTCAGGAGCGAGGATCCGATCATAAAGCGCCGTGGTGGCGGGCCGGATCAGCGGCAAACCGGTCAGCCAAGCCGCCCACCGCCACCGCGGCATCGTTGACCAAAGTGCGCGAAAAGCAGGCATGCCGGACAGCAACGCGCCCTTGTGAATAACGTGCAGGCGCTGTGCGGCCTGATCCGTCGTCATCCCCCATTCGGCGACACGGCTGAGGTCTTCGAACCGCACCGGCAAGCCATCGGCGCGCACGCGTTTGGCGTAGGCGCCGATTTCAAACCGGCAAACCGGGCAGGTGTCGTTGTAAAGGACTCGGGTTTCATCGACCATAGCGGCAGTATAGGCCGATAGGGGCCAGCATCCAGCGCCGGTTTGTCGCAGTTAAAGCGCTTTGTGACTGCCATCGCAAAACGCGCCGTTCTTGCTGTGCTTGCAGCCGCAGAGATAGGCGGTCTTGCTTTGCTCGGCGGTCACTTTGGTGGGGACAAAGCTGGTGCCTTTGTGGCTGCCGTCGCAGAAGGGTTGGGTTTTGGATTGCCCGCAGGCACACCAGAAATAGGATTTTCCGGCCTCAAGATCGACAGGATAGGGGGATTTCTGGGCAATGATTGGTGCGTTAGACATGAGGTCTCCTGTCGCTGTGTTGCCACCACGGCATCACCGGGCGGGTCGCATTGGGTCAAGCGCCAAGTCAGGGCTGTTTTGCCCAGCAGATGTGCTGGCGCGGTTGCAATCAGGCGGTCAACCGCCCCCACAGATCATAGTCACCCGCTTCTTCCACCGTCACCGCAACAATATCCCCCGGCGCAAGGCCTTCGAATCTTTCATCAATGAACAGGTTGCCATCGATTTCGGGCGCGTCGGCCATGGTGCGGCAGGTGGCGCCTTCGGCGTCGACCTCGTCCACGATCACCTGGATCACATGGCCGACTTTCGCGGCCAGTTTCGCTTCGGAAATGGCTTGGGCCTTTTCCATGAAACGGTCCCAGCGGTCTTGTTTGACGTCGGCGGGGACGTGGTCGGGCAATTTGTTGCTGCGCGCCCCGGCGACGTTTTCGTATTGGAAGCAACCAACGCGATCCAGTTGCGCCTCGTCCATCCAGTCCAGCAGGGTCTGGAACTCGGCCTCGGTTTCGCCGGGGTAGCCCACGATAAACGTGCTGCGCAGGGTGATATCCGGGCAATCCCTGCGCCAGGCGGCGATTTCGTCCAGCGTTTTGGCGGCGGCTGCCGGGCGGGCCATGCGGCGCAACACACCCGGATCGGCGTGCTGGAACGGGATATCGAGATACGGCAGGATCAGCCCCTCGGCCATCAGCGGGATCAGCTGGCGGACGTGGGGGTAGGGGTAGACGTAGTGCAGTCGGGTCCATGCGCCCAAGCGGCCCAATTCGCGGGCCAGATCGGTGATGTGGGCGCGGACTTCACCACCCTTCCAAGGGCTCAAGTCGTGCTTGCGGTCGACGCCATAGGCCGAGGTGTCTTGCGAGATCACCAGCAGTTCCCGCACCCCGGCTTCGACCAGCTTTTCCGCCTCACGCAGCACGGCATGGGCGGGGCGGCTTTGCAGCAGCCCGCGCATGTCGGGGATGATGCAGAACTTGCACTTGTGATTGCAGCCTTCGGAAATCTTCAGATAGCTGTAATGGCGCGGCGTCAGGGAAACCGCGCTGGCGGGCAGAAGATCAATGAACGGGTCGGGTTTGGCGGGGACGGCCTTGTGGACGGCGTCCAGCACGGCCTCGTATTGATGCGGGCCGGTCACGGCGAGAACCTTTGGATGCGCGCCGGTGATGTAGTCGGGTTCCGCGCCCAGACAGCCCGTGACGATGACGCGGCCGTTTTCGGCCAGCGCCTCACCAATCGCTTCCAATGACTCTGCCTTGGCACTGTCAAGGAAGCCGCAGGTGTTGACGATCACGGCATCCGCGCCCTTGTAATCGGGGGAAATCGCATAGCCCTCGGCGCGCAGGCGGGTCAGAATCCGCTCACTGTCCACCAGCGCCTTGGGGCAGCCAAGGCTGACCATGCCGATGGTCGGCTGGCCGGGGCGGTGCGGTTCGCTGAAGGTGGCCTTCGGGGCGAGGTCGGGGCGGAGGTTGGGCGGGTTTTGTGACATGCCGGGGGTATACAGCGATTTGATCCGTGGGGGTAGGGGGCGGTCCCGAGTTGGGACCGATTTCGGGATGTGGAATATCAAGGGGTTGGGCGGGGGTTTTAAGGATATGGAAAGGTTTGTGGTCCTGTGCCGCACTTTAGGTCGACCACAAGCGCATGAGATCGCGGTCAGGACGCCAACCGCCAACGCCTAGCAGTTGATGTTTCTATGCCGGGATTGGGTATTGCCTGCGCTGCGGTTTAGTTGGCGCATCACCCATCCTGCGCGGTTGGTGCCGTTGCCGATGCAGTGAAGCGTGGTTGGTGGTGGGTGAACCTGCCTTTCGGCAGAACCACCCACCCTGCGCGGTTGCGGCGGGGACGGGTTAATATTTCCCCGGCACGTACAATTCCGGCGGCAGCACCGCGCGTTCGTATTTGGGGTTGAAGACGCGGTCGGGCAGGATGACTTCTTCGTGCGGTACCGGTTCATAGGGAAATTGCGCCAACAGATGGTCGATGCAATTCAGGCGGGCGCGTTTTTTGTCGTTGCCTTCCACGATGTACCACGGGGCCTCGGAAATATTGGTGCGGGCCATCATTTCTTCTTTGGCCTTGGTGTATTGCTCCCAGCGCACACGGGATTGCAGGTCCATGGGTGACAGTTTCCACTGTTTCATCGGATCATGAATGCGCATCAGGAAGCGCATCTGCTGTTCTTCGTCAGTGATCGAAAACCAATATTTGATCACCGTGATCCCGGACCGCACCAGCATGCGTTCAAATTCAGGCACGTCGTTGAAAAACTGTTCCACTTGATCGTCGTTGGCAAAGCCCATCACCCGCTCGACCCCGGCGCGGTTGTACCATGAGCGGTCTAACAGCACGATTTCGCCACCAGCGGGCAAGTGCGGGACGTAGCGCTGAAAATACCATTGGGTTTTCTCGCGGTCCGAGGGTGCCGGAAGGGCCACAACGCGCACCACCCGCGGGTTCAGCCGCTGGCTGATGCGTTTGATCACGCCGCCCTTGCCCGCCGAATCGCGGCCCTCGAACAGAACCACAACCTTTTTCTTGTGATAAGACACCCAGTCTTGCAGCTTTATCAGTTCCGATTGCAGGCGGATCAAAGAATGAAAATAGACATGGCGGTCGATGCCATCGGGGTGCTTGTCCTTGTAAATCTTGGAGATTTCCATCGAAAGCTGTGCGTCTTCCAACTCCAGCTCATACTCTTCGTCGAAGGCATCGGTCAGTTCGGCTTCGAGCCAGTCAAGCGCTTGGGGCGTGGGGGTGGTCATCGCGATCTCCTTGGTTGAGATCGGTAAAACAGGGCTGTGTCACAGGGATGTGACAGTCGGTTTTGGCAAACTGTTGCCACGGTGCGAACTCTGGCTTCCTGCAGGGCGGTGGGAAGCGTAGGCTGAACGCAAATGGTATTGGAGGCATCATGCGCTGGATTTTCCGCTCGGCTATGGCTTTGGTTTTGGTGTTGGTTTTGGCTGTGGGTGCGGTTTTCATGATCCCGGCGGAAAAGATTGCCGCGCTGGCGGTGGCGAAGTTCAACGCGTTGACGGGGCGGGAACTGGTGATTTTAGGATCGGTCCGGCCTTCGGTTTGGCCGCTGTTGGGGGTCAAGACCGGGGCTGTCAGCATGTCGAACGCCGAATGGTCGGATGAGGGGCCAATGTTGCAGGCCGAGGGTCTGGAAATTTCGGTGGATATGGCGGCGCTGATGACCGGGGTGGTCAAGATCACCGCGGTGGAAGCGATTGCACCGCGCCTTGTGCTCGAGCGCAGCGCGAAAGGTCAGGAAAACTGGATTTTTGGCGGCAGCAGTGGCGGTGAGGTGACCACCGACACCCCCGGCGTCGGGCAACCGTTCACCATCGACAGTGCAGTGTTTTCAGACGGTGCGCTGACCTTTATCGACCATGGCGCGGGAACCCGGGTGGCTTTGTCACAGATTGAGGCCACGATCGCCATTCCCGATTACATCGGCGCGGCGCAACTGGATCTGGCGGCGGTGCTGAACGGACAGGCTTTTTCTGCCGCGATGACGGTGGGGGCGTTTCAGAAATTCCTCGATGGCAAGGTGGTGCCGCTGGACCTGAAGCTGCAAGCGGGTGCGGCGGATGTGGCCTTTGTGGGCCGCGCGGGTCATGCGCCGATGGAAGCCGAGGGCGATCTGACGGCCCGTCTGGGCGATTTGGCGGCGATGGCGGCCCTGTTTGGGGCGCAGGCTCCGGTCCTGCCCGAAGGCATGGGCGCGCGGGATGTTCGGGTGACGGGGGCGCTGACGGTGACGTCAAAAGCGTCGCTGCATCTGCGCCAAGGCGCTGTGGTGCTGGACGGCAACGCCTTTGCCATGGACGCCGATCTGACCACGGCGGGGGACCGACCGAAACTGTCGGCCACTGTGACAGCAGGCGCGCTGGACTTGGCGGCATTATCGGGCGGGGCGGGTGGTGGATCGGGCGGCGGTGCCGGCGCGGCTGGCTGGCCGCGTGATCCGATTGATGTCAGCGGTCTGGCTGTGATGGATGCGGCGGTGGCGGTGACGGCGGACAGTCTTGATCTGGGGATGATCAAACTGGGGGCGACGCAGATGATGGTGACGATTGACCGCGCCCGTGCCGTTTTCGATATCCGCAAGACGCGGGCCTATGCGGGTGCCATTTCGGGCAATTTCGTCGTCAATGGGCGCAACGGTCTGTCGGTGGGTGGTGACTTGGCCTTTGCGAACATGGCCTTGCAGCCGATGCTGGCTGACTTTGGCGGCTATCAGCGGCTGGTCGGCACTGGCGATCTGCGGGTGAAATTTCTGGGTATTGGCAATTCGGTCGATGCCATCCTGCAGGGGCTGGAGGGGTCTGGCACGCTGTCGCTGACCAAGGGTGAGATTTTGGGGCTGGATATTCCCGGCATGCTGCGGACGCTGGACACCGCTTATGTGGGCGAGGGGCAAAAGACGATTTTTGACAGTCTGGCAGGCAGTTTTGTGGTCAATTCCGGGGTGTTGCGCAACGATGATCTGCGCCTGGCCTCGCCCTACATTACAGCATTTGGGGCCGGGGATGTGGGTCTTGGCTCCCGCACGCTGGAGTACCGGGTGAAGGCCACGGCGATGGCGGATGATGCCGGGGCGGGGGGGCTGACGGCTCCGTTGCTGATCAAAGGGCCCTGGGCCGATCCGAAATTCTCACTGGATCTTGAAGCCTTGGCGCAGGAACGGCTGGATTTGGAAAAAGACAGGCTGGAGGCCGAATTGCGCGCCAAGGCGGATCAGCTGGCAGCAGAGGCGCAGGCGCGCGCCGATGCCTTGGAGGCCGAAGCACGGGCCAGGTTGGAGTCCGAATTGGGCGTGGTGCAGCAGGACGGCGAAAGTCTGGAAGATGCAGCGCGCCGCAGGGCGGGGGAGGCGCTGGGGGACGAGGCGCGCAAGGCTTTGGAAGACATACTGAACGGGAACTAACTCTTTGGTCCCGGCATCTGGTGGATCGGGTTTAGGATGAATCGTTCCGGCTCTGATGTCGAGATTTTACAGATGTATTCGTAGGGCGTGAGGCCGTTCAGCGTCTTGAGCCTTCGGGCGAAGTTGTCGGCTGCGAGGAAGTCCGCGAGATGTGTTCGCAGCTGAACCTGGGTTTCGCATTGGAACCGTTTCACAGTTGCGGCCTTGATCGTCCGGTTCATCCTCTCAACCTGGCCGCCCTTCAGGAAAACGATCCCCCGGATCGTTTTCTGATCTTCGTGGCTCCACGGATGGTTGGGCTTGGTAAGGCGGTGCTCGATCCCGTTGGCCTCACAGATCATGTCAAAGCGCATTGGCCGGGAATAGATTGTGTTGCGGTTCCGGGGCTGCTCGGCGAACTGAATGCCCCTCGCCGTCGCCAGAGGCGCTCGAACCGATGGCGCTGCCTCTGGCAACTCTCTCGAACCGTGTATGGATGGCTCCTGCGTGGCAAGGGGGTTGTGGTTTTCAGGCGTCTGGTCGGTTGCGGCCATGTATTCGGTGTCTGAACTGCGGTTTTACCC